>CAZLDV010000015.1:0-55462 GCA_964558425.1 uncultured Rhodoferax sp. | reverse complement strand
TGGGAGCGCGGCGATCGGAAAACGAAAGATCAGGATTGCGAAGGTAGGGCTAGGCTACAGCCGACATTGGGCAAGCCGCGGCACGGCTCGGGCCGAAGTGGATATTGCGATGGTACGGATTTTGTACAGGCCTGTCAGTCGAGGGGAACAGGCGTACGGTAGGTTGGCGGCCCTTTCCGCTTCGTTGTTTCAGCGCAATGCCGGTTTTTCTTCAGCATATTGGCGGCGCCTGTGCAGCGCCGGCCGGCATCGAGTCAGTATGATTGCGCATTCGCCTCTTCGGCAAGATTCACCGGATCAGCGTTGCGTCGGTCGCTTTTTGCCTGGCGAACATGCATGCGGAATGTGGCGCTGCTGGCCGAAACCGACGACACGTTGCGGACGGTGCGGCTAAACAGTCCAGGGGGAAATATGAGAAATTGCAAGGCGTTCTTGACCCGTGTTGTCTTGGCGGGGAGCGTGCTTCTTGCCGGGTCACCCGGCGCTCAAGCGCAGCCAACAACCGCCACCGCCGAGCGCAAGCCAGGGCTGGCGGTGTGCTACATGTACAAGTTCATCCGGCATGTCGACGAGATCGCCGAATGGGCAAAGAGCCTCCAATGCGAATCAGGCGCGCCGCTGGCCATGCTGGACTTCGATGGTGGCAACGGCAAGGTGCTTACCAGCCATTCCGATGACGGCGTGATGGCGCGGATCACCGGATTCATCCATCTGGACAAGGTCGGCGCCTACAAATTCGCGTTCGAATCGAATGATGGCGTGCGCCTGAAGATCGACGGCAAGTTGATCGTCGAGGATCCCGGCGTGCACGACGATCAGTTCTCCGACCTTGCCACGATGGATGTGGCCCGGCCCGGCTGGTATCCGCTTTCCATCGACTTCTTCGAGCGCAAGAGCACGTGGACCCTGCGCTTTGTGTGGAGGCCGCCGGGCGTCGAGGGAGACCCTGCTCCGGTTCCGGCCGCGGCATTGGCGCACTGATCCCCAGGCAGTTCTTGTCACACAGCAGGCTCCCGGCTCCTGCCATGAAACTCCAGCGGGTTGAGGCGCTCCCCGGATGGGGGCAGGCATTGGTCCACCAGCGTGCGCGGGACTTGCGTCAACAAATCGTCGATGTTGCGGGTCATCGTGTCCGCGGCCAGATGGTTGTTGCAAACCTGCTTGAACCAAATTTCAAGCCAAGGGTTGCTCAGTCGGGTTTGTTGCACGTTCCTCTCCTTTATCCTTGTATGGGGATGTCCGGTCTGTAGCGCGGACTTCATTTGGCAATCACGCCGCTTGCTTCGGGCTGGAACAAGACCGCCACGATCGCTGTTGACCGGTTGTTGCCGTCGGAAGACGTCCAGTCCACCGTAGCCCCCATGTGTTGGCCCAGCAGGCTCCAACCCAGCGCAGAGAGCACCGATAGGTGACCACGGTGCGGGTCGGCATCTGGCGGATAGCACAGTGTGATACGGCTTTGTTCGCCGCTGTCCTGGTCCTCCAGCAGAACCCGGGAGTGCATCGTGACGGTTCCGGGCGGAATCAGGCGCCAGGGCACGACCGCAGCTTCGTTCAGCAGACGCTCGTCCAGCCAGGGGGAAGGGGAGTCGGGGCGGGACCGCTGGTGCCGGTAGACCAGATTGGTAAGCCGGGCGTGGTCCAGTTGCGTGAGCGTGCGTTCTGCCAGGGCAAGAACTTCCATGGTGCATTCCTCCAGGTCGATAGCGCGGGCCTGCCGGAGCAGGCGCGTGCCCATGCGCGGGCTTTGGGCCCGGCGATCTGGGATGTGCGCGGTAAGGCTTGGGGGTGATCGCCGGGCTCAGGTCTGTGCGGCCGGCAGATCGATGACAGAACCTGTCCTCGCCGACACCGCACGCGCATGCCAAACGCGTGCGACGGCAACTGCCACGGATATGCGTGCGTAATTGCGTGGGGTGATCGAGAGACGAAAATGCATGCAGCGAGTCTATCGGCATCGGCCGATTTGTGCACCCAGTGGGGTACATGTCGCACCAGGGTGTAGGTGTATCGGTCATCGACGGCAGGCATTGACCGGCGCGCTGGCGGCACTTCGAATGCCACCGTCAGCAGCGTCGGTCTAAGATCGGCATCTTGCAGGTCCGTCGGACGGATCTGCGCAAACAAGACTTGCCAGGAGCGCAGCGACCATGACCCCCATTGCATACCTCGGCACCGGATTGCTCGGTGCTGCCTTTGCCGAAGCCGCCGCCAAGCGGGGCGACACCGTGACCGTGTGGAACCGATCGGCCGACAAGGCGCGCGCACTGGAGGCGTTTGGCGCGACGCTGGCAGCGACACCGCGCGATGCGGTGCGCGGTGCACACCGCGTGCACCTGGTGCTCAAGGATGACGACGTGGTGGAACAGGTGTTGGCGCAGGCGCGTGATGGACTGGCACCCGGCGCGGTCATCATCGACCACTCCACCACCTTGCCGACCACCACTGCCGCACGGCTGCAAAGGTTCAACGCCGCGGGTGTGCACTATCTGCATTGCCCGGTCTTCGCGGGTCCGGCCGCAGCGCGCAATGCGCAAGGCTCGATGCTGGTGTCCGGTCCGAAAGCCGTGTTCGACTCTGTGCAGGCCGATCTTGCCCGCATGACCGGACGGTTGGAGTATCTGGGCGAACGCGCGGACCTTGCCGCCGTCTACAAGTTGTTTGGCAACGCACTCATCATCGGACTGGGTGGCACGATCGCCGACATCATGACGATGGCTGGCAATGCGCAGGTGGATGCCCAAGACGCTGTCAAGCTGCTGGGCATGCTGGACCTCAATGCCATGGCCGTGCGCGTCGGGTCGAGCATGGCGCAGCGTGACTTCGCGCCGACGTTCGAACTGACGATGGCGCGCAAGGACGTCGGGCTGATGTTGCAGACGGCTGCTGGCAAGCCGATGGCTGCCCTGCCCGGTGTTGCTGCCCGGATGGACCAATTGATCGCGGCGGGGCATGGGCACGCCGGCACCAGTGTCTTGGCCATTGATGCCGGGCCATGACGCGCGCGTGCACCGACTGCTGCGCGCATGGCGCCGCCGTGGTACTGTTCACGATGGGTGGGCGCGTTGGGGCGGTGGTGCGCGGGTCGGCATGACCTGTGCTCGTGCCGATCGGCCTGGCCGCCCTGGTTCGATTCATCACGGAGAAAAGCATGTATAGACGCATTCTGGTGTGCACCGACGGGTCCGAGTTGTCAGGCAAGGCAGTGGATCACGCGATCGCGCTGGCCAGGATCCATGGCGCGGATCTGGTGGCGCTCAAGGTGACGCTTCAACGCATCGAGGACCACTGGGACGGTCAGATCGGGCGCGATGCGGTGCTGGACGCGGAGCAGGACAAGCATCGGGCCGACATCTCGCAGGCCATCGTCGATCGCGTCACCGCATCGGCAAGCGCAGCGGGCGTGAAGGCGACGGCGATCACGGAAAAGTCCAACTTCGTGGCCGACACGGTGATCGATGTCGCCCGCAGGCAGAACTGCGACCTGATCGTGATGGCATCCCATGGCCGTCGCGGGCTGGCGCGGGTGTTGCTGGGTAGCGAGACGCAGCATGTGCTGACCCATTCGCACATCCCGGTGCTGGTGCTGCGCTGAACGGATCGCAATGGCTGCGGCCAGGGGCAATGGCTGCCGCCAGCGTTGTCGATGGCCGGAGCGACTCAGGGCGCTGACGATCGTGTGGCGGGCTGCAGGTGCAGCGTGCTGCGGGTGTTGGCCACGACATCTGCCTCGGCCAGCCATTCATGCACATACCCGCCCTGACTGTAGGTCTCGGCCTGATCGCGGTAGTGGCGGTCGAACAACACCCCGCTTTGTCCCACCGGATTGATGCCCAGCGCCTGGTCCGGATGGGCGAAGTCGATCACGCGCCGGGTCGACGGGCCATAGCTCACGGCCCACGGTGCCGGGCCGATGGCAGTTCCGAGCGCATTGGGCAATTCACGCCCGCCCGGCGCCGGAAATGGCCCCACATTGAACAACCTGTCCAGCGGTTTTTGCTGTCCCAGCGGGTGGTTGTGCGTCAGCGTGTGGGCTTTGCCCCAGGCCCAGCCTGTCATGTCGGAGCCCAGCGTCGCACGCAGGTGGTTGATCGTGGCACGCCAAGCGGTTTGCAGGCGCTGTTCGCGCGTCTCCACCACGGTGGGTGTGCGCTGGTCGTCCCACCATGGTGAGGTGGCGTCTGCAACCAGCAGCGGCAGCGCGAAATCGAGTGACCGGCTGCCCAGCAGGTTCTTGAACTGCACCGGACCCAATTCGTCGAACATCGCGCTGTACGCGATTGCATACAGCAGCTGCGCGAACAGCGTGGGTTCGAGCTTGTCCATCGTGTAGCTGCCATCCCAGGCCGCCAGTTGGTCGAGCAGTTTGCGTTCCACCGGGTCCGTGACGACGTTTCGCAAGACCGGCAGCAGCGGCGCCAAGACGCGGTGGGCGTAGCCATTGGTCACGTCGCGCTGCATGGCCTGGCTCAGCGCGACATCGGCCTTGTGCTTGTCGTCCTGCAGCAGGCCGACCAGCCGTTGCACCCGGTCGGGTGGCTGGTAGTAACCGGGAATCTCGATGCCACTGGCCACGGTGGGCTGGTGGTTGGCCGATACGATGAAGCCGCGCTGCGGGTTTTCTTGCTGGGGATTGTCGGAAAACGGATGAAAACCCGGTTTCTCGGCCTCGCCCTTTGACGCGTCGAGCAGGAAGGTCGGGTTGACGCCGGGCGGGCGGATCGGCAGTTTGGCCGCGGCCCACCAGCCGATGTCACCGTCGGCGTTGGCCCAGACCACGTTCAGGCCGGGTGCGTGGATCAGGCTGGCGGCGTGGCGTGCCTTGTCCAGTGTGTCGGCCCGGTTCAGCGCGTGGAACGCCTGCAGGATCGGATTTTCGGTCTCCAGAAAGGCCCACCACATCGCCACCGGCGTCTTGCCGTAGTTGTCCGGGTAGGCGTCGGTGATGATCGGGCCATGCGGCGAGCGCCGCAGTTGCAGGGTGACGGGCGGCGCGCCCTTGACCTTGATGGTTTCGCTGCGTTGCTGCAGATCGACCCAGCGACCCTGGTGCCAGACCTGGCCCGGGTTGTCCGGATTGATTTTCTCCACCACCATGTCGATGTCGTCGTTCTGGAACATCGTCAGGCTCCAGCCAAAACGCCGGTTGTGACCGAGCAACGCGAGCGGGTTGAGCGCCTGGAAGTGGCCATACAACTCCATGCCCGGTGCGTGCAGATGGGCTTCGTACCAGACGGCCGGCGTGGAGAAGCCGATGTGCGGGTCGCCGGCCAGCATCGGTTTGCCACTGGCGGTGCGGCTGCCGGCGATGGCCCAGGCATTGCTGCCCTCGAACGGCGGCACAGGCGCATCGTCCATCACCTGGCGCACCAGCGCCGAGACCCGCTCCAGACCTTGCCAGTCGGCCTGGGCCAGGCTCGCCTTGGCAGACGGCGTGTCGACGCCCCTGGGGTACCACTGGAGGTCGAACACCGTCAGGTATCGGGGGCCGAGCGCGTCGCGGATATAAGTCATGACCGGCTCGGTCTTGAACGCCGACGCAAAGCTGAAGGCCAGGTAACCCGCCACGGCCAACGTGTCCTGCGGTGTGAACGGGCGCTGCGGTATGCCCAGGATGTCGAACTCGATCGGCGCCGGATGGCTGGCCTGGAATTGGTTGACTCCGTCCAGGTAGGCCAATACCGCCCGGTAGGCCGGCGTGGTCTTGTCGATGGTCTCGATCGTGGCATCGGCATGGGCCCGCAGTGCCAGAGTGCGGAACAACCGGTCGGTATCGACCAGTTTGGGGCCCAGGATCTCGGCCAACTCACCGCGTGCCAATCGCCGTGCCACCTCCATCTGGAACAGGCGGTCCTGCGCGTGCAGGTAACCGAACGCACGGTACATGTCCGCTTCGTTGCCGGCCTCGATATGCGGCACGCCCCGTTCGTCATACCGCACGCTGACCGGCGCCTGCAATCCCCTGAGCGTCGTCGAGCCGCTGCGTTGTGGTTGCTTGCCCTGGATGTACCACGCCAGGCCGGCTGCTGCCAGCAGCACCAGCACCAATAGGCCCAGGGCCGTTCGTTTGAGGAATCGTGTCATGTGTCGACGCTCCGCTGCGGCCGGGGCCGGGTGGGTTGGTCGCATGATAGCCGGGGGAACGGGCTGGGCTGGCGACCGCGCGCTTGTCTGCCGTCTACCGGCCGGCTGCCATCGCGCTCGCGGCCGCGGCAACCAACGCCTTTTGCGCGAACTCCGCGCGCAGCGCCTTGAGCTTGGCGCGCGGATCTTCCTTGGTGGTGTTCGCATCCAGCGCCATCTCGGCAATGAAGCGGCTGGGCTGCGCGGCGACCATCTCGCGGCCCTTCTTGCGTTTGCGGGTCCAGCTCACCGCGAGGCTGCGCTGGGCACGGGTGATGCCGACATACATCAGCCGGCGCTCTTCCTGCAGCCGCTGGAGCACACCTTCGCTCATCGGGCCGTCCGCCTTGCCGCCGGGGTTGGCGTCGTCGCCGAGCTTGAACGGCAGCAGGCCTTCGGTCACGCCCACCAACATCACGTGCGGCCATTCCAGGCCCTTGGCGGCATGCAGCGTCGACAAGGTCACCACGTTCTGGTCGGTGTCGCGTTCGCTGATGGTCGACAGCAGCGAGATGGTCTGCGCCACTTCCAGCAGGTTCTTGACCTCGGCGCTGGTGGTGACGCCGGCGGTGTCGTCGATCTGGCCACCACAGCGCGCGGCCATCCAGTCGCAGAATTCGAGCACGTTGGTCCAGCGCGCAGCGGCCAGCTTTTCACTTTCCTCGCCGTCGTACAGGTGCTTCTCGTAACCGATCTCGGCCAGCCATTCGGTCAGGAAGCTGCGCGCGGCGTCGGCGCCGCGGGTCTGCCGGGCGCGGTATTCGAGGTCGTTCACATAGCGGCCGAATTCGTGCAGGCTGCCCACCGCGCGCGCCGGCAGAGCGCTGCCCAGACTGGAACGGAACAGGGCCTCGAACAGGCTGATCTTGTATTGCGATGCGAACACGCCCAGTTGCGCCAGACTCTGGTGGCCGATGCCGCGTTTGGGGGTCGTGACCGCGCGCAGGAAGGCCGGATCGTCGTTGTTGTTGACCCAGAGCCGGAACCAGGCGCACAGATCCTTGATCTCCGCACGGTCGAAGAAACTCTGGCCGCCCGAGACCTTGTACGGGATCTGCGCCTTGCGCAGCGCCTGCTCGAACACCCGTGCCTGGTAGTTGGCGCGGTACAGCACCGCAAAGTCGCGCAGCTCCAGATGCTGCGGCTGCCCGGTGCCGGTGGTCGTGGTGCCGGCGCGCAGGCTCTGGATGCGCGCCACCGCGCGTTCGGCCTCGTGCTCCTCATGGTCAGCGTCGACGATCCGCACCGGTTCGCCTTCGCCCAGGTCGCTCCACAGATTTTTCGGGAACAGCTTGGGGTTGGGGCCGATCACGTTGTTGGCCGCGCGCAGGATGGCCGAGGTCGAGCGGTAGTTCTGTTCGAGCTTGATCACCTTGAGCGCGGGGAAGTCGATCGGCAACGCGCGCAGGTTGTCCAGGGTGGCGCCGCGCCAGCCATAGATCGACTGGTCGTCGTCGCCGACCGCGGTGAAACGCGCATCGGTGCGCTGCGCGCCACCCACCAGGTGCTTGAGCACCGCGTATTGGGTGGCATTGGTGTCCTGGTATTCGTCCACCAGCACATGGCCCAGCGCGGCCTGCCATTTCTGGCGCACCTCGGCGTGCTCGTGCAGCAGCTTGAGCGGCAAGCCGATCAGGTCGTCGAAATCGACGCTCTGGTAGGCGCTCAGCCGCTCTTCGTAGCGCGCCATGATGCGCGCGGTGAGGCGTTCGTTGTCATCGCCCGCCTGCGCTTGGGCCTGCGCCGCGTTCAGCCCCATGTTCTTCCAGCGGCTGATCGTCCACTGCCACTGGCGCGCCGTGGCAGCGTCGGTGCTGCCGCCGCAGTCCTTCAGGATACTGGTCACGTCGTCGCCGTCCAGGATCGAGAAACTGGGTTTCAGTCCCAATGCCTGCCCGTCCTGGCGCATCATGCGCACACCCAGCGCGTGGAAGGTGCAGATCACCAGTTCGCGCGCCCTGGCTCCGACCAGCGCCTTGGCCCGTTCACGCATTTCAGCGGCGGCCTTGTTGGTGAAGGTGATCGCGGCGATCCGCCGGGGTTCCATCCCGGTCTGGATCAGCCGGGCAATCTTGTGGGTGATCACCCGTGTCTTGCCCGAACCGGCCCCCGCCAGCACCAGGCAGGGACCATGGAGGTAGTTGACGGCTTCTTGTTGGGCGAGGTTCAGACCGGTGGAAGGGCGGGGCGCAGCAGACATCAAGGACAGACAGACACGGGAAAAGCGGGGCGGAAACCGATCATACCGAGCGAAGGCGGCGCGGTGGTGTCGGCGACAATCAAGGGGTGTCTCAGGTCCTGCTGGTCATTTCTCCATTCTCGTGCGCTGATCCGTGGTTGTCATCCGACGGCGCGGCGCTGCCTGCTCCAACCGGAATCGCCGATGGTGCCCCAGCCTGAGCTGCGCGGTCCCGCCGCCGCTGGCGGTTGGCCGGCGTGGACGATCGGGGCCCTGGTGTTCGTGTTGACGCTGGCAGTGGGCGCCGCCTTGTTGTCGCGCTTCCAGTTCGATCAGCAGCGCCTGCAGCGCGCCGAGGCGGCGCATCTGGCCAAGGAGCGCTCGATGGTCCTGCAGCGCAGCTTTGAGCGGATGATGGCGATCAACCATGCGCTGGCCGCCATCGTACACCAGGGCAATGGCCAGATCGTGAACTTCGATGCGGCTGCGATGCAATTGCTGCGCAGCAATCCGCAGGTGCAGGCGATCTCCGTGTCGCCGGCCGGGGTCGTGCGGTTTGTGGTGCCCCGCGCAGGCAATGAAGGCCTGATCGGTTTCGACCAGCTCAACGATCCGATCCAGCAGCGCGAAGCTGCCTTTACCCGCGATACCGGGCGCGCAACGCTGGCCGGGCCCCTGCAGCTGGCACAGGGCGGCCAAGGCGTCGTGGGACGACTGCCGATCTTCCTGCCGGTCGCCGGTGGCGATCCGAGGTTCTGGGGCTTTGGCAACGTGACGGTGCGTATGCCCGAATTGCTGGGCGGAGGGGCGCTGGCTGACCTTCCCCAACGGGGTTACGACTACCGGCTATCGCGGGTGCAGCCGGACACCGGTGTGCAACACACCATTGCGACCTCGCTGACAGGGCCGATGCTTGCCCCGGTGCGGCAGAGCCTGGAGGTGCCCAACGGCGCCTGGAGCCTGGAGCTGGTGCCTGTGGGTGGCTGGGGCCAAGGCCTGGGGCTGGGCTGGGGCGCGGCGGCGGCATTTCTGTGCAGCCTGTTGCTGGCCGTGTTGGCCCAGGCCCTGGTGCAGCAGCGGCGCTACAAGATCGGCCTGGAATCGCTGATGCGGGAGCGCACGGCCCAGATGTTGTCGACGCACGATCAGCTGCGTACCACCGTCGAGGCGATCCGCGATCCGATCTTCGATATCGACCTCGATGGCCGGTACTACAGCTGCTACGCGCCCGCTGACAGCCTGTTGCCGATCGCCGCGGAAGATTTTGCCGGGCGCACCGTGTTCGAGGTGTTGCCGCGTGATGCCGCCGAGGTGACGATGGAAGCCTTGCGACGCGCCCAGATCGACGGTTTCTCGCAAGGCGAGCAATACACCTTGCAGTTCGACCAGGGCACCCGCTGGTTCGAGTTGTCGGTGGCGCGCAAGCAGGCGGTGGCTGCCGAGCTGTCCCGATTCGTCGTCATGACACGCGACATCACGGGTCGCAAGACGGCCAAGAGCGCAATCCGTCGTCTGGCCTTCTATGATCCGCTGACCGACCTGCCCAACCGCCGGTTGCTGCAGGACCGGTTGGAGCATGCACTCACGGCCAGCGTGCGCCACCGGCGCCAGGGCGCGCTGTTGTTGATCGATCTGGACAACTTCAAGTCGCTCAACGACACCTGGGGCCACGACCAGGGCGACCTGCTGCTCCAGCTGGTGGCGGTCCGATTGCGTTCGTGCGTGCGTGAGGTCGATACGGTCGCGCGCCTGGGCGGTGACGAGTTCGTCGTCCTGATCGACGATGCCGGCGCACTGGCGGCCGATGCGATCGCCACCGCCCGCAGCGTGGCGGAAAAGGTGCTTGCACGGCTGGGCGAGCCGTACGACGTCGGCGGTCGCGAGCATCGCAGCGGCAGCAGTATCGGTGTGTCGCTGTTGGGTGCGCAGACCCGCACGGTGGAAGAAGTGCTCAAACGTGCCGACGTCGCGATGTACCAGGCCAAGGCGGCCGGGCGCAACACGCTGCGCTTTTTCGACCCGGCCATGCAGGCCGCCGTCGAGGCACGCGCAGCGCTGGAGATCGATCTGCGCCTGAGCCTCGGGCATGGGGCACTCACCTTGCATTTCCAGCCCCAGGTCGGGCGGTTGGACCAGGTGATGGGTGCCGAGGCGCTGCTGCGCTGGAACCACCCGCTGCGCGGTCCGGTGTCGCCGGCGGATTTCATTCCGGTGGCCGAGCAATCCGGGCTGATCGTCGAACTCGGCGAGTGGGTGCTGCAGCAAGCCTGTGCGCAGTTGGCCCTGTGGGCGCGTCAGCCGCACACGGCGCGGCTGACGCTGGCGATCAATGTCAGCGTGAACCAGTTCCGCCAGGCCGATTTCGCCGACAAGGTCCGTCAGGCGCTGGCGCACCATGGCACCGTGCCGTCGCGGCTCAAGCTCGAGATCACCGAGAGCATGTTCGTGCACGACCAGGATGGCATCATCAACAAGATGCGCCATATCAAGAGCCTGGGCGTGGGGTTCTCGCTGGATGATTTCGGTACCGGATATTCATCGCTGAGCTATCTGCGCCGGCTGCCGCTGGACCAGCTCAAGATCGACCAGGCCTTCGTGCGGGAGATTTTGACCGATCCGAACGACGCAGCCATTGCCCGCACCGTCATTGCGTTGGGGCAAAGCCTGGGTCTGGAGGTGATCGCCGAAGGTGTCGAATCGCAAGGCCAGCGCGACTTTCTTGCGGCGCACGGTTGCGACTCCTGCCAGGGTTATCTGATCAGCCGGCCGTTGCCGATTGTGCAGTTCGAACAATTCGTGCTGGCGCACGCATCGCAGCGCGCGACCGTCTGACCGGTCATATCGCCAGCGGGTCCACGTCCACGGCCCAGCGCAGCAAGCCGCGGCCGGCCTCACCTTGGCGCACAGCGTGCAACACCGCGTGCCAGGCCGACAGGAACTGCTGCAACGCGACACGCGAGGGGCTCTCCACCAGCATCTGGGTCCGCTCGACGTTGGCGACCCGCTGCACCGCCATCGGAACCGCTGGATACAGCGTGATGTGCGCGAATCCCGGCAGATGCACCAGTTGGGACTGCGCCGCCGCGCTGGCCGCCTGCAGAAAGCCTTGTGCCGCCTCCTGGCTACGTGCTTCGGCACGCAACAAGGCCTGAAACGAGAACGGCGGCAATCCGGCGGCGGCCCGGTCGCGCAGCTGTTGCTCGGCAAACGCCGGATAGTCGTGGCGCTTGAGTGCCTCGAACAGCGGATGGGCCGGCTGGAAGGTCTGGATCCACATCTCGCTGTGGCCACTGACCGCGGCATCGCGACCAGCCCGTCCGGCGGCCTGCAGCAACAGGGCGAACAGGCGTTCCGGTGCACGAAAGTCGCTCGAAAACAAGGCGTTGTCGGCATTGATCGCCGCCACCAGCGTGATGCGCCGGAAGTCATGGCCCTTGGCGACCATCTGCGTGCCGACCAGCACGTCGACCTCGCCCGAATGCACCTGGTCCAGTTGCGCCTGCAGGCTGCCGCTGTGGCGCGTGCTGTCGGCATCGATGCGCGCCACATGCACCGGTGTCCCGTGCGGTGTGTCGGTTGTGCACGAACCCGGTCGGCGCACATCGGCCAGCAGCTCGGCCAGGTGCTCCTGCAGCCGTTCGGTGCCCCGACCGACCGGGGCGATGTCCAGGTTGCCGCAGTCAGGGCAGGCGCGTGGCACCGGCTCGGCGAATCCGCAGTGGTGGCAACGCAGGCTGCGGTCGATCTTGTGGAACACGCGGTAGGCGCTGCAATACGGGCAGGCGCTCTTCCAGTCGCAGGCGCCGCACTGCAGCACCGGGGCATAGCCGCGCCGGTTCAGGAAGATCAGGCTTTGTTCGCCTGCGGCGATACGTTGCCTGATGGCGTCGAGCAGCGGTGGCGCAATCACCGCCCGCCGGGGCTGGTGGTTCATGTCGACCCGGCGCACCAGCGGCAAACGGGCCTGTTCACCGACGCGGCTGGGCATGTGCAGCCGGGTATAGCGTCCTCCCTCGGCCCTTGGCCGGCTGTGGTGCCAGCTCTCCAGCGATGGCGTGGCCGAACCGAGGATCACCTTGACACCGAGCAGCCGGCCGCGGTAGACCGCCAGGTCGCGCGCCGAATACCGCGCGCCCTCTTGCTGCTTGTAGCTCGGATCGTGTTCCTCATCGACCACGATCAGGCGCAACCGGGGCATCGATGCGAACACCGCCATGCGTGTGCCCAGCACGATGCGCGCGACACCCAGGTGGGCAGCCAGCCAGCTGCGCAGACGCTGCGGGTTGGTCATGCCGCTGTGCAGCGATACCACCGCCTCGGGGCCGAACAGCGTCGCGAAACGCGCCAGGAAGCGCTGTTGCAATTGGGGTGTCAGGTTGATCTCGGGCACCATCACCAATGCCTGCGCGTGGGGATCGCTTTGCAGCAACTCCTGCACCGCCTGCAGGTAGACCTCGGTCTTGCCGCTGCCGGTGGCGCCAAACAGCAGAAAGCTGCCGTCACCCTGGCGCAGCTGTTCCATCACCGACTGCTGTTCGGGGCTCAGGGACGGCGCCAGGCCGCCCGTGTCCGCTGCAGCCGATGTCGCCAGCGACGCAGCCGCGGACGGCTTGGGCGACCTGTTCAGGCGGCGCTGCAATTGCGCCTGGCTGAGATCGCGCAATTGTGGTGGCAATGCCGACAAGGCGACTTCACCCAGCGCGCGTTGGTAGTATCCGGCGGCGAAGCCTACCAGACGTCGCCATTGCGGCGCCAGGGGAGGCAGTCCCTCCAGCACGGCAGACACCGCCCGCACCCGTGCCGGGTCGATGTCCGGACCCGGAGCCGCAGCGTCGTCCCACACCACGCCGAGTGTCTCGCGCCGACCCAGCGGAACCCGCACCATGGTGCCCGGCGACAGTGGCAACTCACTTTGGTAGGTCAATGCTGCGCCGATCAGGCTGTGCGCCGGCGTCTGGACCAGGACGGGAATCAGGTGCGCCATGACAAAGCGGCGTTTGGGGCGTGTTCTTGAAGTGAACTTGCGAAATCCGACTTAAGTGCTTGATCCGTAAGTGCTTTGGTCTTCATCCAAGTTTTCTGTGGATAACTTTGTTGATATCCCACTGCGGCTCGCCCGCAGCCCTTGTAAACAAAGGCTTTGGCTGGATTGCCCATCAAAAAAGCATCGAAACAAACTCCATATGAATCAACAGCTTGCAGGAGCTATGGGTTTTGTAGCGTGGCGTGACGCCGGTCGGCATCGGTGTCGCGCCGCAGCACGATTTTTGTGAATAAGTCAGGGTTCACCAACCTGGGAGACCCGATCCTGTGGTAGGCGGTTGCAGGCCGCCTCACTGGCGCAGCTGCCGCGAAATGGCATGCACCGCATCGACCAGTACCGCCACGTTGTCAGGTGGCGTGTGCTGGCTGATGCCATGGCCGAGGTTGAAGATATGGGTGGGCCCGACCTGCGCAGGTGTGCCGGCCCCTGAGCCGTGGGGCATGCCGAAACTCTCGAGCACGCGGCGGACTTCGGCCTCGATCTGCGGCGGGTTGGCGAACAGGATGTTCGGGTCGATATTGCCCTGCAAGGCCTTGCCGGGCCCGCCAACCTGGCCGCCCACCAGCGCCCGCGCCTGGGCGAGATTGACCGTCCAGTCCAGCCCGAGCACTTCGCAGTCGAGTTGCCCCATGTCCGGCAACCACAGCCCACCCCCCTTGGTGAACACGATCCGGGGAACCACGACACCGTCCTGCTGCCGTTTGAGCTGGGCCAGGACCCGGGCGGTGTAGGCCAGGCTGAACTGCTGGAACGCGCCGTCGGCCAGCACGCCGCCCCAACTGTCGAACACCATGACTGCCTGCGCGCCTGCTTCAATCTGGGCATTCAGATAGGCCGCCACCGCATCGGCATTGATCGCCAGCAAGTGGTGCATCAGATCGGGCCGCGCGTACATCATGGTCTTGACGAGGCGATAGTCGTCGGACCCGGCCCCTTCCACCATGTAGCAGGCCAAGGTCCAGGGACTGCCGGAAAATCCGATCAGTGGCACCCGGCCGTTCAAGGCCTTGCGGATCGAGGCAACGGCGTCGAACACATAACGCAACTTGTCCAGGTCGGGCACTTGCAGCTGGTTTACGGCCGCCTCGTCACGCACCGGGCGGGCGAACCGCGGGCCTTCGCCGATCGCAAAATCCAGGCCCAGCCCCATCGCGTCGGGAATCGTGAGGATGTCGCTGAACAGGATCGCGGCATCCAGCGGGAACCGCTCCAGCGGTTGCAACGTGACTTCGGTTGCGTAATCGGTGTTGGTGGCCAGCCCCATGAAGCTGCCGGCCTTGGCGCGGGAGGCGCGGTATTCGGGTAGGTAACGTCCGGCCTGGCGCATCAGCCAGACGGGTGTATGGTCGGTGGCCTGACGCATGCAGGCACGCAGGAAACAGTCGTTTTTCAGAGGCGCAAAGGCGCCCACGGGGCGGGAAGAGGGCATGGCGCTATTGTGCCGCACGGTGCGCGAGCCATCGGAGCCCGGCTTGCCGGGCGTGCCGCGCGGCCGGCCTGCCATCGGCGGGTTACAGACGCGCCAATGCGGTGCGCATGTCGGCCACGCTGAGGATCTCGGACATCAGCACCGGCGCCCGTCCGGCCTGGTACAGCACGTAGACCGGCACACCGCTGCGCCCCAGTTGTTGCAATGCAGCCGTGATCGCAGGATCGCGTCGCGTCCAGTCGGCGCGGAGCAAGGCCACGTTCTTGCGCGCCAGCTCCGCCAGCACCTGCGGATTGCTGAGCGTGGTCTTCTTGTTGTATTGGCAGGTCACGCACCAGGCGGCGGTGAAATCGACGAACACCGGCTGACCGGCGGCCACGATCTGGTCGACCCGCCCAGGCGCCCAGGTTTGCCAGATCGCGTCGCTTGCCGCTGCGCGCGCCGCGCCAGCCGGCGCGGTCACATGGGGCCCCAGGCCCCAGGCCAGACCCAGCAACACAGCCACTGACAGGCTGCCGGCGATGATGCGGGCACGACCGGCCATCGAGAGCGCCCAGGCGACAAACGCCACCGCCACCAGCAAGGCCAGCAACGCGCCGGCGCCGTCGATGCCGCTTTGCTGCCCGAGCACCCAGACCAGCCACACCACCGTGGCAAACATCGGAAACGCCATGAACTTCCTGAGGCTGTCCATCCATGCTCCCGGTTGCGGCAAGGCGCGGGCAATCGCAGGGACCATGCTGGCCAGCAGATACGGCAAAGCCAGGCCCAGACCGAGCGCCGCAAACACCGCAATCGCCTCGATCGCAGGCAAGACAACCGCCAACCCCAGCGATGCACCCATGAACGGTGCGGTACAGGGCGATGCAATTGCGACTGCCAGCACCCCGGTGAAAAACGCGTCGGCCACCGGATGGCGTGGCTGGAAGCTGGCCAGGCCCGACGGCAGTATCTGCCCGAAGCGGAACACACCGGCCAGGTTCAGCCCGATCAGCGTGAACAACACGGCCAGGGCGGCCACCACGGCCGGACTCTGCAGCTGGAAGCCCCAGCCGAGGCTTTCACCGGCGCTGCGCAGCGCCAGCAGCAGCAGGCCCAGCGCGATGAAGCTGACCAGCACGCCGGCGGTATACGCGATGCCGTTGACGCGGTGCGCGCGCCGGTCGTTCGCATGGCGCGCGAAACCCAGCACCTTGATCGCCAGGATCGGGAACACGCAGGGCATCAGGTTCAGGATCAGGCCGCCGATCAAGGCGCCGGCCAGGGCGGCCCAGAAACCGGGCGATGCGCCAGCGGGCGGGCTGAACGCGCCGGCTGCAGGCGCCGCCAATGCGTCCCGCAATGCGGTGGACTGCGGACCTGCGCTGCCCGCCGCTGGCCAGTTGCCGGCAACCTGCAGGGCGATCCGCTGGCCCTTGCCGCCGTAGGCCAGTACCACCGGCATGGTCGTCGGGCTGTTGCTGCGTTGTGGCGACAGCGGCACCCGCGCGGTCCAGACGCCGCCGTCCCAGGATTGCTCCCAGTTGGCTGCAGTCGCAATGACCTCGGGCGTCTCCGGGAAAAAGGCCAGTGTGTGGCCGCGCCAGTCGGCAGGCAGGCCATGCACCACGAGCCGGATCGACTGGCCCTCGATGTCCAGCCGGTTGCCCGCTGCCGGCGCCAGTTCGCCTGGCTGGTTGCGCCAGGCTGTCTCGAACGCCGCAGCGCTACCGGCAGTGGAGCTCTTGATCGGGATCTGCAGCGTGAACCGACCCTCCTGCGGCAGACATTCGGTCTTGCAGACCAGCCACGCGGCGTCCAGCTTGACGGTCAACGTGTCGGCCAGCGGGGACGGCTTGAAATGCGCGTCGATCGTGAGCGGCACCGGCAGCAGCACCGTCTCTTCGTAGCCGTAATTGGCCAGGTTGCCGATCGGGATCTTGCTGGGCAGCGGCCACTGGATCTCGCCCGCGCGGACCCCTTCGGGCAAGGTCCATTGCAGCTGGGTCGCCAGCCCGGAGTCGCCGGAGTTCTTCCAGTAGGTGTGCCATGCGGGTTTGTGCGTCAGTTGCAGCCCGACCCAGACCGCCTTGCCTGGCCCGATGCCGTCGGGCGCCTGGGCCACCAGTTCGGCCCGGACCTGGTCGGTCGTGACGACCGACGCGTCGCTGTTGCCCAGCTGCGCCAGCGCCGACAGCGGGCTCAGGCTGGCGCAAGCCAGGGCGAACAGAAGCAGCAGGCGCGACAGTAAAACGAGAGGTGTCATGAAGTCGGTGGGAGACATGCCGGTGCACAAAGTTCCGGTCGGCGGCCATCCGGACAGTGTCGTTCCCGAGGCTGCCATTGTCGCCTTGCGCGCGCACACCCTCAGGGCTTGGGGCCATCGTCGCCAAATACCGCCGGCAATCGGGTTGGCGCTGTGATGCGCAATTGCTTGTGGATACTCTGGCGGCCGTACACCACCGTGATCTGCGACACCGGTACCCCGAACAGCGGCGCCAGAAAGCGCACCAGGTGGTCGGTCGCCTTGCCGTTCTTGGGTGTGGCGGTCACGCTGACCTTGAGCTGATGGCCTTTGGGTTTGCCGATGGCGTCCCGGCTGGCGGCCGGTTTGCCCAGGATGTTGACCACCAGCGTGTCACCGTCCCAGGCAAAGAATCGCTCGCCGTCGTCGAACCGATGCGCCGAACTGGCCACTGGCGTGATGCCGTGCGGTTGCCTTGCAATGCCAGCTGCCATTGCGGTCAGGACGCAGCGCCGGGTTCAGCCGGCGAACCCCAGCACCACCCGCCGCGTGCTGGCGCTCTTTTTCTCGATCCGGGTCACCACCACCGCGCCGATTTCCGCCGTGTTGGCGACATGGGTGCCACCACAGGGCTGCAGGTCGATGGTCAACGCATCGCCGATGCGTATGGTACGGATGCTGCCGCTGCCCCGCGGTGGTTGCACGCTCATGCTCTTGACCAGGGCCGGGTTCGCGTCGAGTTCGGCATCGCTGATGGCTCCGACAACGACGGGATGTCCTGCGGCGACCAGGGCCGCAATGCCGCCGCTCAAGGCGTCCTTGTCCAGCGGTTCGGTCATGTTGAAGTCCAGCCGGGCGTAGTCCGGTGTGATCGAGCATCCGTTGACCAGCTGTGGCACCAGGTGGCACAGCAGATGGGTGGTGGTGTGAAACCGCATCAGCCGGTGTCGGCGCTGCCAATCGATCCGGGCCGTGACGCAGTCGCCGACCGCCAATGGCCCGGCAATGGCATCTGCGTGGGCTGCGCCGTCGGGCAGGTGGCAGATCGCGTTCGTGAACCGGCCCTCGGTGTCCTTGCCCTTGCGGGTGTCGACGATGGAGATGGTGCGCCCCGCGCCCGCGCCCGAGGTGACCGCCAGCACGCCGGCATCACCGGCCTGGCCACCCCCCATCGGGTAGAAAACGGTGCGGTCGAGCACGATGCCCTGGGAGTCGATCGCGATGACCGTCGCGCTGCATTCGGTCAGGTAGGCATCGGCGCGAAACAACTCCTGGGTCATGGCGGCCAATAATAGCGACATGTGCGAGTCCGTGCCCACCCCTGCCTGCGTGATCCTGTGCACGCTCAACGCGAAGTACATCCACGCGTCGCTGGGTCTGCGCTACCTGCTGGCGAACATGGGTGATCTGCGCAGCCGCACGGCCCTGTATGAATACACGATCGCACGGGATCCGCAGCAATTGGCGCAGCAGCTGCTGGACGCATTCGGGCCGGCAACAGGGCAGCCCCAGGTGATCGGATTCGGGGTCTATATCTGGAACGTGACGCAGACCTGCGCGCTGGTGCGTGTCTTGCGTGCCTTGCGCCCGACGCTGAAGATCGTGCTGGGCGGCCCCGAAGTCAGCCACGAGTGCGAACAGCAGGCCATCGTGGCGATGGCCGACCATGTGATCACCGGCTGGGGCGACGTGAGTTTCCCGGCCTTGTGCCGTTCCTTGCTGTATGGCCCGCGGCCCCTGATGAAGATCATCGCCGGCGATCAGCCCCCGCTGGACGCGATCAGCCTGCCGTATGCGCAGTACACGGCAAACGATCTTGCGCATCGCTTGCTGTATGTCGAGGCCTCGCGCGGTTGCCCTTTCAAGTGCGCGTTTTGCCTCAGCGCGCTGGACAAGACCGCCTGGGCCTTTGACGCCGACCGGTTCCTCGATGCAATCGATGCCTTGTACCGGCGCGGCGCGCGCAACTTCAAGTTCGTCGACCGCACCTTCAACCTGAAGATCGCTGCGGCGCTGCGCATCCTGCAGTTCTTCCTGGACCGCTTGCCCGGTGCCGGTGAGCCGCCGCTGTTCGTGCACTTCGAAGTGATCCCGGACCATCTGCCGGCACCGCTCAAGGAGATGATTGCGCGCTTTCCCAGCGGCGTGTTGCAGTTCGAAGTCGGCGTGCAGACCTTCAACGTTGCGGTGCAGCAGTTGATTTCCAGGCGCCAGGACAACGACCGGACCGTGGACAACCTGCGCTGGCTGGTGACACAGTCGAACGCGCATCTGCATGCCGACCTGCTGTTCGGCCTGCCGGGTGAAGACATGGCCAGTTTCGCCGCCGGCTTCGATCGTCTGCTGTCGCTGGGACCGCATGAGATCCAGCTCGGTGTCCTCAAGCGCCTGCGCGGCTCGCCGATCACCCGGCTGGGTGCGCAATACGGCATGGTCTACGACGCCGAGCCACCGTACACCGTGCAGCAGACCGGTTGTGTGCCGGCCGCCGACCTGCAACGGTTCGTCCGTCTGGCCCGGTATTGGGACTTGCTGGCCAATTCGGGTCGGTTCCAGCGCAGCCTGCGGTTGCTGCTGGGAATGCCACCGGACGATCGCACGCCCGATGCCGGCATGCGTTCCCCGTTCAACGCCATGCTGGCGTTCAGCGACTGGTTGTGGGGCCGCACCGGGCAGACCAGCGGACTCACGCCCGAAATGCTGATCGACCACCTGATGGACTATCTGCATGGCGAACGTGGCCTGGACGCAGACCAATGCCGGGCGAGCCTGTTCGAAGACTACCAGCGCAGTGGCGCGCGAGCACGTCCCCGCGCGCTGCGAGCGCTGCTGTCGGGCAGTCACACACCGGCGGCCCGGGCCGCCAGCCGGTTGCGTGCGCGCCAGATGCAGCACCGTGATGGCCGGGTCGGGCCGTCCGACGCCGCGCCCAGGGCAGAACCCGACACCAGCACCGTTGGCACCGCCCGCGGCCAGGCCCGCAACTCCTGATGACCCATCGCACCATGGACAAGACCACCGCCCAACCCGAAACCATTGCTGCCCAGGCACTGGGCTGGATCGACGACGTGACGCGCGCGATCACGCCGCCGATCCATGTCTCTTCGACCTACCTGCGCGACGAAGACAACCAGTACCGCACCGGGCGCGTGTACGCGCGCGCCGACAACCCCGCGTTCGACCAGGCGCAGGCGGTCATCACGCAACTCGAACACGGCGTCGACAGCCTGCTGTTTGCCTCGGGCATGGCGGCTGCCACGGCGGTGTTCCAGGCGCTGGCGCCCGGCGACCATGTGCTGGCGCCCAAGGTCATGTATTGGTCGTTGCGCAACTGGTTGCTCCATTTCGCGACCCACTGGGGCTTGCGGGTCGAACTGGTCGACATGACCGACCCGGCCCGGTTGCAGGCCGCCATCGTGCCGGGCAAGACGCGTCTGGTCTGGATCGAGACACCGGCCAATCCGCTGTGGACGATCACCGATATCGAGGCCACCGCCGCGATCGCCCATGCCGCCGGCGCCGTGCTGGCGGTGGATTCGACCGTCGCCAGCCCGGTGCTGACCCGGCCGCTGGACCTGGGCGCCGACATCGTCATGCATGCGGCAACGAAATACCTCAACGGCCATTCGGACCTGATTGCAGGGGCGCTGGTGGCGCGCGAGCACAACGACCTGTGGCAACGCATCCGCAGCGTGCGGGCGCAGCTGGGCGGCACCCTGGGTTCGTTCGAGTCCTGGCTGCTGCTGCGTGGCATGCGCACCGTCTACCTGCGTGTGCATGCGGCCAGCGCGTCGGCGCAGCGCCTGGCCGAGCATTTCCAGGGCCATGCGCTGGTACGCGAGGTGTTGTATCCGGGCCTGCCCACGGCCCAGGGCCATGCGGTGGCTGCACGCCAGATGACTGGTGGCTTCGGCGGCATGGTGTCGATCCGCGTGGCCGGCGGCGCGGCCGCGGCCGTGGCGACGGCGGCGAAGGTGGGCGTGTGGAAGCGCGCGACATCGCTCGGCGGCACGGAGAGCCTGATCGAACATCGGGCCAGCATCGAAGGCGCCGGCTCCCCGGTACCCGACGATCTGCTGCGCTTGTCGGTCGGTATCGAGCATGGCCAGGACCTGATCGACGACCTGGAGCAGGCACTGCGCCAGGCGCAGGGTGTTTCGCGGCCCGATGCCCGACCTTGACCTGCGGTATCAGGGCCATCGGCCAAGGTCTTGTTCCATCGTGTGGGCCATGACGCGCGCAAGTCGATAAAATACCCGGTTCGCAGCAGAGATCCGCCGGCCTGTGCCGCAGGCGCAGTCCGGATTCCGGGCGGGCCAGACGCATCCTCGGAATCGGCTTCCTGTCCTGCTTCGCATGCAAACGGATCCATGAATCTTCCATCCATGACACCAACAGAAAGGACGCACCATGGCTAAAGCTGAGGCAAAAACAGCGGTCAAGGCCAACGGCCTGCGTTACAAATCCAAGGCATCGGGGTCGCCCTTCGCGGCGGCCGCGTCGTTTGGCGGTGCCACCATGTCCTGCTTCATGTGCGGCAAGCACCGTCCGCGTTCGCTGATGGGGACCCGCAAGGTGGCCGGCAAATCCCAGACCGTGTGCGCGCCTTCATGCAAGGAACTCGACGCCACGCTCAGCGGCAAGTCGAGCTGACATCTTCCGCTCTGGGCCGATGCATTCGATTGCGCGATGAAATTGCCATCGCGCCTGTGGGCTGACCTCAGCACACGGCAGTTCACGCAGCTGCGCGACGCGCCGGACATCGGCGAGGTCGTCGCCCTGTTGCCGGTCGGCGCCACCGAGCAACACGGTCCGCATCTTCCCTTGAGTGTCGACAGCGATCTGGTCGACGCCATGGTGGCCGGTGCCTTGCCGTTGCTCCCACCCGATTTGCCGGTACTGGTGCTGCCGACGCAACGCATCGGCAAAAGCAACGAACACGCCCGATTTCCCGGCACCCTGAGCCTGGGCGCGGAAACGCTGATCCGGCTTTGGACCGACATCGGCGAAGGAGTCGCCGCCAGCGGCATCCGCAAATTGCTGTTCTTCAATGCCCACGGCGGGCAGGCGGGCATGATGGACATCGTGGCCCGCGATCTGCGCGCGCGCTGTGATCTGATCGTCTATTCCAGCAACTGGTACGACCTGCCGATTCCAGAGGCCGTGATGGCGCCGTTCGGCGCGCTGGAGCGCCGTTTCGGGGTGCATGCGGGCGACGTGGAAACCTCGATGATGCTGGCACTGCGACCGCGGCAGGTCGACATGGGTCAGGCGCGGGATTTTGTCTCCACATCGCAAACGCGGGCGCAGGCGTTTCCGATCCTGGGCAACGGCCGCAGTGCCAGGCTGGCCTGGCAGATGCAGGACGTCAACCCGATGGGCGCGGCGGGCAACGCGGCCGCTGCCGGGGCCGACAAGGGGCAGGCGGTTCTGCAGGCCGCCAGTGCACAACTGGCCTTGTTGCTGGGCGAACTGTCGCGCCTGCCGTTGTCGACGCTGGTCGACCGACCGTCCTTTCCGGACTGAATGCGCGAACCGGTCTGGGGCGCGACCGGCACCGCTGCGGGCTTCCTGCCCCATTGCCATGCCGGTTGCTGCGGCGTCAAGCGGCCAACGCGCGGATCGATCGTTCCAGATTGGCCCGCGCCTGCGCTTCGCGTGTGGCCAGGAAAGGCGCACTGTGATAAATGCGTGGCCGATCCAGGAAGCCTTGCAGGATACGCCGGCGATTGCCGCGGAATGCGGCGCGCGGTACCGACTGGTACTCCGCCTCGATCTGCCGCTCGTACGCGTCGAACACCGCGGGCGCTGCACCCAGGATGGCGAGATCCACGTCAAGCAGGATGTGCTGGTCTGAAGTCTGTGCGGGCTGGTCGTGGCGCGTGACCATGATGGACGCGTGGACCCGCTGGGCGGCATCGGCCGCGCCGCCCGCTGCCAGCAGAGCCTGGCGCGCCCAGTCGGCGCTGCGCAGTTCGTTGTCGCTGGCGCCGATCGCGTAGATGGCGTCGTGGAACCACAAGGCCAAGGCGACCTCGTGCGGCTGTTCGAGTGGCTGCGCCAGCGCGGCCAGATGGCGCAGGCAGGCATCCAGGTGCTCCAGCGTGTGGTAGTGGCGGTGGGGCTCGCTGTAACGCTCCGTCAACGCCGCCAGCAGCCCTTCGGGGGCCGGTCGGCCCACCAGCGCCCGCCACACGGTGTGCCAGTTGGCCTGGTGGCGGGTGATGAAATCGTGTGTCTGCATCGGGTGTTCGGGTGTTTGCCTGCCGTCTTCTAGAGCGCTGCGCCGCTGTCCGGCAAACCGGCCCATCGGGCGCTGTGTTGCCACAGTTGCGCAGCGCGTGTCGCGTCGCGCGCCATGGCGCTGGGCGTGCGCGCGGCGCATCGCTCGTAATACAGACCGGTGTGCGAGGCCACGTCGGCCGAAGTGGCGCAATACAGCGTCGTCGTGGCACCTTCCTCCGGTGTGATCATGCGCAGTTTCATCAACGGCCGTATTGGCCAGGGGACCGAGCGCCAGACGTCGGAGGCCACCACCCCCGGGTGCAACGCGTAGGTGCTGACCCCGCTGCCAGCGAGTCGGCGACCCAGTTCCGCGCTGAACAACACGTTGGCCAGCTTGGAATTGCTGTATTCGGTGATGCCGGCAAGGCTGCGCGTGCGCTGGCGCAGGGCATCCCAATCGAGCCCGGTGGCGCGAAAGTGGGCCCGACTGGCCACGGTGACGATGCGCGCCGGCGCCGATGACCGGATGCGCCCGAGCAGCAAATGGGTGAACAGGAAGTGCCCCATGTGGTTGACGCCGAATGCCTGTTCAAATCCCGACACCGTCAGGCCGCGCCCGCCCGCCACGCCGGCGTTGTTGACCAGCAGATGCAAAGGCAGGCCGCGTGCCAGGAAGCTCTGGGCGCAAGCGCGCACCGAGGTGAAATCGGCCAGATCCATGACCAGCGCCTCGACCCGTGGGTTGCCGCTGTCGGCGTGTATCTGCCGCACCGCGGCCCGGGCCGTCGCGGCATTGCGGCAGGTGATGAACAGCTGCCCACCCTGGCGCGCCAGTTCGCGGGCCGTAGCCAGGCCGATGCCGGTATTGGCGCCGGTGACCAGCGCGACGCGCTGCGGCAGTGGCTGGGCAGAAGGTGTGGGCATCAGGCGTAGGTCACCCAGTCCCGATACGGCGCGGCATCGAGATGTGGCAGCGTGTTGTAGGTCAGCAGCATGTGGCGCTTGGGGTTGAATACCAGTTCGGACACCGCGCAGTTGCGGATCCGCATATTGAGCTCGATCGTGGTTTCCGGTGCCAGGCCGAGCACCTGTCCGATCGCCGTGGCGATCGGGCCGCCGCTGGACACCAGCAGCACGTTGCCGTCGTGGCTTTGCCGCACATGGTCGAGCACCCGTCGGATGCCCGCAGTGAAATCATCATAGCTTGGCATGCCGCTGGGGCTTACCACCCCGTTCATCCATTGGGTCAGGCCATCGCGCAGCAGCCGGAAATGCTGGCGATAGGATTCGGGTGTATCGGGCTTTGCAAGCGGATGCGGATGGACAGTCTGAATCACCGCGTGGCTGTCGTATTCATCGAGGGCCGCAAATTCCTGCGCCTGCAGGTCGAAACCGCCGCCTTGGCGGATGCCCTCCCAGGTCTGCTTGTGCCGACGCAGGCTGCCGGTCAGTGCCGCGTCCAGGCGCAGCCCTTTGTCCTTCAGGTATTCGCCCAGCCGCATGCTCTGGCGCAGGCCCAGGTCGCTGAGTTGGTCGTAGTCATCCGCGCCAAACGAAGCCTGGCCGTGCCGCACAAGATAAAGTGTTCCCATGGCGTGATTGTGCGCAACTCGGCAACATTGGGCAGTCGCGCCAGCGACCGGCCCTGTGCAACGCCGGTCTTGCGACGGACAATGCGCATCCAGTCCCACGCCACCATCGCGATCTTGGAGTTCCCATGGCATCAGATGCACCCGCCGCCGCGTCCACTGCGCAAATCGTCCAGGACGAAAAGGCCCAACTCGACTTCAGCCGATCGATGAGTTATGGCGACTATCTGCAACTCGACCAGATCCTCGCCGCGCAAAAGCCGCTGTCGCCGGCGCACGACGAAATGTTGTTCATCGTCCAGCATCAGACCAGCGAACTGTGGATGAAGCTGATGCTGCACGAACTGGGCGCCGCGATGCACCGTGTGGCAGGGGACGAACTCGCCAGCGCGTTCAAGATGCTGGCGCGGGTCTCGCGGATCATGGAGCAGCTGGTCCATGCCTGGGACGTTCTGGCCACGATGACGCCGCCCGAATATACGGCGATCCGGCCGTATCTGGGTCAGTCCAGCGGCTTCCAGAGCTTCCAGTACCGCTGCATCGAATTTGCGCTTGGCAACAAGAACGCGGCCATGCTCAAGCCGCATGCCCATCACCCCGAGCGACAGGCCATGGTCAAGGCCGCCTTCGAGGCGCCGTCGCTGTACGACGAATCGCTGCGGCTGCTGGCCCGGCGCGGCATCGCGGTGCCGCAGAGCCATCTGCAGCGCGACTGGACCCAGCCCTATGTGGCCAGCGACGAAGTGACACAGGCCTGGTCGGTGGTCTATCGTGATCCCGGCGCGCACTGGGATTTGTACCAACTGGCCGAAGAACTGGTCGATCTGGAGGACGCGTTCCGGGTCTGGCGCTTTCGCCACGTCACCACCGTCGAGCGCATCATCGGCTTCAAGCGCGGCACCGGCGGCACCGGGGGCGTGAGCTATCTGCGCAAGATGCTCGACGTGGTGTTGTTCCCCGAGCTGTGGCAGGTGCGCACGACGCTATGAAACCTGGTCCCGCGCACTTCGGTGCCGATCTGCCACTGGCCGAACGCGAGCGCGCCTATGCACCGAGCTCCTGCATCGGCGGCGACTACGCGCCGTTCGTGCGGCAATACGCGACCCGCAGCGCCGATGCGTTGCGCGCCCATCCCGCTCGTCGCAATCTGGCTTATGGTGCGCTGGCATCGAACACGCTGGACCTGTTCCTGCCTCCCGCGAGCGTTTCGCCAGCGTCGTCCGGGTCCACCTTGCCTGCGTTGCTGGTGTTCATCCACGGCGGCTATTGGCAGGAGTTGTCGAAGAACGAATCGTTGTTTGCCGCCACCGACTGCATTGCTGGCGGCGCCGCGTTTGCCGCGCTGGACTACACGCTGGCACCGCAGGCCACGGTGGAGCAGATGGCACTGGAATGCCGCGCTGCGCTGCGCTGGCTGCACGCCCATGCGGACGCACTCGGCTTTGACGCCCGGCACATCGTCGTCGCCGGCAGTTCGGCTGGCGCGCATCTGGCGGCCATGTGTTGCCTGCGCGGATGGCCAGGTGACGTCGATCTGCCGCCAGGCTTGCCCGCTGCAGCGGTGCTGGTGTCGGGCGTCTACGAACTGGCGCCGTTGCTGGGCACGTCCATCAACGATGCGCTGTCGCTGACATGCGCGTCGGCCGCGCAGGTGAGTCCGCTGCGGTTCAGCCTGGCGGGCTTTCCGCCGGCGCTGGTGTGCTGGGGCGAGATCGAGACCGAGGTGTTCAAGCGGCAGAGCCGCGCATTCGCACGGGCGGTCGCCGCGGTCGCCCGGACGCCGACGCCGGCGTCCGAGATCCCTGGTCGCAACCATTTCGACGTGGTTCTCGATCTGGCCCGTCGTGGGACCGAGCTGGGTGATGCGACGGCTGGCCTGCTGCGTCGTGCAGTGACGCTCGACGATTGACGACGCACGTTGCTGCAACGGCCCTGTGGGTCGCTGCTCCGGTCATGCGCGTGCAGCGTCGACAGCATGATTGGTCGATCAGCGCACCTCGATGGTCAGCGTGGGGTCGAAAGCCGTGTTCTCGACCACGCCCTTGGGCGCATAACCGCGCGGGTTGGCGACGACACGGGTGTTGCCGATCCGGTAGTCGAAGCTGTCGTGCACATGACCGTGCAGCCACAACGCCGGCTGCCAGCGGCGAATGTGCGGCTCCAGATCGGACACGAAACACGCGTTCAACGGCGAGCCGGTGAACTTGGCCGCAATGCTGCCGCGCGCCGGCGCGAAATGCGTGACCACCACCGTCGGTCCGTGGTGCGCGATGGCGAACTGCTGTTCGAACCAGTCCACGGAGCGGTCGAACAGGTATTGCGCCATGGCGGGCGTGAATGTCTCGTCGAAATCCGGTGCATTGCGGATGCGCGAGAAGTCGCGCACCAATTCGCGTGCCTGTTGCAGTCCCTGTTCGCGCTGTGCCGGCGAGTCGAACAATCGGTAGTCCGACCACAGCGTGCAGCCGAGAAAACGCACCCCGTCATGCTGCCAGACGTCGTGGTCGAGCACGCGCACGCCGGTGCCTTGTGCATGCGCGCGCAAGTCGCGCATCGTGGTTACCAGGTCGCTGCCGTAGAACTCATGGTTGCCGGCGACGAACAAGGTCGGTTGGCGGTATTGGCGTGCCCATGCGATGGCAGCGGCCGGGCGATGCAGATCACCGGCGAGCACCACGATGTCGGCATCCGTGGCCGGCGCGTCCATGGCCTGGACGGACAGGTGCAGGTCCGACAGCAGCGTGATCTTCATTTTCAACGAACCCTGCTCTCACCGCAGGCCGGCACGGCAACGCGCATGACGGCCGCAATTACATCGATTGGCCGGCCATGTAGTCGGCGGCAGCCTTGACTTCGTCGTCGGTCAAGTTGCTGTTGCCACCTCGGGCGGGCATCATGCCTTTGGCGCCGGTGAAGCCTTCGATGGCGTGCTTGTGCAAGGTGTCCTTGCCTTGCGCGATGCGCGGACCCCATAGGTCCTTGTCGCCCATCTTGGGTGCTCCGGCAATGCCTGCGCCATGGCACGCAGCACAGTTCTTGGTGTAGACACTCTTGCCCAGGGCGGGGTCCGCTGCAGCGACGGCCGTGGCAGGAGCCGCAGCTGGAGCGGCTGCTTGCGGGGCCGGCGTAGCCGGTGCGGCTGGCGCTTGGGCCGCAGGAGCTGCTGGAGCAGGTGCTGCTGCCGCCGGTTCAGCCGATGGCTTGTCGCCGCAGGCGGCGAGCAACAGGGACAGGAGGGCTGCAGCCAGCAGGCCGGATTGGTTTCTCATGCGAGGGTTCCGATAGTGGTGAGGATGGAAATGATGGTGCGATGCCCAGACTAGGTCGGTTTGGCTGGTGTACCGGGTACGGATCAGGCACCAGCCCCTGGCGCTCGCGCATCGCCGCCGGGTGCTTGTTTATAGAGCAGTGCGCTTAACCGTGGCCATGTGGGGAGATTGGGGCGCATCACGCCAGGTCAGAAATCCACCAGACTCAAGCCCAGGCTGAGCACGGTGCGGCGTCGGTTGTAGTCCAGCAGCGAATCGCCGTAGCCGCTGAACAGCTGGACATGCCAGCGCAAACCACTGGGCTCCCCATTGGCGCGGGCCGGGCCAAGTGCCTGCATCCACTCCAGACGCACCGAACCGCGCGCCGCGCTGCGCAGCGAATGGCGCAGCGTCAGGCCCAGCGTGTGGTTGTTGTCGATGTTCCAGCTGGCGGCCAGTTCGGCGCGCCCGACCATGTCGCTGATGTCGGGATTGTCGTCCTGGCCGCTTTTCTCCGGCACCCGGGCCCACAGGCGCGCGCGCAGCGCGAAGCGCGTGTCCTGTTCCATGCCGGCCATCAGGATGATGCGATTCCAGCTGCGCGACAGCGGCAGGCTCTGGCCGTTGGACTGGTGGTTCAGCGACAGCCCGGCGTAGCGCACGCGCCAGCCCGCTTCGAGTGGCTCGTCGAGCGGAAAGATGTAGATCAGCTCGGGCTCATGGTCGGTACTGCGAAACGGACGCGAGATATCGCCATTGAACAGCTGCCAATACGACTGCTGGGTATATCCGATCCACAGGGAATCGCGCAGCGGCGCATCGCCGGTGGTCAGCAGGCCGCGCGCGATCTTGCTGCGCACCGACAGCTGGACGCGGGTCTCGGAGGTGCTGTAGGCCACCGGTCGGGTGGCCGTGTGGCCGGGGGACGGTGTCGACGGAGCGGTGTTGACACTGTCCGAGCCGATCCAGGACAGGCTCAGCGGCCGATAGACACGGATGCCGAAGGTGCCGCAGTCGCTGGCCGGCTCCAGCTCCCAGAAGCGCGACAGCGGCGAGGTCTGTGGGTCTGAACACGGGCGCAGCCCAGGGTCCGACGCCGTGCTGCCTTCTGTCGGCACCGGCATCGCCAGGTTGGCGCTGGCATGTGCGGCGCGCGAGGTGCTATCCGCGGGTGCCGGCCCAAGCGCGGGGGCTGCCGGGAGCGCCGCGGCGGCGGACTGCTGCGTCCGCGCAGTGGCCGCTCGGTGTTCGGCTGCCCAGCGGTCGAAGCAGGCCAGGCGGGCGGCATTGTCCGCCAGAGCGGTGCAGGCGGCCCAATCGCCCGCAGGCTGTGTGGCATCCGCGCCGGGCTGTGCCGAGATGGCTGGCGCCATTGCCAGTGCCAGCAATCCGAACACGATCGCGCGGGCGCCAGCCAGACGCACCGGCACTATCGGCAGGCAGGAATGTCGTGTCGCAGGTCTGGGCGCCATGGGAACAAGCCGCGCCGCGGCGCGGCCAGGTCGGGTTCGATTTGGGGTTGCGCCATTATCCGGGTGATGGGGGCCGTTGCGTGCAGCCCGCAGCGGGTCCGGTGACACGACGTTGCTGCGACTGGCGCGGTGGCTTGTTGCGTCAGCGGTCGCCCCGGGGCCGGGTCGGGATCCACCAGGCCACGACGTACACCGCCAGCATGCCAAACAGCACCAGCATGGCTTGCAACCCTGGCCTGCCGTGCAGGGTCCACAGCGACGTGCCCAGCGTCAGCGTCATCATCGTCAGCGCCACGGTCTTCACGCGCCGGGTCAGGTTGTGGTGGCGCTCCCAGTCGCGCAGCATCGGTCCGATCCAGCGGTTGGCCCGCATGCGCTGGTGCAGCTTGGGCGATGCGCGGGCATAGCAGGCCGCCGCCACCAGCATGAACGGTGTTGTCGGCATCACCGGCAGCACCACGCCGATCAGGCCCAGCGCCAGCGAGATGGAGCCGATCAGCCACAGCAGCCAGCGCAGCGGGCGGTTCAGGGGCTTGGGCTCCGGCACCATCCGAACGGGCGCGTGGGTCGACATGTCGGGCCGGTCGGGGGGTTGCGGTGTCATGGCTTGCGCATGGTAGTGCGTGCCCGATGGCCGCGTGACAAGGTGGTCTTCAGTCGCTGCCACCCGCAGGATGCGCGGTCGCAACGCCGAGATCGAGCTGGGTCAGGTAGAGCCGCAGGTCGAACTCGATCTGATGGTAGTCGCTCTCCATGTGGCAACACAGCTGGTAGAACGCCTTGTCATGGTTTCGTTCCTTCAGGTGCGCGAGTTCGTGCACCGTGATCATGCGCAGGAAGGCCTCGGGTGCATGGCGGAACATCGCAGCGATGCGGATCTCGCGTTTGGACTTGAGCCGGCTGCCTTGCACCCGCGATACCGTGGTATGGGTGCCCAGCGCATGCGCCACCACCTGCAGCTTGTTGTCGAACGCGACCTTGGACAGCGGCGGTGCGCTGCGCATGAAATCGTTCTTGAGCCCGGTCACATAGTCGTACAAGGCACTGTCGGTGCGGATCGTGTGTGCCTGCGGATAGCGCCTTTGCAGCAGCGCTCCCAGCGTGCCGGCCTCGAGCATCGACCGGGCCTGCTGCTGCAGCGATGGCGGATATCCCTGCAGGTACTTCATGCCGCGGCGCCACCGAGCACCCGCGCCAGCAGCGCGCTGTCGACATTGCCGCCGGATAGCACCGTGCCCACCACCTGACCCCGCAGCGTGTCGCGCTCGCGCATCGCCGCGGCAAAGCCGGCGGCGCCAGCGCCTTCGGCGACGTTGTGGGTATCGGCGAACAGATCGCGCATGGCCTGCGCGACGTCGTCATCGCTGACCTGGACGATGTGGTCGACCTCGGGTGCCAGCGTGTCGAGCGCGTCCTGCTCGGCGATCCGGCAGGCCATGCCGTCGGCCAGCACGGTGCTCACTGGCGCGGCGACGACCCGCCCGGCCGCCAGTGAATCGGCATAACTGGTTGCATGGCTGCTGACGACGCCGACGATGCGCACCGGATGCCTGAGCGCCCGTTTGGCGGCGATCGCGCCACAGATGCCCGAACCCAGGCCGATCGGCACATAGACGACGCCGAGTTGCGGCACCGCGCGAAAGAATTCCCACCAATAGGTGGCCACGCCGCGCACCAGCGCCAGCGCAAAGCTGGGCACCATCAGCGCTCCGGTCTGCCGTGCCAGGCGCAATGCATGTTCGCGGCTGGCCTGAAAGTCGTCCCCATGCTCGACCAGTTCGGCGCCCAGCGCGCGCATCGCCGCATTTTTCTCGACCGAGTTGCCCAAGGGCACGACGATGGTGCAAGCCACGCCATGCGCCCGCGCGGCCCAGGCCACGCTCTGGCCGTGGTTGCCCCGGGTGGCGCTGATGACTGCGTGCGGCAACGCGCCGCGTTGTTGCAGATCGTCGAAGAATGTCAGGCCGCCGCGCATCTTGAAGGCGCCCACCGGCGTGTGGTTCTCGTGCTTGAGCCAGCAGTCCGCGCCCAGGCGCTGGCTGGCCAGCGCCCAGCGGTATTGCGGTGTCGGCGGCATGACGCGGTAGACGACCTCGGCGGCGGCTTCGATCGCCTGCAGGTTTGGCAAGACCATGGCTGTCATGGCGCGATCTCCTGTTCGAGTAGTGGCGGTTGTGCCGCGGCGACGGCGCAATACATGGCCATGGTCGGATGCACCAATGGGTCGTTCCCTGGATGCCGGTCTCCAACCCGCCAGACGTCCAGACCCGGCTGGCGGGATCGGTGTCGATGCCGGATTGTCATGCTCGTTGCTGGCGCAGCGGCCCTGGTCGGCCTTACGCGGCCACCGGCATCGACGCGCGCACGGCAGCGGCCAGCGCCGCGACACCGCGTTCGATCTCCTCGACGCTCGGCGTGACGAACGACAGTCGCAGGCAGCGCGGATCGGGATGGTCGGCAAAGAACGCCAGGCCCGGCACGAAGGCCACGCCTTTGTCGACTGCCTTGGTCAGCAAGGCCACCGCATCCATGCCGCGCGGCAACCGCGCCCACAGGAACATGCCGCCTTGCGGCGTGTTCCAGACCATGCGGTTGTCCGGGTCGGCTTCGTCCTGCGCGGGCATCTCGCGCGCCAAAGCCGCCAGCATCGCGTCGCGCTGGGCCTTGTAACGCGCGCGGATGGTCGGAATATGGCGATCCAGAAAGCCGCCCTGCATGACCTCGGCGATCATGCGCTGGTTGAATCCCGGGCTGTGCAGGTCGGCGGCCTGTTTGGCCTGCAGCAGTTTGGCGAACACCGCGTCGGGCGCGACCAGGTAACCCAGCCGCAAGCCCGGCGCCAGCACCTTGGAAAACGAGCCCAGGTAGATGCATGCGTCCGGATTGCGCGCGCACAGCGACCCGGGCGGCGGCTGGTCAAACCACAGGTCACCATATGGGTTGTCTTCGACGATCGGCAGGCCCAGCTCCGCGGCTGTCGAAACCAGCTCGGCGCGCCGCGCCTCGCTCATGGTGCGGCCGGTCGGATTCTGGAAGTTGGGCAACACATACAGAAAGCGCGGCGGGCTGCCATTGGCGCACTGGCGGCGCAGATCGTCGATCCGCAGCCCCTGGTCATCGCTGTCGACGCTGACGATCTCCGGCTCCATCGGCGTGAAGGCCTGCAACGCGCCCAGGTAGGTCGGCGTCTCCACCAGCACCCGGCTGCCTGCGTCGACCAGCACCTTGGCGACCAGGTCCAGCCCCTGCTGCGAGCCGGTGGTGATCAATACCCGCGCCGGGTCGACGTCCCAGGGCAACATGTCGGCCACCATCTCCACCAGCGGCCTGTAACCTTCGCTGGCGGCGTACTGCAATGCCGCTGGCGCGTCGTTGGCCAGCACGGTACTGCAGGCGCGTGCAAACTCCGGCACCGGAAAGGTCTTGGCCGAGGGCAATCCACCGGCAAAGCTGATGATGCCGGGTCGCTCGGTCACCTTGAGGATCTCGCGGATCACCGAAGGGTTCATGCGGGCCGCGCGGCGCGCCAGGTTCCAGGGCGTCTTGGTGGGGGTGTTGCCGGTCATGGTTGCTGCTCCAAAGGGAGGGCCGTGCGGGACGACCCGTCCATGCGATGGGTTGTGAATGGGGACGGGGATGCGATCGGCATCTTCTTGCCGATGAACACGGTGGCGATCACGGCAAGCGCGAAGCATATTGTCAGCAGGTCGATCGACTCACCGAGCAGCGGCACCGAAAACACCATGCTCAGAAAGGGTTGCACCAATTGCACCTGGCTGACCCGCACCGTGCCGCCCAGCGCCAGGCCACGGTACCAGGCGAAAAACCCGATCCACATCGAAAACAGTGCCACGTAGGCAAAGCCCATCCAGGCGCCGGGCAATACCGGGCCGTCTGGCCGGTTGAGCAGCATGACCGGCAGCGTGATTGGCAGGCTGATCACCAGCACCCAGCAAATGACCCGCTCGGCGCCCAGTTGTGGCGTGAGTTGTCCGCCGCCGACATATCCGAAGGCGGCGCTGAGCACCGCCAACAGCAGCAACAGGTCGGCCCATTGGGCCGCACCGGTTGCGCCCTGCGCGCGCAGCAACACGAAGCCGCCCACCAGGGCGGAGCCGGTCACCGCGCAGATCCAGAAGCCGGTGCTGGGTCGTTGGCGCAACCAGATGCTGCCGACCACGGCGGTGGCCAGCGGCAGGATGCCGGTGACCACCGCTGCATGCACGGATTCGACATGGCGCAATGCCAGCGCCAGGAACAGTGGAAAGCCGACCACCACACCGCAGGCGGTGAAGGCCAGCGTGGGCCATTGACGGCCGCGTGGCCTGGGGCTGTGGGTGAGCAGCAGGTAGATGACCGACAACACGCCGGCCACAGCCGCACGACCGAAGGTGACGAACACCGGCGAGAGTTGCGGCGCAGCAGCCGAACCGGTGGCCAGTTTCGTCATCGGCAAGGTCACGGCGAAAAGGACCACGCCCAGCAGACCGAGCCACAGGCCGCGGGTTTCGCTTTTCATACCGTGAGCATCCAGATCGCGGTGAGCAGCAGTACCAGTGCCATCGCCCGGTTGAACCACAGCAGGCGCTGCCCTTGCGCCAGCATGCTGCGCAACAACGCGCCCAGCACGGCGTAGGTGAAATTGCTGGTGAAGGCAAACAGGCTCATCAGGACGCAGATCATCGCGAGCCGCTCGATCGGGTTGGGGGCCGGTTGGCCAGCGGCGCTGACCACCCATCCGGCGCTCAGAGTCAGGGCCAGCATCCAGGCCTTGATGTTGACGAACTGCAGCCCGACACCGTTCCAGAAGCCGATGCGCAGGCCCGAGGCGTCGGCCTGCGCCATGCTGGCCGAGCGACTGAGCTTCCAGGCCAGCCAGACCAGATAGGCCACGCCCAGCCATTGCACCGCCAGCCGCAACGCCGGCAATTGGATCAGCAGCGTTCCCAGACCCAGGCCGCTGACCAGCATCAGCACGACCCAGCCTGCGGGCACCGCCAGGCAAAAGCGCAGCGTCGCACCCAGTCCATGGTTGGCGGCCAGCGCGGTCGCCAACATCGTGTTCGGGCCTGGGGTGAAGCTCATTGCCGTGCACAAAGCCAGCAGGGCTGTCGTTTCGGTGGCATTCACGCGGGATGTGCCGTTCGATTGCGGGAAGGGATTGTCATGGCCGAGCATGAAATGTAGCGTTGAAATCGGCTCGCCCTGTTTGGCCGCATCGTGTGTCGAACCCTGCATCGGCCACGGGCGCGGTGTTGCGGTGCCCGATGATTGTGCTGTCTGAACCCGACATTCGCGGCACAGCGACGATTGGCCCGCGTTGATGTGAAGGCAATCGGGCCTGACGATCCTGCTGGCGGCCGCGTGGCCGGTCTGGCATGTATTCGGGCCGGCGCCCCGATGGACACGATGGTCCGTGCCGCCGCGCAGCGGCGCGGCCAGAGCGCGACGGTGGCGGTGCGGTCAGCACCCGGGTCGACCTGCCCAGAAGGCAGACCGGTTTGCGCCGGCCGCCCGGCTTGCGTGCGCGCCTGCCCGACCGGCGCGACCCTGCGCAGCAGCCCGGAGAAGGTTCTGGACTACGCGGCTGGCCCGGGCTAACATCGTTCGCGGCGGGCGAATGTGTCATGCAAGACGCTGTTGCGTGCGCTGCTGGACGGTGACGCGTGCTTCCCCCCGATAGGGGATGGCAACACCCACTCCGACGGTCTAGCATGCGGGCGTATTTGTCGTCCGGCCAGACTCTATCTGAGGGCCCGCATGTGATCGATGTCGACTTGATCACCCATGCAGCCGCGATGCTGGCGGCCGATGTGGCAGGCTATTCGCGGTTGATGTCGCAGGATCCGCGGGCAACGGTCGTCGCGTTGGATGCGGCGCGCGCGGTGTTCAGGCAGCACATCGAGGGTTGCGGCGGGCGGGTGATCGACATGACCGGCGATTCGGTGCTGGCCATGTTTTCCAGTGCCCCAGCCGCGGTTGCGGCGGCGACCGCGATCCAGCGCGAACTGCACGCGCGCGATGTCGCGCCCGTCGATGCGGGGCGGGTCATGCGGTTTCGCATTGGTGTGCATGTCGGCGACGTGATCGAGAAGGCCGACGGCACCGTGTATGGCGACGTCGTCAATATCGCAGCCCGGATGCAGACCTATGCGCCCGCCGGCGGTCTGGTGGTGTCGCACGCGGTTGCGCAAACCCTGGACAACCTGGCCGATACCAACCTGGTGGACCTGGGCGATCTCTTTCTGCACAACATCGTGCAGCCAGTGCGCATGGTTTGTCTGACGGTGGTGGCAGATGCCATCCTCCGGCCGGGCCAGTTGCCACCGGGCGATGACGCCAGGCCTTCGATCGCGGTATTGCCGTTCCGAAAGCACATGGTGCAGGCAGACGATGCCTATTTTGCCGACGGCATCGTCGACGACATCATCCACCTGCTGGCCGGCTTCAAGGAACTGTTCGTCATTGCACGGGGTTCCACGATCGGCCTCGGTAGCGAGGACATGGACGAACGGCAGGTTGCGCGAGCACTTGGCGTGCGCTATCTGCTGCACGGCAGCGTTCAGCGCAGTGGCCAGCGGCTTCGTGTGACAGCCGAGTTGTCGGAACCGGAGACCGGCGCCATCTTGCGGGGCTATCGACACGATGGCAAGTTGTCCGACCTGTTCGAGTTGCAGGACCATATCGCGCTGGACGTGGTGCGTGCCATTGCGCCACAGGTGCAGGCGCGTGAACTGATGCGCGCCCGGCGCAAGCACCCGCAGAACATGTCCGCCTACGACTTGATGCTGCAGGGCATCGATCAGATGTTCCGCGTCCGATCCGAGTCATCCGCGCATGCGCGTGGCCTGTTGCAGCAGGCCATGGTGCTCGACCCGAGTTACGCCGCGGCATACTCCTACGCAGCGTACGGGCATGTATTGCGGGTCGGCGAGGGTTGGTCTACCGACCCGCTCGCCGACGCCAGGGAGGCGTCGCGCCTGGCCGAAGCGGCCATCGCGCTCAACCCGGACGACCCGCAGAGCCTGGCCATCTTCGGCCATGTGCAGTCCTTTCTGTGGAAGGATTTCGACAAGGCGATGGTCTATCTGGACCGCGCGATCGAGGCAGGGCCGAATTCCGCCCTGGCCCATGCGATGCGGTGCGCCACCTGCAGCTACCTGGGGCTCGCCGACCTGGCGGTCGAACATGGCCGGCAAAGCCTGCGCCTGTCGCCGATCGATGCGCACCGCTTCTGGCACGAGGGGGTGCTGGGGCAGGCGCACTACATCCGTGGCGATTACGCGCAAGCCGTGGCATTTGCCCGCATGGCCTACAGCCGCAATGGTGCTGTCGCCTTCAACCTGCGCTGCCTGGCGGCCAGCCTGGTGGCGCAGCAGCGCATGGACGAGGCACGCGGTGTGGCGCAGCAGTTGCTGCGCGTGCAGCCCGCATTTCGCCTGTCCGCCTACCGGCCGCGTTGTCCGTTCGTCGGCCCGACGCTCGATACCTGGATCAGCCGGCTGCGTCAGGCCGGATTGCCCGATTGAGGGATTGACTGACGCCTGTGCATTACACGCTTTTGCAAGGAGACCTACCATGACAGCCAATACCGCCAATACCGCCAACACGGCCAATACAGCCAACACCGCAAATGCCGGCAATGCAGAGGGAGGGGGCCTGCTGATTGCGGATCGGATCGATTTGCCGTTCATCAAGGATACCGGCGTCGAGCGGGCGCGGGTCGGCTGGCTGGCAAGCAGTCCGCCGCCCGTCTGTCCGGACATCGGACCTCCGTACTACCAGGACAGCAAGGTCGATGCTTTCTATGCCGCCTGGCAGGTGCTGGCGGAGTTCAGCGCCACCAACTGGATCGCGCACACACCCGTCGTCGATGCCGATCCGTCGTCGCCCAACGGAGCAGGCATTGTCTCCAGGCGCGACGGGGCAGGCATCCGGCGGCTGGTGGAGGTGACTTTCCCGCACGGCCACAAGCCGGCCACGTTCATCACCTGGGACGAGTCAAGCAGCGGGGTCCGCACCCATTCGGACTGGGAGTTCAATCGGCTCAAACGCGCCTACATCGACGAAAGACCGGATGCAATGGGCGAGATCGTTTCGCAGGGCAGTGAGTTTCTGACCTATTTCATGAACCTGCTGTCATTCGGGCCGGCTTCGCACCCGGCAACGGCCAAGGTCATGCAAGCCGCCAGTCTGATCGGGCTGTTTGCCTGCCAGCACTGGAAGAACGTCTACAAACGTGTGCGTCCGGCGCAGCTGTTTCCGGGCCTGCTGCCACCGATCACCACGCCCGGCCACGCTGCGTTTCCGAGCGGGCATGCCACCCAGGCACAACTGGTGTACCGCTGTCTGTTGTCCGTCCTGCCGGCGTCGCCCATCGGTGCCGGCAGCCCGTCGATTGCCAGCATGTTCGATCTGACAGGCGAACGGTTGGCGCGCCGCATTGCACGCAACCGCGAAATCGCCGGCATCCACTACCCGAGCGACTCGATCGGCGGGCGGCGCATGGCCAACAAGATCGTCGACCATATCCTGACGCCGGCATTGGCGGGCCCGGCGGCGGCCTCCCCGATGAAGGTGTACCGCGGGCTGGTCGAACTGGCCCGGCAGGAGTGGATATGAGTCCGACGACACCACACTACGAGGGCCGCGTCAACCCGGATATCCCACCGCAACCAACGCCAGCCAAGCCGTCGGCATTTCTGTTCTCGGTCCAGGCTGAGCGTACCCGGTACTGGCTTCCCGATCCGCCCGGCCCTGGGTTTGCGGCATTGCAGGCGTTCTGGGAGCGTCTGAGTACCAACATCACCGAGTACCGACGCGCCAGGGTCATCCAGGGTCCTCTTTTTGCCCCCGTAAGCACGACGTCATTGGCGGACGGCGATGCGGACGGATACCGGGTTCGATTCGGTCGCGCAAGTCGCGAATCGCGCAGTCCGAACTGGTCTGGCGCCGCAGTGGCGGCAGTGGACAGCAGCACATTGACCCAGGTCGTCGGCAGCTGGGTGGAGCCCATCGCCAGAAAGGCAGGTCGCCATACCCAGGCGCAGGAGTTCCGCAGTTCGATCTGGGTCGGTTACAACGGGCACGCCGCCTATCTGGATGCCTCGTTGCCGCAGATCGGTACCTTGCAGCGGATCGCGTATGAAAACAATCGATGGCATACCAGTCACTGGGCCTGGTTCGAGTGGTGGGCCAATACCAGGGGCCGGACCGTGGATGAGGACTTGTTGCCCATTTATCTCGATCTGGATGTCCGGGCAGGGGACACTGTGTTGTGCCGCATCGACCTCATCGCCAGTGACCCGGTGCACTACCCGATCGAGACGTTTCCCTCTGTCGCGCGCATGTGCATCTGCGTGGAGCGTGCGGCATCCGCAACCCATCCAGCCAGCAAGGTACTGGTCATGCCGTTCGTGGTTTACCCACCCGAGATCGACACGGCAGGGAACCGCAGTGAGGTGTGGGGCTGCGCAGCGAACTGGATTGCGGAACTGCCGACCAACGTCCAGGTGAATGCGCCGTTCCTGCTGCCTCAACTCAAAGACGACGTGACATTCGCCCATTGCGCCGCGGCATCCGCGTTCGAGCCGGGTGCTCCCTTGATCGCTGAACACACGCTCGAAGTGTCCAACCGGTTTCACCTGTACAGCCGCGAGCCGCGCGGCAACCCGTCACTGGCCAGGATTGCGACCTGCCTTGCGCCTCGCACCAGCGACACGCAATTGAGCATCCAGGTCGACGGCAATGACGCCTGAGGGGGTACGCTGCTGTGGCAATGACCCTTCGCGTGCGTCAGGCAAGGTACCGATCCATATCTCAGGCCGCGCTCGCCGTGATACTGCCTTCATGATGCAAGCATTGCCGTCACACCCGTCTCGAAGGCAATGCCTGAAATGGACCGGCGCTGGATTGGCCGCGCTGGCATTGCCTGCGGTGACGATGGCCGATGGCGTGGCGGCTCAGGGCGCCCGGCTGACCGCCGACTTCGATCCGGTCGCGGCGATGTGGCTGGGTTACGACCCGGGGCATGCGGCTTTCACTGCCGACCTGGCGCGCATGTTGATGCCGCACGTAGCGATCAAGATGCTGGTACGCGATGGTGCCGCGCAGGCGAGCGCGGTGATGCTGTTGCGCGCCCAGGGACTCGATGCATCGCAGGTGCCGTTTGTGCTGGACGCGCGCTCGCCGTTTTTTGTGCGGGACGGTGCGGTGTTCGGCGTCGATGGGCGCGAGAAACCCTTCATCGTCGATTTCCAATGGACCCATTACGGCTGGACCAATTGGTGTCGCCGCACCTTTGCCGGTAGCCGCGCCCAGGCGCGTGACTGCGCACGCACGGATGACCTGGACAGTGGTGGTTTCGACCAGCGGCTGGCTGGCGCACTCGGCCTGGGCTACTTTTCTTCGCCGCTGGCGATCGAAGGAGGCGGTGTCGAAGTCAATGGTCGCGGCCTGATCATCGCCAATGCGAGCTTGTGGCGCGAGCGCAACCGGGGCCTGTCACGCGATGCAATCGAGAAACTCCTGCTGGCCTTGCCGGGCATCCGCAAGGTGGTCTGGGTGCCGTACGGGCTGGCGCATGACCCCTTGCACCGCGCCACCATCACCGGGTCGTATGTGGGCTGGGGCACCGGCGGGCACAGCGACGAGTTCGTGCGCTTTGCCGACGAGAATACCGTGCTGCTGGCGTGGGTCGATGAGGCAGAAGCGCGCAGCCATCCGGTGGCACAGTTGAACCAGCGGCGCATGCAGGCCAATTTCGACGCACTGTCTGGCAGCACCGACCAACGCGGCCGCCCGCTGCGGGTGGTCAAGGTGCCGCTGCCACGGGTGGTCGAACGGGCAGTGGTGCTCAGCGCGGATGCCGACACAGCGTATTCGCACGAGTGGACGGCCGCCGCGTTTCCGGCCCGAGAGCGGCGCCGGGAAGGCGACACCGTCATGCAGGTAGCCACGACCAGCTACCTCAACCATGTGCTGGCCAATGATCTGGTGGTGTTGCCGACCTACGTGGACTACGGCACGCCACCCGCGCGACAGGATGCGGTGCGCACGATCTACGAGTCGGTCTTTCCCGGGCGCAGCGTGCAGTTCATCGACGCGATGAACGCCAACTGGGTCGGAGGCGGGGCGCACTGCGCCACATTGACGGAGCCGGCAACGCGGGGGTGAACGTCCCCCGGCTGCCCATACCGATGTTGCCGCTGCAGCGCTATTTGCCCATCATGTTTGGCAGCCACATCCCGATGGCGGGATAGAACCACAACAGCACGACCAGCAACAGCATGATCAGCAGGAACGGCAGGACACCGTAGATCACGTCGATGATGTTGCCTTCGCCGCGCACGCCTTGCACCACATACAGGTTCATGCCGACCGGCGGGGTGATCAGCGCCAGTTCGGCCAAGTGTGCCACCAAGGCGGCTGGCACCGTACACTTGCAATCTTGTCGACAATCCGAACGTCAACTCTTTTCAGTCCTGACATGGCCGCCGACGAAAACGATCGCGAACTATTCGAGCGTTGGGAACGAACGGTCGAGTTTCGCCTGTTCGGCGATGCGTCCGATCCGACCCTGACGGTGCCGGAGCAGATCGCCGCGAAGGTGGGTGATCGGGTCATAGGCGGCCTGCTGGCGCCCGGCGATCGGATCGGCGAGCAGGAGCTCGCGGATGAATTCAAGGTGAGCCGTGGCCCGGTGCGCGAGGCGATCCGGATTCTGGAGCGTGAGGGACTGATCACGGTGCTGGCCCGCCGGGGTGCGATCGTTACCCAGCTCTCGGCGCGCGAATTGCAGGAGTTGTTCGAGATCCGCGCCGGGTTGTTTGAAATCGTGGTGCGCAAGATCGCCCCCCAACATCCGCCAGAGCTGTCAGCCGTGTTGCGTGAGGGTGTCCGCCGCCTGCAGGCGCTGGCTGAACTTCCCGACGGTGGCAACGCCTACGCGGAAATGACCTACCGGCTGATCGTGATCGCGTCGCGGTTTGCGGGCAATGAGCGGTTGCAGCGCATGATCAGCGCCTTGTCGTTGCAGACACTGCGTTACAGCAAGCTCGGACTGGCTTCGGTTGCGCGGCGCCAGCGCTCGGTTGGTTTGTGGCGGCAGTCACAGATCGCGTTGGAACGCGGCGACACGGAGTTGTTGATCAGTCTGAGCCACCAGCGGACGCGGGAATCCAGCGAAGAGGCAGTCCGGCTGCTGGCTGACGGCGCGCCAGCTGGCTGAGTGCTTCAAGCGGGTTCGCGCGGGGTGGAATCAAATAACCCGCGTAACAGATCCTTGACCACCTTGCCGGCGCCATTGCGTGGCAGCGCCGGCACGATGGCGATGCGGCGCGGCTTCTTGTAGCCGGCGATCCGGGCCTGGCAATGTTCCAGCAGGCTGTGTGCGTCCGCGTCATGGCCGTCGCAAAGGACGACAGCTGCCGCGACCACTTCTCCCCACTCGGGATCCGGCAGGCCGAGCACGGCGGCTTCCATGACTGCGGGGTGGCTCGCCAGCGCATCTTCGACTTCGCGTGCATACACGTTGAAGCCACCGGTGATGATCATGTCCTTGTTGCGGCCGACGATATGCAGGTAACCGTGCACGTCGAAACGTCCGAGGTCGCCGGTATGGAACCATCCGTCGCGCACCGCGTCTGCCATGGCCTCGGGCCGTCGCCACAGCAGGACTTTGCCAATGCCCTGGTGCGCGATCGTGATCTCGCCCACCTGACCCTGCGCGACCGGTGTGCCTTGCGCATCGCGCAACACGATACGCACATCGCAGGTCGGTCGCCCGCAGGAGCCGATCGGGTCGTCACGACCGTCTGTTCCATCGCCCACATGTTCGTGCGGGTACAGCACCGTCAACGGTTGTACCGCCTCTGTCATGCCGTATTGTTGCCGCAGGATCGGGCCAAATACCGCCAGCGCACGGCGGATCAGCGCGACCGGCGTCGGCGCCGTGCCGTAGTGGATCCGACGCAGCGATGACAGGTCACACGGCGCACCATTTTCGATTGCATCGACCAGCCGGCTCATCATCGTGGGTACCAGCATCAGTTGCGTGACACGGCGGTGCGCGATAGTCGCCAGCACAGACTGCGGATCGAAACGGTCCTGGACGATGTTGCGGGCGCCACGCAGGAAGCAGGGAAACAGGTAGACACCAGCCGCGTGGGTCAGAGGCCCGACATGCAGCATCGCGTCGTCTACGCCCAACCCATGTTCCATCGCCAGAAAGTGGTTGTGCAAACGGGCCAGCCAGCGCTCCACGGTGTATGCGACACCCTTGGGTTTTCCGGTCGTTCCGGATGTATACGCAATACGCACGATGTGATCCGGTGTCACCTTCAATTGCGGCGCGATTGCCTCTGCCGCCGCACAGGCCGTGTCCATGTCGATCAGGTGTTCCTCACGAAAACCATGCGCCATCACCTGCCGCAATGCGGGCAAGCGTCGCCCAGGCCCACGCTGTTGCGCGAATGCGTCCGCCAGCGCCGCGAATTGCGGGCCCACCAGCACGGCGCTGGCCTGCGCGTCTGCCAGAATGTCCAGGTGTTCGGCCAACGTGTGGCGCGCATTGAGCGCGACATAGGTGAGCGCGGCTTTCTCTGCGCCAAACACGCTGTCGACACTTTCGACCGAGTTCTCCAGCAATACGGCCAGCCGCTCGCCCGGTTGCAGCCCTGACGCGATCAGTGCCTGCGCCATGCGGTTGCTGCGCGTCTCGATGTCGGCATGGGTGAAACAGCGCTCGCCCAATACCAGCGATGGCCGCGGCCCATGTTGTGCGGCGGCCCAGTGGATCAGGCCGCCTGCGACAACGGCGTCGCTCGCGGGTGCGGCCAGATTCACGCCAGCACCACGATGTCCTGGCCTTCCACCACCGCTTCGCCTTCGGCGACCAGGATGCGCGCCACCACCCCGTCATGCGGCGCGGTCAGCGGGATTTCCATCTTCATGCTTTCCAGAATCGCGAGGGTCTGGTCTTGCGTGACGCGGTCGCCGGCGCGCACTTCGACTTTCCAGACGGTTCCTGTGACATCGGAGGGGATAACTGTTTCTGACATGTGAATTCCTGGAGGGTCATGAGGATGTCGTCCATCATAAACAGCATTCTTATTGTTGACAATCTTAATGTTGTCGTTTTACACTGCGACCGTGCCCGGCTTCGCAGTCCGTTGGCATAGGTCCGACGGCCCAGTGCCCGAGGTTCAGCACCTTGCTTGTTCAAAGGCATACACATGACCGATCCCACGATGCCGGTGTCCACTCCCGAGCGTGGCAGCGGACCGGTGTTGCGGCCGGTTCGTCGAGTGCTGGTGGCCAACCGGGGCGAGATCGCGGTGCGTATCGTGCGCGCTTGTCATGGTTTGGGCATCGATGCGGTGGTTGCGGTCTCCGAGGCGGACCGGGATGGGCTTGCCGTCCGTATGGCGGGTCGCCACGTGGTGGTCGGCCCCGCACCGGCCGCTCAAAGTTACCTGCGCATCGACCGGATGGTCGCTGCGGCCATCGAGACGGGTTGCGACGCGGTCCACCCGGGCTATGGCTTTTTGTCCGAGCGCGCCGAATTTGCCCAGGCCTGTGCCGACGCCGGCCTGGTGTTCATCGGTCCGAGTCCGCACGCCATCGCCTGTATGGGCGACAAAATCACCGCCGCCCGGATGGCTGCGGCCGCAGGTGTGCCGCGTGTGCCTGGCACCGATGCCGTGCCAGACGCCCAGACCGCGCTGGCGGCCGCCGAACACATCGGGTACCCGGTACTGGTCAAGGCCACCGCGGGTGGGGGCGGTCGCGGCATGCGTCTGGCACGTTCGCCGGACGAACTGCCAGCGGCCTTCGCCAGCGCCAGCGCCGAAGCGCTGGCCGCATTCGGCAACGGCACGGTCTACCTGGAAAAGCTGATCGAGCAGGCGCGCCACATCGAAATCCAGATTCTGGGTGACATGCATGGCAACCTGGTGCATCTCGGTGAACGCGAATGCTCCACCCAGCGGCGGCACCAGAAACTGATCGAAGAAGCGCCTTCGCCGGCGCTGGACGCAGCGACGCGTGCGCGGATGGGGGCCTGCGCGATCGCGCTGGCGCGCAGGGTCGGCTATCACAGCGCGGGCACTGTCGAATTTGTCGTGGACGCGCGCGACGGCCGCTTCTATTTCCTGGAAATGAACACCCGCATCCAGGTCGAACATCCGGTCACCGAGATGGTCACCGGCATCGATCTGGTGGCCGAACAGATGCGCATCGCATCCGGCGCACCGTTGCAGTTCAGCCAGGGCGATATCCAGTTGCGCGGCCATGCCATTGAATGCCGCATCAATGCCGAAGACCCGGAGCGCAACTTTCTGCCTCGCCCGGGCGTGGTGACGGCCTGGTCCGTGCCCATCGGCGAAGGCATCCGTTGCGACAGCCATTGCAGCGCCGGCGACACGATCACACCGAATTACGACTCCTTGCTGGCCAAACTCATCGTGCATGCACCGACACGCGCCGAGGCCATCACACGCATGCGCCAGGCGCTCTCCGAATTGCGCGTCGAAGGCCCCGCCACCACGGCGCCGTTCCACCATGATGTCCTGGGGCACCCGGATTTCAATGACGGCCAGGTCACGACACGCTGGGTCGAGCAGATATTCATGCCCGCGCGGCAAGCTGCCATCAAGGCTGCGCGCACGGCCCGGGCCTCCCCACCCCCTCAGCAACCCTTGCATCAGGAGACACCATGACCCTCACCCGCTTGCTGCGCAGATCCGCCGTGCTGGCAACCACCCTGTGCGCCCTCTCGGGCGTGGCCCACGCGCAATGGAAGCCGACCGAACGTATCAACTACATCATCGGCGTGGCGCCAGGCGGTTCGGTGGACCTGTATGCCCGAGGCATCAAGAACGCGCTGGAGCGTCTGAACCTCACGCATGGCGAACCCATCCTGGCCGAAAACAAGGTCGGTGCCGGCGGTTCGATTGCGATGCAGTTTGTCAAAGGCATGGCAGGCAATGGCCACTACCTCACCACTTTCCACACCGGCGCGATTGCAGGCGCCGTCACCGGCCTGATCAAGGTCGACCCGCGCGAGTTCATCCCGGTGGCGATGCTGGTCGAAGAGGCATCGCTGGTGGTGGTGCGGGCCGATTCGCCCTTGCGCAGCGGCAACGATCTGGTGGCTGCGCTCAAGGCCGATCCGACAGGCTTGCGCATCGCGGTGGCACCCGCTTTGGGCCAGAACACCCACATGGCGATCGCCAAACCGCTGCAGGTCGCCGGCGTGGCCATCGACCGGCTCACCATCGCCCCGTTTCGCTCGTCCGGCGAGTCGGTCACCGCCTTGCTCGGCGGCCATGTCGATGTGGTTTCCGCAACGGCGCCGGCCGTGCTGCAGCAGGTGCTCGCCGGCAAGCTCCGCATACTGGCCAGCGCGGCGCAAGTGCGGGGCACCGGTACGCTGGCAGGTGTCAAGACCTGGCGCGAGCAGGGCGTGGCTGCCGACTACGTCAGCTACAACGGCGTGATGTTGCCGCCTGGCGCCAATGCGGAGCAGATTCGCTTCTGGGAAGACGCGCTGCGCAAGGTTTCGCAGGACAAGGCATGGATCGCACTGGTCGAAGCGTCGGGCAACAAGCCGATCTTCCGCGGATACGTCGACTCCCATCGGTATCTGCAGTCGGAATGGACGGCGACGCAAGCGCTGGCAGTGGCTCTGGGGCTCACCGGTGCACGTTGAATTCGTCACGCCGCGCTGCCGTCGGTCGAGGGCATCCGATCGCCGGCGAGTCGATCCAGCGGCAAACCGGCTCGATGACTGCCGCGAGGCCATCTGATGCTCAACCTCACGGAAGACCTGACCAAGCACTTCTTGCGCGATCGGGGGCTGCCGGTGCCCGAAGGTCGCGCCTGCGCCACGCCGCAATCCGCTGCGCAGATGACGGAACTGCTGGGCGGCCGCGCCGTCGTGAAAGCCTTGGTCGCCGCGGGCAGGCGGGGCAAGGCAGGCGCCATCGTGCTGGTCGACAGTGCCGATGCCGCGCGTGTGGCGGCCGAACGCCAGATCGGCTCCGAACTGGCAGGGTTGGTGATTGAACAGGTGTATGTGGAGGCGCGTGAAGACATTGCCGCCGAGCTCTACCTGTCTTTCGTACTCGACAGCACACCACCGCGTTTGCTGGTCAGCTGCCGGGGTGGTGTCGAGATCGAGCAGACCCACGCAAACCAACCCGACGTCATCATCACGGTCGAGGTCGACCCGCTCAAGGGTATGACACGCTGGGACGCGTTGGCGGCATGGGAACGTGCGGGTGCAGACGCCACCTTGCTGAGCCGATTGGCAGGTCTGACGGTTCAGTTATGGCAGGCCTTTGTGGCCGCTGACGCCCAGATGCTGGAGATCAATCCGTTGGCGGTGCGCAGCGACGGAACTTTGGCGCTGGTGGGGGCCATGCTGTCGATCGACGAAGCTGCATTGCCACGGCACCCCGCGTGGCGCATACAGGCGCAGGCCGGGGCGCAAAAAGCGGGGCGCAACGCCAATCCGCGCGAACGCGCAGTGATGCTGGCCAATGAACGCACGCCAGGCGCCGTGTTTCGTTACACCGAACTCGACGGCAACATCGGGCTGGTGGTGGGCGGTGGTGGCGCCAGTCTGTTGCAGCATGACCTGATGCTGGCGCTGGGTGGCGCACCGGCCAATCACCTGGACGCCACCCCGGGGGCTGGATGGCAGGACAAGATGGGCGCCGTGCTGGACGCGATTCTGGCAAATCCGCGTGTCAAGGGTTTGCTGGTGAGCTACAACTTCCTGCAACTGGTGCGCGTGGACGAGCGGATGCGCCTGATCGTCGACCTGCTCCGGGCACGTGGCGTCGACCCGCACCGGTTGCCGATCGTCGTGCGTCTGTTCGGTCCCGGTGAAGACGAGGCGCGCCGCATCGCCGCCACACTGCCGGGGCTGCATGTCATGCCGCCAGATAGTCCGATCGATGCCGCGGTTCAGCGCATCGTGGAGTTGACACGATGAGCATCCTGGCCGATCGCCACACCCGCGTCCTGGTGCAAGGGCTCACCGGAGCACAAGGCGCACAGGACACCCGGTATGCGCTGGACGCCGGCACCCTGGTGCTCTGCGGTGTCACCCCGGGCAAAGGGGGTGCCACCGTGCATGGCTTGCCGGTGTACCACACGGTGGCTGCCGCAGTTGCCGCGCATGGCGCTGACACGGCCGTGGTGTACGCGCCCCCGATGGCGGTACGTGACGCCGTGTGCGAGAGCCTGGCTGCCGGCATCCGGTTGATTGTCGTGTTGGCGGAAAACGTGCCGGTGCACGACGCATTGGTGTTGCGCGCACGTGCCCAGCAGCACGGCGCGGTCATCGTGGGATGCAACACCAACGGCATCATCACGCCGCGGCAATGCAAGCTCGGCGGCATTGGTGGCGATCTGCCCGAACGCATCTTCGTACCCGGACGGGTCGGTGTGGTCTCGCGCTCGGGTGGCATGTCGGCCGAGCTCGGTCATACGCTCAAGACCGCCGGACTCGGCGTGTCGACCGCGGTGTCCATGGGAGGTGACGTGATTCCGTGCACGCCGATGGTCCACTACCTGGCCTTGTTCGACCGTGATCCGGATACCGACGCCGTCCTCCTTTTTGGCGAGCCCGGCACACCGAACGAACGCGAGGTGGCCGACTACCTGCGTGTCCATCCCGATCACAAGCCGGTCATCGCCGTGCTGGCTGGCGAGTTCCAGGAGCGTTATCCGCGGGGTGCCAGTTTTGGCCATGCGGCGGCCATGATCCACGACCCCGCGGATGCCGTTTCGGCCAAGCGACGCATGTTGCAGGAGGCCGGCGCCCATGTGGTGCAGCGCCTGTCGGAGATCGCGCCCACCCTGTCACGCCTTGGCGTGCGACCCAACCCCCAACCGAGCGAACCCCATGCATGAGACAAGCTTCGAACCGAGCGGCCCCTGGGCCGATGAACTGACAGAGCTTGCGCAGCGGCGCGCGCAGGCCCGCCAGATGGGCGGCCCCGACGCGGTGGCCAAATACAAGGCGCGCGGGCGGAACACGGCGCGCGAACGGATCGACATGTTGCTCGATGCGGGTAGCTTTCGCGAACTCGGGCGCATAACCGGCAAGGGGCGCTACGACGCCCAGGGCCGGTTCGAGTCGTTGGCGCCGGTCAACGCGATCATGGGCACCGGCAGGGTGGATGGCCGCAAACTGGTCGTGTCGGCCGACGACTATACGATACGCGCCGGTTCTTCCGAAGGCAGCCTGTCCGACAAGTGGGTCTACGCCGAACGCATGGCGCTGACCTTGCGCATGCCGATCGTGCGGCTGGTCGACACGGCGGGCGGCAGTGTCAAGTTGCTGGCGCAGATGCAGGGCACGAAGATTCCAGGTTATTCGAACTGGCCCGGCGCCGAGTTGTTGCGCACCGTGCCAGTGGTCGGGGTCGCGTTGGGTGCATGTGCCGGGCTGGGTGCCGTCAAGGTGCTGCTGTCGCATTTCTCGGTCATGGTGCGTGACCAGGCCCAGGTGTTCGCGGCAGGCCCGCCGGTGGTCAAACAGGCCTACGGTATCGACATCGACAAGAATGACCTGGGCGGATACAAGGTGCACCGCAAGAGCGCGCTGGTACACAACGAGGCCGTGGACGAAGCCGATGCCTTGCGCCAGGTTGCGCAGTTCCTGTCCTACCTTCCACGCAGCGTGTACCGCCTGGCCGAGCGCACGACACCCGACGATGACCCCGGTCGCGTCGATGAATGGTTGGCCGAGGCGATTCCACATGATCGGCGCAAATTGCACGACCCGCGCAAGATCATGGCCGCGGTATTCGACCGCGACTCGATCTTCGAGATCGGACGCTGGCAGGGTGGTTCCCAGATCACCGCGTTTGCGCGTCTGAACGGGTATCCGGTTGGTGTCTTGTGCAACGATCCCAAGGTGGCGGGAGGCGCAATGACGCTCACCGCCGCGTACAAGATGGAGCGCCATGTGCAGCTGTGCGACACCTTCGGCATTCCGATCGTCAATCTTGTCGACCAACCTGGCAATGCGACCGGCCCCGAAGCCGAACTGGCGGGCACCCTGCTTGGCGCGGTGCGTGTGGTGACCACGATCGAACGGGCCCGGATTCCCTGGTTGTCGATCGTCCTGCGCCGTGCCTTCGGCATGGCAGGCGGCATGCATGCGCCGAAGTATTTCCCGGCCCTGAACCACCGGTTCGCCTGGCCCTCCGCGCGTTGGGGATCGATCCCGATCGAAGGCGGTGTGCATGCGGCACACAAGCAGGAGATCGAATCAGCACCAGATCCGATGGCCGTGCGCCAGGCCCTGGAGGCGAAATACCACCATCTGGGTTCGCCATTTCGTACCGCCGAGAGCTTCGGCATTCTCGACATCATCGACCCGCGCGAAACCCGCGGCATCCTGTGCGACTGGATCGAAGACGCATGGGAAGTGCTGCAAGGTGACCGCACCCGCCACCCGGAGTAGACAGACCATGAACCGATTCTTCCGCACACCGCTGCTGGCGGTACTCGTGACAGGCTCCGCCTTGGCAGGCGCTGCAGCGCAGGCGCAGGATTGGCAGCCGACGCAGAACATCGAATATATGGTTCCTGCCGGCGCGGGTGCCGCGCTGGACACCGCTGCACGCGAGATCAGGCAATTGATCGATCGCCTGAAACTGTCCCCAGTGCCGGTGCTGGTCAGCAACAAGCCTGGTGGCGCAGGCATGGTGGCGATGGGAGCGTTGGCATCGCATCCGGGCGACGGGCACATGGTCATGACCTTGACGCATTCCGCGATCAACGCCCGGTTGGTGGGCGATGTCAAGCTGGGTTATGACGATTTCACACCGCTGGCCACCTTGTTCGACGAGTTCATCACGGTAGCGGTGCGCGCCGACTCACCGATACGTGATGGCCGCGATCTGGTCGAGCGCCTGCGCAAGGACCCGCGTGCGTTGTCGATCGGCATTGCGACTTCCATCGGCAACCATATTCATGTTGCGATCGCGAAACCCTTGAAAGCGGGTGGTGTGGACATCGCCCGATTGACGGTCGTGCCGTTCAAGTCCTCCGCCGAGTCCATGACCAATCTGCTGGGTGGTCACATCGATGTGGTTTCTGCGTCGGCCATCAACGTTGTTCCGCAGATGCAAGCGGGCAAGATCCGGGTGCTGGCAGTGGCAGCGGCGACCCGGCTGGATGGCGATCTGGCGTCCGTTCCCACCTGGCGGGAGCAAGGGATCGATGCCGTCTACGGCTCATCGCAAGGCGTGTTGGGCGCCAAGGGGCTCACGCCGGCGCAGGTTCGTTACTGGGACAGCACACTCAGACAGGTGACCGAAACACCCCAATGGGCCGCGTTTCTAGCCAAAAACCACTGGAAGCCGCATTTTCTCGACAGCCGCGACTCGTTGCGTTATCTCAATGACGAAGCCGCGTCAGCCAAGGTGTTGCTGGGTGACCTCGGGCTTCTCAAAAAGTGAATGGCGCGTGTGTGGGCTGCGTCTGCCCAGTGACCGTCAGCCCGCACCCTTGTGCAATTGCGCCAGTACCCGCAACAAGGTCCGGTTGACCTCGCTCAGGCTCAGTTCGTGTGTGGTGCACAGACCCGCCACCCGGTCCATGTGCGGGTATTCCAGCGCAGTGGCCAGCTCCAGGAACGGTGCGTAGGGGCCGCTGTTGCCCAGGATTGCGCCATTCACCCGGTCGGACAAGGGCAGGCGGTGCAGCGCGTCGCGCAGCGGTTCACCGAGCAGTCCGTCGATCTGCGACAGCACGCCGGTCAGGAACACTTCGCGCCGCAGCGTGTCTTCGTCGCCGGCGTCGAGCAGGTTTTCCATCAGGCGCGCGCGCATCACCATGCCCAGTCGCACCGGGTTCATGTCGGGTTCGTTCACCGCTTGCGCAAGCTGTTCGACCAGCCAGACCTTGAATCGCGACAGGCCCAGCAGCATCAAGCCGTGGCGCAGCGATTCGACGCCACTGCGCAAACCCACCGCGGCCGAATTGGTGTAGCGCAGGAAGCGGTAGGCCAGCAGCGGTTCGTCGGCCAGTGTGTGCTCGAGCAGGTCCAGCGCGGCATCGGCGTCGACCTGCTGGATCAGTCGCGTGAGGGCCTTGTGGCTGGCCTGGATCGGCTGGCGCTGGTGCGACAGCAACACGTCGTCGCTCGGCCAGCCGGCCACGCCCCAGACGCCTTGCTGGTCCAGGCAATGGTCGGCCATCAGCCGGCTGGGCACCGCCTCGATGATCTGCCCGGCTGGCACCGGGCTCTGGCGCGCGGTGTCCGCTGCTGCCTGTCGCAACGCAGCGCGTGCACCGACGATGGTCTCACCCGCCGTCATGCCCAGGATGGTGCGCGTGAAGCACGCGGCCAGCGCTGCGTCGGGACGTTGGCCCGGTGTACCCCGCCACAACAAAGGCAGGCCACGCACATGGGCACGCTGCACGGCTGCGGCCACTGCCGGGCTGTTCATGATCAGGTCCTGTTGCACGACCAGCTGCGGGCCCGCGGATGGTCCGTGGTCGAGCAGGTCGACCAGCAAGCCCGATGCCAGCGGCGTCAGCAACAGGTCGGGGCAATGCTCGGACCAGGTCTCGCTGGCGGTGCGCAGAAAATGCGCGCCCTCGACCGGTTCCTTGCCGTGCGGCGTGAGAAAGAGCTGCACCGCCGCAGGCTGTCGCTGGCGGTCCCAGACCATCTGGTAGCCCAGAATCAGTTGCCCGAGTGTCGAAGGGGCCATGGTGGCGTCAGCTGATGTAATTGAACAGCGACAGGCGCTGGATCTGTGCGTAGGACTGTAGCGCAGCCTGGTAGCCGGTCTGTGACTGGTTGAAATCGGAGATCGCCTTGACCATGTCGGCGTCGACGGCGCGCGAGCGATCCGATTCGAGTGACAGCGAGCGCGCTGACTGCTGGTCGGTGATGGTGTCGGCGCGGTTGAGCCAATCGCCGGCCTGGCCACGCGCGGCCTGCATGCGCTCCATTGCGGTGTCGATCTGCGCCAGGGACAGAGCCACTGCGTGTGAAAGCCGGTTGTCGCCTGGCGCATCGTCGATGCTTTTGATTGCATCGTCCAGCATGTTGAATACGTTGCGCGGCACGCTGGGGGCGATGTCCAGCGCGTCGCCGTTGGCCGGCTGCCCCTGTGCCAGCACCGACACGCCATCGAACTGGATCGGCGCGCCATCCACATACGGCTGGCCGCTGGCGAGGGTCGCCGAAGTCGAGGTGTTGACCACGTCGTAGGTGGTCACGCCGCCCACCACGCTGAAGTCGATGCGGTAGTTGTCGCCGGTGACCAGCGTGGGCGAAACCACGGTTCCCGGATCGCTCCAGACATGACCGGTGTTGCCGGGCGCCAGCGAGACCTCGAAGGTCCGGTTGCCGCTGGGCACGTCCATCCAGATCGCCTGGCCGTTCATCGCGCCGGGCAAATTGGTGGTGGTTGCCGAACGTTGGCCGGCGGCACCCTGGAACTGCACGCCCGCGGGTATGTCGGCGAATGGCGCACCCGCGCTGCCCAAGCCTCCGTACAGTGGCAATCCGTTGTTGTCGGTGCGGTTCGCGATGGCAAAGATCTGGTCGCGCAGGCTGCGCAGCTGCTGCGCCAGCGTGTCACGGTTGGCCGGTGTGTAGGCGGCATTGCCGGCCGCCAGCACGAATTCGCGCGCGTTTTGCATCAACCCGATGGCTTCGCCCAATCCCGCCTCGGCGCCGGACAAGGCCGCGCGCTGGGTTTCCAGAGCGCGCTGGTCGGTCTGGATGCGGTCCAGCCGCACCATCACCCGTTCGGCCTGGGATGCGGCAAGCGGATCGTCGCTCACGCGGTTGACCCGCTTGCCCGAGCTGAGCTTCTCCTGCTGGTTCGCCAGATCACTCTGGCGCTTGTACAACTGCTCCAGCGCGTTGTCGTAGCTGTTGGCGGTGCCGATACGCATGGTGTGGCTTGTGTGCGATGGATGGGCTGACGTCAGCGGCCCAGGTTCTGGATCAGGGTGTCGAACAAGGTCTGCGATACCTGCAGGATCTTGGCCGAGGCCTGGTAGGCCTGCTGGTATTGCAGCAGCTTGGCAGCCTCTTCGTCCAGGTTGACGCCGGAGACAGCTGACCTATCCGTCTGTGCGGTGTCGGCGATCGAGCGCGAGACCGCACTGCTGAACCCGGCGCTCTGCACCCGCACGCCAATGTCGGACATCAGCGAGGCATAGCCGTCGGTGGTCGCGGCACCGTCGAACAGGGCCAGGTCGCGGATCGCCAGCAGCGCATGCGCGTTGCCGGCATCCACGCCCGGGTAGAGATTGGGCTGGACCGTATAAGTGTCGCCGGCCTGCGGCGTTCCCTTGAGCGTCAGCGACCAGCCGTTGTAGCTGATCGGCTGGCCAGGCACATACGCTACGGCGCTGGGGTTGCCGGTACCGGTGCCGGCCACATCGAAGGTTCCGGCGCCAGTGAAGGTCAAGGTGACGGGTTGCGCCATGAAAGGGTCGGCTTGCCGGGGCTGCAGCGACTGCATCGTCAGCGAGCCCTGGTTGGCGGGGCCGGCACTGGCCACCACCGGGCTGGCCACCGCCAGCGAGCGGGGCGACGCAAAGGCGACGTCCATGGCGCGTGTCACCTGCCGGTAGGGCGTGATCATGAAACGGTCGCCGGCGTTGGCGGTGCCGCTGACCTGCAGGTCCAGCCCGTCGACCTGGGCGGGCAAGGCGCTGAAAGCCGTGATCTGTCCATCCGTCACCCGTCGGATCGATCCGGTGTTGGCGCCGCTGAAGACCACTTCATAGTCCGAAGGCTCCAGCGCGGGCGCTCCGCTGGACGGGCTGGTCTGCACCGCCACCTGGATGCTGGCCCCGCCGGTATTGGCCAGTGCGGGCAAGGCATCGGGAATCGGTCCCAGCGTGAAGAGATTGCCTACCGGGTTGCCGGACAGGTCCAGACCCAGGCTGTGTTGCTGGTTCACCACCGTTCCCAGCCCCAGCGCCATGCGCCCGAGCAGGTTGCCGGCGTCCGCCAGATCAGTGTTGTTGAACCGCAGCAGGCCGGACAGGCTGCCGCCGCCGATCGCGGCTTCGTCCATCACCACGGTGAGTCCGTCGCGCTGCATCGTCAACTTGGACTTGGATGGGTCACCGAAGTCGTCGGTTTGCAGCGCAACGGTGGCGGCCTTGGTGCCAAGCACCAACGGCTGGCTGGCCGAGATGAAGATGCTCACGGTGCCGTCGGCTGCCGGGATGCTGCTGGTCTGCACATGCGTGTTGAGCTCGCGGACCAGCTCGTCGCGCTGGTCCAGCAGATCGTTGGGGGCGTGGCCGGATCCCTGACGGTTGCTGATCTCGCGGTTGACATCGGCGATCCGCGTGCCCAGGCTGTTGATGCTGCGTACCTCGGAGGCGAGCTCCTGCTGCAGGCTGTCGCGCAGATTGCCCATGTTGTCATTGACCGATCGAAACCGCGCCGCCAGTTCGTCGGCACGCGCCAGCACGACGGTGCGCGCGGTCAGGTCGGTCGGCGCATTGGCCACGTCGGAGAACGCGTTGAGCATGCTGCCCATCGCGGAGCCCAGGCCGGAATCGCCGCCCTGGAACAGGTCTTCGAGCTTCTTGAGCTGGTTCAGCCGACTTTCGTCGGCCGCCGCCACCGATCCGGTCAACGCCACCTGGCGCGTCAGCATATCGCTGTGGTTGCGCAGCACGGTGACTGCGTCCACGCCGCTGCCGTAATACCCCTTGCCCTGGTACTGGCTGGCCTGCGCTTCGAGCTTGACTTCCTGGCGCGAATATCCCGCCGTGTTGACGTTGGCAATATTGTTGCCGGTCGTGCGCAAGACCTGCTGGTTGCTCAGCAGCGCGCTCACGCCAATGTTCTGCAAGCTGGGCATTAGATAGGGCCCCCACGCTCGCCCACTGCGTGTGGCTCGCTGCCCCCCG
>CAZLDV010000014.1:0-56623 GCA_964558425.1 uncultured Rhodoferax sp. | reverse complement strand
GATCCAGAAGATCAGCATGTCGATGCCGTGTGCGGTGAGCACCTGGTAGAAGGTGCCGGCCTCGAGCCAGTGCACGGCCGGCCAACGTGTCAACACGACGCCGATGGCCAGAATGCCGCCGATCAGCAGGAACACGACGCCTGCGACGGCGTTCGCCAGTATCAGCTTTTCGGCCTGGGATTCGAATTGCAGGCCCGAGCGCGGGCAGGTGCGATAGGTGGTGGTAGACATGGTTGCTTGCGCCCTATTTGACATAGATACGGCCCACCATCGTGTGGTGGTTGATGCCGCAATATTCGTTGCACACGACCGAATAGGTGCCGGCCCTGTTCGGCGTGATCGTCACCACATGTTCAAATCCCGGCACGATCTGGATATTGATGTTTGCCGGTTGCAGGGAAAAGCCGTGGTTGTAGTCCATCGAGGTCAGGTGCAGGCGGTAGGTCTTGTCCTTTTCCAGCTCCAGGATCGGCCAGAAGCTCCACAGCCGGGCGACCAGGTAGATGTCGCTTCCGGGTGGTGCCGCCACCACGGGGGTCTTGTCGGCGGTTTCGGTTCGTACCGTGTATTTGTCGACGAAGGCCTGCGCCTTGGCGGTGTATTTCTCCGGCGTGGTGCGGTAGGTTTCGGTCGAGAGGTTCTGCTTGCCGTAGATGTGCCAGCCCACCATCATGGCGAACATGATCAGACACCAGATCAAAGCCAGCACGATCCAGGTCCCTTCGACCCGGTCGAGTGGGTGTTTCCACCACAGTCGTTCGGCAGGAGGCAGTATGGCGCTCATGGTGCGATCCCTTCTTGGTGTTGGTGGATGGTCATTTGGCCAGCGGAACGGTCAGGATGTCGATGACACCCCACAGCGAATAGACAATCATGGGAATCATGACCCCCAGGAACAGCAGCAGGAACGGGTTGTCGAGCAATTGCTGTATGAGAGGGACTTTTTCGTTGTCGTCGTCGGGTTCGTGCATGGTGTCTCCAGGTGAGGGAACTGGCGAGGAGGCGCTGCGGCGCGAATGACCGAGCGCCACCAAGGCTGAAAATCATTCTGCGTTGCGCCTGCTCAATTTGACTTGAACCAAATCAAGAAAGCGAAATGTCGCAGTGACTGTAGGGACAACGGTGGATTGTGCGCCGTTACCATGGTATGCATCGCAACACCGGCACCGTGACCCGCATGGAACTCTCTGAACACCGCGTGACCGTGGTTCGACGCCTGGCCTTCTGGTGCGCGCTGCTGGTGCTGCTGATCACCAGCCTGAGCGCCTTCATCCGGTTGTCGCAGGCCGGTCTGGGATGTGCGCCCTGGCCGGTGTGCTACGGCAGCGCGTTGCAGGCGGCGCAGCGCGGTGTCGCCGCGACGGCAGGCGACAGCACGCCGGTGCAGGTGGCGCGGCTGGCGCATCGCGTGATCGCGACGACCGCCCTGGTCGGCGTGCTCACGCTGGCTGCCCTGTGTCTGGTGGGCCGCCCGCGCTTGTGGCGCAGCGGCGGGTTGGCCGTGACCGCCTTGCTGCTGGCCATCGGCCTGGCCGTTCTCGGCGCCGCAACCCGCGGCTCCCGGTTGCCCGCCGTGGCGATGGGCAACCTGCTGGGCGGCATGCTGATGTTTGCCCTGTGTTGGCGGCTGGCGGCGCCGGCGCGAGCCACGGGCCGGGTGTCGGGCGGAGCGGTCACCGCGCTGGCATGGCTGGTGTCTTTGGCGTTGTTGCTGCAGCTGGGGTTGGGCGCACTGACCAGCTCTTCCTATGCCGGGCTGAGTTGTTCGGGGCTGTTCGATTGCCTGCGTTCCACCGACGCGGCGCATTGGCCCTGGGCCATGCTCGACCCCTGGCGCGAGCCGACCTGGGATCCCGCCGTCCTTCCGGTCCATGGCGTTGCGGCGCTGACCCCGCTCATGCACCGGCTCGGCGCGGCGTTGCTGGTGCTGCTGGCCGTTCCGCTGGCATGGCAGGCGGTGCGCGGTGGACATCGGCGCGCTGGCGCAGCACTGCTGGTTCTGCTGGTGTTGCAACTGGCGCTGGGCGTCATGCTGGTGGGGACCGGCCTGGCTTTGCCGGTCGCGCTGTGCCACAACCTGGTTGCCGCCGCGATGCTGGCGCTGGTCATCCGCTTGATTTGATGTGAATCAATCTAGCGGGGTCGTCCTGTTGCACAATGGGCGCTGTACCATCTTGCTGGGAGTGCTGCATGGAAGCCCGGGTGTTCGACGTGCCGAGGTATCTCTCGGTGCTGCCGCTGTTCAACGACCTCAGTCCGCAAGAGTTGCAGCATGTGGCCGACGGGTCCAATCTGCGGCGGCTGGCGCGCGGCGACATGGTTTTTCGTGTCGGCGAGCCGTGCAATGAATTCCATGTGGTCGTGACCGGACAGGTCAAGCTGTTCGTGCTGTCGCCGTCCGGCCAGGAAAAGGTGGTCGAGCTGATCAGCCCCGGCCAGAGCCTGGCCGAAGCCATCATGTTCACCGACCGACCGTATTTTCTGAGCGCGCAGGTCTTGAGCGATTCGGTACTGCTGACGGTTTCCAAGCAGGCCGTCATCGAAGAGATCGCGCGTGACCACCGTTTTGCCTTGCGCATGCTCGGGGGCCTGTCGCGCCGGCTGCATGGTCTGGTGCATGACGTCGAGGCCTACGCCTTGCATTCAGGGCTGCAGCGCGTCATCGGTTACCTGTTGCGCGACCAGGACCTGGACGGCTGCGAGGCCGGCGAGACGCGCACAGTCTCGCTGCAGGTGAGCAAGGCCACCATTGCGTCGCGGCTGTCGTTGACCCCCGAATACTTCTCGCGCGTGTTGCATGAACTGGAGAGTCGGGGGTTGATTGAAATCGACCGGCGCGACATCCGCATTCCGGACGCGCGCAAACTCTCCAGTTACCATCTTGAAGCTGCCTGATTCGGCGATGCACCCGGCCAGCCGGAGGCGCCAGGCCGTTTCCTGATGCCCAAGTCCTGGTTTCAAGCGCTGCGCGGTGCGTTGGCGTCGATATTGCTGGTCTGCAACACCTTGTTCTGGTGCGTGCTGGTGTTCATTCTTGCCGTGTTCAAGCTGCTGGTGCCGTTGCCGGCGGTGCGCCGCCGCGTCGACCCCATGCTCAACGCCTTGGCCACTGCATGGGTTTCCTGCAACGCTGCATGGATGCGGCTGACACAAGCGACGCGCTGGGATGTGGCCGGTGTTGCAGGCCTCGATCGCCATGACTGGTATCTGGTCAATTGCAACCACCAATCCTGGGTCGACATTCTGGTGCTGCAGCGCGTGTTGAACCGGCGCGTCCCGTTGCTCAAGTTCTTTCTCAAGCGCGAATTGCTCTACGTGCCGGTGATCGGCCTGGCCTGGTGGGCGCTGGACTTTCCCTTCTTGCGGCGGCAGTCCAAGGAGGATCTGCGCCGCAATCCCGCACAGCGACTGGCCGACCGCGAGGCGACGCTGCGCGCCTGCGAGAAGTTCGCCCGGATCCCGACCAGCGTGATCAGTTTTGCCGAAGGAACACGCTTTACGCCGGCCAAGCACCAGGGTTCTCCCTACCACCATCTGCTCAAGCCCAAGGCCGGCGCGCTGGCGCTCACGCTGGGGGCCATGGGCGGGCAATTCCATGCCATGCTGGACGTGACCATCGTGTATCCGGCTGGCGCGCCCACGTTCTGGGACTTCCTGTGTGGCCGAGTGCCACGCATCGTGGTGCGCGTGCGGCAGTTGCCGATCCCGGCGGAGTTCAGCAGCGGCGACTATGTGCAGGACCGCGTGTTTCGGCGTCGCTTTCACCAGTGGCTGGAAGGAATCTGGGAATTCAAGGACCAGGAAATCGATCGGTTGCTCACCGACGCGTCAGTCGCGCAGCGCAGCTGAGGCGCGCCAACGCAGCAGGGACCTGGCTGCTGCGCCGGCTAACCGGCTGGCAGTTGATGAAGATCATGTTTCAGTTGCGTCGCCATCGTTAAGCTGTGCACCGTGTCCTTGAATGCCGTGCCTGCCGATCTGCCTCCCTTCGACCTTGTCTGTCCCGCAGGCAGCCTGCCTGCCCTCAAGGCGGCGGTGGACAACGGTGCGAATTGCGTCTACCTGGGATTGCGCGACGCAACCAATGCACGCAATTTCGCCGGCCTGAACTTCGACGAGGCCGCCATCCGCAGTGGCATTGCCTATGCCCACGCACGGGGCTGCAAGGTGTTCATGGCGCTCAACACCTATCCCCAGGCCGCCAATCCCGAACCCTGGCGCAAGGCGATGGATCAGGCGGTCGAGCTCGACGTCGACGCCGTCATCCTGGCCGATCCGGGTCTGATGGGCTATGCCGTACGGACCCATCCCCGGCTGCGCCTGCATCTGTCGGTGCAGGGATCGGCGACCAACCCGGACGCGATCAATTTCTACCATGAGCAGTTCGGCATCGCGCGCGCGGTGCTGCCGCGGGTGTTGTCGCTGAGCCAGGTGGCGCAGGTGATCGAGAAGACGCCGGTCGAGATCGAAGTGTTCGGCTTCGGCAGCCTGTGCGTGATGGTCGAGGGGCGCTGTGCGTTGTCGTCCTACGTTACGGGCGAGTCGCCCAACACCCATGGTGTGTGTTCGCCTCCCAAGGCCGTGCGCTGGGAGGAAACGCCACGGGGCCTGGAGTCCCGCCTGGGCGGCGTGTTGATCGACCGCTACCAGAGCGGTGAAAATGCCGGCTATCCGACCTTGTGCAAGGGCCGCTTCGATGTCGAGGACGACGCGAACTACTATGCCATCGAAGAGCCAACCAGCCTGAACACGCTGGAGTTGCTGCCCCAATTGCAGGCGATGGGCGTGCGCGCGGTCAAGATCGAAGGTCGCCAGCGCAGCCCGGCATACGTGGCACAGGTGACCCGGGTCTGGCGCCAGGCGATCGACCATTGCGTGGCCAATCCGCACCGCTATGCAGCGCGGCCCAGCTGGATGGCGGAACTCGACAAGGTTGCCGAAGGCCAGCAACATACACTGGGTGCCTACCACCGGCCCTGGAAATAGCCAGCGCGCATCATGAAGCTCTCTTTGGGTCCCCTGCTGTACTACTGGCCGCGCGAGACGGTGCTGCGCTATTACGAGGCGATGGCCGACACCGCAGTCGACCTGGTCTATCTGGGCGAGACGGTCTGTTCCCGGCGTCACGAACTGCGCCTGTCCGACTGGCTCGACATCGCCGCGCGTCTGCGTGATGCCGGCAAGGAGGTGGTGTTGTCGACCCAGGTGTTGCTCGAATCGGGCGCCGACGTCGGCACCATGCACCGGGTCACGACGAATGGCGACTTTCTCGTGGAAGCCAATGACATGGGTGCGGTGCGCCAGCTGGCGGGCAACCTGCCCTTCGTGGCCGGCCCGCACCTCAACCTGTACAACCTGCCATCGCTGCAATGGATGGCCTCGCTGGGCGCCAGCCGCTGGGTGATGCCGCTGGAGCTGCGCCACACCGACCTCGCCGTGCTGCAACAAGGCCGACCCGACGGATTGCAGACCGAGGTGTTCGCCTATGGCCGCATGCCGCTGGCTTTTTCTGCCCGCTGCTTCACCGCGCGGCATCGCAATCTGCCCAAGGACGATTGCCGGTTCAGTTGCATCGATCATCCGGATGGATTGATTCTGCGCACCCGCGAGCAGGAGCCGTTCCTGGTGCTCAACGGCATCCAGACCCAGTCCGCGCGGGTCTACAACCTGGTGCAGTCGCTCGACGATTTGCGCGGCCTCGGTGTCGACGTCGTGCGGCTGAGTCCACAGGCCGAGCACATGCCCGAGGTCATCGCCGTCTTCGACGCGGTGCGCCGTGGCGCGCTCGACGCCGACATGGCGCAGGCGCGCCTGTTGCCCTTGATGCCGGCGCAGCCGTGCAACGGCTATTGGCACGGCCGGCCGGGTCTGGATCAGGTCGCGGTGGGCGCGCCGCGGACGCAGGAGCTGGCCCATGGTGCGCGGTGAACGCTTCAACAGCATCAGCCATCTGGTGGGCACATCGCTGGCCCTGGTCGGCGCTACCTGGCTGATCGTCATGGCAGCGCTGCGGGGCGACCCGTGGCGCATCGTTTCGTTCAGCATCTACGGCAGTTCCTTGCTGCTGCTGTACCTGTTCTCGACGCTCTATCACAGTCTGCGCGGCCGCGCCAAGGACGTGCTGCGCAAATTCGACCACTGTTCGATCTACCTGCTCATCGCCGGCAGCTACACCCCGTTCCTGCTCGTGAGCCTGCGTGGCACCTGGGGTTGGTCGCTGTTCGGCGTGGTCTGGGCGCTGGCCATCGTGGGCATCGCCCAGGAGATCTGGCTCGCGCGCGGCGCGCGTATCGCCTCGCTGGTGATCTACCTGCTGATGGGCTGGCTTGCGCTGCTGGCGGTCTCTCCGCTGTGGCATGCGCTGGGGCCGGCCGGCTTCTTCGGCCTGGTTGCCGGTGGCCTTTGCTATACCGGTGGTGTGGTCTTCTACGTCAACGACGAGAAGTGGCGCCACGGGCATGGCATCTGGCACCTGTTCGTGCTGGCCGGCAGCCTGTGCCATTTCATGACCGTATGGCTGTTTGTCGCCTGAAATCATTGCCATTGCCATGAACCCGACCTCTACCCTGGTGTTGCCCGGACCCATTGGCGCGCTGCTGTCCCGACTGCCCGCGTATCCTGGCTCGGTCTTGCTGGCCGGCCTGCTCAACCGTTTGCTGCTGCCCCGCTTGCCGGCGGACGTGTTGGCCATGCTGGCGAACCGGGGCTTGCGCATCGCGGTGCGCGACGCCCGGCTGCAGTTCGATTTCAGCTACGCCAGCAGCCGCTTTGTCGCCCGTCCCGCGGATCAGGCCAGTGATCTGACGATCAGCGCAAGTGCCCATGATTTTCTGCGTCTGGCCCAGCGCCAGGAAGACCCGGACACGCTGTTCTTCTCCCGGCGACTCTCCATGCAGGGCGATACCGAACTTGGCCTGGTGGTCAAGAACGCCCTCGACGCGCTCGAAGCGCCGGTATTCGACCTGCGTCAGTGGGCACCTGACAAGGTGTGGGCCCGGTTCGGGCCTTCGGCAGCACGCGACCGGGAGCATCACGGAACGGGGAGTCTGTGATGGATGCGCTCGCGCACCAGCGGCCGCTGGTGTATTCCTGCTCGGGGTGTTCGAGCGCCGCCCAGTTGGCCAACCATGTCGCATTGCAACTGGACCGCCAGGGCCTGGCCGAGATGTCCTGCATCGCCGGTGTTGGCGGCGACGTGCCGTCGCTGGTGCGGGTGGCGCGTTCCGGTCGGCCGATCATCGCACTCGACGGTTGCCCGCTGGCCTGCGTACGCCATACGCTGGCGCGCCACCAGGTCGTTCCAACGCGGCACCACCAGTTGCAGCAATACGGGGTCAAGAAGCGTGCGCACGAGGACTTCGACGCGGCCCAGGCGGCTGCGGTGTTCGCGCAGGTGGCCGCCGACTTGCGTGAGTCGCAGCTGCACAGTCCCGACGCCGCCGTGGCCTGATGGTCTACCGCGATCTGCGCGAGTTCCTCGCCCTGCTGGAGCAGGGCGGCGGCCTGCGCCGGATCTCCGAGGCGGTGTCGCCGCGGCTGGAGATGACGGCCCTGTGCGACCGGGTGCTGCGTGTGGGTGGGCCGGCACTGCTGTTCGAGCGGCCGACGGGTCATGCCATGCCGGTGCTGGGCAATCTGTTCGGCACGCCCGAACGGGTCATGCAGGCGATGGGCGTGCGCGAACGCGGCGGGTTGCGCGCGCTGGGCGAATTGCTCGCCGCGCTCAAGGAGCCTGCGGCGCCCCAGGGTTTCAGGGACATGGTGGGCATGGGCAGCCTGCTCAAGACCTTGTGGCGCATGGCGCCACGGCAGGTGCAGAGCGCCGCCTGCCAGCAACACGTGCTCGAAGGGCCGGATGTCGATCTGACGCGTCTGCCGGTGCAACACTGCTGGCCGCTGGATGTGGCGCCCTTGATCACCTGGGGCCTGGTGATCACCCGCGGGCCGCACCAGCGCCGGCAGAACCTGGGCATCTACCGGCAGCAGGTGTTGTCACGCAACACGGTGATCATGCGCTGGCTGGCGCACCGGGGCGGCGCGCTCGATTTTCGTGCGCATGCCGCAGCCCATCCGGGACAAGCCTTTCCGGTGGCGGTGGCGATCGGCGCGGATCCGGCGACCATCCTGGGCGCAGTCACACCGGTACCCGACAGCCTGTCGGAATACCAATTCGCCGGCTTGCTGCGCGGCGCCCGTACCGAGGTCGCGCAGGCGATCGGCAGCACGTTGCAGGTACCGGCCAACGCGGAGATCGTGCTCGAAGGCCAAATCCTGCCCGATGCCTCCCATGCCAGCGGCTATCAGCATGCGCTCGAAGGCCCGTTCGGCGACCACACCGGCTATTACAACGAGCAAGCCGAGTTCCCGGTGTTCACGGTCGAACGCATCACGACGCGCAGGCAGCCGATCTACCACTCGACCTATACCGGCAAGCCACCTGACGAACCCGCCGTGCTGGGCGCGGTGCTCAACGAATTGTTCATCCCCTTGCTGCAACGGCAGTTTCCCGAGGTCACCGACTTTCATCTGCCGGCCGAGGGCTGCAGCTACCGCATGGCGGTGGTGCAGATCCGCAAGGCGTATCCAGGCCATGCGCGGCGCATCATGATGGGTGTGTGGAGCCACCTGCGGCAGTTCACGTACACCAAGTTCATCGTCGTCGTCGACGAGGATGTCGACATCCGCGACTGGCGCGAGGTGATCTGGGCCTTGACGACCCGGGTCGATCCGGCGCGCGACACCATGCTGGTTGAAAACACGCCGATCGACTACCTCGACTTTGCCTCGCCGGTCAGTGGCCTGGGCAGCAAGATGGGGCTGGACGCCACCAACAAGTGGCCCGGCGAGACGACCCGTGAATGGGGCCGCACCATCACGATGGACGCCGCCGTCACGGCGCGGGTCGAGAGCATGTTCCAGACGCTGGCGCTGTGACGCCGCCGCTGGCCTCAACGCGGCACGAAGAAGGTCGACGCCTCGTCGCTGCTGCGTGACTGGTCGCCGTCCAGTCGGGTGACGGTGAACCGGATCGGGCTGGCACGCCCGCGCAGCGCTTGCGCCTGCTCGGGTGCCAAGGTCAGTCGCACCGGCAACGAGGCGATGCCGATCGCAGGCACGTCGAGTTGCGCCGCGGTCGCCAGTTGCAGGCCGGGCAGACCCGACACCTGGATGCCGAACCGCTGGGCCTGTTCGGTGGCGTTGCGGATCTGCAGCCGGTAGACGTTCTCGATCTGGCCCTTGCCGGTCTGGCGTGCCAATGCGCCGCGGTCGCGGATGATGTCCACGCCAAAGCCCGAACGCATCGACAGGCTGATGACGAAGGACAGGCTGGCGGCCAACAACAGGCCACCATAAATCAGCACCCTCGGTCGCCAGACCCGGGCAAGCATCTGCCGGGCCGACCAGGCATGTTCGATCGCATTGCCCGACGAGTAGCGGATCAGCCCTGGCGCATAGCCCATCTTGCCCATCACGTCGTCGCAGACATCGATGCACGCGGCGCAGGCGATGCATTCGTTTTGCAGGCCGTTGCGTATGTCGATGCCGGTGGGGCAGACCTGCACGCACAAGGTGCAGTCGATGCAGTCCCCCAGGCCCAGGGCTTGCGGGTCGGCCTTGCGCGGTCGCGATCCGCGCGGCTCGCCGCGCCGGGTGTCGTAGGCGATGACCAGTGAATCCATGTCGATCAACGCACTCTGGAACCGCGCGTAGGGGCACATGTACTTGCACACCTGCTCGCGCAGATAGCCCGCGTTGCCGTAGGTGGCCAGACCGTAGAACAACACCCAGAACCATTCCCAGGGCGAGAACGACAGCAGGGCAGCCTGCGCTGCCAGTGTGTGGATCGGTGTGAAATAGCCGACGAAGGTAAAGCCGGTGAACAGGCCGATCAGCAGCCACGCGAGTTGCTTGCCACCCTTGCGCAGCAGCTTGTGCACCCCCCAGGGCGCTGCGTCCAGCCGCATGCGGGCATTGCGGTCACCTTCGATGTGCCGTTCGATCCACAGGAAGATCTCGGTGTAGACGGTTTGCGGGCAGGCATAGCCGCACCACAGGCGGCCGGCCACGGCGGTGAAGAAAAACAGCGCCAGCGCGCAGATGACCAGCAGACCGGCGAGGTAGATGAAGTCCTGCGGATGCAGCACCAGGCCGAACACGAAGAAGCGGCGTTCGGACAGGTCGAACAACACCGCCTGGCGTTGGTTCCATTGCAGCCAGGGCAGGCCATAAAAGACCGCCTGCGTCAGCGCGACCATGATCCAGCGCCAGTTGGCGAACCAGCCATGCACCGCGCGCGGGTAGATGCGGGCCTGCTTCTCGTACGCGGAAAACAGGCCGTCGGCCCCATCCGGCGCTTGCGCCAGGATGGGTATCACACGGGAGGTCACTCCTGCGTCAGCCCTGCGAAGCCACGATGAAATCGATCACGATTGCGCCAGGGTCACGCTGGCGGTAGGTGATGTCGACCCGCTCGCCATAGCGTGCCTGCAACTGGTCGAGCAAAGGCAGCGGGTCGTGGTCGTTGACGAAACGCATGGTCTCGCCGGGCCGCAGCGAGTCCAGCGCGCCGAAGATCGCGGCGTGGCGGAACCGTTTGGCGACGCCGCGGGCGTCGAAGGGATAGATGGCGTCGGGCGAGAGGTGCAGGTGGGGTTGGGCCATGGTGGAAGGGGGTGGAAGTTGAGGGTCCGTCTGCATCGGTCCGCGGCAAGCACCACCCGTGTGGCGAACTGCGCGGCTTAAGATGCAAACAATATGTATCTTAAAAGAGGACGGACCGGAAAACCAGCAATGGCCGTGCCGTGCGAGGGATATTGCCAGGCTTGCCGTGCGCTCAGTGCGACGTGCCTTCGCTGCGCGAAATCTTGTTCCAGACGTTGTATTTGCCGACCGGCTTGCGCATCGGCAGACGCCGCACCTCCTTGAACGTGCTGGCATCGTAGACGATCAACGCGCCGTCCGTTTCCCACACGCTGGCCACGGCAAAGCGCCCATCGCGGGTGAACTCGACATGGGCCAGCGTCTTGCCGGGCTCGCGGACCTGGGCCACCACCTCCAGCGTCTGCTTGTCGATGATGGTCAGCGTGTCCTTGGCCGAAGGGCTCATCATCGAATCGGTCCAGGCGTAGCGGGTGTTTTCGTGGCTGCGCATGAAGAAGCCGGGACCGGGCGTGGGGATGGTCTTGACCAGGCGCCAGTCCTTCATGTCGATGACGGTGATCGAACCGTCAGACAGGTTGGGGCTGGCCAGCACGGTGCTGCCGTTCCATGGGAACGTGATGCCCGAGCCCAGATGGGGCATGCCCTGGATCGGCAGCGTGGCGATGCTGCGGCGCACGTCGAGGTTGACCACCTGGCCGCTGGCGGAGCCGTCGGGCTTGGGGCGTGTCGCCCCCAGTGCATGGGCGTAACTCTGGTCGAAGAAAAAATCGTCCAGCGGTTCGGTCAGGCGGGTGCGCCTGATTCCCAGAAAGCCCGGTCGGGCAATCGCCTCACGCATCCGGTAGTCGTGCACCAAGCCGTCGAGGATGTCGGGTGCCTTGGGGTCGTAGGAGATCTCCCAGAGTTCGGCAATGTCCTTGAGCGCGACGACGAAGCTGTTGCGTGGTGCAGCGTCGTACACCGCCGACACGCGCGAGCTGGTCTTGCCTTGGGCGTCGCCAGCCGGGTAGATCTTCCTGAGCTGGAGTTCGGCGTCGAACAAGACCACCGTGTGGGGCAGGTAGTTGGCCGCCATGACCCATTGGCCGTCGCCGCTGACGGCCACATTGCGCATGTTGAGCCCGGCCCGCACCTCGGCCACGACGGTCAGGTTCCACAGGTCGTATTTGGTGATCCAGCCGTCCCGCGAGCCGAAGAAGACGAACCGGCCGTCGGGCGTGAACTTCGGCCCGCCGTGCAATGCAAAGCGTGACGGGAAGCGGTGGATGGTCTCGAAACGGTCGCCGTCGACGATCGAGACATGGTGGTCCGCGCCCTCGACGACCACGAACAGGTTCATCGGGTCCGCCGACCAGACGGGTCGCGCGGGCAGGTCCCTGGCACCCGCGGTTTCAACGCGCGACGCCAGAATGTCTGCCTGCTGCCACTGCGGCGCCGGTACCACCGGCGTGGTGATCCATTGCAGCAGCGCTGCGATCTGCTGTTTGTCGAGTGTCTCGCCGAAGGCGGGCATCTGGGTGGCGGTGCGGCCCTGGTTGAGCACCTGCTGCAACTCGGTCTTGCGCAGCCGCGACAGGCTCTCGGGCAGCAGCGCCGGACCCATGCCGCCCAGGCGCTGCGCGCCGTGGCAGGCGGCGCAATGCTCGCGGTACAAGGCCGCGCCATCGGCAGCCGGTTGGGCCTGCAGCAGCGGAGCCAACACCACCAACACGCTGGCCAGCAGGCCGCGTATGCGGGTAGGCCGGGTGACTCTCAGCATGGCGCGATCGCGACGCGTGCCGGTTCGCCGGCCGCCACTGTGCCAGCCAAGGCCGGCCGCGTCGCCGGCAGGCCGATCTCGGCATCGTCGAGGTAGCAGCCCGGGTCTTCCGCCCAGGGGTCGCCGCTGACCTGTTGCGCGCGCACCCGGGTGTTGCCGCCACAGATGGCGAGATGGGCACAAGCGCCGCACCGACCGGTGACCGGACGCGGCTGGCGCTTGAGCCCGGCCATCAACGGGTCGGAGGTGTCCGGCCAGATCTGCGAAAACGGACGCTTGCGCACGTCGCCCAGGTCATGGTGCCACCACATGGTGTCGGGATGCACATGACCCAGGTTGTCGATGTTGGCCACATGCAGCCCCGACGCGTTGCCGCCCCAGGCACGCAGGCGCGCGCGCAGCGGCTCCTGCCAACGCGGCAGCCGGCGCGCGACCCAGTGCAGCAGGTAGACGCCGTCGGCGTCGTTGTTGCCGGTGACGTATTCCAGTGGCCGGCCGTGTTGCGCGGCAGACCAGGCGGCGTCGAACAGGCGGTCGAGTGCGTCGCGGGTGGCGGCGAAGCGGGCATCGCGGGCGCGGTGGATGTTGCCGCGTCCGGCGTAGTTCAGGTGCGAGAAGTAGAACTTGTCGATGCCTTCGTCATCGAGCAGCTGCATCAGCGCCGGCAACTCGCCGCCGTTCATGTCGGTCATGGTGTAACGCAGCCCGACCTTGACGCCGCGCGCACGCAGCAGGCGTACCGCGGCCATGGACGCGTCGTACGCGCCGACCTTGCGCCGGAACCGGTCGTGGACTTCGCGCATGCCATCGATGCTGATGCCGACATAGTCGAATCCGAGCGCGGCGATGCGCTCTGCCATGGCCGTGTCGATCAAGGTGCCATTGGTCGACAGACCGACATAGAAGCCCATCGCCTTGGCATGCTGCGCGATCTCGAAGATGTCGTGGCGCATCAGCGGCTCGCCGCCCGACAGGATCAGTACCGGCACCCGGAAGGCCTTGAGGTCGTCCATCACCGTGAACACCTCGGCCGTCGAGAGTTCGCCCGGATAGTCGTGATCGGCCGACAGCGCGTAGCAATGCTTGCAGGTGAGGTTGCAGCGCCGGATCAGGTTCCAGATCACTACCGGCCCGGGGGGTTGGCCGGTGCGCGTGGCGGGGTAGACGCCGTCCCGTTCGGCTTGCGCGAGTTCGCGCATCATGTGCGAGATACGAAACATGGTGTCTCAGCCAGTCGTTGTGCCGGGCAGCCGCAGGCCGGTCTTCTTGAGGATGCGGCTGCTGTACAGGATGTCGCGGCGCCGGCAGGCATCGGCCAGCAGGCAATGGATCTGAAAGGCCTGGCGCTCCACTTCACCCTTGCCGTGGCCGTGCACCATGGCGAACAGGTTGTAAGGCCAGTCCGGCAAGGAGCGCGGGCGGCGGTAGCAATGCGACACGAACTCGAGCGCGCCGACTTTCTCGCCGAGTTCGTCGACGCGGGCGTCGTCGACGTCCCAGACCGTCATGCCGTTGGCGGCATAGCCGAGCCGGTAGTGGTTGGGGACCGCACCGATGCGCCGGATCAGCCCTTCGCGCAACATGGCCCGCAGGCGTTCGCGCACCTGCGCGGCGTCAACGCCCAGGCGTTGCGCGACCACGTCATAGGGACGTGGCACCAGAGGCAGGCCCGCCTGCGTGGCGGCGATCAGTTGTCGGTCGAAGTCACTGAGCATCGGTCTAGACCGGCAGCCGGAGTTCGACAAAGAACTCCTTTTCCTTGGGAAAGGCATGGACCCGCAATCCGGTTTCCTGCTCGATGCGTTCGCAGGCCGCGCGAACCGCCCTGCGCGAGGTGCCGGCGAGCACGAACCACATGTTGAACGCGTGCTCGCGCCGGTAGTTGTGCGCCACCTCGTCATGCGCATTGACCTGTGCGGCCACCGCGTCGAAGCGTTCCTCGGGCACCTGCATCGCGGCCAGCACGAACTGGCCACCCGCGCGTTCGATCTGGAACAAGGGACCGAATCGCGTGAGCAGGCCGTCGGCAAGCATGCGCTGGAGCCGGGTGATCACCTCGTCCTCGGACAGGCCCAGTTGCTGTCCAACCTCGTCAAACGGCTGGTCCGACAAGGGAAAGTCACCGTGCAGGCGGTGGATCAGCATCGCATCGACCGGGTCGATCAAGGGCGGGGTCGTGAGGGTGGAGTTGTTCACCGGGCTACCCCGTCTGTCCGGTGAAATACCGACCACCGGTCTGCTTGTAGCGGTGGCTGCTGAACAACAGGTCCTGCGGCACATCGGACAGGCCGGCATGGTGCGCCGCGGCCTGCACCTGGGACCGGACTGTTGCGCGCGCACGGCCATGGACCATGCAATACAGCGTATAGGGCCACCCCGGCGCCGCGGCGCGCCGGTAGCACAGGTTGACGCCTGGCTGTGCGGCAAGCAGCGCGCCGGCGGCGTCGATCGTATCGGCGGGAGGATCGAACACCGCCATCGCATTGGCAGCGATGCCGAATTCATGGTGGCGCAGGACCACACCCAGGCGCCGGACCGTGCCTTGGGCGCACCACTGGCGCACACTGGCGATGACCGCGTCTTCGCGCAGTCCCAGTGGCAGTCCGAGTTCGGCATACGGGCGATCGACCAATGGCAGTCCGTTCTCGAGCCGGGCCGCCAACCCGTGCAGGTGCCGTGGCACGGGCGGTGCGTCGTTGGCAGCGGCGCGGCGCGGACGGTGTTCGCCAAACAGGTCGAAGCCCAGGTCGATGCGGTAGGCGCGCAGCATCGGCAGGCGCAGCACCGCCAGCGCAGTGGCCTGTTCGATGCGCTCCAGGGTGGACTGCAGTGCCTGCGCGTCGGGCGCGGTGACCACGAACCAGAGGTTCAGGTGATGTTCGCGGGCATAGTTGTGGTTGACGCCCGGTTCGGCATTGATGCATGCAGCCACTTCGGCCAGCCGGTGTTCGGGCACCTGCATCGCGCACAGCAGGCTGGCGCCGCCGGCACCGACACCAAACACCGCACCGACCCGGCTCGCCTGACCCCGCTGCAATGCCTGTGCGAGCATCGCACGCACCTGGGCGCCGGTCTGTGCGCAGCGCTGGCCCAGCGCGTCGAATGGGCGCGCGACCAACGGAAAGCCGTGTTGCCAGGCGTTGAGCAACCGGGTGGTCGTGTCGTCGGCGCTGGCCGGCATGGCGCAAGGGGCTGCCATCAGAATCCGATGCGCGCGGCGCGGCTGGTGAAGAAGATACCGCTGGGTGCCTGCATGTCCAGGCGCGCCAGGGTTGCGTAGCTGCGGGTGTCGATCACCGAGACCCGGTTCGCGTCGCGCGACGATATCCAGACCGTGTCACCGCGCGGCGTGAACTCCAGGTGCAGCACGGCGGCGCCGGGCTCCAGTGTCTTGACGACCGATTGCGTGAGCGTATCGATGACCTGCACCCGGTGGTAGTCGGGGATCGCGAAGTTGACCCAGACCTGGCGTCCGTCGGGCTGGGCCATCACGAACACCGGCTGGCCGGCCACCGGGATACGCGCCACTTCCTGCCAGGTCTGGGTGTCGACCACGAGCACCGCATGGTGTCCGATGGCGGGCAGGTACGCATACCGCCCGGCCACTGCCCAGCCCCGCAGATGCGGCATCTTGAACACCGGCAGCGGCTCCTGGCCCCGGCCGTAACCAGCCAGAATGCGGCGCACCCGGGGTTGCGGTTCCCACAGGTCGATCATCGCCAGACCATCTTCGCCGAACAGGCCTGCGATGTAGTGGCGGCCGTCGGGGGTGACAAGCGCGTCATAGGGCTGGCGGCCCACGTCGCTGAACTTGGTCAATACCGGTGCGCCCGGTGCGCCCAGGTCGGCGATCCAGATCTGGTTGGCATCGAACAGCGAAAAGATGAAACGCCTGCCGCTCAGGTCGGCCAGGCCGACGACACGCGAACGTTTGCCCGGCTCGCCCGGCGCATCGTATTGGGCCGGTATGTCGGCGACCAGTTTCAGGGTCACTGCATCGAACACCTTGACGCCGCCAGGCTGGTAGTTTTGCGCTGCGACCAGGCTGCCATCCTGGGAGATGGCGCCACCGATGCTGTTGCCCGCCTGCTGGAGGCGCATCTCGATGCGCCGCGTCAGCAGGTTCACGCGGGTGAGAGCACCGTCGCGGCCAAACACGAAGGCGGTCGCGCCATCGCGCGCATAGACGATCGATGCGTGGGACAGGTCACCGAGGCCCGAGATGGTGCCCAATGCCGCACGGGCGCTGGTGTCGACAACGGTCAACGTGCCATCGGCGCGTCCGACCACCAGGCCGAGGTCGCCGGTCCCGCGCGGCGGCGCCGGCGGCGCGCTGGTGCAGGCGGCGATCAGCAGCAGCAGCGGCGCGACCAACCAGCACCGCCACAGGCGTGACAGGTCGGGAGTCATTGGCGGGCCTTGGGTTCCTGCGGAAATCCGGCCTGCAACTGTTGCGCGATCCAGACCGCGTCGGTCGCGCTGAGCAGGGTCTTCCAGGCCGGCATCGGCGTGCCGGCGCGGCCATGCACGATGCTGGCCACCACCACATCGACCGGTATGCCGGCCAGTGCCTCACGCGTCAATGCCGGGCCCAGTCCGCCCGTCAATTGCATGCCGTGGCACGAGCCGCAGTCCTGGCGCACGATGCGGATCAAGGCCTGCTGGCGCGCCGGATCGGTGACCGATGGCGCCACCGCCAGCGCTGGCTGCGCCCATGCTGGCGCGGCGGTCAGCAGCGCGCTGATCAGCATGGCGCGCACGGCGGTCACTGCTTGAGGATGTACTCGACCGCTGCCTTGAGATCGGCGTCGCTGATCTTGTCGGGCGGGTTGGGCGACATCGGTACCGGTCCATAGACACCGGAGCCGCCCTTGCGCACCTTGGCCATCAGCGTCTCCACATCGGACTTGCCCTTGTGCTTCTCGGCGATCTGCTTGAAGCTCGGACCGACAATCTTCTTGTCCTTGTTGTGGCAGGCAGTGCAGCCGGCCTTGGCCATGGCGTCTTCGGGGCTTGCCGCGAATGCTGCAGGGGCGGTCCAGGCCAGTGCAGCGGTGCAGGCGAGGGCGGCAATGAGAGTGGGTTTCATGGGGTCGTTGTCCTTCTAGTAGACGTCGTGTTGGGTGTTGAAGACGTTGAATTTGCCGGTGGGGGTGATCAACCGCGGGTCCTTGATGACGGCCTTGAGCTTGCGCGTCTTGTCGTCCACGACGACGATTGCGCTTTGCTTGTCCTTCGCCGACCAGACCGAGAACCAGACCTCGTCACCGGCCTTGTTGTATTCCGGGTGGACGACGCGCATCGCGCCACCGTCGCTGATGCCGGCCCATTCGCCGATCGGCAACACCTCGAACCCCTTGTCCAGGTTCTTGATGTCGAACACGATGACCGATTGGGAAATCTTGGTGTCCGGATTGAGCGGGGTATCGACATACAGGTTGGTCGACTTGGGATGGCTCTTGATGAACAGCGAGCCACCGCCCTGACCGCGGAGTTGTCCAACCTCCTTGAAGGCATATTTCTTGTGCTTGACCGGATCGGTGGCGATCAGCGAGATGTTCTCGTCGCCCAGATGGCTGGTGGCCCAGACCGGACCGAAGATCGGGTGGGTGAAGTTGGCGCCGCGTCCGGGATGGGGCGTCTTGCCGACCTCGACCAACGCCGTGAGCTTGTCCTCCTTGGAGTCGATCACCGCGATCTTGTTGCTGTTGTTGGCCGCCACCATGAAATAGCGCTTGGTCGAGTCCCAGCCGCCGTCGTGCAGGAACTGCGCCGAGCCGATTTCGATCGTCTTGAGCGCATTGAGGTCGGAATAGTCGACCATCATCGTCTTGCCGGTCTCCTTGACGTTGACCAGGAACTCGGGTTTGAAATGCGATGCAACGATGGACGCCACGCGCGGCTCGGGGTGGTATTCCTGCTTGCCGACCGTCATGCCACGGGTGCTGATCACCTTGAGTGGTTCGAGCGTGTCACCGCGCATGATCACGTACTGGGGCGGCCAGTAGGCTCCGGCGATCGCCAGCTTGTCGGTGAAGTCGCCTTCCTTGCCCTTGTATTTGCTGGTGTCCACCGAACGTGCTTCCAGACCGATGCGCACTTCCGCGACGTTGTCGGGCTTCTCCATCCACAGGTCGATCATGTTCACGCGGCCATCGCGGCCGATCACGAACAGATAGCGTCCCGACGCCGACAGGCGCGAGATATGCACGGCATAGCCGGTCTTGACGATGCCGATGATCTTCTTGCTCGCGCCATCGATCAGCGCCACTTCCCCGGTGTCACGCAAGGTGGTCGAGAAGATGTTGCTGATGTCGTAGTTGTTCATCTTCTTCGTCGGGCGCTTCTCCGGCGGAATGACGACTTTCCAGCTTGCCTTGATCTGCTCCATGCCGAACTCGGGCGGCTGCGGCGGGTCATGCTGGATATAGCGCGCCATCAGGTCCACCTGCTTCTCGGTCATCTCGCCGGAGGTCTGCCAGTTCGGCATGCCGGCTGGCGAACCGTAGGCAATGAAGATCTTCAGGTAGTCGGTGCCTTTGCCCACCGTGATGTCGGGCGTCAGCGGTTTGCCGGTGGCGCCCTTGCGGAGCACACCGTGGCAGCCGGCGCAGCGCTGGAAATAGATCGTGCGCGCATCGTCGAACTCGGCCTGCGTCATCGGCGGGGCCTTCGGGTTGGTGCTCTGCACCATCGGCTCGCTGCCCATGGCCGCGGGGGCGGCCTGGTAGTTCAACTCGGGTTGGGTGATGGGCTTTTCCTGCGCCTGCGCTGCCATCGACAGTGTGGCGATCAACAGTGCGGCAAGCCGTGCTGGATGCGGTAGTTTCATGCGATCAACCTTCAGGAGGGCCCGGATGCAGACCCCGTACAAGGACAACCTGTGCCATCGGCGGATGACGCAGGACCCGGTGGGGCGACATGCCCGCACCTTGTGGCACTGGTATGGTCGCTGCGCGCGGGCGACATGTCCTTGAAGTAGTTCAAGGACGCAAGCGCTTGCCTTGTCCAGAATCGGTCGCATCGGTGCGGCGCGTCCACCGCGCGCACGCCCCGTCGCAACCAGAGGCACCATGACCACGTTCGTTGACACGCGCTACCTCCCGCCATCGGCAGCCGCGGCCCGCGTGGTGCCCGCGATCGTGTCGCTGGTGGGAGCCGGTCCCGGCGACCCTGATCTGTTGACCGTCAAGGCACTGCGCCTGCTGCAGCAGGCGGGCCTGGTGGTCTACGACAAGCTGGTGTCGCCGCGGGTGCTGGCTCTGGCCAACCCGCAGGCCGAGCAGATTTATGTCGGCAAGCACAGCGGGCACCACACCCTGAGCCAGGACGAGATCATCGCGCTGCTGCTGCGCCTGGCCCGCGGCGGCCGTTCGGTGCTGCGGCTCAAGGGCGGTGACCCTTATATCTTTGGCCGAGGTGGTGAAGAGGCGCAGGCGCTGGCCGCGGCCGGCATCGCCTTCGAGGTGGTGCCCGGCATCACCGCGGCGCAGGGCATGGCAGCGGCATGCGGCATTCCGTTGACCCACCGCGACCATGCCACGCAGGTGGTGTACGTGACCGGCCACCTGCGTGACGGCGCTGGCGAACGGGGCCTGGAACTTGACTGGGGCTGCCTGGCGCGGCCGCACCAGACGCTGGTGATCTACATGGGCATCGCTACCGTGGCGCATCTGTGCCAACGGCTGCAACAACATGGTCTGGCGGCCGACACGCCCGCGGCCATGGTCGAAAATGCCACCATGCCCACGCAGCGCACGATTGTCGGCAGCCTGCACACCTTGCCTGCTCTGGCACAGGACCATGCGGTGCGGCCGCCGGCGCTGATCGTCATCGGTGGTGTCGTGGCCTTGCACGGGCAACTGGACCGAACGCTGGCCGGAGTCCCCGCACGGGCGGCGTAAGCGCTGCGCGCGCGACCGATCGGTGTTGTTGTCGCAGTCGCGCGGGCTCAGCGCCAGCCGCGGATCACGGCGCCGGCCGTGCCGATGATGAAGCCAGCCAGCGCGATGGCGCCCAGCAGGCCGCCCGCACGTACCAGTGCGAAATCGTCCAGCGCATCCCCGCCCAGTCGCAGCGCCAGCGAGGCATGCAGCATGACCAGCGATGCATAGAAATACGGGTGGTACGGCACCGACACACGCAACACCGCCGGGAAGATGATCGGCGCATGGCCGAACACCATCGAAAAGACGAATCCCATGCCCAGCGCATGCACGAACGCGTCATACGACCGGCTGCCGGGTACCAGTTCGCCGGCGGTCAGCAAGACCAGGCCCGCCACGACCAGCCAGGCGTAACCGGACAACAGGCAAACCGCGATGTAGCGGGTCAAGCCGCGCTGGTGCACGGTGCGCCGGGCGATGTCGTTGCGCAGCAGCCAGGCAGCCAGTGCAAGCAGACCGACGGCCAACACGGTGGGACCCCAGGGCCAGGCGATGGCCGCCAGACCGGCCAGGGTCAGCGCCAGCACCAGCACGAACTGGCGCTGCGCGCCGGGCGATGGCTGCATGAACCGTGACAGCTCCAGCCGCTCGCCGGCAATCGTCAGGATCAGGAAGGCCAGCCACCAGGGAACAAAGACCGGTGCGCCATGACCGAGCAGCGCCAGCAGATTGCCAATGGCCCAGCAGGCCGCGCCCAGCGCGATGGTCGCGGTGAACAAGGCGCGCTGGCGGCGCACGATGTCGAGCGAGGCTGCCAGCAGCACCAGACTGGCGCCCAGGTACAGCGCCACCGCCAGGTCGGCGCGCCCGACCAGGGCGCTGGCGGTGCCCAGGCCGGCCAGCAGCGGCCCGCCATACGCCCACAGGCGCGCCATCGCCACCGCCCGCTCCAGCGTGATGACGACGCCGAAGAAGCCGCAGACCATCAGCGGACCATGCAGCGCGGCGTTCGATGCCGCGATCTCCGGAACGGTCCAGCCCAGGCGCGCCAGGCCCGCGCCGACACCGGCGAACAACGCAAGAAAGCCCAGCAGCAACAGCGGAAAGCGGCCCAGCGGCGGCAGGTTCGGCGCGGCCGGTCCTGCCGCGTGCGGCGCAGGGAGGTGGGGAGGCGCGTTGTGCACGGCGTCGCGGGTCAGGGCACGGCTGCTGCGCGTTCAGAAAGACCAGCCGAAGAATTCGCGCGCCATGCCGCTCATCTTGTCCGGTGTCCACGGTGGGTCCCACACCAGCCGGATATCCACCGCGGTGTCCGGCGGGACAATGGCGCTGACGGCCGCGCGTGCCTGATCCATGATCATGTCGGCCATCGGACAGGCCGCGGTCGTCATGGTGAGGTCGACCGCCACCGCACCGGGCCCGACCTCGATCGTGTAGACCAGGCCGAGGTCGACGATGTTCATGCCCGCCTCGGGGTCATCCACGGTGCGCAGCGCGTCGCGTACCGCGTCGTCGTCGCACGGGATGGTCATGGCGATGCCTCCAGCTGGCGCACGAACGGCAGGCGCTGGGTGGGTATGAAACCGTTGTCCAGGAAGAAACCCTGCAGCGCCCGATCGGCGCAGGGCACGACGGTTTCGACGCTGTCGACCTGCAGTGCACCCAGATTGGCGAACAGTTCGCGCATCAAGGCCTTGCCGATACCCTGTCGGGCATAGTCCGGATCGACTCCCACGGTGTCGATCACCGCGACCGCCGCGGTGCGTCCGAAGTCGCCCAGGTCGGCGCGCGCCATCAGGTAGCCCACGATGGCGCCGTCCCGACGCGCCGTCAGCGAGACCCGGATGGCGCCGTCGTCCATGGCCTCGCCGAGCCGTCCGGTGATGTACGCGGTGCGATCACGGCCGGTGATCGCGCGGTCGATGCGCACGATCGCACGCAGGTCGGCCAAAGCCATGGCCGCTACCTGCGGACCCTGCTGCGCCTGGCGCTCGAAGTCATTGGCCTGAGGCAGACCGAAGTCGATCTCGTGCCCCGGCCCCTGGCCGCTTCCGGCGAATAGCTGCAGGTCGGATTCGGGCTCCTGGGTGCGTCCGTCGACGGCGCAACCCAGGATCACGCCGGGCGCGAGCATGAAGCCCATCTCGTCGAGCCAATGCACCATGGCGGTGTCGTTCCAGCGTGCTGCGGTGCGCAGTTCGGTGATGCCGTGTTGCGCGGCCCAGCGGGTCAGCGCGCCAAACAACAGGCGCCCGGTGCCATGCCCGCGTTCCTGCGGCTGCACGCCCACCATCTCCAGGCGCAGCGCGGGCTGTTCCCGGCCAAATTCACCGTGCAGGACACGCGCCAGGATGTAGCCGACCAGTTGCTCGCCATGGCAGGCGGCAAACTGTGCGTGCAAAGCGGGTTCGCGCAGGGCAGCGGCAAGCCTGCGCTGCACATAGGCGCTGCGCGACTGGCCTTCGATCGCCGCATCGATGGCGACGACGGCGTGCAGGTCTGCAGCCGCCAACGCCCGGATGGACAGGGCCAATGGTGTGCCAACAAGATTCATGGGGGGTCTCCGGACGGTGTTGCAAGCATCCGCCCTGAGCGCGCGCAATGCATGTTGAGGATTGTCTGCATGGTGATGGGCTGACGGCTCGATGCCATCGATGGTTGGGACGCAGACCCTAGTCGCAGGCGTAGTTGAAAGCCAGCGTGCGATCGGACTCTTCGTCCAGCATATCGTCGAGCATCGGCAGCAGGGCCATGGTTTCCTTCTGGATGTGCGCGACCTGGCGTTCGATCATCTCGAGTGCATGCTGCTTGAGCGCGGCCCACTGCGCATCGGCGATCGGCCCTGCAGCCGCCGCGCGCGCCAAAGGCAACAGATCGCCGGCGATCTCGCGGATCACGGCGTGTTCCTCGACCATCAGATCGGCCATCTCGCCATCGCCCGCGTCACGCATCAACGGAAACAGGGATTCTTCCTCGAACCGGAAGTGGCGCACGATGTCATGTTCCATGGCGCGCGCGAACTGTGCCATCAGCGCGCTGAACCCGGCGTCGCCCGGGTTGGCGCGCGCCAGCGCATGTTCCACCTTGTCGAGCAAGGCGAGATTGTTGCGGTGTTCTTCGTCGAGCGTGCGCCCGACCTGGCTGGAGGATGGCATGGTTGTGCTAAATTGGTATTGAAGTACCAGAATAACTTCCTGCGACGTTTATGGTTTGATATTTGTCAAAATATGACCGGACGAGGACGCTTCAGTGTCGCTCGGCCGGCAATGGCGGCACGCTCGCGCCGGCGGGTCGGCGCAGCCGCCAGACCAGCACCGCGAAGAAGCCGCCGAAGGCCAGCGCTCCGACGAGCCCGACACCCGCTGCCGCAACAGCGACGCCCTTGTTGCCGGTGCCGATGGCGCCCCCCAGCAGCAGCAGGGCGCTGCAGTGGCACAGACGGTGCCAGCGCAAGGCGCCATCGTGGGTCAGCGACGACGGTGTCGGTGCACGGCGGGCACCGGACCCATGCATGGCTGCCAGGAACGGGGCAATCCGCTGCAACATGCCGAGCAGAAAGCTCAGCTGCCAGACGCCGACCAGACTCAGACCGAACCACAGCCCGGCGTGGGGCAGTGGCCAGCGCATCAGCAGTACCCAGGCCAACACCAGGCTGCCGGCCAGCCCGCCCCAGCCCAGGCGCACCAGCATCGCGGACGGCCCGGCAAAGCGCCGCATGCCCTGGCGCAACACCCGCGCCATCAGCCACAGGTGCAAGGCGACGCCGGCGGTGCCGGCCAACAGCCCGAGCCCGAGCAGCAAGGCGGGGGCGACGCCCAGTGCCGCCAGGCCGGCCATCGCCAATGCCGCCACCAGCAGCACCAGTGACGCACGCTGCTGGCGTTCGTCAGGGGCGTCGGCCAGCACGAACATCGGTACCAGCACATACGACAGGCCGAGCGAGAACAGGCCGATGAAGCCGTAGGGCGCCATCACCCGGTGCAGCCTGAGCACCGTGTCATGCGCCGGAGCAGGCCAGCCGAGCCAGACGGCGACCAGTGCCAGCGCGGCCAGCAGCATCGCCACCAGCGCGGCCAGCGCGGCCCAACCATGGCCGACCACGCCCGGCATGCCGCGGGCGCCGTGCAGGTTGCGCGCGGTGACCAGACCCCAGAACAGCATTGCCAGGACGCAGGCCGCGGCGCCCGCGCCGATCAGCGGCGGTCGCGCCAGGCCCATGCCCAGCGCCAGCGCCGCCACGCCGGGCGTGTACAACCACCAGATCGCGGCCAGCAGGTGCGCACCGGTGGCGGTCTGACGCGAGGCCACCGGCAGCAGTTGCGCGCCGGCGCCAAGCACCGACATGCCCAGCACGCCCAGCGTGATCAGATGCAGTGCCGCCAGCGACCAGCCCAGACCGGCGCTGAAGATCGTTCCTTCGACCGCGCTGGCGGTCAGCGCCAGCCACGCCAGCAGGTGGTAGGCGCTGGCAGCGCCGAAATAGCGCAGCGGAATCGAGGCCGGCAGCAGTCGGCCCTTGGCGCCGCTGATGAATGCACCCGCTGGCGTCCTGGCTTGCCGCGGCCCGCGCCGCGACGCCACCATCAACGCCGGGCGTGGTGTCGGGGTTGCCGCCGCAGGCTCGGCATCGGTGCGGGCTTTCACGATCGCCGGCTCAGCCGCAGGCGCACCTCGCCGGGCTCGCCGACCATCGGTTCGGCTTGCCAGCCGATCTGCGCCAGTTCCGGGTAGAGCAGTTGCGGGTCACGATCATGATGGACCACGACGACGCCGGTGGCATCGAGCGAATGCACCAGCCGCAGGATCTGCACCAACGGTTGCGGCGCTGGCAGGCCGCGCACGTCGATGTGCCAGGTGTCATCGTGTTGCCAGGCATGCATCGGCGGGCTCTGCGTGTGCGCGTCGGTCTACCAGGCGCCACGCCAGGGTTCGCGCGACCTGGCGGCGGTCATGGGGCGCGGGCGTGCGCAAAGGGGCGCAGTCCCGCTTCATGGTGCGCTGGCGCTGGCCGCCTGCACCGATTCGATGATCTTGACGTAACCGGTACAGCGGCACAGGTTGCCGGCCAGCGCTTGGCGGATCTGCTCGGGCTGCGGGTGCGGCTCGCGGCGCAGCAGGGCCTCGGAGGCCATCACCATGCCCGGTGTGCAAAAGCCGCACTGGGTGCCCAGCTGTTCGTGGAAGGCCCGCTGCAGCGCGCTCATGCGGCCGCCCTCGGCCAATCCCTCGATGGTCTCGATGGATCGGTCCTGCACGCTGACCGCCAGTGTGATGCAGGCCAGCCGCGGTGCATCGTCCACCAGCACGGTGCAGGCACCGCATTCGCCGCCGTCACAGCCCTGCTTGGTGCCGACCAGGCCCAGGCTGTCACGCAGCACCTCGATCAACAGCGCGTTGTCACGCGTGGCAACGGTGTGCGTGCGGTGGTTGACGCGCAGCGTGAGCAGCCGCACCGGCGCAGCCGCGGCGGGGGTGTTGTCCGGCGCAGTCATGGCGCTGCCTTTGGCCGCAGATCGCGCAGCCGTACCGCCTTGCCTTGCGAACGCGCGATGCTGCCGGCGGCCTGCACGACCACATCGGTGGTGATGCCGATCATCGACTTGATGTGGTGCGCGGCCGAGCGGGACAGTTCCTGGTGGCGCTCGGCGGCGACACCGGGCTGGGCCTCCACTTCGACCCGCATGTGGTCCAGTGTGCCGTGCCGCTCGACGACCAGCTGGTAGTGCGGCGCGAGATCGGGCAGACCGACCAGCACGGCTTCGACCTGCGAGGGATAGACGTTGACGCCGCGGATGATCAGCATGTCGTCGTTGCGTCCGGTGATACGCAGGATGCGCACATGGGTGCGGCCGCAGTCGCACGGAACCGTCGTCAGGCGCGTGATGTCCCGGGTGCGGTAGCGCAGCATCGGCAAGGCCTGCTTGGTCAGCGTGGTGATGACCAGTTCGCCGACTTCGCCTTCGGGCAGACGCCGGCCTGTCTCGGGGTCGATCACCTCGAAGATGAAATGGTCTTCCCAGCCATGCAGGCCGCTCTGGCAGTCGCACTCGCATGCGACGCCCGGGCCCATGATCTCGGACAAGCCATAGACATCCACCGCCTTGACTCCGAGCCGGCTTTGCACTTCGCGGCGCAAGGCGTCGGTCCACGGTTCGGCGCCGAACAGGCCCACGCGCAATGCGCCGGTGCTCAGATCCACGCCCTGCTGCTCGGCCACTTCGGCGATGGCCAGCGCATACGAGGGTGTCGAGCACAAGACCCGTGCCCGGAAGTCGGTGATCAGCGCGACCTGGCGTTCGGTCGATCCGCCGGACATGGGAACCACGACCGCGCCGAGCCGCTCGGCGCCATAGTGCGCGCCCAGGCCACCGGTGAACAAGCCGTAGCCGTAGGCGTTGTGCAGCACGTCGCCGCGCCGCGCGCCGGCGGCATGCAGCGACCGCGCCATCAGGTCGGCCCAGGTGTCGAGGTCGGCGGCGGTGTAGCCGACCACGGTCGGTTTGCCGGTCGTTCCCGACGATGCATGCAGCCGCGCCAACTGCTCGACGGGCCGGGTGAACATGCCAAACGGGTAGTTGTCGCGCAGGTCGGTCTTGACGGTGAACGGCAGCTGGGTCAGATCATCCAGACTGCGGATGTCCTGCGGTGCGATGCCGCGTGCATCGAGTCGCTGTCGGTGCAGTGGCACCGTGTCGTAGGCGCTGCGCAGCGTGGCCTGCAGCCGCTCGAGCTGCAATTGTGCGAGCAACTCGCGCGGCATGGTCTCCTGCGTCGGATGCAGGTATTCGGTGCTCTTGCCCAATCTCATTTCTGCGCTGGTCGATGCTCCCATGGGGTCTTCTCCTGTCAGGTTGTGGGGCCGGATCGGGCGCGTGCCACGCCACGCACCGGCAAGCGTGTCAGGGCGAAGCCCTGGTTGAATGCACCGCGAGTGATCAATGCGAACTTGAACCAGGCGCCCGTGGCGGCAACCAGCAAACCGGCCAGCGCCAGCGACACGGTGGCGGCGATGCTGCCGGCGAACAGGCTGCCCGCCAACAGCGTCAGCAGCAGTGGCGCGACGCTGCCGGCCCACAACAGCCAGCGGCCTGGCAGGTCCAGCGCGGCCAGCGCGCGCGGCGCGGCGGTCGGGGCGATGGCGCGACGCCAGGCGCGCCAGATACCGACGCGCACGATCACCAGCAGCGCGAACAGCCCGGCCAGCCAGGGAGTGCCGGCCGACCAGCCGGCCAGCAGCCAGAACAGTCCGGCGCCTTCGGCCAGCGCACAGGCCACGATCAGCGCAGGCATGCGTGCGTCGCGCCATGCGGGGATGCCGCGCGCCGCTTTCAGGATGCGGCCCTGGCAATACGCAAAAGACAGCGCAGCCAGACCGGCCAGCGGCAGGAACGCCTGCCATCCAAGCAGTGCGGCGAAGGCACAGCCGAACACCACTGGCGCCGCGAAGGCTTCGCGCGTCATCCACGAGGTGCGGGGATTGAAGAACACGTGCAAGGCGCGCAGCGGGCGTCCGATCTCGAGCCAGACACAGAACAGGCCCAGGCCCATCAGGGCCATGCCGGCCAGCAGCAGCGCCGATGCGAGCGGGCCGTGGACACCGGACACCGCGGTCAGGACGATCAGGCCGCTGCCGACGCCGCCGCAGATGAAGTTGCCTGCCGCGCGCCAGTCCCAACTGGTCTGTTGCCAGGGATTGGGTCCGAACGGTGCTGCCTTCATGCGGGTTCCTCCCGGTTGGCGTCCCAGAGGTAGTGAAAGCCGGGGCCGGTTCCCAGTTCCTCGTGCATGCGAAAGTGCTGGTTGTGCGCGAGCAACTGCGACACGTTGCTGTTCGGGTCGTCCTGGTCGCCAAAGGCCAGTGCGTCGGCAATGCAGGCGTTCACGCAGGCCGGCGTGGCTTCGGCGTCGACCCCCGGGGTCAGTCCCTTCTCCAGGCCGGCGTCGATGCGGTCGACGCAGAAGGTGCATTTGGTCGCCACCCCGAGCCGGGCGTCATCGTGGCGCAGGGCCTCGCTGGTGATCGGGTCGGCGCCATAGGCAAAGGTCGCGCGCTCGGTCTTGTAGCGCGCCTGGTAGGGGCAGGCGACCGCGCAATAGGCGCAGCCGATGCACAGGTCGTAGTCGATCGTCACGATGCCGTCGGCGCGCTTTTTCGTCGCGGTCGTCGGGCACACGTCCATGCACGGCGGTTCGTCACAATGCTGGCAACCGGTGGGGACAAAGGCGCGTTGCACGTTCGGGTAGCTGCCGAATTCCATGTCGAGCACGCGGCGCCATTGCACGCCCGGCGGCGTCGCGTTCGCATGCCGACACGCGGCAGTGCAGGTCTGGCAGCCGACACAGCGGCGCAAGTCGGCGACCATCGCCCACCGCGTCATGTCGTTCCCCTTTTCAGTGATACCCGCACGATGTCGGCGCCCGAGCCGGTGGCATCGGTCTGGGCCATCGACATGCTGGCCAGCGTGTTCAGGCTGGGCACGTCGAAGTCCTTGGCCAGCGGGGTTTCCCAGTGGCCGAACTGGCCGATCATCAGCAAGGTGTCGGGCCGGATGCCCTGGCGTACCACGGCGCGTCCGCGCACGCTGCGCTTGGGTGTCGAAATCTCGATCGTGTCGCCGTCCTCGATACCCAGGCGCTGCGCGGTCTGGCTGTTGACGATGACGCCGCGGTGACCGCTGATGTTGTCGGCCACTTCCTTGATCATCTGCATGCCGACATTGCCGCCCCAGGCGTACTGCATCGAGCGTGCGGTCAGCAACCAGAACGGGTAGTCGCGCAGCTGCGCGCCGCCTTCGGTGACGATGGTCTCCCACATGGCCGGGAAGTTCTTCCATTTGGGCAGGCCCTGGTATTCGGTCAGCTGCAGGTCCCACCAATGCATGTCGTGCTCATGCAGCCGGCGCCCGAGTTCGGTGCCCACGCGCAGCAGCTGCTCCTGGTACGGCAGCTCGAAGCGCAGGCCGCGTTCGATCATCGTGGGCAGCAGGTACCAGCGGTAGCGCGGGTAGGGATTGGTCGCCAACCCGTGTTCCTTCCACCAGTCGAGCCCGTGCGAGGTGGCGCCACCGGACAACTCGGCGCTGGCGGCGCGGCAGACCGCGTCCCAGATCGCCTCGCGGCTGTGGCTTTGGTCGAGCGCCAGCGAATGGTCGGTGTGCTCGCCACGCAGCGGCACACCGGCCGCGCCCTTGTTGATCGATGCGTTGTAGCGGCTGGTCAGCCCGGTGCGCTGCGCCAGTTCGGTCGCCACCTCGGTGAAGTCGCGGGCCTGGCCTTGCGGCGCCACCACCGGCTGGCGCAGTGCGAAACCTTCGTGGTCCCAGAACTGCTCGACATATTTGGTGGTCCCGATACGGATCAGCTGCAGGCTTTCCAGATCGGTCGCATCGGGCAGCAGCACGTCGGCGAAGTGGTTGGTCTCGTCAAAGGTGTAGGCGAAGGCCACGACGAACGGGAACCGTGCCATCTTCTCGCCCAGCGCATCGGTATCCCAGAACGAGATCGCCGGGTTGGTGCGGTACAGGAACCAGACATCGGGAGCGGTCACCCGGGGCAGGCCCTTGGGTGTCTCGTCCATGAACATCCACGAGAAATGCGTCGGCCCCAGCGCCTGGCTCCAGGGTCCGTCGGCTGCCAGCGGCACCATGGTGCGGTAGGCATTGCGGATATTGGGTTTGGGTGACCAGCGCGCCTTGTCGGTCGGGTTCATCGGATAGGCCATGAACCCGTCGGCGCCCGGTTGCACGCTGTCGTGGCGCTGCGACATCGGTCGCGTCAGCCGCACGGTGGTGCCGATGGTGCCGCCCGGAACCTCCAGCGCGCCCACCAGCGTGGCCAGCAGCGTGCGTGCCCAGCAGCACTCGAAGCCACCCCAGCCGTTGTTCACCGTCTTGCCCAGCGTCACCGCGACCGGGCGGAACGGCAAGGTCTTGCCTTCGATCTCGATGGTCTCGCCCACGCAGGCATGCGCGATGTAGTCGAGCGCGATCTGCCGCATTGATTCGGCCGGCACGTCGCAGATGGTCTGCGCCCACTCGGGTGAATACGGCTGCATGTGCTGCAGCAGGCGCGTGAAGGCGGTCTCGCCCACCAGCAGGCCGTCGCCGAGGATGTCGCCGTCCGGTCCGACCTCGATCGCGTCGACCTCGAACCGGCCCTCGAGCGCTTCGTCGATGTCGCTGGCGTCATGGACACATGCGCTGGCGCGGCGCAGGTCCCAGACCAGCGGCTTGCGGCTGGCGCGCTCGCGCAGGTAGTAGCCGCCGGCGCCGATCAGGTACGGCGAGGCGGTGCGTTTGCACAGGAATGGCAGGTCCAGCCGGTCGCGCGCGACCTCGTGCAGCATGACGTGGATCAGCGCATACAGGAAGGCCGGGTCGGTCTTGGGCTTGATCGGCACCCATTGGGCCGAGCAGGCACCGGTGACCGACAGATGCGGTTCGACCTGGACCCGCTTCATGCCACGCACCCGTGCCTTGGAATGGCGCCAGATGCCCACCACGCCGCCCGAAGCCTCGATGTTCGAGCCGCAGGAGATCAGGTAGTTGCACAAGGGCGTGTCGGCGGCGACGATGAACGCGCGATGCCACAACTCGCCATACAGGTGTTCGGAGTGGTAGCACTTGACACCCTGGCCGGAGCCGAAGCCCATGTCCACCGGGCCCCATGCCGAGAGGAAGGCCGGAAAGGTACCCATGTAGGACTGCGGTGTGCCACCACCACCAAAACTGGCGGCCACGCGCGGATAGCCGGATGCGTCGAGCAGGCCTTCGGCGCGGATCTGGTTGAGCTTGTCGGCGATCAGGCCATAGGCTTCGTCCCACGAGATCGCGACGAATTGCGGGTCTTCATGGCGGCCCTTGCGCGGATTGCTGCGCTTCATCGGCGCCAGCACCCGGTTCGGGTTGTAGGTCTTTTGCACCAGGCCGAAGGCCTTCACGCAGACCTTGCCGCCACCGGGATGGATTTTTTCGGCGCAGAAATTGGGCTCGACCTCGGTGGCCACGCCGTCCTGCACCTTGACCGTGAGCAGGTCGGGGCCGGCGACGCACTGGTAGCAGTAGGTCGGCACGCGCCGTGTCACGGTGGCCGCATCGATCATGGCATCTTTGCCTTTTGGGCCTTGGCGGCCAGGCGTTGCGCGGTCTTGGCGACATCGACGATGAAGCGCGCATGCTGTCCACGCACGATCGGTTCGACCGCGTCGCGGCCTTCGATCTCGAACACCACGGCGCGTCCCTCCAGCGACTGGATGCGCACCGTGATCGTCACCGCCATGCCCATCAGCGTGGCGGCGATGTGGTCGATCGCGACCCGGGTGCCGACCGAGTCCTCGCCCGCGTCGAGGTGCTGCAACAACAGGTTGCGGCAGGCAATCTCGATGTCGCGCACCAGCATCGGCGTTGCGTAGACCCGGGCGGCTTCGCCCATGAAGTCGATCGTCTGTTCGCGTGTGACGTCGAAGCTGACGGTGCTCTCGAGTCCGGTCTTCAGTGTGGCTTGCATATAGGTAGGTGTTCCTGCTCTCACAGTCCGAGGTAGGCCTGCTGCACCTGTGGGTCATGCAGCAGTTCGTGGGCATTGCCCTGGAGCGCGATCCGTCCGGTCTCCATCACGTAGCCGCGACTGGCCACGTTGAGGGCGGCGCGCGCGTTCTGGTCCACCAGCAGGATCGTCGTGCCGGTCAGCCGCAGACCGGCGACGCGGGCGAAAATCTCGCTGACCAGGCGCGGGGCAAGCCCCATGCTTGGTTCGTCGAGCAACAACAGGCGTGGGTTGGACATCAGGGCCCGGCCGATGGCCAGCATCTGCTGCTGGCCACCCGACAGGTTGCCCGCCAGCGCATTGCGCTTTTCCGCCAGCGCGGGAAACATCTCCAGTACGCCGGGCAAGGCATCCTGCGAGCCACGCGCAAAGGCGCCCAGGCGCAGGTTGTCCAGCACGCTCAGCGGTCCGAACACCTGGCGTCCTTCGGGCACCTGGACGATGCCCAGGCGCAGCCGCTGGCGCGCATTGAGGCCGGCGATGTCCTGCCCATCGAAGCGGATCGTCCCGCCGCAGCTGGGTTGGACGCCGGACAGGGTACGCAGCAGCGTGGTCTTGCCCGCGCCATTGGCGCCCACCAGCGCGACGAGTTCGCCGGCGTCCACCCGCAGACTGACACCGGCCAGTGCCGGTATCCGGCCGTAGCGGCTCTCCAGTCGGTCGACCTCAAGCATGGGCCGGCTCCGCTTTGGCGGTGGGTGCGTCGTCCGCCAGCCCCAGATAGGCTTCGATCACCTGCGGGTTGCCGCTGACTTCGGCGGGTGTGCCTTCGGCCAGCTTGCGGCCGTGGTCGAGCACGAAGACATGGTCCGACACCTCCATCACCAGCCGCATGTTGTGCTCGACCAGGACCACGGTTGTTCCTGCCTCGGCCAGGCGCTTGATCAGGCCGTCGATCTCGCGTGCCTCGGTCTGGTTGAGTCCGGCCGCCGGCTCGTCGAGCAGCAACACGCGGGGTTCGGCGGCCAGCGCGCGTGCAATCTCCAGCCGCTTGAGTGCCCCATAGGGCATGTTGTCGGCGGGCGCGTCCGCCCAGGATTCGAGACCGACCCGCTGCAGCAGCTGCTGCGCCGATGCGCGGCATGCCGCTTCGGCCCGTTGCTGACCCGGCGTGTGCAGCAGCGAGGCGAGCAGCGAACAAGGCTGGCGCAGATGGCATCCGGTCATGACGTTTTCCAGCGCGGTCATGTTGAAGAACACCTGCAGGTTCTGGAATGTGCGTCCGATTCCGGCCTGGGCAAACCGGAACGTCGGCTGGCCCGCGAGCTCGCGGCCGTCGAGTTTGATGCTGCCGGTGCCGGGCGCATAGACACCGCTGAGCAGATTGATCAGGCTGGTCTTTCCCGCGCCATTGGGGCCGATGATGGAATGCACGGCGCCCTCGTGGATCCGCATGTCCAGGTCGGCGATCGCGTGCACGCCGCCGAACGATTTGGACAACTGCTCGATCACCAGCAATGTCATGGCGCGCTCCGGACCCGGGCGGTGCGACGCTGGCGCCACCAGCCCTGCAACGTCGGTACCACGCCTTGCGGGAAAAAGATCATGGTGGCCACCAGTACCGCGCCGAACACCATCATCTCGTATTCCTTGAGCACGGTCAGGAACTGGGGCAGGATGGTCAGCGCAGCGGCGCCGACCACCGCGCCGAAGACCGAGGCCATGCCGCCAAATACCACCATGATCACCAATTCGACCGAATGCATGAACGAGGCCTTGCCCGGCGTCAGGAAGCCGGAGTAGTGCGCCGTCAGCGCGCCGGCCAGCGCGGCCAGCACGGCCGACAACACGAACACCTGCGACTTGAAGCGTTCGCTGGCAATACCCAGCGTCTCGGCGGCCACCGTGGAGCCGTGCAATGCCCGCAAGGCCCGGCCGTTGGCAGACTCGATCAGGTTCAGCGCCAGCCAGACGGTGAGCAGCAGCAAGCCACACGCGATCCAGTACCACAGGCGTTCGCCCTGCACCGCCACGCCGAACAGCACCAGCGGCGGCACCGTCATGCCGTCAGGCCCGCCAGTCCAGCGGTCTTCGGTGGTCAGCACGATCGAAATGATGACGCCCAGACCCAGCGTGGCCATGGCCAGCGTATGGCCCTTCAAGCGCAACGTGGGTCGGCCCACGACATAGGCCAGCAGACCCACGACGGCGCAGGACATCGGCAGCGACAACCAGACCGGAATTGCGTACCGGGACGCCAGGATGGCGCTGCCGTAGGCGCCCAGTGCGAAGAAGCCGGCGTGCCCCAGGCTGATCTGGCCGGCATAGCCGATGAGCAGATTGAGCCCCACGCAGACGATTGCGTTGAGCGCGACCTGGATGGCGACGTCGTAGGCGTAGTTGTTTGCCATCCACAGTGGCGCCGATACGATGATCAGCATCAGCAACAGGCTACCACCGACGCGTGGCGTTGCCATGCGTCGTCGTGGTCGGACGGTGGGTTCAGACCCGATCACTGCGGCGCGCACCAAACAGCCCTCCCGGCATCAGGAACAAGACGGCCAGGATCACGATGAAGGCGATCGCGTCCTTGTAGGCCGACGAGATGAAGCCAGCGCCCAGACCTTCGAGCAGGCCCAGCAGCAGGCCGCCGACCACGGCGCCGCCAAAACTGCCCATGCCGCCGAGCATGGCGGCGGCAAACCCCTTGAGGCCCAGCATGATGCCGGCGTCGTAGGCAGTGAACGCGATCGGCGCAATCAAGACGCCGCCCAAGGCACCCAGCGCCGCCGCCAGACCGAAGCTGGCGAACAACACGCCGCGCGTCGGAATGCCGACCAGCTGGGCCGCCACCCGGTTGTAGGAAGTGGCCAGCATCGCCTTGCCGAGCAGGGTGCGGCCATAAAAGAGGCTCAGCGCGGCGACCGCCACCGCAGCGCCGCCCAGCACCCACAGACTCTGCGGCAACAGCGTGGCGCCCAGGAACTGCAAGGGCTGCTCGCCGGAAAATGCGGGCAGGCGGTGCACGCCCTTGTCCCAGACCAGTTGCGCCAGGCCGCGCAGGAACAAGGAGACGCCAATCGTGATGATGATCAGCGTCACCGTGTCAGCGTCGCGTGCCGGTTCGATGGCGAGCTTTTCCACCAGCAGGGCCACCAGCACCGCGACCACGATCGCCAGCAGCGCCGCCAATGGCAATGGCAGGCCGGCGGCCAACAGCGTGACCGCGCTCATGCCGCCGATCATGACGAACTCACCCTGCGCGAAGTTGATCGCGCCGCTGGCGTTGTAGATGATCGAGAAGCCCAATGCCACCAGCGCGTAGATGGCGCCCGCGGTCACGCCGCTGGCAATGAACTGGATCCACGCGCTGCCCATGGCAATGGCCGAGTCGGGTTGCGTTGTCGCCGCGGCTACTTCACCAGGGTCCAGTCGCCGTTGCGCACTTCCAGCATGCGAAACGCGCTCAGATCCAGGCCCATGTGGTCCTTGGCCGACATGTTCACGATGCCGCCGGTGCCGATGTAGCCCTTGGTCGCTTCCAGCGCGTCACGCACCTTGGCCTTGTCGGTCGAGCCGGCCGTCTTGATCGCATTGACCGCCAACATGAGTCCGTCGTAGGCGTGACCACCGAAGGTCGAGATGTCGCTCTTGTACTTGTCTTCGTAGGCCTTGCGGTAAGCCGTGACGATCGGCTTTTGCGGGTCATTGGCGGCCAGCAGATCGGCCACCAGCAAGGCAGCGGCAGGCAGGCGCACACCTTCGGCTGCGGGGCCGGAGAGCTTGATGTATTCGCGGGACGCAACCCCGTGCGACTGGTACAGCGGCAGCGTCAGGCCAACCTGGCGGTAGTTGCGTGTCACGATCGCCGGTCCCTGTCCGAAGCCGGCATTGAGCACGGCCTGCGCGCCACTGCCCTTGATCTTGCTTAACTGGACCGTCATGTCGGTGTCGGCGGCGCCGTAGGTTTCGTCGGCGACCACCTCGATCCCGTAGCCACCGACCACCTTCAGGCACTCGGCGCGCATCGACTTGTCGAATCCACCGGTGCCTGCGATCAGTGCCACCTTGGTCATCTTGCGCGTCTGCATGTCGGCGAATATCTTTTCGCATGCCATGCGATCGGTGTGCGGCGTCTTGAACACCCACTTCTTGACCGGCTCGATGATCACGACCGCGCCGGCCAGCGATATGAAGGGCATACCCGCGGCTTCCACCATCGGCACCGCGGCCATGGTGCCGCCGGTTGTCGAGCCACCGACGATGACGTCGACCTTGTCCTGCTCCAGCAGCCGCTTGACGAAGGTGCGTGCCTTCTCGGTGTCGCCGGCGGTGTCGTACGCCACCAGTTGCAGCTTGCGCCCGATCACGCCACCATCGGCGTTGATCTTGTCGACGTACATTTCCAGCGTCTTGAGTTCGGGGTCGCCGAGGAACGCTGCCGGTCCGGTGGACGACAGGAAGGCGCCGATGCGGATCGGTTCCTGGGCCTGCACGGTGGACGATGAAAAGCCGATGGCCAGAGTGAGTGCGGCTGCTGCGAGCCGACCTGCTCCGCGCACGGAACGACGAATGGATTGCATGGCTGTGTCTCCTACAAGGGTGCCGCCTTGCGCCGTGATAGTCGGCCACGCCCCGGCGCGGCTAAAATTCCGCAGGCGTATGCCATTCTGGTACCGTAATGCAGGTATTGACTTAATCTAGAACAGCTTTTTGACCAAAAAATCCATTACTCCGCGCGGTGTTGCCACGCCAGGCAAGCGAAAGACGCCGACGCAAACCGTCGATCCGGATGCCATCGAGATCCGGCCGGTGCGCCGGGCCGATCTCGACCAGGTCATTCACATCGACGCCACCGTCACCGGGCAGGAGAAGCGCGCCTATTGGCAGCGGGTCTACCGGCGCTATGGGGTCGTCAGCGCCGGCGAGGTGCGGCATTTCCTGGTCGCCGTGCGCGCCAGGCTTGTCGTCGGTTTCCTGATCGGCGAGGTCCGCGACTGGGAGTTCGGTTCGCCGCCATGCGGCTGGGTGTTCGCGATCGACGTGGCGCCCGAGGCGCGCCAGGCCGGTGTCGGCACCTTGCTGCTGGACGCGGTCGTGGCCGCGTTTCGACGCGCCGGGGTGCGCCAGTTGCGCACGTTGCTGTCGCGCGACAACACCGTGATCCTGTCCTTCTTTCGCAGCCAGGGCATGATGGCCGGGCCGCTGATCCCGCTCGAAATGGATCTGGAGCCGCCTGCCGGCGCGACACGGGCCGTGACGCGATGAAGCTGCAAGTCAACACCATGCTTGCGTTGTACAGCGTGATCGAGTTTGCGGCCGAGCCGCAGCGCCATATTCCGGCGGTGGTGATCGCCGAGAAATACGGCGTCTCGCCACACCACCTGGCCAAGGTACTGGCCGAACTGGCGCACGCCGGCATCGTCGAGTCGGTGCGCGGCGTCGGCGGCGGCTACCGCTTTGTCGCCAACGCGCGCCGCCTGACCTTGATGGACGTGATCGCCTTGTTCGAGGATCTGGGCACCGGCAGCCGGCCGCGGCGCGACGGTGGCGATGGCACCGCGGTCGACCAGGCGCTGGAGACGGTGTTGCACGAGATCGACGAAAACGCGCGTGCCACCTTCAGCTCGATCACACTGGCCACGATGTTGCAGCTGGTGGCGCGCCAGCAGCGCGGCAAGGCGGATTGAAGCAAGGCGTCGCAGCGCGCTCAGGGTTCCACGAACACCCCCACCGGCCCCGGCGCCAGGCTGCCGATCACGGTGGCATCCAGATGGCCCGCGGCGTGAAAGATGGCCAGCACGGATTCCAGCGCCGCGGGCGCGCACGCCACGAGCAGACCGCCGCTGGTCTGCGGGTCGGTCAGGATGTCGCGCTGCTGCCCGCCGATGGATGGGTCCAACGTGGCCGCGTCCGCGCAGGCCTGCCAGTTGCGGGCCGATGCGCCAGTGACGTGACCGTCGGCCACCAGCGCTGCCGCGCCGGGCAGTAGCGGGATCGAGGCCATCCGCAGCGTGGCCGACAGACCGGCGCCGCGACACAACTCGAGCAGGTGGCCGATCAGTCCGAAACCCGTGACATCGGTCATTGCATGGACCGCGTCGATGTCGGCCAGCGCCCGACCCGGGGTGTTGAGCAGGGTGGTGCAGTCGAGCAGTGCGGCATAGCCTGCCGCATCGAGCGCGTCCCGGCGCAGCGCCGCCGACAGCACGCCGATGCCCAGCGGCTTTCCCAGCACCAGCAGGTCGCCCGCGCGGGCGCCGGCATTCGTCTTGACCTTGTCCGGATGCGCCAGTCCCAGCACGACCAGACCATAGATCGGCTCGACGGTATCGATGGTGTGGCCGCCAGCGATCGGGATGCCGATGCTCGCGCACACGCTGGCGCCACCGGCGAGGATGGCAGCGATCACCGGCGGTGCGAGCTTGTCCAGCGGCATGCCGACCAGCGCCAGCGCCAGGATGGGCGTGGCGCCCATCGCATAGACGTCGCTGATCGCATTGGTCGCGGCGATGCGCCCGAAATCGCCGGGGTCATCGACGATGGGCAGGAAAAAGTCGGTCGTTGCCACCAGCGCCTGCTGGTCGTTGAGCCGGTACACCGCGGCGTCGTCGCTGGTCTCCAGGCCGACCATCAGCTCGGGCGGTACCGGCAGACCCCGCATGCCGCCCAGCAATTCGGACAACACGCCGGGTGCGATCTTGCAGCCGCAGCCACCGCCGTGGCTCAATTGCGTCAATCGCACCGCTGGCGCAGCAGATTCTCCGGAATAATTGTCTTGGGTCATATGCGTGTGATGGTAGTGCGGGGCAGCATGGCGTTGCGCTGGCAATGCAACGCCAGCATACCCGCTCTGCGCGGCGCAGGGTCGGCGCACGAACGGGCATCAATAGAGAGGGACACCATGGCAGGCATCAGTGGCGGAGAAGTGGTTGCCCGGATGTTGCAGCGCGAGGGCGTGGGCAAGGTGTTCGGCATCATCGACGGCACCTACTTCGGCTTTTACGAGGCCCTGCACCGGCTCGGCATCGAGATCGTGACGCCGCGCCACGAGACCTGCGCCGCCCACATGGCGGGCACCCATGCGCGGCTGACCGGCACACTGGGCGTGTGCATGGCCAGCAACGGACCGGGCGTGGCCAATCTGCTGCCCGGCCTGGTGGTCGAGCAGGCGGACGGCAACCGGGTGCTGGCCATCACCAGCGCGCGCCGGCCCAGCATCATGTACCCGGACCGGGGCGGCGCATACCAGTGTTTCGACCAGAGTGGCGTGATCGGCAAGATCGCCAAGTGGAGCGCCGCCGTCTCTTCGTTCGAGCGGGTGCCCGAATTGCTGCGCAAGGCCTTGCGCCAGAGTTACGAGGGGCGCCCCGGCGTCGTGCATCTGGACGTCCCCGAAACCATCATGAACGGCAAGTTCAAGTCCGAGGTCGCGTTCTGGGAACCGCACCAGTACCGGCGTACCGAGCCGGCGACCCCGACCGCGTCCCAGGTGGCGCGCGCGGCCGACCTGCTGATCGCCGCTGCGGCACCGATGATCCATGCCGGCAGCGGCATCATCCATGCCGGCGCCTATGCGGCCTTGCGCCGGGTTGCCGAGTTGCTGCACGCGCCGGTGACGACCAGCTGGGCCGCGCGCGGCCTGATCGACGAGCGTTCGCCGCTGGCGATCACGATGCCGCATGTCAAGCTCAACCACCGGGTGCGCAACGAGGCCGACGTCGTGCTGGTGATCGGCACCCGGCTGGGCGAGACCGACTGGTGGGGTCGTCCGCCCTATTGGCGCAAGCCGTCCGAGCAGACCACCATCCAGGTCGACGTCGATGCCGACATGCTGGGCCTGAACAAGCCGGCCGACCTGGCCATCCTGGCCGATGCGCAGGCCTTCCTCGTGTTGCTGGCCGATGCGCTGCAGGCGCGGCGCGCGGAGATCGTGCTCGAAGCGCGCACGCTCCGTGTGGCCGGCTATGGCCGCACGATGCAGCGCGAACGGGCCGACTGGGACAAGGCGCTGGCCGACATGGCGGTGCCGATGCATCCGGCCCATATCGGCGCTGCCTGCCAGGCCGTGTTTCCGCCCGAGTCGGTGCTGGTGGCCGACGGCGGCAACGCGACCATCTGGGCCATGTTCTACCACCAGGTCACGGTGCCCAATACCGTGGTGTCCACCTTCAAGTTCGGCATGCTGGGCGCCGGCATCTCGCAGGCGAACGCGGCCGCGCTGGCCCGGCCGGGCGTACCGGTGTGTTGCATCATCGGCGACGGTGCGATGGGATTCCATCCGCAGGAGATCGAGACCGCGGTGCGCAACCGGGCCCAGGTGATCTACATCGTGCTGTGCGACAAGCAATGGGGCATGGTCAAGATGAACCAGCAATTCATGCTGCGGCCGTTCAAGACGCTGCTGTTCAAACATCTCGATGCGGACGAAACGATCAAGGCCGACCTGGGCGAGATCGCGTTCGACAAGCTGGCCCAGAGCATGGGTGCCCATGGCGAGCGGGTGTCCGATCCGCGCGAACTCAAACCGGCCCTGGCCCGCGCCCTGGCCACGGGCGGCTGCGCGGTGGGGCATGTCGACGTCGATCCGGCCAAGCACATGTGGGCCCCCGGGCTGATCCACTTCAAGAAGATGCACGAGGAACCCGCTTCCTGAGCAGCGCCTGGATCCCATCAACGCAGAGTCATGAACGCAATCGATCTGGTCCGGCTGAACTTCAACCCGCAGTCCTTGTGGGCCCTCAACGTGATCATCGGGCTGGTGATGTTCGGCGTCGCGCTCGACCTGAAGGTGTCGGACTTCTCCGTTGTCGTGCGCTCGCCCAAGCCGGTGCTCATCGGCCTGCTGGGCCAGTTCGTCTTGTTGCCGGCCTTCACCTTCCTGCTGGTACTGGCGATCCGTCCCGCGCCAAGCATCGCGCTGGGCATGCTGCTGGTGGCGGCCTGCCCGGGCGGCAACATCTCCAACTTCCTGACCCACCATGCGCGCGGCAATGCCGCCCTGTCGATCACGATGACGGCCATCTCGACGGCGGTGGCCATCGTCATGACGCCGCTGAACCTGTCGCTGTGGGGTCACCTGTACCCACCGACCAACGCCATCCTCAAGGCGGTCGCGCTCGATCCGCTGGACATGTTGCTGGCGGTGTTCCTGCTGCTGGGCCTGCCGCTGGTGGCCGGCATGTGGACGGCGCGCAGCCTGCCGCGCCTGGCGCAGCGCATGCACAAGCCGATGCAGTTCTTCTCGCTGGCGGTGTTCGGCCTGTTCGTGGTCGGTGCGCTGGCTGCAAACTGGCGCTACTTCGTCGAATTTGTCGGCTTTGTCGTGTTTGCGGTATTCCTGCACAACGGCCTGGCCTTGCTGACCGGGTACTGGGCGGCGCGGGTTGCGGGTCTGTCGGAGGCGGACCGGCGCGCGGTGTCGATCGAAGTGGGCATCCAGAATTCGGCGCTCGGCCTGATCCTGATCTTCAACTTCTTCGGCGGCCTGGGTGGCATGGCGATCGTGACCGCCTGGTGGGGCATCTGGCACATCATCTCCGGCCTGACCGTGGCCAGCCTGTGGCGCCTGCGCGCGCCGGCGCCGGCGCCGGCCAGCTGAACCGGATCGGATGATGGCCGATGCCACCCCGACCGTGCTGGTCACCGGCAGCTCCGGCTATCTGGGCTCCCAGCTGGTGGCTGCGCTCGCGGCCCGGCCGGGCGCGATCACGGTGGCGCTCGACCTGCGCTCGCCGGCGCAGCGCATCGGCGCAGTGTGCTACGAGACGGCCGACATTCGCGACGCGGCGGTCGATGCCATCGTCGCGCGCCATGCGCCCTCGGTGGTCATCCACCTGGCCTGCATCGTCACACCCGGGCCGCGCAGCGACCGGGCATTCGAATACAGCGTCGACGTCGAGGGCACGCGCAACCTGCTGCAGGCCTGCGTGCGCCATCGGGTGCGGCGCATCGTCGTGTCCTCCAGCGGCGCCGCCTATGGGTACCACGCCGACAATCCGCCCTGGCTGGACGAGGACGCTGCGCTGCGCGGCAACGAGGTCTTCGCCTACGCGTGGCACAAGCGTCTGGTCGAGGAGATGCTGGCCGACTACCGCCGGCAACATCCTGCGCTCGAACAGGTCGTGCTGCGCATCGGAACCATTCTGGGCGAGACGGTGCACAACCAGATCAGCGCCTTGTTCGAACGCAGGCGGCTGTTGGCCGTGGCCGGTTCGGACAGCCCCTTCGTCTTCGTCTGGGACCAGGATGTGGTGGGTGCGATGCTGCACGCGCTCGATGGTCCGGCCGGCATCTACAACCTGGCCGGTGACGGTGCACTGGGCATGCACGCCATCGCCGCGCGGCTGGGCAAACCCTGCCTGGTGCTGCCGGCCTGGGTGTTGCGTGCTGCGCTGGCCTTGCTCAAGCCCTTGCACCTGACGCAGTACGGGCCGGAGCAGGTCGACTTCCTGCGCTACCGCCCGGTGCTGGACAACCGCCGGCTCAAGCAGGTGTTCGGCTACCGGCCCCGGCTCGATTCCGCGGCGGTGTTCGAGCTCTGGCGCAAATCGCGAGCGCTGCGATGAGTGGCCCGCGCGTCCCGGGCAAATCGGCCGTGCGCAGAAAGGTGGGGCGTCCGACGACGCGTCGGCCAGTCGCGCGTGGTTCGCTCGGCTCGGCGCCGTTCAGGGCCAGGGTGTCGCCGTGAAGCGACGCGACTTCCACTCCCGCGTGGTGCTGGTCAGTGGCGCTGCCGGTGGCCTGGGCGCCGCGTTGTGCGCGCGGTTTGCGGCGGCGGGTGCGTCGATTGCAGCGCTGGACAGCAACGCCGAGCGGCTCGACGGGCTGGTGCGCTCCTTGCGCGCGGCCGGCGCGCAGGCGCTGGCGCTGCCAACCGACATCACCGACGCATCTGCCTGCCAGCGCGCGGTCGATGCCGCGCTGGCGCAATGGGGTGCGATCGACCTGCTGGTCAACAATGCCGGCATCAGCCACCGCAGCCTGCTGGCGCAGACCAACGTGGCCGTGATCCGGCGGGTCATGGAAGTGAACTTTTTTGGCGCGGTGAACCTGACCCTGGCAGCCTTGCCGCAGCTGCAGGCGCGACGCGGCGCCATCGTCACGATCTCGAGCGTGGCCGGCTTTGCGCCTCTGATCGGGCGCACCGGCTACAGCGCCAGCAAACATGCGCTGCACGGATTCTTCGACAGCCTGCGCACCGAGCTCGTCGGTGGCGGCGTCGACGTGACGCTGGTCTGCCCGTCCTTCATCCGCACCGGCATTGGCGCCGCTGCCAGCGGTGGCAGCGGCGCCGCCGTCTCGACACCGCGCGTGATGACCGGCGGCGAATCCGCGCCCGAGACCGTCGCGCAGCGCGTGTTCGACGCCGCCCAGACCGGTCAGACCCTGGTGCTGCCCGATGCCACCTCGCGCAAGGCCTGGTGGCTGACCCGGTTCGCGCCGGCACTGTATGCGCGCCTGATGCGCGCGCGGGTCGGATCGGAATTTGCCGGGCTGTCTGGGCGGTGAGGGTGCCCAGGCAGGTGCGAGGCCGTCGATTGCGGCCGTGCCGTCAACCCACCTGGGACACTATGCCGGCGCGGCTTCGCTGATGCTGATGTGTCGCGCCAGTCGATCCCAGGCCCGGTCGACCTCGACCTGCAATTTCTCGGTGGTGTCGGCGTCGAGGTGGCGGTAGCGCCGCTGCAGTGCCAGGTAGTCGGATACCGGGCGGGTGCGCTGGGAGTGGTTGAGCGTGTAGCGGCTGCCGTCTTCGACCTCGTAGAGCGGGAAGGCGCCGCTTTCCACGGCATAGCGCGCTGCGCGCAAGCCGCCATCGTCGGGCAGGCCCCAGCCGACCAGGCACGGGACCAGCAGCGTGATGATGCGAAAGCCGCGCATCGCCTTGGCCTTTTCGATCTTGCGCACCATGTCGTCCAGGTGGCCGACGCTGGCGGTGGCCGCATACGGCACCTGGTGTGCGGCCATGATTTCGGTCAGGTTCTTCTTGCGCGTCGTCTTGCCGGCGGGCGTGGATCCGGTGCTGGCGTAGTGCGGCGTCGACGAGGACTTCTGCGCGCCGGTGTTCATGTAGCCTTCGTTGTCCAGGCAGAAGTACAGGATGTTCTCGTTGCGTTCGGCCGCCGACGACAGGCATTGAAAGCCGATGTCGTAGGTGCCGCCGTCGCCGGCCAGCACGATGACCTGGGTTGCGTGCCGGCCTTGTGCGTCCAGTGCGCGGCGCAATCCGGACGCGGCGGCTGCGCTCGACTCCAGCGTGGGCTGGTAGACCGGGATACGCAATGAACTGAACGGTTGCGCGCCGGCGATGATGGCCATGCACGACGGGGGAATCACCGCCATTGCATCGGGCCCGATCACCGCCAGCAGGTGGCGCACCGACAAGGCCTCGACACAACCCGGGCAGGCGGCGTGTCCCGAGCACAACATCGGCGTGGCGGGTAGTTCGGGTTTATGCATGGGTCGACCTCATCCATTCGGAGTGCACGGGGGGTTCCTGGGCCTGCGCGGCATGCACCATCTGGGCGATCGATTCAGGCGAGACGTTGACGCCGCCGACCCCGGCCAGAAAGCCATGGATGCGCGGTGCCTTGGGCATGCCGTACAACGCCGCGCGCAGTTCCTGGTGCAATATGCCGCCTTGGCCGGGTGAATGGTTGCGGTCGAGCACCACGACATCGGGTACACCTTCGAGTGCGACCCGCAAGGCTTGCACCGGCAGCGGCCGCAGCAGGCGCAACTTGAGCAACCCGACGGCCACACCGGCTGCGCGCAGCGCATCGACGGCTTCGCGCGCCGTGCCGCACATGCTGCCGATCGCAAGGATGACAATGCCGGCACCATCACAGCGGTAGCGTTCGAGCAGGCCGTAGCTGCGCCCGGTGGCTTCGCTCCAGACGCGGTCCGCGTCCTGTGCAACGCCCAGTGCACGCGCCATCGCGGCTTCGATGTCCTGGCGGTGGCGGCAGAACATGTCCTGGCTGACCACGTTGCCCCAGGACTGGCCGAGCTCCGTGTCGAGCCGGTGCGTGGGTGCGTAGGGCGGCAGGTAGGCATCGACCTGTTGTTGCAGCGGCACGCACACCGGTTCGAGCGCATGCGAGACATAGAACGCATCGAGGTTGACCAGCACCGGCAGTTGCACCTGCTCACCGATCCGGTAGGCCTGGATCACCGTGTCCAGCGCTTCCTGGGCGGTCTCGCAATAGAACTGGATCCATCCGGTGTCGCGCTGGGCCAGGCTGTCGGTCTGGTCCGGCCAGAACGCCCACGGTGATGCGACGGTTCGGTTCACGTTGACCATCACGATCGGTGCCCGGGCGCCGCTGGCATAGTGCAGCAACTCATGCATCAGCAACAGGCCCTGCGATGCGGTGGCGGTGAAAACGCGGGCTCCCGCCAGCGATGCCGGTATGCAGGCCGACAGGACCGAATGTTCGGATTCGGGCGTCAGTATCTCGGCGTCGAGTGTGCCCGCGGCCTGAAAGTCGGTCAGCAATTCGAGGATCGGCGTCTGTGGCGTGATCGGGTACAGCGGCACCACCTGCGGCCTGGCAAGGCGTGCTGCCCAGGCCGCTGCGTGGTTTCCGGTCAGCAGCACAGGGGCGCCACCGGAGCGGGCAGGTGCGGCGGGCAGCGTGTGGGTCGACGGTGTCATCGCAATTCCTCCTGCATCTGCATCGAACCGGTCGGGCATTCGGCCACGCATATCCCGCAGCCCTTGCAATAGTCGCTGAGCACCGCGTAGTCGCCGTTGCTGCGCACGATGGCCAGGTCCGGGCAATACTGCAGGCAGTTGTCGCAATGGGTGCACAGTCCGCAGGAAAAGCAGCGTTCGGATTCGGCCAGTGCCTGTTCGACAGCCAGCGGCAGCTGCACCTCGGCGCCACTGGCCAATCGCTCGGCCGGCGCCAGCCGGCGTTCCGGCGCCCGGCCGGCGGGCGGATGGTAGGTGGTGGCGATCTGCGCCAGTGTCACCGTCGGTGGCACCGGTGGCTCGGCTGCCAGGGTCGATGCCGCTGCGGTGGGGGTGGACACCAGTCGGCGTGCGATGTCATGCGCCGCATGTTTGCCCATGCCGATTGCCTCGGTCACGTAGCGCGCCATGCTTGCCACGTCGCCGCCGGCCCAGACCCCCGGGTCGGCCGTGGCCTGGTTGCGACCGGTCTTGAGCAGTGTTCCCGTGCGCGCGAGTCCGTCCGCCCAATCGCCCAGATCCGGCTCCTGACCGACCGCAGCGATGACCGCGTCCACGGTGACGGGGAACGGTGGCAAGGCCAACGGGGTGATGGTGAACTGGCCGCGAGTCCGTCCGGGTTCGAAATGCACCGGCTGGCACTCCAGCAGCAGTTCTCCGCCAGGTTGGGGTTGTACCGCGCCGAGCTGGGTGCTGTCGATCAGTGCGATGCCTTCTTCGCGTGCTTCGACGAGTTCTTCGGCTTGTGCCGGCATGCGCGCGGCGGGTTCCAGCGCGATGATGGTCACATCGTGACCGGCGCGCCGGGCACTGCGCGCGACATCGAGCGCCGCGCTGCCGCCACCGATGACGGCGATCCGCCGTCCGAGCGTCGGCGCATCGCCGGTGTTGGCGCGCGCAAGGTAGCTGGCGCTGTCCATCAGCCAGGTCGCCTGTTCGGGCAATTGCGCCAGCCGGCGTGGTTGCTGGGCGCCCGGGGCAAGATACACCGCGTCGTGCTGCGCGCGCAGGCGGGCCAGGTCATCGTGGGTGGCGATCGCGTGGTCGGTGAACACCTGCACGCCCAGCGCGACGATGCGCCCGATCTCGCCGTCAAGCACGCCCCGCGCGAGCCGGTAGGGCGGGATGCCGTAGCGCATCAGCCCGCCCAGCGCGGGCCGGCGCTCATACAGGCTCACCTGCAGCCCCCGGCGGCGCAACTGGTAGGCGGCCGACAGGCCGGACGGGCCGCCACCGATCACCGCCACCCGGATGGGCGATTCCTGCTGGGGCCGATCGAAGGCCCATCCCTGCTCCAGCGCGATGTCGCCCACGGTGCGTTCGAGCTTGCAGATCGCCAGCGGCGCATCATAGCCAGCCCGATTGCACGCGGTCTCGCAGGGATGGTGGCAGATGCGGCCGGCGATCGCGGGGAAGGGGTTGTGGATCGACAGCACCTCCCAGGCGCCACGCCAGTCGCGGGCGCGGGCGCGCCCGATCCAGTCGGCGATCTCGCCGTTGACCGGGCAGGCCTGGTGGCATGGCGCCGGCGCGGCGATGTAGTGCGGCAGGGAGGCGCGCCAGGTGCCGGTGTGGACAGCCTCGGTGCTGCCGGTGGTCCAGATACTGGGTTGACGCATGTTCAGACCTCCAGCGAGGTTGGGTCGACGCTGTCGTAGCCCGCGCGGCAGGAGGCGACGTTTTCCTGTTGCAGCTTGGGCGACTGCTCCAGCAGCAACGCCTCGAGCACCGGCAGCGGCGGATTGCCGATCGCCCGCGCAAAGCCACCGAGCAGCGCCGAATTGACGATGCGCCCCAGGCCGTTCGCGCGCGAGATGGCCAATCCGTCGACCGCAACCAGCCGGTAGCCCGGCAAGGCCTGGCGCAACTGTTCGGAACTGCGCGCGGAATTCACGACGATCAGCGTCGATGGGTGCGCTGCGGCGAGCAAGCGCCCCTCCAGCAGGCTGGCGTCGAAACACAGGATCGCGTCGGCCAGTTCGATGTCGCAGCGCAGGCGGATCGGACGGTCATCGACGCGCAGATAGGAGCTTACCGGCGTTCCGCGCCGTGCGCCGCCGTAGCTGGCGAAGGCCTGCACCTGCCGGCCCGAGGCGAAGAACGCATGCGCGAGCAATTGCCCGGCGGTCTGCGCACCCTGGCCACCTCGGCCCTGGATGATGATCTGCAACATGGTGGAATGCCCTTCTGGAGCGGCCGGTTGCCGTGGCCCGCCTATTTCGCCCAGCGCCGGAAGTCGGGCGCGCGCTTTTCCTGGAATGCACGCACACCTTCGCGCGATTCTTCGGTTTCGTAGTACAGCTTGAGTGCAAGCATGCCCATGCCGGCGATGCCGCTCTGGTGCGCGGTATCCATGTTGAACGAGCGCTTGGCGATCGCCAGCGCGGTCGGGCTGCGGCCCATGATCTCCTGGCACCAGGCGTTGACCTCGTCGTCGAGCCGTTCGTGTGGCACGACGGTGTTGACCAGTCCCATGGCCAGCGCTTGGGCCGCCGAATAGCGGCGGCACAGGTACCACATCTCGCGTGCCTTCTTTTCACCGACCACACGGGCCAGCAAGGCGGTACCGTAGCCTGGATCGACCGATCCGACCTTCGGTCCGACCTGCCCGAACACCGCCCGTTCCGAGGCAATGGTCAGGTCGCACAGCGTGCACAGCACGTTGCCGCCGCCGATGGCGTAGCCCTGCACCCGGGCGATCACCGGTTTGGGTGCGTCGCGGATCGCGGCATGCAGTTCTTCGATCGGCAGGCCGATCGTGCCGCGCCCGTCGTACTGGCCTGCGTGCTTCGATTGGTCGCCACCGGTGCAGAACGCCTTGTCGCCGGCGCCCGCCAGCACGATCACGCCGATCGTGCGATCGCTGGCGGCGCGTTGCAGCGCGTGGATCAGTTCATCGCAGGTGCGGCCGCGAAACGCGTTCATGCGTTCGGGCCGGTTGATCGTGATCCACGCGGCGCCGTCGCGGGTGTCGCAAACAATATCCTCGTAGTCCATCCTGGGCTCCTGTTGCGGTGCGGTGCGTCACGGAACGACCGCGGTGGCTTCGAGTTCGATGCAGGCCGGGTGGTCGAGCAGGTCGGACACGAACACCATGCTCATGGCCGGGTAGTGCGTGCCCATGTGCTGGCGCCATACCGCACCGAGTTCGCGCCGCGCGGCCAGATACGCGTTGCGGTCACAGCAATAGGCGGTGATGCGGCAGATGTGGTGCGGCGCACCGTTTGCCTCGGCCAGCACCGCCAGCAGGTTGCGCAGCGCCTGGTCGAACTGCGGCACGATCTGGTCGGAGGCGAATCGCTGCTGCGCGTCCCAACCGACCTGGCCGGCAATGAAGACGATGCGGCCCGGCGTGACCGCGATGCCGTTGGCGTAACCGATGGGGGGCGCCCAACCTTCGGGCAGCAATGTCTGCATCGTGCATTCCTTACTCGGTGTAGCGGGGCGGGTCGGGGTCGACGGCCCAGTCGCTGTCGGGTTGCGGCACCTTGTCCATCCAACTGCGCACCAGCGCCACATGCTCGGCCTCTTCGGCCTGCAGTTGCAGCGCGGCCTGGCGCACCGGCTCGGACGTCGCGGCGGCGGCGAGCGCGGCAAAGAAGGCTTCGGCGCGCTGCTCGGCCGCCAGCGCCAGTTGCAGTGCATGCCAGGGTTGCATCAGGTAATGCACCGCATCGATCGGCGCGGTCTCGGGCGCATCGAAGCCGCTCCAGGCTGGCGCCGTTGCCGGGGGTGCTTCGGTCCAGCCCATGTCCTGCATGATCTGCGCGGCATGTTTGGACTCGTAGCCGGCCATGGTGCGGAACATCGCGGCCACCTCCGGATTGTTGTGGGTTTCCATTGCGTCGGCGAAATCGGTGTACCGCTCGACTGCCTCGCATTCCATCGCCAGCGCCTGCGCCATGAATGCGTCCAGTGTCGGCGGCACGCTGGCAATGGCCGGAGCCGCGTCGGCGCCAGGTTGCGCGGGTGGATCGAATCGCGTTTCGGAGACTGGGGCTGCATTCATACGGCGAACTCCTGTTCAAGATCGGCAACCGCGCTGCGGGCTGGCTTGGGGCCATTGCGGTACGGTGCGCGGTCGCCGGCAAACAGCACGCCGATGTTGAAGCCGTCGTCGGTCATGATGCGGCGCGCTGCGCGCGCTGGATCGTCGGTCGGCGCCACGGTGGCGGGGTGGACCTTGTCCTTCCACTCGCGCTGTTCAGGGCGGAACGTGACGCAGGGGCTGAGGATCTCGATGAACGAGAAGCCGGGGTGGCGCACCGCCTGGGCAATCATGCTGGCGGTACCGTTCTGGTCGCCCGCGAACGCCCGTGCAACAAAGTTCGCCCCGGCAGCGAGCGCAATCACCAGCGGATGGAACGAGCGGATGCCGGGGCCGCCGGGCGACAGCTTGTTGTCCCAGTCGGGTTCGGTGGTGGGCGATGCCTGGCCCTTGGTCATGCCGTAGACATGGTTGTCCATCACGATGTAGGTCAGGTCGACGTTGCGCCGACAGGCATGCAGGAAATGGTTGCCGCCAATCGAGTAGCCGTCACCGTCGCCGCTGGCCACCAGCACGGTCAGTTCGGGGCGCGCCACCTTCAGGCCGGTGGCCGCGGCCAGCGAACGCCCATGGACGCCATGAAAGCCGTAACACGCGGTGTAGGCCGGAATGCGCGATGAGCATCCGATGCCCGAGACGACCGCGACCTCATGGATCGGCAATTGCAGCTGGGCCATCGCGCGGGTGATGGCGCCCAGCACGGTGAAGTCGCCGCAACCAGGGCACCAGATCGGTTTGGCTGCGGATTTGTAGTTGGCGGCAGTCAGAGCTGCTGCCGGCGCTCGGTCGTTCATGGTGTTTCCTCGCATACGGCCTGGGTGGGCCTGTGGGTGGGCATGTGCAGGGCGGACCATGCCTGGATCGCGTCGCACAGTTCGGCCGGCCGCAAGGGCAGCGGTCCGGGACGGTTGAATCCGCTCGGGCGCCCGGGCAGGTCGAGCATGCCGCGCAGGTAGCGCAGCAACTGCGCGCCGTGGTTCTGCTCGATCACCATTACCTGGCGAACGCCGGCCATGGCCTTGTCGAACGCGTCGGGCTGCAGCGGCGCCAGCAGCCGCAGCACGACCAGCCGCACGGCAACCCCCAGGCGTGCAGCGCGCTGCACTGCCTCGCGGACCGGGCCACTGGCCGAACCGAAGGTGATCACGGCCAGGCTCGCGTCGCCGTCGATGTCGGCCCAGCGCTTGCCGTAGTCGTACAGCATCAGCTTGCGTGCGCGCTTGTCCAGCTGCAGCCGATGGTCGCGCGCCTGGCTGCTGGGCAGTGCCGATTCGGCATGCTCCAGGCCGTCGGCGGTGTACTCCACGCCCGGCGTTCCGGGGATGGCCATCGGCGAGATGCCCGACGGGGTGTCGCGGTAGCGCTTGTAGTCGCTGGTGTGGGCTGGCGCGGTCAGCCTGCGGGGCCCGGGCAACGCGGTGTCCGGGCGGTCGATGATGGCGCGTGACTGGCCCATGAACTGGTCCGACAACACGATCGTCGGTGCCTGCAAGGCTTCGGCCAGTTCGACTGCCCAGGCGGTGGTGGCCATGCAATCGCCGATCGACGCGGGCGCCAGCACCAGCCGGGGCGCGTCGCCGTGCAGGCCGCTGACGGCGTAGGACAGGTCGCTTTGTTCGCTCTTGGCCGGGATGCCGGTGGAGGGGCCGCCACGCATCACATCCACCACCACGATCGGCACCTCGGCGGCAACGGCCAGGCCGATACTCTCGGTCATCAGCGCCAGGCCGGGGCCGGAAGTTGCCGTCAGTGAGGGCACACCGCCGTACGAGGCGCCGATGATCATGTTGATCGACGCCAGTTCGTCCTCGGCCTGAATCAGCGCGCCGCCGACCTGGCCGAGTGCCGGCGCCATCCATTCGAGCATTTCGGTGGCGGGGGTGATGGGATAGGCGGCGACGAAGCGCACGCCGCCACGCAAGGCGCCGAATCCGGCCGCCTCGTTGCCGCTGATCTGCCAGCGGGCGGGACGGGTGGCTGCGCCGGCGTGCGGGATGAGCAGCCGCGGAAATCCGCCAACGTCGCCGACCGCCGCCATGCCGGCGTGCAGCGCCTGCAGGTTTGCCTCCAGCGCACTTTCGCTGCGCTTCCACCCGCTGCGCAGTGCCGCTTCCAGGCTGGCCACCGGCAGGCCCGCCAAAGCCCCGGTGATGCCCAGCGCCAGCATGTTGATCCAGCTGCCGGGCACCGCCTTGGCCATCTTCTTGAGCGGCAAGGAGATCGAGCGCGCACCGCTGGAGAGGAACACCGGCGGCACCTCCTCGCCTTCGGCGCCACCGATCACCAGGCCGTCGGGATGCAGTGGAATTTCGTCGGCAAAGCGGTGCACGTTGAGCCAGTCGATCGCCAGCAGCAGGTCGAACTGGTCGTCCAGGGATTCCAGCGGTGTCGGACCCAGGCGCAACAGCGCGGCCGCTTCGCCACCGCGAATCTGCGGGCCGCTGGTGCGCACCATCAGTCCGTACAGCCCGGCGCGTGCGGCGGCGTCCAGCAGCAGCGTGCCGGCGGTCATGACGCCACTGCCACCACTGCCGGCGATGGCGATCGACAGGCTGGTGCGGGTTGCGTCAAGGCCGGGGGCCGGACGATTCTTGGCGGATGGGTCGGTTCGTACTGGGGTGTCCACGGGTGGCTCCTGCGCTTCGGATGGCTTTGAGTAAACGTGCACAAAGCCTCACGGCATCTGATCCAGATCAAAGGTCTTGCGGGCCAGTGGCACTGACAATCACTAAAACACGCATTACGGTACCGATTTACAACAATCACCGTGCGTGAGACCGGAACGAGCCGATCGAAATGCCACCGACCACGCGAAAGGGACAAGCAACATGGACACACACGCGCACCGCTGGATGATGACCCAGGTCGCCACGCCGATGGTGCGCCAGGAGGTTGCGCTGCGCGCCGGCGACGGTGAAGTGGTGGTCGCGGTGGCCGGCTGCGGCGTCTGCCATACCGACCTGGGTTATTTCTACGATGGGGTGCGCACCAACCAGCCGCTGCCGCTGGCGCTGGGCCACGAGATCAGCGGTACGGTGGTTGCCGCCGGTGCCGGCGGCGCCGCCTGGATCGGCAAGTCGGTCATCGTGCCGGCAGTGCTGCCGTGCGGCCAATGCGACCTGTGCCAGCGGGGCCTTGGCACGATCTGCCGCGGCCAGAAGATGCCGGGCAACGACATCCAGGGCGGATTCGCATCGCATATCGTGGTGCCCGCGCGCGGCCTGTGCGAGGTCGACCTGACGCGGCTGGCGCAGGCCGGCCTGAGTCTGCCCCAGGTGTCCATCGTCGCCGATGCGCTGACCACGCCTTACCAGGCGGTCCGGCGCTCCGGGATCGGCGCAGGCAGCCTGGCGATCGTGATCGGCGCCGGAGGCGTGGGCGGCTACTGCGTGCAGATTGCGCGTGCCGTGGGTGCCACCGTGGTCGCGATCGACGTCGACGAGCGCAAGCTGGCATCGATCGCCGGGCACGGCGCTGCCTTGACGATCAACAGCCGCACCCACGATGCACGCGCCAGCAAGAAGCTGATCGCAGATTTCGCGCGAGAGCAGGGGCTGCGCCAGACCGAGTGGTCCATCTTCGAGTGTTCGGGCACCGCGCCCGGGCAGCTGACGGCCTTCGGCCTGCTGGTCCATGGCGCGACCCTGTCGGTGGTCGGCTTCACGATGGACAAGATCGACATCCGCCTGTCCAACCTGATGGCCTTCGACGCACGGGCGCTGGGCAACTGGGGCTGCCCGCCCGAGCACTATCCGGCCGCGCTCGATCTGGTGCTCGGCGGCAAGGTGCAGATTGCGCCGTTTGTCGAGATCCATCCACTGGCCGACATCAACCCGGTCTTCGACGCCGTGCATCGGCGCGAGATCACCCGCCGCGCGGTACTTGTCCCGCAATAACCGACCCATCCGAGGAGACCTTCCCCATGAATGCCCCGTTGCCCCTGAACAGCATGCGCGATTTCAAGAACCATGATCTGGTGGACGACATCGCCAAACCCGGCGTGCGCTACGAAAAGCGAGTGGCCCGCAGGCCCGATGGCAGCGAGGTGCCCGGCCTGTACAACGCCTGGATCATTCTGGACAACCCTTCGCAGTACAACTCCTACACCACCGACATGGTCAAGGGCGTGATCCTGGCGATGCGTGCCGCGTCCAACGCCCGCGATGTCAATTGCGTGGTGTTCACCGCCGTAGGCGACAAGGCCTTCTGCACCGGCGGCAACACCAAGGAATACGCCGAATACTACGCAGGGCATCCGCAGGAATACCGCCAGTACATGCGGCTCTTCAACGACATGGTCTCCAGCATCCTGGCGTGCGACAAGCCGGTGATCTGCCGCGTCAATGGCATGCGCATCGGTGGCGGCCAGGAGATCGGCATGGCCTGCGACTTCTCCGTGTCCTCCGATCTGGCGCGCTATGGCCAGGCCGGACCGAAACACGGGTCCGCGCCCATCGGTGGCGCCACCGACTTCCTGCCGGTGATTGTCGGGGCCGAACGCGCGATGGCCGCCTGTGTGCTGTGTGAGCCGTTCTCCGCCCACAAGGCCTACCAGATGGGCATCCTGACCGACGTGGTGCCGGCGCTCAAGGTCGACGGCCGGTTCGTCGCCAACCCGCTGGTCGAGACCCAGCGCCAGTTCGACGAGTTTGGTCGCAATGCCTACGGCGAGCCAAAGACCGGCGATGCGCTCAAGGAAGGCAAGGCCTTGATGGCGCGCGGCACGGTCGATCTGGCGATGCTCGATGCGCGGGTCGAGGAGTTGTGCGCCAAGATCCTGCTGACCTTTCCCGATTGCACGACCAAGACGCTCGAGGAGTTGCGCAAGCCCAAGCTCGAATCCTGGAACCGCAACAAGGAAGACGCGCGCGCCTGGCTGGCGCTGAACATGGTGACCGAGGCCCGCTCCGGCTTCACCGCCTTCAACGCAGGCAGCAAGGACGACCGCGAAGTCGACTTCGTGCTGTTGCGCCAGAAGCTGGCTGCCGGGCAGAGCTGGGTCGGCCCGCTGCACGACGAGATCCAGCCCGCCGGCGCCCGCAAGGGCTGAATCATGGCTCCACTCAAGGACTGGCTCGAACACGACGGCGCGCTGTTGCGCCTGCGCCTGTCGCGGCCCAAGGCCCATATCGTCGACGCCGAGATGATTGCGGCCTTGCACGGCGCGTTGCGGGCCCATTCCAGCCTGGCTGCGCTGCGTGCGGTGCTGCTCGACGCCGAAGGCCCGCATTTCAGCTTTGGCGCAAGTGTCGAGGAGCACCTGCCCACGCAGTGCGCCAGCATGCTCGCGTCGCTGCACGCGCTGGTGCTGGCGATGGTGGAGTTCCCGGTGCCGATCCTGGTCGCGGTGCGGGGGCAATGCCTCGGCGGTGGTCTCGAAGTCGCCTTGGCCGGTGGCCTGATCTTCGCCGCGCCCGATGCGCAGTTTGGCCAGCCCGAAATGAAACTCGGTGTCTTCGCACCGGCCGCCTCGGTGTTGTTGCCGTACCGCATGAACCAGCCCAACGCCGAAGACCTGCTGTTCTCCGGGCGGTCGATCGGTGCTGCCGAGGCCATGGCCAAGGGCCTGGTGCAGACGGTCTTTGACGATCCCGAGATCGCCGCTCTGGCCTATTTCACCGAACACCTGCTGCACAAGAGTGCCGCTTCCATGGCCTGCGCCATGCTCGCCGCGCGTGGCGCGATGGTGCGCGACGTGCGCCACCGGCTCGCTGAAGTCGAGCAGATCTATCTCGACCGCCTGATGCAGACCCGCGATGCCAACGAGGGTCTGGTCGCCTTTCTCGCCAAACGCAAACCGCAATGGGAGCACCGTTGATGTCCACCTTATCCCCTGTCGCCGCCATCGTCCAACGCTGCGAGGCATTGTTCGAGGATCTCGATTTCAACTCCGTGCAGCAATGGAAGGCGGCCGTTCCCGGCCGCAAGGCGATCGGCTACATGCCGATCTACGTTCCGCGCGAGCTGATGCATGCGGCCGGCATCCTGCCGGTGGGCATCCTCGGCGGAGGCGACGCGCTGGAGGTGATCCAGGGCGACGCGTATTACCAGAGCTACATCTGCCGCATCCCGCGATCGACCCTCGAACTGGGCCTGACCGGTCGCCTCAACTGCCTGGACGGCATGCTGTTTCCTTCGATCTGCGACGTCATCCGCAACCTGTCGGGCATGTGGAAGATGCTGTTCAAGGACAAGTACGTGCGCTACATCGACGTTCCGCAGAACTACCAGGACGAGGTGGGCGGCGTGTTCTACCGACAGGAGATGCAGACCCTGCGCGAAGACCTCGCAGGCATCGCGGGGCGCGAGATCACCGACGCCGATCTGAACGCGTCGATCGCGGTCTACAACGAGAACCGCGCTGCGATCGCCGACCTGTACCGCTACCGTGCCGCGGAACCGTGGCAGGCACCGACCTCCGAGGTCTACCTGCTGCTGCGCGCCGGCATGGTGCTGCCGGTCGAGGACCACACCCAATTGGTGCGCGACTATCTCGCTGCGGCCGCGCAGGTGCAGCGCACCCGGCGTGACAACGCGCGGGTCGTCATCAACGGGTCGTTCTGCGAACAGCCGCCGCTGTCCTTGATCAAGTCGATCGAGATGTCGGGTTGCTACATCGTCGACGACGACTTCATGCTGGTCACGCGCTGGTTGCTCGACGCGGTCCCCACCGACGGTGACCCGCTGCTGGAGCTGTCGCGCGCCTTCCTGCACCGGTCGGCGTCGACCTCGGCCAAGTACGACACGACGCGCGAGGAGAAAGGGGTCTACCTGATGAAGCAGGTCAAGACCCGGGGAGCCGAGGGCGTGATCTTTGCGGCCCCGTCGTTCTGCGACCCGGCCCTGCTGGAGCGGCCGATGCTGCAGGATGTGCTGAGCAAGCACGGCATACCGCATACCGCGTTCAAGTTCGCCGAGAACACCGGGCAGATGGCTCCGATCCGCGAACAGGCGGGCACCTTTGCCGATTCGATCAAATTGTGGAATGCCGCCTGAAAGGAAACCGAACATGACTACCGTCGCCTCGCCCGTCACCTCGAAGAAGCCCCAGAACGTCCAGAAAGAGGACGCGATGTGGCAGCAAA
>CAZLDV010000013.1:0-58488 GCA_964558425.1 uncultured Rhodoferax sp. | reverse complement strand
AGCGCTCGAGCCGGCCGATCGCCACCGGCTCCATCTTCGCCTTGACGAGCACGCATTGCGCTTCGCACTGGCTCTCCTGCGGACAGACGCGCCCACAGACGGACGGAAACGGGCTCGATTCGTGGATCGTGTCGACCGCCCCTTCGAGGTCGCGCAGCAGCAGATGGCGAATGAAGCGCGGGATGTCGATCCGCACCGGACATCCTTCGATGCAGGTCGGGTTGATGCACTGGATGCAGCGCTCGGCTTCGCGCAACGCGTCGACCTGGCCGTAGCCGAGATTGACCTCGTGAAAGCACCCCGAGCGTTCGTGTGCGTCGCGCTCGGGCATCCTGACCTGCACGCGTTCGAGCGCCGAATACTTCTTGTAGGTGCGCTTGCCCTGCTTGACAAGCAACTCCTCGAGGCTGCAGACATGCGCCTGGTCGTCGCTTGCCTGCTGTTCCTGGCGCTTGAAGCGCTTCTGGCGCGCGTGCAGTTCCTTGAAGTCGACCTGGTGGCCGTCGAAGTCGGGGCCATCGACGCAGGCAAAGCGCACCTCGCCGCCCACCGTGACGCGGCACGACCCGCACATGCCGGTACCGTCGACCATGATGGTGTTGAGCGAGACCATGGTCTTGACGCCGAACGGGCGCGAGGTCTCGACACAGGCGTGCATCATCGGCATCGGGCCGATCGCGACCACGAGATCGGGCTTCTCGCGCTCGAGCACGTCGTGCAGCGCGGCGTTGACGTAGCCTTCGCGCCCCGCGCTGCCGTCGTCGGTGCAAAGGATCAGCTCGTCGGCCCAGGCACCGAGCTTGTCGGCCCAGAAGACCAGGTCCTTGTTGCGAAAGCCGACGATGCAGGTGGTGCGATTGCCAGCCTCCTTGAACGCGCGCAACTGCGGAAAGATCGGCGCCACGCCCAAGCCGCCGCCAACGAGCACAACGTGGCCGACGCGGTCGATGTGCTGCGGCAGACCGAGCGGACCGACGAAATCGGCAAACGCGTCGCCCTCGGCAAAGTTGTCGCGCATCGCGCGCGTGGTCGCTCCGAGCGACTGCACGACGACCGTGATGGTGCCGCGCTCGCGGTCGAAGTCGGCGACCGTGAGCGGAATGCGCTCGCCGGCATCGTCGAGCCGCACCATGACGAAGTGGCCCGGCAGCGCCGCCTGCGCGACATCGGGCGCATCGACCTCCCAGAGAAAGGTCTGCTCGGAGAACTGTTCGCGGCGAACGATCTGCACCATCTCGATTCCCTCCGTGGCCGGCGGCTGCGCGTCAGCGCGGCGCCGATTCCTGCATCGATTCGCCGGCCAGCTCGCGCAACAGACGCTGGGTCGACACGGCCGCCACCTGGCGCCGATAGTTGGACGGTGTAATGGTGCTGCGCATCGGGCTGACCTGCTTTTGCACCAGCTTGCCGACGCGCACGACCAGCGCCTCGTCCAGCATCCCACCGACAAGCTCGGCGGTACCGGAGAGCAGCAGCGGATGCGAATTGGTGCCCGAAATGCCGACCCGCAGCGCGGCGATGCGCCCGTCCTGCAGCGCGAGCATCACCGCGACGGCGGCGAGCGGGAAGTCCATCGCGCCGCGCACGCGTGCCTTGTGGTAGCGGCACTGGGCGCCGGCGGCCGGCGCCGGCACGCGCACGCGCACCAGCAGCTCGTCGCGCGCGATCGCCAGATGCGCGGCGCCGTCATCGCGGTACATCGCATCGAGTGCGATCCAGCGCGCGCCGCGCGCCGAGCACAACTCGACCTCGGCGCCAAGCGCGAGCAGTACCGGTGCCAGGTCGCCACTGAAGGCCGCGTGACAACGATGGCCTTCGGGTGCGACGTGGCAGGTGTCGCCGCCGCGCTTGAGGCAGTAGTTGTTCGACGCGCGCCACCATTCACTCTGGTTGTAGAAGATGCAGCGCGTGTCCTGGCACAGGTTGCCGCCCAGCGTTGCAGCCGTGCGGTGGCCGGGGCCGGCGGCGGCGCATGCCGCTTCGCGCAGTGCGGGGATGTGCTGGGCAATCCATGCGTCGGTCGCGATCGTCGCCAGCGTCAGGCCGGCGCCGAGCATCAGGCTGCCGTCGGGCGCAGCCTCGATCGCGGCAAAAGCCTCCAGACCGGACAGGTCGACCAGCACCGCCGGGCGCTCGAGGCCACGACGCACATTGGGCAGCAGGTCGGTGCCACCCGCGATGATCCGTGCCAGCGGTTCGGCGGCAAGCAGCGCGGCCGCCTCTGCGAGGCTGGACGGGCGCTTCAACGCGAAGTCAGCGAGTGCGTGCATGGTGTTCAGGCCTCCTGGGTCGCGGCTTTGGCGCGCTTCATTGCCTGCAGCTTTTGCTCCCGGCGCCGTTGCTGCAGCGCGTCGAAGACGCGATCGGGCGTGATCGGCAGTTCGTACATGCGCACGCCCAGTGCGTCATGGATGGCAGCAGCGACCGCGGGCGGAAAGCCATGCAGGCCACCCTCGCTCGCCTCTTTCGCACCGAAGGGTCCAAGCGGATCCATGCTCTCGACCAGGGTGACGTGAATCGGCGGCGATTCGGCGATCGTCGGTATCCGATAGTCGAGCAGATTGCTGCGCACCGGCAGGCCGAGGTGGTACTGCGTTCCTTCCGACAAGGCCTGGCCCATGCCCATCCAGATCGCGCCCTGGACCTGGCCCTCGACGGCGAGCGGGTTGATGGCGCGACCACAATCGTGTGCGACCCAGACCTGCTCGACGTGCACCGCGCCGGTGTCCTCGTCGACCGAGACCTCGACAACCTGCGCCGCATAGCTGAAGCCGGCCGTCGAGCCGACCGCCGCGCCGCGAAACTTGCCGCCTTGCGTTTCCGGCGGCGTCGACCAGCCGCCCTTCACGGTGAGCGTGCCCGATTCCGACAGCGCCGCTTGCACGCACTGCGCAAAATCGAGCCTGCGATCGGTGCCGGCGACGCCGCACGATTCGCCGTTCCATTCGATGTCGGCGGGCGCGGCTTCGAGTCGCTTCGCCGCCGCCTCGACGAGGACCCGCTTCATTTCCTCGCCGGCGCGCAGCGCCGCGTTGCCGACCATGAACGATACGCGCGACGAATAGGAGCCGTTGTCCTTGGGCGTCACCGCACTGTCGGTGGCGACGACGCGGATGCGCGCCATCGGCAGCAGCAGTACTTCGGCGACGATCTGCGTGAGCAGCGTGGTCGAACCCTGGCCGATGTCGGACGCGCCGGTCAGGATGGTGATGCCACCGTCGAAGTCGAGCTTGAGGTTGATCACGGCGTGCGGCTCACCGCTCCAGTGCACCGGCTTGGCCGAGCCGCTGACATAGTGCGAGCAGGCCATGCCCAGCCCGCGCCGAACCCCCGGGCTTGCGGGCAGCTTGCCACGCCGTTCGCGCCAACCGGAGAGCTTCTCGACGGCGTCCATGCACTGCGGCAATCCGCAGGAGTTGACCTGCAGGTCGTTCAAGCTGCGAAACGGCGCCTCGATCAGGTTTGCGCGGCGCAGCGCGAACGGGTCGATGCCCAGCCCGGCCGCCAGCTCGTCGAGCACCGACTCGACCGCAAAGCGCACGTTGACCGCGCCATGGCCACGCATCGCGCCGCATGGCGGCAGGTTGGTGTAGACGCGAAAGCCGCGGTAGCGCACCGCGCCCACCGTGTAGAGTGCGTGCAGCAGCGCGCCGGCGTACAGGATGGTGACCAGACCGTAGCCGGCGTAGGCGCCGCCGCGCTGCACGACTTCGGCGTCGATCGCGGTGATCTCGCCGCTTGCCTTGCAGCCGATCTTGATCCGCATCTCGGTCGCCGGGCGGCCACGATGGGTGAGGAAGACCTCCTCGCGTGTCAGTTCGAGCCGCACCGCGCCGCCCGCGGCGCGTGCCAGCGCGGCGGTGATCATCTCGAAATTGAGCGGCTCGACCCGGTGCCCGAAGCCGCCACCGACGAAAGGCTTGATGACGCGTATCTGCGCGCTGTCCAGGCCCAGCGTCTGCGCCAGCATCAGGTGCAGGTAATACGGCACCTGCGTCACCGAATGCACCGTCAGCCGTTCGCGCTCGGGCTCCCATTGCGCGACCGTCGAGTTGAGCTCCATCTGGCCGTGCGCGATCTCGGCACAGTCGTAGCTGCGCTCGATCACGAGATCGGCTGCCGCAAAGCCGGCGTCGACGTCGCCGAAGTCCTGCTCGACGCGGCGTTCGATGTTGCCCGGCTTGTTGTCGTGCAGCAGCGCCGCTCCGTCGGCGCGCGCGTCGGCGGCGGTGAAGTGCGCCGGCAGTTCGTCGATCTCGACCTCGACGGCGGCGATCGCGGCGCGCGCGCTGGCTTCGTCCACCGCGGCAACGGCGAACAGCGGCTCGCCGCGATAGCGCACCTTGCCGCGCGCCAGCGGATATTCGTTCTGCGCGATCGGGATCACGCCGTAGGGCGCCGAGAAATCCTCGCCGGTGATGACCGCGTGCACGCCGGGCAGCGCGCGCGCGCGATCGAGGTGGATCGCGCGAATCACGCCGTGCGCCACGGACGAGCGTGCAATCAGGCCGAACAGCGTCTGGCCCAGCGGCAGGTCGGCGGTGTAGCGCGCGCGACCGGTCACCTTTTCGATGCCGTCGACGAGCGGCGTGCGCTCGCCGATCGAGTGCGTCGGCGGCGCCGGCGGATGCTGGGTTGCGGTGTGCTCGCGGGTCATGGCCGTGCTCCTGCGCCGGGCTGCACCGACGCGATGATCTTCATGCAACCGGTGCAGCGGCACAGGTCGCCCGCATGCGCCGCGCGGATCCGGGTATCGCTCGGGTTGCCGTCGCAGCGCAGCAGCGCCCCCGAAGCCATCACCCTCTCCGGCGTTCGCGCCCCGCGATCACGCCTGCTTCGGTCTGTCGTGCGTCGCCGATCTGGCCGACCCGGTCACCCGGGTCCCAGTCCGATCGAAAAGCACATTCTGGTACCGTAATACTGATATGAATTTGATCTGATGCAAACTTCTGTCCGAGTCCGGCCGGCGCCTGTCGCCAAGCGCCGGCCGCAAGGCGGCGCAACGGCCCGGCGTCAAACTGCATGCTTCACGTGGGTGCGTCATCTGGCCAGGGGCTTGCCGATGGCGCATCGGCCAACGTCTGGTACCCAGCAACCAACGACAAGCTGACCGGCCTGGCGATCGTCCGCATGGCCGGCCCGGGGGTGCTGCACGTGCGGTTGGCGCGCGACCGAGGTCACCACAGGGCATCGAAAATCAGCTTGACGGCAAGGCATCCCAGAACCGCCAATATGACCCGATCGAAGGTCTGCCTGGAGAAGCGCCGGCCCAGCCAGGAACCTAGCGGCATGCAGGCCAGGATCGGGATGGTTGCCGCGGCGCTGATGGCCAGTCGTTCCCAGGTCATGATCTCGAGCGCGCCAAGGGCCGGGATCTGCACGATCGACATGGCGACGAAAAATACCGAGATCGTCGCTATGAACGTGTGCCGCTCGAGGTTCATCGAATTGAGGAACGAGATCGATACCGGCGCCGAAATTCCCGATGTTCCCTGCAGCCAACCGCCCAAGAACCCCAACGGCGCGCTCAGTGGCAAGCCTCTGTCATAAGACAAGCGCCAGTTCGGTCGGGCCAGGCGGAAGAACAGGAAGCCCAGCACCGCAAGGGCGACAATCAGCGACAGTGATGCGCGTGGAAGGAAAGCCAGGAACCACGACCCGACCAGCGCCCCAAGGGCGCCCGCAAGGGAAAAATAGAGCACGAATCGGGTGGGCAGCAATTGCCGACGGAATTGCCAGGACTGCCAAAGGTTGGTCACCAGGCTCGGTACGATCATGATCGCCACCGCGATCTTGACGTCATACAGCATCGCCAGCGCCGGGATCGCCAACAGCGGCGAGCCTGCTCCGGTGGCGCCCTTCAATAGACCGCCAAGCCCCAAACAGATGATGGCAATCGCGACCGACATTGGCAACCTTCCTTCATGAGCGACCCCGGTCCTGGCTTGGCCAGGCGCAGGTCTGCTGCTAGTCCGCGGAGATGGCGTTGCGCTTGATCACTTCACCCCAGAGCGCGTGGTCCTTCCTGGACAAGGCCATCAGCGCGTCGGGCGTCGAGGCCTCGGCGTCCATTCCCGCCTTGCCAAGAACCTCGCGCACCTCGGCCAGCTTGAGGATGGCGGAGATTTCAGTATTGAGCCGCTCGATGATCGGCGCCGGCGTCTTGCTCGGCGCAAAGAACGCATACCAGAGATCGACATCCAATCCCTTGAGGCCCAATTCGTCAAGCGTTGCGACGTTCGGCGACACCGGATGGCGTTTCGGGCTGCCAACTGCCAGCGCCGTCAACTTGCCTGCCGCCACGAAGTTCTGCGCGATGTGCACTGGAAGAAAGCCCACCATCAGTTCACCCGACAGGATGTCCTGGATGTAGCCGGCAGAGCCGCGATAGGGCACATGCAACATGAACAGGCCGGTCTTGGCCTTGAACAACTCCATCGCCATGTGGTGGGGCGTGCCGACTCCGGGTGAGCCGTAGGTGATGGAACCGGGCCTGGCCTTGGAACGCTCGATCAGGTCCTGCACGGACTTGATGCCGGTCTTGGGGTTGGCGACCAGCATCAAGGTGCCCCAGGCAGCCAGCGATACCGGAGAAAAATCCTTGATCGGGTCGAACGGCACGTTCTTGTACAACTGCGCGGCAATCAGCATCGTGTTGGCGCTCAACAGCACCGTATACCCGTCCGGCGCGGCCTTGGCGACGTTGTCGGCGCCGATGTTGCCGCTCGCCCCGGGCGTATTGACAACCACGACCGGCTGACCCAATCGTTCCGCCAGGCGCGGCTGCACCGTGCGGGCAATCGTGTCCATGCCGGTGCCGGGCGTGAATGGCACGACGATGCGCACCGTCTGTGTCGGCCAGCTCTGCGCCTGCGTCAGCACCGATGTCAGGCCCAGCAGCAGGCCCAGGCCAGCCACGAGCCAGCGCCGGGTTGCCGCAATCCTTCGTGCCGCTGCTGGAAAAACCAGACCCGCAACGGCTGGGTCTGGGGCGATCGTGTCAAGCGCAATAGGCATGTGCGTCTCCGGTCGGGTCATGAATGGTTCAGGCAGGATCGGGCCGACTGGTGCTCAGCGCGGCGCGATCTTGAACAGGGCCTGGGCGTTGGTCTGGAAGAACATCCGCTTGTGCGCGTCGCTGATCGACATGTTGTCCAGGCTGATGACCTCGTCGACCGCATGCTGGTAAGGATAGTCCATCGCGTACAACACCCGCTCGGGCCCCATGAAGTCCTGCGTGAACTTGATCGCCGGCTCCCAGGCCACGCCGCTGTTGGTGACAAAGAAGTTCTCGCGCAGGTAGTCGCTCGGCTGCTTCTTGATCGGCTGCATGCTGGCATAGCGTTGCGAGCGCACCGTGGCGCGATGCATGTAGTCCAGCCGGTAGGCCCAGAACGGCAACGCTTCTCCCATGTGCCCGATGATCAGGCGCAGCTTGGGAAAGCGATCGAACACCCCGGCCGTGATGATGCGCATGGCATGCAAGCCGGTTTCGACGCCAAAGCCGTAGATCGCACCGTCCAGACCGCATTCCTGGAACGGCGCGAGCATGCTCTGCGGCATCGCGTTCGGATGCAGATAGATCGGCGCATCGCACGCCTCGGCCGCGGCAAAGATGTCCCAGAACTTCGGATCGGAGAGATATTCGCCCTGGGTGTGGGAATTGATGATCACCGCGTTCATGCCCAGCTGGCTCACGCCGCGCTCGATCTCCTTGGCGGCTGCAGCCGGATCCTGCGGCGCGACCGCGATCATGCCGGCGAATCGGGTCGGATGGCGCCTGATGGCGTCGGCCAGGAAGTCATTGGCCAGCCGGCTGACAGACACCGCCGTCGCCTTGTCCAGCACCTGCACACCGGGCGCCGTGATGCCCAACACCTGCATGTCGATGCCGGACGCGTCCATGTGCCCGAGCCGGATCTCGCCCACGTCCAGCAGACAACGCGCGATGTGCTGCGCCCGTTCGCTCGGACTGCTCATGTAAAAGCCGATCAGGCCCTGGAAGCCGCGGTCGACATCGGACCTGGCCAGCAGCTTGCGATAGATCTCCATCACTTCCGGCGGCAAGAACGCCTCTTCGGTCGCGATGCGCAAGTACGGCACCTTTTCCGGCTTACGGGTGGAATAAGGGTCAGGCAGTTGCATGGTCATGGCTACGAATCCCGATGGGTTGGACATGTGTTCATGCTAGTTAGGTGATGCGAATATGACAATCACTGAAAATGCATTGATACTTATCGCAAATCGCGTTGAATCATGGACACACTCGACAACCTCAAGGCATTCGTGGCCACCGCCGAGGCAGGCAGTTTTTCCCAGGCGGCACGCCAGGCGGGTCTGGTCCCGTCCGTCATCGCCAAACGGATCGACCAGCTCGAGTGGCGCATTCGCGCTCGGCTGTTCGCGCGCACAACGCGCAAGCTCAGCCTGACCGACGTCGGCGAGCGGTACCTGCCAGCCGTGCGCAGGCTGATCCGGGAGGTCGATGACATGCTGGCCGGCATGGCACGGGCCAACGGCGGTATCGAAGGCCATATCCGGGTGAAGATCCCCACCACCCTGGGCATCCTTCAATTGAGCGAGCTGTTGAACCAGTTCATTGTCAGCCAGCCGATGATCAGCATGGACATCGTGCTGGCGGACCGCTCGGTCAACCCGGCCGAGGAACGGTTTGACATCGCGATCGGCGCCCGACCCGAGTCCTACGGTCAGGTGCAGGACCACCCGCTGTGCCCGATCCAGCGGACCTTGTGCGCGGCACCAGAATACCTCCAGCGCGCGGGCATTCCGCAGTCGCCGGCCCAGCTGATCGAGCATGACTGCCTGGTATTTGCGACCTCGGGTCCGCGCTGGGAGTTCATGGGGCCACAAGGTCTGATCGGCGTCGCGCTCAGACCCAGACTCACGACCAATGACGGCATGGCCCTGTGCAATGCAACCCTTGCCGGCCAGGGCGTGGCCTTGCTGGCCGACTATCTCGTGGCACCCCATCTGCGCTCCGGTCGACTGGTGCAGGTGCTGCCCCAGATGCGACTGCCGGACCTGTGGCTCAAGGCATTGATTCCGACCGCCCGCATCGATCTGCCACGCGTTCAGGCGCTGTTGCAGTGGCTCAAGCTGCAGTTGCAGCGCGCCCCGCTGATCGAGGTCCCGGCCCCATCGGATCGACCGCCTCAATCCGGGCCCAGCGTCGGCACGGCCTAGGCCGAGGGTCACCACCGCGGCGTCGCGTCACACCATTGATCAGCGTGCTGGACTCAACGACCCCAGCACCGGCGATGCAGGGGTTGGCTCAGGCTTCGAACGCCAGATACCCACCCACGATGGTGCAGCGCACCTGCGAGCGCATGGGATAACCCGAGAACGGCGTGTGTTTGCCCTGGCTGCGCAGCGTGTGGGCGTTGATGATCCATTCCGCCTGCGGGTCATACACGCACAGGTCGGCCACCCCACCGATGGCCAGACGGCCGGCGCCGCTGCCCAGGTCATTCGGCTGGCCACTGGCGATGACGTCCGCCGCTGCACTGGTGACCACCTGCAATGCACGGCGGGCGTCCACGCCACTGTCCCGGGCCCACGCGAGTGCCATGCCCAGCAGCAACTCCACCGCGCTGGCCCCGGCTTCGCTTTCCGCAAACGGCAGCGTCTTCTGGTCTTCGTCGACCGGGCTGTGATCGGACACCAGCGCGTCGATGGTGCCGTCGGCCAACGCGCCACGGATCGCGGCACGGTCCTGTTGTTGCCGCAGCGGCGGCATCAGGTGCGATCGGCTGTCGAAGTAGCCGATATCGGTATCGATCAGGTGCAGCGAATGGATGCTGACGTCGCAGCTCAGCGGCAGTCCGTCGGCCTTGGCCTGGCGCACCAGTTCCAGGCCGGCCGCACTGCTGAGGCGGCACAGGTGGACCCGCGCACCGGACGAACGCATGAGCTCGACGATGCTGTGGATGGCAATCGTCTCGGCCGCCACCGGAATGCCCGACAGACCCATGCGGGTGGCCAGCGGGCCGCTGGCGACGACGCCCTTGCCCAGGTCGCGGTCCTGCGGCCGCAACCAGACGGTGTAATTGAACGTGCTGGCGTATTGCATCGCACGCAGCAGGATCTGCAGGTTGGGCAAGGCCACGTCACCCTGGCCGAATCCGATGCAACCGGCCTGCGTCAGCGAGACCATCTCGGTGAGCACCTCGCCGCGCAGGTTGCGGGTCAGGGCGCCGAGCGGGAAGACGCGGCACTGGCGCAGCTTCTCGGATCGAAAGCGCAACATCTCGACCAGCCCGGGCTCGTCGAGCACCGGATCGGTATCGGGCGGGCAGACCAGGCTGGTCACGCCGCCGGCGACGGCAGCCGCCATCTCCGATTGCAGCATGCGGGCATGTTCATGGCCCGGCTCGCGCAGGCGCACCGACAGGTCCACCAGACCGGGAGCCACGATGCAGCCGTGCGCATCGATGGTCTTGCTGGGATGGAAGTCCGCCGACACCGGGCCGATCGATACGATGCGACCGGCAGCGATCGCGACGTCGGCCGCCTGGTCGAAGCCGCTGGCCGGGTCGACGACGGTACCGCCCTTGATCAGTATCTTCATCGCCAACTCGCTTCGTTGCTGGCCACCAGGCTCATGACGGCCATGCGCACCGCGATGCCGAAGGTCACCTGCGGCAGGATCACGCTCTGCGCACCGTCGACCACGTCGGAGTCGATCTCCACACCCCGGTTGATCGGCCCGGGATGCATGACGATCGCATCCGGCCTGGCCCACCGCAGCCGCTCGCGCGTGAGACCGTAACTCATGAAATATTCCTGCGCCGACGGCAACAAGGCGCCGCTCATGCGTTCGTTCTGCAGCCGCAGCATGATGACGACATCACAGTCGCGGATGCCCTCTTCCAGGTTGTGGCAGACCCGCACGCCCATCTGCGCCAGGTCGGCCGGCACCAGCGTCTTGGGGCCGACCACCCGCACCTCGGCGGCGCCCAGCGTGGTCAGGCCATGGATGTCGGAACGCGCCACCCGCGAATGCAGCACATCGCCGACGATGGCAACGACAAGGTTGGAGAAATCCTTCTTGTAGTGCCGGATCGTGAACATGTCCAGCAGGCCCTGCGTCGGATGCGCATGGCGACCGTCTCCGGCATTGATCACGTGCACATGCGGCGCCACATGCTGGGCGATCAGGTACGGCGCGCCCGACTCGCCGTGGCGCACGACAAAGATGTCGGCGGCCATCGCGCTCAGGTTGGCGATGGTGTCGATCAGCGACTCTCCCTTGGACGCCGACGATCGTGCGATGTCCAGGTTGATCACGTCGGCGCTCAGGCGTTTGGCGGCGATCTCGAACGTGGTGCGGGTGCGGGTGGAGTTTTCGAAGAACAGGTTGAACACGCTGCGCCCGCGCAGCAGCGGCACCTTCTTGACCTCGCGGTCGTTGACGCCGACGAAGTTCTCGGCCGTGTCGAGCACCTGGCGCAGGATGCTGGCCGGCAGGCCTTCGATCGACAGCAGATGGACGAGTTCACCGTTCTTGTTGAGCTGGGGATTGCGTCGGTACAACACGCTGCTTTCCTTCTATGTCCAAAGGCCGCGCCTGCGGGCCGATGCGCGGCGCGCCGCCTCTCTCACAGCCGGTCCTTGATGACGACCGACAACTCCCCGGCCACATCCTGGCGCAAGGCCACCGATTTGTCGGCGGGAAGCGCGATGCGCAGCGCCGCACAATCGGCCTGGAACGGCAGTTCGCGCCCGTTGCGATCGATCAGCACGGCCAGGGCGACACTGGCCGGGCGCCCGTAGTCGTACAACTCGTTGATGACGGCACGGATCGTGCGCCCGGTGTACAGCACGTCGTCAACCACGATGATGTGCGCGCCGTTGACATCGAAATCGAGCCGGGTGGGTTCACGCACCGACAGGCCGCGCTGGGCAAAATCATCGCGGTGCATGGCGGAGGACAACACACCGTGTTGGCCCGGCATCTTCAGGTCGGTCTGCAGCCGCTCGGCCAGCCACGCGCCGCCGGTCGCCACACCCACGAGCCGGGTCGTGTCGCGGCCGGTGCCCTCGCACAGCACGCCGACACCGCGCAGCAATGTCCGGTACAGGGCCAGCACGTCGCGTACCGCGCTTTGCGCCTGTTGAACCTGCAAGGCGTCGTCGTGGTCGGTCGCGGGCGTCATGGCAGGCTGCGCAGGAATTGTTCGAGGATGATGCAGGCGGCGCCGGCATCGGGGTCGGGTGCGCCATCCTGCAGGGCCTCGGTGGTGCTGTAGCGCTCGTCGACCTCGAACACCGGCAGCGCGAAGCGGCTGCGCAACGCCCGCGCGAACTTGCGCGCCAGAACGGTGTTGGCATGTTCGGCGCCGTCGGGGTGCAATGGGACGCCGACCACCAGCGCCTGTGGTTGCCACTGCACAATCTGCGCGCCGACACGGTCCAGCCGCTGCCGCGCCTCACGCGCCTCGATGGTGCGCAAGGGCCGCGCCCGGCCCAGCAGCCGCGTAGCGTAGGCCACTCCGGTGCGCCGGGTGCCGAAGTCCAGCGCCATGAAGCTCTGCATGGCCGCCGGCAGCGCGGGCGCGGACACGCCTGTCTCAGGCATGGCCGGCCTGTGGCGACAACATCCAGACCTGCAGCCCGAGCAACTGCAGCGCCTTTTCGTACCGCTGGTCGACCGGCACATCGAATATGACGGCCAGATCGGCATCCACGGTCAGCCAGCTGTTGTCGCCCAGCTCGGATTCGAGCTGTCCCTCGCCCCAGGCCGAATACCCCAGCGACACCAGCACCCGACGCGGACCATTGCCGGTGGACAAGGCCTCGAGCACATCTTTGGAGGTGGTCATTTCCAGACCACCGGGAATCGACATGGTGGACGCGTAGACCGGCTCATCGGGCTTGTCGGCATCGGCAAAGAACGGCTCATGCAACACGAAACCGCGGTCGGTCTGCACCGGGCCACCCTGAAACACCGGCAATTGCAGCAGGTCGCCCCGGCCCAGCGGCAGCTGCACCTTGTCGAACAGGCCCTTGAGATTGATGTCGCTGGGCTTGTTGATCACCAGCCCGAGCGCACCGCGTTCACTGTGTTCGCAGACGTAGACCACGCTGCGCGAGAATGCAGCGTCGTCGAGCCCGGGCATGGCGATCAGAAAGTGATTCGTCAGGTTGAAGGGCGAAGAATCCGTTGGCATCGAGGAATTTTAGCGGCCCCCATGAACAAAGCATTCGACACCGGCCTGGTCTGGCTGCGCCGCGACCTGCGCATCGACGACAACGCCGCCCTGCAGCTGGCACTGGCCTCGTGCCGCCAGGTGCATTGCGCGTTCGTCTTCGACAGCGACATCCTCGATCCGCTGGAACGTGCCGACCGCCGGGTCGAGTTCATCGGGGCAACGCTGGTCGAGCTCGACGCGGCCTTGCGCGGCGCCAGCGGCAATCCCCACGCGGGCCTGCTGGTTCGCCATGGCGCCGCCGTGCCGACGATCGTCAGGTTGGCGCGCGAACTCGGCGTGGTGTCGGTTTTCGCAAGCCACGACTACGAGCCGCGGGCGATCGAACGTGACCGCGCGGTGCTGGGCGCGCTGGCGCACGCCGGCATCGCGATGCACATGGTCAAGGACCAGGTGGTGTTCGAGGGGCGCGAGCTGCTGACCCGCGGGGCTACACCCTATACGGTGTTCACGCCCTACAAGAAGGCCTGGCTGGCAATGGTCGACGCACACCACCACCTGCGCAGCCACGACGTCATGGCCCATGCCAATGCCTTGGCGGCGCGGCCCGAGGCGATGCGATTGCCGGTACCCACGCTGGCCGACATCGGCTTCACGCGGACCAATCTGTCGCAGCTGCGGATTCCAACCGGCAGCAGCGGCGGGCAGCGCCTGCTGGACGACTTTCTCGCGCGCATCGACCACTACCATGCGACACGCGACTTTCCGGCGCTCAAGGGGCCCAGTTACCTGGGCATCCACCTGCGCTTCGGAACGGTGTCGATTCGCCGGCTGGCTGCGACAGCGCTGCAGGCCAGCCTGGGCGGCAGCGCGGGCGCATCGACCTGGCTCGGCGAGCTGATCTGGCGCGAATTCTATTTCCAGATCCTGGCCAACTTCCCGCATGTCGCGCAATCGGCTTTCAGACCGGAATACGACGCCATCCGCTGGGCGCACGGCGCCAGGGCCGACGCCCTGTTCCTTGCCTGGTGCGAAGGCCGCACCGGTTATCCGATCGTCGACGCCGCGATGGCCCAGCTCAACCAGACCGGCTACATGCACAATCGCCTGCGCATGGTGGCCGGCAGCTTTCTGGTCAAGGACCTGGGCATCGACTGGCGGCGCGGCGAGCGCTATTTCGCCGCGAAGCTCAACGACTTCGACCTGTCAGCCAACAACGGCGGCTGGCAGTGGGTGGCCTCCAGCGGTTGCGACGCGCAGCCGTGGTTCCGCATCTTCAACCCGATCCGGCAAAGCGAGAAGTTCGATCCACAGGGCAAGTTCATCGCGCGCTACCTGCCCCAGCTGGTCGGCCTGCCGGCCACGGCCATCCACGCGCCCTGGCTGTGCGGCGAAGTCGAACTGGCCGCCGCCGATGTCCGGCTGGGAGTGAACTACCCACGCCCGATCGTCGACCATGCCGTGGCCAGGGAACAGACGCTGGCGCGCTACAGCGTCGTGCGCAGACCCGCGCACGAGACCCCTCAGGCGACGGTGTCGGCTTCGACCGGCAACGCGCAGTAGTGCCGCAACAGTCCCAGCAGCTCGTCCTCCGCGTACGGCTTGCCCAGGTAGTGGTCGACACCGAGTTCGATCGCCAGTTCGCGGTGCTTCTCGGCGATACGCGAGGTGATCATGATGATCGGCAGGCCGTGCAGCCGCGCATCGCCGCGGATGTTGCGCGCCAGATCGAAGCCGTCCATGCGCGGCATCTCGATATCGGACAACACGACCGCCGGCAGTTCGTCCTGCAACCGTGCCAGCGCCTGCAAACCGTCGTTGGCCAGCACGACCCGATAGCCTTCGCGCAGCAGCAGGCGTTGGGTCACGCGCCGCACGGTGATTGAATCGTCGACCACCATCACCAGCGGCGTGGCCATGCCGACCGCCGGCGAGTTGGACTGCGGCGTGTCGGCATCAACCACGCCGCCGGCCGAGGCCCGCGCGCGGCGTGCAAGCGCCTGCAGCTGCAGCGCAGGCTCCCCATACACCGTGGCAAGCGCGACCGGGTTGTAGATCAGCACGACGGCACCCGACGCCAGCACCGACATGCCGGTCAAACCCGGCATGCGCGAGAGTTGCGGTCCCAGATTCTTGACCACCACCTCCTGGTTGCCCAGGACTTCGTCGACATGCACGGCCACCCGACGACCGGCACTGCGCAACACCACGACCGCCTGGTGCCGGGCCGGTGGCGCGCTGCTTGCGCCCGAGACCTGCAACAAGGCGCCGGACCAGAAAAATGCCACCTGCTCGCCGCCGTGGCCAAACAGGTTGGACTGGTAAGCCTGCTCGACCTCGGCAGCCGGAACCCGGCGAACGATCTCGACCAGGTTGGACGGTACGCCAATCGACACCGTTCCCAGACGCAGCATCACCACCTGCGTGACCGCGGTCGTCAACGGCACGACCAGCTTGAACTGGGTACCCCGACCGGGCTCGCTGGTGGTCTCGATGCGCCCACCCAGCGCATGAACTTCGGAGCGCACGACATCGAGACCGATGCCCCGGCCGGAAAGCTCGGTCACGATGTCGGCGGTGGAAAAGCCAGCCGCGAACACCAGGTTGGCGGTTTCATCATCGCCCAGTTGCTGGTCAGCGCCGACCAGGCCTTTGGAGACCGCCTTGGCGCGGATGCGCGCCAGGTCCAGCCCGGCGCCATCGTCGGCAAACGTCACCGAGACGTCGTTGCCCTCTTGCTGCAAGGCGATGGTGATCGTCCCGCCGGCCGATTTGCCCGCCGCTTCGCGCTGGGCGGCGCCTTCGATGCCATGATCGATCGCATTGCGCAGCATGTGTTCGAACGCGGGCATCATGCGCTCGAGCACGCTGCGATCGAGCTCCATCGACCCCCCTTCGATGTCCAGCTTGACCTGCTTGCCGACATCCTTTGCGGTCTGGCGCACCACGCCATACAGACGCTCGGAGATCGACTCGAACTCGATCATGCGGGTGCGCAGCAGATCGCGCTGCAACTCGCGCGCCTGGCGCGCCTGCGCGATCAGGTCGTCTTCGGCGCCCTGGATCGCGCGTTGCAGTTGCCGCTGTACCGTGGCCACATCGGACACCGACTCGGCCATGATGCGCGTGAGCTCCTGCACCCGGGTGAATCGGTCGAATTCCAGCGGATCGAATTCACGCGCCTGGTCCTTGGCCTGCGCCAGACGCGACTGCATCTGCGTCTCCGATTGCAGTTCGATCTCGCGCAGCTGTTCGCGCAGACGATCCAGATTGCCGGTCAGATCCTTCAACGACGTGCGCATCTGCGCAACGCGGCCGTCCAGGCGCGAGCGCGTGATGATGACCTCGCCGGCCTGGTTGACCAGCCGATCGAGCAGCGGCGCCGCGACGCGCACGCTTTGCGCCGACACGGCGCGCACCGGGCTGGCCGCACCGGCAGTCCTGTCGCGTGCACGGCGCTCGGGTACGGCAAGCGCGCCTTCGCGGCTATCGGCGCTGGCCACGTCCACCAGACGCGGCCCGGTGCCCTCGGCCTGCGTCTCGTCGGGCGGCGCATCCGCGCGCCGGCGCACGAAAGCACACAGGCCATCGAACAGCGACTGCAGGTTGTCGAACCGTCCCAGCATCGGTTCCAGGCGACTGGCCGGTACCGCGTCGGAGCCCAGGGCTTCGATAGCCGACTCCATGCGGTGGGCAAGGTCGCCCAGTCGCATCGCGCCAGCCAGCCGTGCGCTGCCCTTGAGGGTGTGCAAGACGCGCAAGGCCTCGGTACGCGCCGAACGCGCATCCGGTTGCACATGCCACTGGCGCAAGGCGGCCCCGAGTCTGGGAAACAACTCGGCAGCCTCTTCCTCGAAGATCGGAAACAGGTCGGCGTCAAGTGCATCGACCGCATCGGAATGTTCATCGCTGGCCACGATCAGTGGTGCCGCACCCGCCGACACGCCGCTGCCCGCCGCCGCGCCAGTGCCGGGTGAAACCGCGTCCGCCACCGGTTCGGCGTGCAGGACTTCGCGCAGCGCCGCGGCAAGGGTCGGATCGGACTCCTTCAGGAATCCGGCGGCAAACTGGTGCAACAGGCGCCGGATGTCCTCGGCCGCCCGATTGAAGATCTCTGCATGTTCGGCCAATCCCACGCCATGCAGTTGCACGTGCTGCATGGCCTGTTCGAGCAGCCGGGCCAGGTCGGCAACCACCACAAAACCCACCGTGGCCGAACTGCCGGCCAAGGCGTGCGCCAGCCCGACGGTCGAATCCCGCAGCGGTTGATCGAGCTCCAGCGCCCATTCGCTGAGTTCGGTCGACAGGCGGCGCGACCATTCGTCGGCTTCGTTGAGGTAGACGTTGTAGAGCGGGATGCCGATGCGCAGGTCCCCGATGACCTTGGTCTGCTCGTCGCTGTCCTGCGTCAGTGCGCCGTGGTCGCTGGGCGCCGCGTCGGCGCTGGACCCGGCATCGGCATCCATGCCGTCTTCGGCCAGCAAGGCGCCGCGTTCGGTCTCGATGTTGTCTTGCGCCAGCGGCGCGAATGGCTCAGACGCGCCGGCTTCACCAAAATCGAAGTCGAGCCAATCGCTCGACAACGCGGGCGAGCCAATTTTTTTTTTTGCGGTGTCGACCGCGTCTGCATCTGCCGCTTCGGTTTGCGGTGGCTGGCTGTCGGCGAACGAGCGGGTGGGCTGGAAACCCTGGTCGGATGCCGCTGCCTGCGTCGCCACAGGTTCCGCATCCGGCACAACCGATGCCATGGCCGGCTCGGCCTGGGCACCCTGCGATACATCGATCGGCGGTTGCGAGGGCACGAACATTTCGGTCACGGCGAACGCCGCATCCGCGGCTGCGCCAGCCACCGGCTCGGCAAGCGGCAACGACAGATCGAAGTCAGGCAAGCCGGACTCCGAAACCTGCGCAGGCAGCACGCCCTCCTGCAGCGCGAGGCTGGCCGGTTCGATAGACCCGGTGCTGTCGACGAACCCGGCCGGGACCCTGCTGTCGATCGACTCGGTTTCGGCCAGCGGCTCCTCGTGTGCAACGGACGCGCGCAATGGCTCGGGGATGCCCGCGTCAGCGGGAGCGGCCGGCTCCAGGCTGACGGCTACGGCTGGCGCTTGCGCCGCCACCGGCTCTGCAGACAGAGCGGGTTCGGACGCAGCCGCCATGGGCGACTCCAGCGCCACGCGCTGGTCGTTGAGCCGCAAGGCATCGGCTGCCTTGCGAAACGGCAGGGCAGACCAGCGCGCTGCGCTGGCGGTGGCAATCTCCTCGACCCACTGACTGAACTGGCGCATGGCCTCGCCACACACGAGACGCAGGTCTTCGCTGGCCGGCTTCTGGTCAGCCAACCAGGTGTTGACCAGTTGCTCCATGGCCCAGGCAGCTTCGCCAAACTCGTGGAGGCCGACCATCCGCGCGCTGCCCTTGAGGGTATGGAAGGCACGGCGCAGGGTGGTTTGCTCTCCCAGGTCGCCGGGCGCGGCATCGAGGGCAGCCACCGCCTGCAATCCGGTCTGCACGACTTCACGCGCCTCTTCGAGAAAAATCTCGCGCATCTCTGCATCTTCTTCGGATGCGGGCGCGGCTGCCGCGGCTGTTGCCAAACCAGCCGCCGCAGGCACCACGTCGGCCGTCGCCGGCTGTGGCGTTGCGGCGGTGGCGACCGGCGCCGGTTCGTCTGCGGGCGCCGCCTTTTCGCGCCCCATCAGCGGTCGGAACTCGCCGAGTTCCTCGTCGTAGACGAACAATTTCTTGGCCAGCGCACGCTGGTAGCTGAGCATGTCCACCAGGAAACCCATCGCGCCCAGACTGTTGCCGAGCTTTTCGAACACGCCGCTGGCACCATCCTGCACCTGGTCGACGAGGAACTGCTCGACGCTGTCGCGCATGCGCCGGGCCGCGGTCGAGGCCTGGTCGAGACCGAGCACCGAAAAGACGCCCCGCATCTGGGCCAGCTGGCCCGGAACCTCGGCCAGCGGCGCGGCTTGCTGCGGGTTGCGGAAGAACTGGTCGAGGGACTTCTCGACCTGGGCCAGCGTGTTGCGCAATTCGTCGACCACGCTGCCCATGGTCTGGCGATCGCTGACCCGGCGGTACAGCTCCTCCATCCACGGCTCCATCGGCTCGGATTGCGCGCCGGCGATCACGTGGTCCAGCCGCTGGGCCAGTCGCGCGCTGCGCTGGGCCATCTGGGTGTCGGACGGGTCGAGGTCGTCGTACACCGCCTCCAGATACAGCACCGCCGTGGCCACTTCCATCGCGACGCCGGCATTGGGGGCATCGTTGCTGCGGGTGGTGGTGTCGATCGCGCGCATCAGCGCGCGGGCAAGTTCGTCACTCTCCGGGTGCAGCTTCTGCATCGACTCGGCCACCGCGGCAAACTGGTCATAGGCCGGCTTGATGCGGCCGGTGTCGCCGCCCGCCAGCGCCGCCCAGGTCTCCGTGGCCGCGGCGATCCGCTTGCGCGCCTGCGCCAGCACGCCGGGGTCGAAGCGGCCGAACTGCGGTGTGGCGTAGTCGATCGCGGCGACCTGCGAGAGGCCGAAAGCCGAACGCACGGCCGTCAGCACCGGCGCGTCGGCACCATCCCGGGGTACCGCATGCGCGCAATAAAACAGCAAATCTTGCGCCAGCCGCTCCACCACACCGGATTCGCCGCGCGCCAAAGTCGCATATTGGGCGATGACCCGCGACGCGGTGCGCTTGACGTAGACGTCGGAGGGACACAAACCGCATCGGATGGACTCGAAAAACGCGGCGCAGACCTTCCAGAACACGCGCGGTTCGAGATCGGCGGCCGCGGCCGCCAGGCCACGGCTGACCTGACACATGCGATCCGCAGCCACCGGATCACCCGAGCGCACGACGTTGAGCACAGCCTGGTCGACCCGGGCGCGCACCGAAGGATCGTAGTGCAGCGGCGCAATGCCGCCCGGAACCTGTGCGTCGATCCAGCGCCATTGGTAGGCCCACAGGTCCGCCGGATGGACCCTGTCGCCCCCCACCAGGTCCATCACGTCACGGTATTGCGGGAACAGCGCAACCGATGTGGTCTGGCGGCCCTTGAGTACCCCTTCGAGATATTCGGTCAGCGCAAAACCCGCGCGCTCGACCTTGTTGGCAGCATCGTCACTGCACAACTCGGGCCGGGCGACGAATTTCTGCGCCAGCGCCTCCATCGCGCGCAACAGCTTGGCCGGCGCGCCAAGGCCGACCATCTCCAGCGCGCCGACCGCCTGGTGCAGTTGCTGGCGGGCAATGCGCAACTGGCTGGCGTCGAGTTCGGCCAGCTCGTTGCCGCGCGCCAGCTCGGCGTCGCGCACAAAGCGCCGCAGCGCCTTGCTGGCGCCGTCCAGCGATTTGCGCAGTTCGTCCAGCACCCATGACAAGGGGCCCAGGTCATTGGTGGCCAGTTCGCTTTCGGCGGCCGGTGTGGATTGTGTTTGCATCTGCGTGTCGACTCCTGCGCTGGTCGCTGTCCCGTGACTGTTCATCAGGCGATCTTGAATCGCGCCACCGACTGGCGCAGTTCCTCGGCCATCAGGGAGAGTTCGCGCACCTGTCCGGCCGTGGTGCGTGTGCCCTCGCTGGTTTGCTCGGTGACTGCAAAGATGTTCTGGATGCTGTCGGCCACCGCATTGGCCAGGCTGGCCTCGCGCAGCGCAGCGTCCGAGATCTGCTGGATCAGCTCGGACAAGCGGCGCGACACCTGGTCGATTTCAGCGAGCCGGGCGCCCGCGTTGTCGGACAATTTCGCGCCGTCGACCACGCCCTGGGTCGAGCGTTCCATCGCCGCCACCGCGTCCTGGGTATCGGTCTGGATGGCGCGCACCAGCGCGGTGATCTGGCGTGTCGCGTCGGCGGACCGTTCGGCCAGGCGCTGGACCTCCTCGGCCACCACCGAGAAACCCCGCCCGGCCTCGCCGGCAGAGGCGGCCTGGATCGCGGCGTTGAGCGCCAGCACGTTGGTCTGTTCGGTGATGTCCGAAATCAATTCGGTGATCTCGCCGATCTCCTGTGACGACTCCCCCAGGCGCTTGATGCGTTTGGAGGTTTCCTGGATCTGATCGCGGATCGCGTTCATGCCGCCGATCGCGTTCTGCACCGCCTTGAGCCCCGAATCCGCGGCCATCAGCGACTGGCGCGCGACGGCGGCCGACTCCTGGGCCTGGCTGGAGACGGTGTTGATGCGCGCCGCCATTTCCAGCACCGACTTGCCGGTGGCCTGGATCTCGTTCATCTGCTCATTGGAGGCGGCCAGCAATTCGGTCGAGGTGGCATCCACTTCGGAGGTGGTCTGCGCCACCTTCGACGCGGTGGTCTGCACGCTGGTGACCAGACTGCGCAACTCCTCGACGGTGTAGTTCACCGAATCGGCGATCGCGCCGGTGATGTCTTCGGTCACCGTGGCCTGCTGGGTCAGGTCGCCTTCAGCCACTGTCTGCAACTCGTTCATCAGGCGCAGGATCGCGGCCTGGTTGGCGTCGTTGATGCGCTTGGCATCCTGCTGCAGGCGCGCCGCATCGTGCATCTGGTCTTCGGCCAGTGCCTGCTGGCCCAGGCCATGGAGACGCTGCAGCCTGGACAAGGCATAACCGCAAGCCACCGCCAGCGCCAGGCCCACCAGAAGCGCCAGGCCGACCCGTGGCGCGTTCGGGTGCTGCATCGTGAATACGTACAGCGCAGCACCCGCGGCCAGCAACAGGCCCAGCACCAGCAAGGCCTTCAGGATCTGGCTGTTTTGACCCACCGACCCGGAGGCCGGCAACCGCGGATGCGTATCGACGGACGATGCAGACGCCGCGCCGGCCGACAGCATCGCCGGCTCGGGCGGCAGGGATGCGTCCGACTGCGTCGGATGCTCCGACAGCGCGGAGTAACCCGAATGGCCAACGGCGGCGTGCTGATCGGATTCTTGAACCGTCTTGGAGAACAAACTTTTGAGCCGGTCTACGGGCATGTTGGAGCCTCAGGAATGGACCTGAGCGGAAATGCTCAGAAATCGGGGATGCTGCGACAAGGTCTGCAGGTTGATCTCCTGCCAGGACTGGCCATCGGCATCGGCAAACCGGTTGCCGAAGAACGCGGGCGCGTCGGGCTCGACCGGCAATGTCGCCGTGAACACCTGCGGATTGCGCAGCCCCGCCAGCGTGTCGACCAGCAGCGCACAGTTGACATCGAGGACGCTGCTCAGCGTGACCACCGACTGCGCGGCGGAGCGTTGCGACGCCGTCGTCGCAGGCGGTGCGTGCGCTACATCGGCCATGAAGCCGGCCACGTCGACCACGCCGTACAAGCCACCGCGCAGGTTCACGACACCCAGAAACCAGGGCAAGGCAAACGGTACCGGTTGCACACCACCCATGGGAAAGATCTCGCCGGACTGTGCCAGTGGAAGCAGGTAGTTGCGACCGCCTGCCTTGACCGCCAGCCAGGAGACCGACAGTCCCTCGTCGCGCGCGCTGCGCAGGCGATTGGCCAGCCGCGTCTGCAGTTCCCGGATGGCTTCACGATTGGCCATTGCCTTTCACGCTCTCAGCCCAGGGCCTTGATCTTGGCCATCAATTCGCCCGCATTGACCGGCTTGGTGATGTAGTCGCGCGCTCCCTGGCGCATGCCCCAGACCCGGTCGGTCTCCAGGTTCTTGCTGGTGCACAGGATGATCGGAATGGCGCTGTATTCGGGCGATCGGCTGATCGAACGCGTCAACTGGTAGCCGTTCTGCCCCGGCATGACGACGTCCATCAGGATCAGGTCGGGCTTGCTTTCCGCCAGCCGCTTGAACGCCTCGTCCGCGCCTTGCGCGGTGCGCACCGTCAGCTGGTTCTTCTGCAGCAGGTTGGTGAGAAACATCAACTCCGTCTTGGAGTCGTCCACGATCAGGACCGAGCGGATCGGCATCATGCAACTCCCGCAACCGACGCACTGATCTGTCCGACCGCCTGCAGCAGCTGGTCCTTGGTGAAGGGTTTGGTCAGGTAATCCTGGGCACCGACCATGCGGCCGCGGGCTTTGTCGAACACGCCGTCCTTGGACGAGAGCATCACGACCGGCACATTGGCGAACCGCGCATTGCGCTTGATGATGGCGCAGGTCTGGTAACCATCGAGCCGCGGCATCAGGATGTCGCAGAAGATCAGGTGTGGCTCGTAGTCGTTGACCTTGGCCAAGGCATCGAACCCGTCTTCGGCCAGCAGCACCTCATGGCCACCTTGCTTGAGAAAAATCTCCGCGCTGCGACGGATGGTGTTGCTGTCGTCGATGACCAGCACTTTGAAGGTCGATCCGGTGGTGTTCACGCGATTGCACTCCTGCACTGACATTGTTTCGGGTCAAGGGCACCCTTTGACACCTGCTGCCTGCCGCAGCAGGACTCAGATCTAGATCTGGACCATTTCGAAATCTTCCTTGCGGGCGCCACATTCCGGGCAGGTCCAGTTCATCGGAACATCTGCCCAACGCGTGCCCGGTGCAATACCGTCATCGGGAGCCCCTGCTGCCTCGTCGTAGAGCCAGCCGCATATCAGACACATCCAGGTTTTTGGTTCACTCACAGCTTATAGGGCCTTCGAATAGAATGCAAACATTGTATAGAGACGGTACCGGCGATTGGCGCCAGTCCGTCACCGATCCCGGCATTATTGCCTCAGCGACAACCCTGTCCTGGCCATGTCCCCCCCCATCCTCGACGACGCATCCGAATCCGATGCCGGCGGCGCCCCGCCCGCCTGTGTACTGGTCTTCAACGCCAACGACCCCAGCGGTGCTGGCGGCCTTGCCGGCGACGTCAGCGCGATCACGTCGGTCGGCGCCCACCCCTTGCCGGTGGTGACCGGTGCGTATGCCCGCGACACGGCGGAAATCGTCAACCACCATGCGATGGCTGACGAGGCGGTCAGCGAGCAGGCGCGCACCGTGCTCGAGGATGTCACGGCCCAGGTCATCAAGATCGGCTTTTGCGGGTCAGCAGAAAACCTCAGCGTGATCGCCGAGATCGCATCGGACTACGCCGACGTTCCGGTGATCGCCTACATGCCCGACCTGTCCTGGTGGAGCGAAGTGCAGATCGACCTGTATCTGGACGCGTTTCGCGAACTGGTTTTGCCGCAGACCACAGTGTTGGTCGGAAACCACAGCAGCCTGTGGCGCTGGCTCCTGCCTGACTGGAGCGCGCAAAAAAGCCCTGGCCCGCGCGACATCGCCCGCGCAGCCAGCGAGAAGGGGGTGCCCTACACCCTGGTGACCGGCATCCGGGCGCCGGAGCAGGGGATCGAGAACGTGCTGGCGTCGCCGCAGGCGGTGCTGTACAGCGAACGGTTCGAACGCTTCGAGGCGACATTCGCCGGCGCCGGCGACACCTTGTCGGCCGCACTGGCTGCCTTGCTGGCCAGTGGCAGCGACCTGGCCGAATCCGTCAAGGAGGCGCTGGGTTACCTGGACCGTTGCCTGGATGCCGGGTTCCGGCCCGGCATGGGCCACATCGTTCCCGACCGCCTGTTCTGGGCGCAACCCGATTCCGACGCGGACGAGACCGACGAGACCGTCGACACCGATGCCGCCGCGCTGTTTGACCTGCCCGCCCATGACACAAAACACTGAAACCAACGCCAGCCTGTACGCACGCGCACAACGCGTCATTCCCGGCGGCGTCAACTCACCGGTGCGCGCCTTCAAGGCAGTGGGCGGAACGCCACGCTTCGTGAAACGCGCGCAGGGCGCCTATTTCTGGGATGTCGAAGGCACCCGCTACATCGACTACATCGGTTCGTGGGGGCCGATGATCCTCGGTCACGGCCATCATGCGGTGGTGCAGGCCGTGCAATCGGCCGTGCTGGAGGGTTTCTCGTACGGTGCACCGACCGAACGCGAGGTCGAGCTGGCCGAGGCCATCCTGCGCCTGGTGCCATCCATGGAGATGGTGCGGCTGGTCAGCTCCGGAACCGAAGCGGCGATGAGTGCGATCCGGCTGGCCCGTGGCGCCACCGGGCGGCACAAGCTGATCAAGTTCGAAGGGTGTTACCACGGGCATGCCGACGCCTTGCTGGTCAAGGCCGGTTCGGGCCTGGCCACCTTCGGCCACCCGACCAGCGCCGGCGTGCCACCCGAGGTGGTGCAGCACACGCTGGTGCTCGAATACAACAACATCGAACAGCTGGAGCAGGCATTTGCCCAACACGGCAAGGAACTTGCCTGCGTGATCATCGAACCGATCGCCGGAAACATGAATTTTGTCCGCGCCAGTGTCGCCTTCATGCAACGCTGTCGGGAGTTGTGCACCCGACATGGTGCCTTGCTCGCCTTCGACGAGGTCATGACCGGTTGCCGCGTCGCTCCGGGCAGCGCGCAAAGCGTCTACGCACGGGATCTGCCCGGCTTCGAACCGGACATGACGATCATGGGCAAGGTCATCGGCGGCGGCATGCCGCTGGCGGCGTTCGGCGGCAAGCGCGCGGTGATGGAGCAGCTGGCGCCACTGGGGCCGGTCTACCAGGCCGGCACCTTGTCGGGCAACCCGGTGGCCACCGCCTGCGGCCTGGCCACGCTGGCCGAGATCAGCAAGCCCGGATTTTTCGAGGCCCTGGGTCGCAAGTCGCAGGCCCTGGTTCGGGGCCTCGAACAGGCGGCCCGCGACGCCGGCGTGCCCTTGTGCGGCGACAGCGAAGGCGGGATGTTCGGTTTCTTCCTGCTCGACCAGCTGCCACGCAACTATGGTCAGGTGATGCGCTCGGACAGCGCACGGTTCAACCGGCTGTTCCATGGCATGCTGTCGCACGGCGTGTATTTCGCACCCGCCCTGTATGAAGCCGGTTTCGTCAGCGCGGCGCATTCCGATGCCGACATCGACGCCACGATTGCTGCTGCCAGAGCGGTTTTCAAGACGGTTTAGGGTCAACGGCGCAGCCGGATCACCCCGCAGACGCAGCTTCGGGCAGCGTGGTTGGCGTAGGCAACTGTTACCACTGGTTTACCTGGCAGACGCACGCGCGGCTGCGGCCGCGGCGTAGCATCGACACGGTCACCATCGCGGGAGTCCTGCATGCAACACGCCGTCGTCACCATCGCGGCACTGCTGACCGTCGCCTTCGCGCAAGCGCAGGAATTCGGCCGTGTCGTATCCACCACGCCGGTGGTCGGCCAGGTCGGCGTGCCGCAACAGTTCTGCCAGCAGGGATCGGTTGTCGTGCCGGGCCAGAGCAGTGGCGGTGGTGCCGCTCTCGGCGCGGTGACCGGTGCCCTGATCGGCGGTGCATTGGGCCATGGCGGCGGCCGGGCCGCCGGCGCCGTGTTGGGGATGGTTGGCGGTGCACTCATCGGTGACCGGCTCGACACGCGCACGGCCGATCAGGTGCAGCCGGTGCAAACCTGCACGACGCAGACAGCCTACGAAAATCGGGTCCTGTACTACGACGTGGTCTACGAATACGCCGGTCGCCGCTATACGGTGCAGATGCCCAGCGACCCGGGCCCGACGGTACAGATTCAGGTTACGCCGGTGGGCATGCTGGCACCGACGCCGATGCCAATGGCCGCGGCGGCGCCGATCGCGGTCGCTCCCGCTTTCAGCACGATCGAATCGTCGGTTCACTACTATCCCTATGCCTCGCCGATCAGCGTCGTTCCGGTCGTGATCGGTCTGCCGCCGATCGGGTGGGGCTATCGGCGGCAACATGACCCGCGCTACTACATCCAGGGCCATGTGCGTGGGCCGGGGTATGGGCCGGGGTACGGCCAACGGCCGCACTGGCGCTGACACGCCGCGCCAACCGGCACTGCGCGCTACCGGCGCGGCCGCTGTTGCGCAGCGTCAATGCCGGAAATGCCGCACGCCAGTGAACACCATTGCCACGCCGCGCTCGTTTGCGGCAGCGATGACCTCATCGTCGCGCATGCTGCCGCCGGGCTGGATCACGCAACGGGCGCCGGCATCGACCACCACATCGAGGCCATCGCGGAACGGGAAAAAGGCATCGCTGGCAACCACGGTGTCCATCAGGCTCAATCCCGCATGCTGCGCCTTGATGCTGGCGATGCGGGCGGAGTCGAGCCGGCTCATCTGACCGGCACCCACGCCCATCGTCATGCCGCCCGCACAAAAGACGATGGCGTTGGACTTCACGTATTTCGCCACTTTCCAGGCGAACAGCAGGTCTTGCAACTGCTCGGGCGTCGGCTGGCGCTGCGTCACCACCTTCAGGTCAGCCAAAGCCAGTACATGGTTGTCGGCGGTCTGCAGCAGGATGCCCGAGCCCACGCGCTTCATGTCGACGGCATTCGTGCCGCGATCCCAGGCACTGCTGCCACCCGCAGGCAAGGCGATCTGCATCACCCGTACATTGGGTTTGGTTTTCAGGAGCGCCAGCGCGTCGTCGGAAAACGCGGGCGCGATCAGCAACTCGACGAACTGCCTGGCCACTGCCTCTGCCGCCGCGCCGTCGACACGGCAATTGAAGGCGATGATGCCACCGAAAGCCGAGGTCGGATCGGTCTGGAAGGCCTTGCCGTAGGCCTGCAGCGCGTGTTCGCCCAGCGCCACGCCGCACGGATTGGCATGCTTGACGATCACGCAGGCAGGCGCGTCGAAGGTCTTGACACACTCCCAGGCAGCGTCGGCGTCGGCGATGTTGTTGTAGCTCAGTTCCTTGCCCTGCACCTGCCGCGCGCTGACCAGTGAGCCGGGCGCCGGGTGGAGGTCGCGGTAATAGGCTGCCTGCTGGTGCGGATTCTCGCCGTAGCGCAAGTCCTGCAGCTTGACGAACCGGCCGTTGGTCTGGCCCGGGAACGTCGCCAGGCTGCCATCGGGACCGATCCGCGAGAGATAGTCGCTGATCGCACCGTCATACTGGCTGATGCGGTTGAACGCGGCCACCGACAGTGCAAAGCGCGTCGTTTCGGACACCGTGCCTTGCGCCCGCAACTCGGCCAGCACCCCGTCGTATTGCGATGCGTCGGTGAGCACAGCCACGTCTTTCCAGTTCTTGGCCGCGCTGCGCACCATGGCCGGGCCGCCGATGTCGATGTTCTCGATGGCGTCCTCCAGTGTGCAATCGGGCTTGGCGACGGTGGCCTCGAACGGGTACAGGTTGACCACCAGCAGGTCGATGGTGTCGATGCCATGGGCGCCCAGGGCCGCCATATGCGCCGGAACATCGCGCCGCGCCAGCAAGCCAGCATGGACCATCGGATGCAGCGTCTTGACCCGGCCATCGAGCATTTCCGGGAAACCGGTCAGTTCGGCGACCTCCCGCACCGCCAGGCCGTGGGACGCCAGCAATGACGCCGTGCCGCCGGTGGAAATCAGCTCGACTCCCAGTGCCTGCAAGGCGCTGGCGAATTCAACAATGCCGGTCTTGTCCGATACCGAAATCAGGGCCTTGGTCACGTTCGATCTTTCGCTTTTTTGGTTCGTCGGCATGCGCATCAGCGCAGCAGCTTGTGTTCGAGCAGCTTCTTGCGCAAGGTGTTGCGGTTCAGACCCAGCCACTGGGCCGCGCGCGACTGGTTCTGCTCGGCGTGTTGCATCACCACCTCGAGCAGGGGCTTCTCGACCACCCGCACCATCATGTCGTACATGCCGTCGGGTTCGGTGCCACGCAGGTCGCGGAAATACCCCTCCAGACTGGCGCGCACGCATTCTTCGATGTGTCTCTTGCTCATCAGGCTGTCTCCATGGAGGGCGTCCATGCCCCGGCGATGCTGGCGGCCGTGACCGGGGGCAGGCGGTCCATGCGGGCCCCCAGGGTCTCGAAGTATCCGCTGACGGCGTCCAGTTGCGACTCGGCGTCGACCAGGCGGTTCATGGTATCGCGAAAGCCTTCGCCACCGGGCAGGTGGCGCACATACCAGCCAATATGCTTGCGCGCGCTGAGCACGCCGATCAGGTCGCCATACAGCGCGTAGTGGTCGCGCAGGTGCTCCAGCAGCAACCTGCGGACCTCATCGACCAGCGGCGGGGCCAACTCGGTGCCGGTCTCCAGAAAATGCGCGAGTTCGCGGAAGATCCAGGGTCGGCCCTGGGCCGCCCGACCGACCATCACCGCGTCGGCACCGGTGACACGCAGCACATCGCGGGCTGCCTGTGGGGTCGTGATATCGCCATTGGCAACCACCGGAATGCGCACCATCGCCTTGACTGCGGTGACGGTCGCGTGTTCGGCCTGCCCGCGGTATCCCTGCTCGCGCGTTCGCCCGTGCACCACCAGCATCTGCACACCGGCACGTTCGGCATCCCGCGCGATGCGGGTCGCATTGCGATGCGACTGGCACCAGCCGGTGCGCATCTTGAGCGTCACCGGAACGTCGCGCGGCGCGCAGACCCGCACCACCGCCTCGACGATGGACAGCGCCAGCGCTTCATCCTGCATCAAGGCCGAGCCAGCCCACTTGTTGCAGACCTTCTTGGCCGGACACCCCATGTTGATGTCGATGATCTGGGCGCCCCGGTCCACGTTGTACGCTGCGGCATCGGCCATCATCTGCGCATCGGTGCCGGCGATCTGCACAGCGATCGGTCCGGGTTCACCGTCGTGGTTGGCGCGCCGCGAGGTCTTGAGCGAACGCTGCAGGTCGGGCCGCGAGGTGACCATCTCGCTGACGGCATAGCCGGCGCCCAGACGCCGGCACAGCTGGCGAAACGGACGGTCGGTCACGCCGGCCATCGGGGCCACCATGAAGCGGTTCACAAGCGGATACTGGCCGATCTGCATGGGCTCGGTTGACACCAAAAAGGACCTCGGAAACAAGCCGCCGGGCATCGGCACGGTGCACGCGCCCTGATTCTAACTGCTTAAAAAATCAGCAACCGGATTGCCTGGCACGCGTTCGCCCGATACCGCCTGTGCCTATACTGCGGCCTGCGATGCACGCCTGGATTGACTCACTGATCACCTTGCTGGCCTTGCCGCAATACGGATTGAGCACGCTGGCACTGGTGTCGTTCCTGTCCGCCACGCTGCTGCCGATCGGCTCCGAGCCGGCGGTTTTCGGTTTGGTCAAGATCAACCCCGACCTGTTCTGGCCTGCAGTCCTGCTGGCCACCGCCGGCAATACGCTCGGTGGCGCGCTGACCTGGTCGATGGGCCTGGGCACGCACCAGCTGGTCGAGAAGGTCCGGCATCGGCCCTCGCATGGCCATGCGCTGCGCTGGCTCGAGCGGCTCGGGCCCAGGGCCTGCCTGCTGTCCTGGCTGCCGCTCGTGGGCGACCCCCTGTGTGCAGTCGCCGGCTGGCTGCGCATGCCGTTCTGGCCATGCGTGCTGTACATGGCGATCGGCAAGTTCCTGCGCTATCTCTCCATGACGGCGGCACTGCTGTGGGTGTTCCCCGGCACCATCGGATGAACGGAGCCGTGCTCGACCTCATGCAGGAAACGCATGAGCTGCTTGGGCGCGCCGCATAATCCGGCCATGGAAACCAAATGGTTGGAAGACTTCGTCAGTCTGGCGGAAACCCGCAGTTTCAGCCGATCGGCCCAGCTGCGCCACGTCACGCAACCCGCCTTCTCGCGCCGCATCCAGTCGCTGGAAGCCTGGGCCGGCAGCGACCTGGTCGACCGCAGCGCCTACCCGACTAGGCTGACACCGGCTGGCGAGACCTTGTACGACCAGTCGCTGGAGATTCTGCAGGCGCTGCAGAGCACGCGCGCGATGCTGCGCGGCCACCGATCCAGCGCCCAGGACGTGGTCGAGTTTGCCGTGCCACACACGCTGGCGTTCACCTTCGTGCCGGCCTGGGTGACCGATCTGCGCGACAAGTTCGGGCCGATCAAGACCCACTTGATCGCACTCAATGTGCACGACGCCGTGTTGCGCATGGTCGAAGGCAGCTGCGACCTGCTGATCGTCTACCACCACAGTTCGCACCCGTTTCAGCTCGATCCACAGCGTTACGAGATGGTCAGCCTGGGCGAGGAGGCCATCGCACCCTATTCCAGACCCAATCCGGATGGGTCCCCCATGTTCGAGCTGCCGGGACGCGCCAGCCAACCGCTGCCCTATCTCGGCTATTCGCCAGGCGCCTATCTGGGGCAGATGGTGGAGCTGATCCTCAAGCAGTCCGCGGTTCCGATCCACTTCGATCGGATCTACGAGACCGACATGGCCGAGGGCCTCAAGGCGATGGCACTCGAGGGCCACGGCGTGGCGTTCCTGCCCTCCAGCGCGGTCAAGAAGGAGCTGCGCGCCAAACATCTGGTCAGCGCCGTGCCACCCGACTTGGCCGGCCTGCGGATCACGATGGAAGTGCGCGCCTATCGAGAACGGCCAACCCCTGCAGAGCGGGGCCGATCGGCCAACGGTCACGACAAGGCCGCCACGAGCTCCGGCAAGCACCGCCATGGCGCCGTCAAGGGCAATGCGGCAGCCCTGTGGGAATATCTCGGCAGCTTGTCGGGCAGCCACAAAACCACGATCTCCACCGACGAATGACTTCCACGCCCACAACCGCTGCGCCTGTGACGGCCGGTATCGACGTCCTGCACATCACCCGCCCCGACGACTGGCATCTGCATGTACGCGATGGACTGGCACTGAGCGCCGTGGTCCCCCACACGTCGGCGCAATTTGCCCGCGCCATCATCATGCCCAACCTGCAGCCGCCGGTCACCACGGTGGACCAGGCGCTGGCATACGCCACGCGCATCCGCGCTGCAGTGCCGCGGGGGCACGACTTCACGCCCCTGATGACGCTGTATCTGACCAACCACACGGCCAGCGACGAGATCCGGCGTGCCAGCGCCACGCGCGGCGGAGACAGCGCGGACCAGGTCGTGGCTGCCAAGCTGTACCCGGCCGGCGCCACCACCAACAGCGCCGCCGGCGTCACCGGCATCGGGCACATCTACCCGGTGCTCGAAGCGATGCAGCAGGAAAGGTTGCCGCTGCTGGTGCACGGTGAAGTCACTTCGCCCGAGATCGACCTGTTCGACCGCGAGGCGGTTTTCATCGACCAGCAGCTGATTCCACTGCGGCGCGATTTCCCGGAGCTGCGCATCGTGATGGAGCACATCACGACGCGCGAGGCGGCCCAGTATGTGCGCGAGGCCGGCCCCCACACCGCAGCGACCATCACCGCGCACCACCTGCTGTTCAACCGCAATGCCATTTTCAGCGGCGGCATCCGCCCGCACTACTACTGCCTGCCGGTGCTCAAGCGCGAAACCCATCGCCAGGCGCTGGTGGCTGCAGCCACCAGCGGTGACGCCCACTTTTTCCTGGGCACCGACAGTGCGCCCCATCCGGCCCATCTGAAGGAACACGCCAGCGGCTGCGCGGGATGCTATACCGCCCATGCGGCACTGGAGATGTACGCCCAGGCGTTCGACGCCGCCGGTGCGCTCGATCGTCTGGAGGCGTTTGCCAGCTTCCACGGTCCGGACTTCTACGGTCTGCCGCGCAACACCGGCAGCGTGACGCTGGAGCGCCAGGCGTGGCAGGTGCCGCAGGGCTACCCGTTCGGTGACGCCACGCTCAAGCCCTTGCAGGGCGGAGACATGCTGCCTTGGAAACTGCGGGCCCGCTGAGCGCCCAGGCGCCCGCCGCGCCGCGCGACCCGCTGCGCGCGCCCTGGTCCGCGGTCGACTGGTGCCTTCCGTGGATGGCGCCATTGCGCCAGACCGGTCAGGCGGTCGAACAGGCCGTGCAAGGCGGCATGGCGCTGTGCGAAGCGCTGAACCAGACGCGGCGCGCAGCCGTGCGTTTCGTGCCGCAATCGGCCTTGCCTCCTGATACGGCCTACGAGCAATTCATCGCACAAACCCGCCAGTGCCCGACGCGTGACGGCTGGCATGACCTGTTCAACGGCCTGTGCTGGATGCATTTTCCCGCCACCAAGCAGCGCCTGAACCAGTTGCAGGCCGCGCAGATCCGTGACCAGGGCATTCGCCCAGAGCGCGGCCCGGTGCGCGATGCGTTGACGCTGCTCGATGAAAACGGTGCTTTCCTGCACGCGCCGCCGGCCTTGTGGGACGCACTGCAGGCCAAACGCTGGGGCCCGCTGTTCGGCCCGCTGCGGCCGCTGTGGCAAGACAGCCAGTTGCTGCTGTTCGGCCATGCACTGCTGGAGAAGCTGCAGCTGCCGCGCAAGCCGATGACCGCGCATGTACTTGTCCTGCCGCAGCCATCCGCGTCCATCGCGGACATGGACGCATGGACGGCGCGGCATCTCGATGCGGCGATGCTGGCCACCAAGCCGTTCGCGCACCTGCCCGTGCTCGGCGTACCCGGCTGGTGGCCGGCCAACGACGACCCTGACTTCTACCGTGATCCGGCGGTGTTCCGGCCCGACCGGCGCTCGGCCGGCGGCTCGGAATAACCGCAAATCGGGAGGGCATACGGCTGTGAATCGACTTGAAATCGGTTGCTTTGCCCCTACCATCATCGCCATTGGCCTGACCGGCCCCCTCTGACCCTCTGAGATCGAACCCTCCATGAAACGAATCATGCTGTTTGTGATGACCAACCTCGCCGTCGTGGTGGTGCTGGGCATCGTCGCCAATATCCTGGGCGTGAACCGCTACCTGACCGCCAACGGCCTGAACCTGGGCGCGTTGCTCGGTTTCGCGTTGATCATGGGTTTTGGCGGCGCCTTGATCTCGCTGTTGATCAGCAAACCGGTGGCCAAATGGAGCGCGGGTGTGCAGGTCATCGAGCAGCCGCGCAATGCCGACGAAGCCTGGATCGTCGAGACCGTGCGCAAGTTCGCCGACAAGGCGCAGATCGGCATGCCCGAAGTGGGCGTGTTCGAAGGCGCGCCCAATGCGTTTGCCACCGGGGCCTTCAAGAACAGCGCGCTGGTGGCGGTGTCGACCGGCCTGTTGCAAGGCATGACGCGCGACGAGGTCGAAGCGGTGATCGGGCACGAAGTGGCGCACATCGCCAACGGCGACATGGTCACGATGACGCTGATCCAGGGCGTGATGAACACCTTCGTCGTGTTCCTGAGCCGGGTCATCGGCTATGCGGTCGACAGCTTCCTGAACCGCGGCAACGAACGCAACTCGGGCCCGGGCATCGGTTACTGGGTGACAACCCTCGTGCTGGACATCGTGCTGGGATTCGTGGCGGCGATGATCGTGGCCTGGTTCTCGCGCCAGCGCGAGTTCCGCGCCGATGCAGGTTCTGCCCGGTTGATGGGCCAACGCCAGCCGATGGTCAACGCGCTGGCGCGCCTGGGCGGCATGACACCGGCCGAGCTGCCCAAGAGCCTGTCGGCGATGGGGATTGCCGGCGGCATCGGCAAGCTGTTCTCGACCCATCCGCCGATCGAGGAGCGGATTGCGGCGTTGCAGAACGCGCCGACTTCCTGACATTGTTGGGGTTCGCCGGCATGCGGGTCTTGGGCTGGCATTCAGGCGAAGGGGGCCATTCGTCGCAGGGTTTGCACAGCGGGGAATCGTGGTACGCCCAGTGGGCCGAATGGGGGGTTGCGCGGCTCTTTTCGTCCAGGGTCGCAGGGAGGGAAAGTACCCGCAGCAAGCGTCAGCTTCAAGGACCACAATGTTGCCTCGCTGCACCTTGCCACAGAGTCCACCGAAAGAAGCTTATGCACCATGTTCTGGCCCGCATCACCGTCAAGCCCGAATCAGCCGGCGACGCGGGAAAAATCCTTCAGCAACTCGTTGCCCAGTCGCGCAAGGAGCCTGGCTGCGTCTCTTATGCGCTCTATCAGCAGACCGAGGCGCCACATGTCTTCCAGACGGTGGAAGAGTGGCAAAACAAGTCAGATGCCGATGCACACATGGGCACGCCGCACCTGGCCGCCGCCGTGGCCGCAGCCACGCCGATGTTAGCAGTGCCGCCCGAGATCGTGGCCTGGACAAAGCTGGCCTGATGGTCGGTGTGCAGCGCGCCTGGCGATGGCGGCGCCCGCGTGTGCCCTGCCGTCAGGGTATGGCTGAAGATTGGGCGAGGGCCTGGGGGTAGCTGCGCCTCAATCCAGCAAGACCTGGGCCACCGCCTCCGCGACCCGGATGCCGTCGACGCCGGCCGACAGGATGCCGCCGGCATAGCTGGCCCCTTCGCCGGCCGGGTACAGACCCTGCACGTTGACGCTCTGGAAATCATCGGCGCGGGTGATCCGTACCGGCGACGAAGTACGGCTCTCCACGCCGGTGAGCATCGCATCGGGCATATCGAAGCCCTTGATCTTGCGACCGAACACCGGCAAGGCCTCGCGGATCGCGTCGATCGCGTAGGCCGGCAAGGACCGGCCCAGGTCGCCGAGCAGCACACCGGGCTTGTACGAAGGCTCCACGGCACCCAGCGCTGTGGACGGTCGTGCAGCCAGGAAGTCACCGACCCGCTGCCCGGGCGCCCGGTAGTCGCCGCCCCCGAGCTGGTAGGCAGCCGCTTCGAGCTCGCGCTGCAACACCATGCCTGCCAGCGGGTGGTCGGCCAGCGTTGCTGCGTCGGCCGGCACGTTGTCGCCGAGCGCGGCGCGCAGACGTGCGAGGTCCCGCGGGTAGTCGTGCGGCGTGATGCCCACGACAATGCCGGCGTTGGCATTGCGTTCGTTGCGCGAGTACTGGCTCATGCCGTTGGTCACGACACGGCCTGGCTCCGAGGTTGCCGCCACCACCGTGCCACCCGGGCACATGCAAAAGCTGTACACCGAGCGTCCGTTCGTCGCGTGGTGCACCAACCGGTATTCTGCGGCGCCCAAAGCCGGGTGGCCAGCGTGGCGACCCCAGCGCGCGCGGTCGATGACGCCTTGCGGGTGCTCGATCCGAAAGCCGATGGAAAACGGTTTGGCCGCCATCGCTACGCCGCGCTGGTGCAACATCACGAAGGTGTCGCGCGCGCTGTGCCCCAATGCCAGCACCACCTGGTCTGCAGGCAATTCGGACACTGTGCCGGTCTTTCGGTCTTGCACGCGCACGGCACGGATGCGCCGCACGCGCCCATGGCCATCGGGCGCCATGTCCTCCAGATGCAGGTCGGTGACCCGCTGCTCGAAACGGATCTCGCCACCCAGCGCAATGATCTGCTCGCGCATCTGCTCGACCACCTTGACCAGCTTGAAGGTGCCGATATGCGGGTGCGCATCGACCAGGATCTCCTCGGGCGCTCCGGCCTTGACGAACTCGGTCATGACCTTGCGACCGAGGTGGCGCGGGTCCTTGATCTGGCTCCACAGCTTGCCGTCCGAGAAGGTGCCTGCGCCGCCCTCACCGAACTGCACGTTCGACTCCGGATCCAGTACCGACTTGCGCCACAGGGCCCAGGTGTCCTGGGTGCGCTGGCGCACCGGACGGCCACGCTCGAGCACGATCGGCCGCAGTCCCATCTGGGCCAGCAGCAGCGCGGCAAAGATGCCGCACGGCCCGAACCCGACCACGACCGGCCGCCGGGTGCGCGCATCGACTGGCGCACCCACCGGCGCCTGGCGCGGTGGCCGGTAAACCATGTCCGGTGTCACACCCACCTGCGGCGCGGCGGCCAGACGCTGCAACACGGCGGCCTGGGCATCCGGATCGCGCAGCGTCACATCGACGACAAATACGAACAGCAGCTGCGTCTTGCGCGCATCGACGCTGCGCTTGAACACCTCGATCGCGGCAAGTTCGTCGGCCGGCAAGCCCAGCACCTGCTGGACCAGCCGATCAAGATCGCCGGGCGCATGCTCCAGGGGCAACTTGAGTTCGGTAAGGCGGATCATCGTGCGGGCTTCCTGCAGTGGTTGCGCCCGATTGTCCGCGCAGTGGATAATCGCCGGCGTGAAGCCCACCAGACTGTCGCTGGTGCAAGCCCTCGGGCCGACGCCTCGGCGTCGGGTGGAAACACCGCACTGGAGGAACGTCCGGACTGCACAGGGCAGCGTAGCAGCTAACAGCTGTCCACTGAAACCCGGGCACGCACGTGTTCGGCATAAGGTGAGGATCAGAGCAACAGAGACGAGTCGCCAGACCGGGCAACCGGCGCGGCGGGTGAAACGGGCAATCTCTACGCGCAGCAATACCAAATAGGCACATGTTGGGACGCGCAGTTCGCTGCGCGCCCTACCCGGGGCCCCCGGGGTGTGTGCGGGTAGGTAGCACCGAGCCGTCGGGTGACCGGCGGCCCAGATCAATGGCAGTCACATGGCGGGCAACCGCCATGCACAGAATCCGGCTTATCGGTGGGCTTCACACTACCACTGGCAGCCCCATTTGTTCGCGACCGCGCCTTGTGGATGGGCGCGGTACGGCCATGGGCCCGGGCGGCGGCCAACGCGACTTCGACCCGTCGCTGGCGGCGCGGCGGACTCAGTTGCCGGCGGCCATGCCCTGGATGCGCTGCACATGCGCCAGCAGCGAGCGCTTGGCCACCGGCCACATGCGGGGCGGCACATCGTCGTAGGCCAGCTGCACCCAGTCATCCAGCGTGCCATCTGGCTGCCGCTGCATCACGCCCAGAATCTTGGCTTCGCGGGTCAGGCGGTGCGCCTTCAGCGCCGCGATGGCCTGCGCGGCCTGCCCGATCACATAACCGTGCGCGGGCGCAATGAAATCGACACCATACGCGGCACATGCGGTGGTCAACTTGTCGAGCGAGTCCAGGTAGTCGTCCATATCGCCATCGGGCGGGTCGACCACCGTCGTGCTGCCATTGAGCACATGGTCACCGCTGAACAGGATGCCGTCCTGCACCAGTACCAGGCACAGGTGGTTGGCTGCGTGACCCGGCGTATGCACCACCCGCAGCGTGTGCTGCACCGTACCGTCCGCGCCAGCCAGGTTCAGCTCCTCGCCGTCGGCCAGCTGGCGATCCGGCGTGAACACGCTGTGCGCACGCGCGGTGCCGGCACTGGGCAAGCCCAGGATCGGTGGCCGCGGATCACACAAGGCCTGTAGCGGACGCGCGCCGGGCGCGTGGTCCGGGTGCGAGTGGGTGCACACGATGTAGCGGATGTTGCCGCCGGCCGAGCGCCAAAGGCACTCGACATGCAGCGCATCGGCCGGCCCCGGGTCGATCGCGATGAAGCCGGTGGCCGGATCACCGACCAGGTAACTGTTGGTCCCCGGCCCGGTCATGGCGCCCGGATTCGGCGCGGTCAGGCGCATCAGATTGCGCAGCAACGGCACTGGTTGCGACGACTGCCAATCCAGCTGGTGGACGATCTGGCCATCGGGCGAGACCAGCTGCAGTTCGCCATACGGGTGGTCCTGCTCCATATACCGCGCCTCCTTGCCGGCCAGCCAGCCGGCGCGCGGGCAACTGGTCCACAGCGGCTCCTCGGTCGCGGCGCAGGCCTGCAGCAGCGCATCGACGCTGGCGAACGTCGCGAGGCGCTGCAAGGTGCGGATGGTCGGGAAGATCATGAAGAAACCACCAGCGGCATGCCGCTCGAGCGCATCGGCCGGCCGCACCCAGACCGGCTCGAACTGCTCGGTCTCGTCCGCCACCGGCCACTGGCCCTCGGGCATGCGGGCCACCAGGAAAGGCACCTCGAAGCGGCGTGGCAGGTCACGATCGGCGATCCAGTGCGCCAGCAGATAGACGGCATCAGCCGCCAGCACCAGGCCACGCGCGGCGCACTGCTCGGCGAATGGCGCGCTGCGCGCGAGCGCCGCCAGGTCGGCGGCGTCCGGCCAGGCCCCATCGGCGCGCCGCGCCAGCACGACCCCCAGCTCCTCGAAACTCTCGCGAATTGCGGCAATGGCTTGCGTCAGGTGCAGATCGCTCTGCCCGACACGGCGCTTTGCCAGTGGGTGGGCGGCGGTATCGGCGGGGTCAATCCCGCCACCTGGAAATACATAGGCACCGGGCGCAAAACTGGCCCCGGTCGAACGCCGGGTCATCAGGACTTCGATACCCTGTGGGCCATCGCGCAGCAGCAAGACGGTGGCAGCCTGCCGCAACGGTGCCGGCTCGCGTTGGACATGCAGAAGTTGGCTGGATCGGACCATGGCGCATTGTGCCGCCAAACCGGCAACCACCTGACGCGGATGCCGACGTGGCGCCCACCAAGGCGCGCCTGCCGGTAACCGGGGTTCGGGGATAATCCCGCCGATGCGAATCCCGTTCACCAAGATGCAGGGCGCCGGCAACGACTTCGTCGTGCTGGACGAGACCCGCATCGGGTTCGGCCTGACGAGCGCCCAGTACCGATTCCTCGGCGACCGGCATTTTGGCGTCGGCGCCGACCAGATTCTGAGCGTGCGGGCTGCGCCGGGCCCCGGGTTCGATTTCGAATACCTGATCCACAATGCCGACGGCCAGCAGGTCGAGCACTGCGGCAACGGCGCACGTTGCTTTCTGGCGTATGTGCAGCAACGTGGACTGACCGACAAGCACAGGGTCACGGTCAAGACCGTCAACCGCGTGCTCGAATTGCAGCGCGAGCCGGACGGCCGGGTCAGCGTCGACATGGGGTCCCCGGTATTCGACATCGCCGCCGTGCCGTTTGACGACCGGGGTCTGCAATCGATCGGGGCGGGCTCATGGCAGACCTGGTGTCTGCCATTGCCGGCCAGCGCATCGGCACCGACCGTGTCGGTGGCCGTGTTGTCGATGGGCAACCCCCATGCGGTGTGCCTGGTGGACGACGTCGAACGCGCCGACGTTGCCGGCCTGGGGCCCTTGATCGTGCAACACAGCGCGTTTGCACAACAGGTCAACGCCGGTTTCATGCAGGTCACCGGCCGTTCGGCCATCGCGCTGCGGGTGTTCGAGCGCGGCGCCGGCGAAACCCTCAGTTGCGGCACCGGAGCCTGCGCCGCCGTCGTGGCCGGCATCCGGCTGGGACTGCTGGATACGACGGTCGATGTGGCAACCCGCGGTGGCCTGCTGACCGTGCGCTGGGACGGCCCGGGCAGCAGCGTGCGCATGACCGGGCCGGCGCAGACTGTTTTTGAAGGCGAAATCGAGATACCCGAACAACCATGACACACGCAATCACCAACCCGATCACCGAAGACGATATCGCCAACTACCTGGCCAACACGCCGGATTTCTTCGAGCGCCACGCCGAACTGCTGGCCAGCGTGCATCTGACCAGCCCGCACAGCAAGCGGGCGGTGAGCCTGCAGGAGCGCCAGGCCGAGATGCTGCGCGACAAGATCAAGGTGCTCGAACACCGGCTGATGGACATGATCCGCCATGGCAACGAAAACGCCTTGCTGTCCGATCGCCTGCTGCGTTGGTCTGCATCGCTGTTCCAGATTCCCAGCATCGCGGCCATCCCGGAGCAGATCGCCGAGCAGGTGCGCGAACAGTTCGCGGTACCGCAGGTCACGATCAAGGTCTGGGGCGTGGCCAGCGCGTACCGGGATGCGGCCTTTGCCACCGGCGTGACGGAAGACGCCAAACTCTTTGCCAGCTCGCTCAGTGAGCCGTTCTGCGGCGTGAATACCGGCTTCGAGGCGGTGACCTGGCTGGCCGATCCGGCCGCGGCCGCGTCGATCGCCCTGCTGCCGCTGCGCGACACCGGCGCCGCAGCGATGCAGCCGGCCTTCGGCATGCTGGTGTTGTCCTCGCCCGACGGCCAGCGCTACAACAGCGGCATGGGGACCGACTTCCTGCAGCATGTCGCCGACATCGCCAGCGCCGCGCTGGGGCGCCTGCGCCAGGACTGACCGGGGCAAGCGCCAGATGTTGCCGCCTGTCGATCCCCAGCCCGATCCCAGGCCTGCCACAGAGCCGCAGAACGAACTGGTGCGGCGCTATCTCGACCATGTCCGCGTCGAAAAGCGGCTGGCCCAGCGCACCGTGGCGCTGTATACGCTGGATCTGGCCAGATTGACCGCACTGGCGCACGAAGCGGGCGTTGCGCTGGAGGCGGTGCGCAACCCGCATGTCCGGCGCTGGGCGGCGCAGATGCATGGCCAGGGCCGCAGCCCGCGTGGCATCGCCTTGATCCTGTCGGGTTGGCGCGGCTTTTATCGCTGGCTCGGGCGAGAAGGCATCGTCACGTCCAATCCGGTGCAGGACGTTCACGCCCCGCGCGCCGCCAAACCCTTGCCCAAGGCACTCAGCGTCGACGACGCCGTGCAATTGGCCTCCTTCCACGATGCCGACACCGACCCCTGGCTGGACGCCCGGGACGCGGCCATCGTCGCCTTGTTGTATGGCGCCGGCCTGCGGGTGGGCGAGCTGGTCGGGCTCGATACCACGGCTGGCCCCCAGGCCCGCGGCTGGCTCGACCTGGTCGAAGGCGAGGCCCATGTGCTGGGCAAGGGAGCCAAAAGACGCAGCGTGCCGATTGGCAGCAAGGCCGTGCTGGCGGTGCAGGCGTGGCTGGCGCTGCGCGCCGCGACACCGCGCAGCGCGGACACGGCTGCGCTTTTCATCGGCCGACGCGGCGCGCGGCTCAGCGCCCAGTCGGTCTGGCAACGGCTGCAGCAACGCAGCTGGCGCAGCGGTCTGGCAACACCGGTGCACCCGCACATGTTGCGGCATTCGTTTGCCAGCCATGTGCTGCAGTCCAGCAGCGACCTGCGCGCCGTGCAGGAGTTGCTGGGGCACGCCAACATCACCACGACACAGGTCTACACCCGGCTCGATTTCCAGCACCTGGCCAAGGCCTACGACGCCGCCCATCCGCGCGCCAGGCGCAAAAGCCCGACCAAGTGACATGGCCGCGCGGTAAAACCCTTGCAGACCGGCCCTTGCAAATGGCCGGTACACTCCCCAGCTTGCTTTTTTGACACGGTCGGACCACCATGGTCCGGCGTTGCCGTGCAAGCGCAAGCAGACCGTCAGGAGTTCCGCATGAGCCTCATCCCCGCAACCATCCTCACCGGCTTTCTCGGCTCGGGCAAGACCACACTGCTCAAGCGCGTCCTGTCGGAGGCACACGGCCAGAAGATTGCCGTCATCGAGAACGAATTCGGTGAAGAGAACATCGACAACGAGATCCTGGTGTCGGACGTCAAGGAGCAGATCATCCAGATGAACAACGGATGCATCTGCTGCACCATCCGCGAAGACCTGCGCAGCACGCTGCAGGATCTGGCCGCCAGGAAGCGCCGTGGAGAACTCGATTTCGATCGCGTCGTCATCGAGACCACCGGACTGGCCGACCCGGGACCGGTGGCGCAGACCTTTTTCATGGACGACGAGATTGCCGAGAGCTACCTGCTCGATTCGATCCTGACGCTGGTGGACGCCAAACACGCGGCCACCCAGCTCAACGACCGGCAGGAGGCGCGCCGCCAGGTCGGATTCGCCGACCAGATCTTCATCAGCAAGACCGACCTGGTCGCGCAGGACGAGGTCGATGCGCTGATGCACCGGCTCAAGCACATGAATCCACGCGCGCCACAGCAGGCGGTGCATTTCGGCGAAGTACCGATCAAGGACGTATTCGACCTGCGCGGCTTCAACCTCAATACCAAGCTGGAGATCGACCCCGATTTTCTGAAGGAGGAAGACCACGACCATGACCATGCGCACCACGATCATGCGCATGGCGAACACTGCGACCATCCCTCGCACCAGCATGCCGGTGGCCATCATCACCACCATGACGACGACGTGAAGAGTTTCGTCTTTCGCTCCGAGCGCGCCTTCGATCCCGCCAAGCTGGAGGACTTCCTCAGCGCGATCGTCAACATCTACGGACCGCGCATGCTGCGTTACAAGGGCGTGCTGCACATGCAGGGCACCGACCGCAAGGTGATCTTCCAGGGGGTGCACCAGCTCATGGGCAGCGATCTGGGGCCGCCATGGCAAGCCGATGAACAACGCACCAACAAGATGGTGTTCATCGGCATCGACCTGCCCAGAGACATCTTCCTGCAAGGCATGGAGCAATGCCTTGTCTGAAGGGGCCCGTTGTACGCGCACGATAAGAGGGTACACTCGCGCGCCACAGTCTTGATGCAACCGACGCCCCCATCCGGGAACCGGCAGCGCAAGACCCCGCTCAACACCGGGCAGGCGCGTCGACACCAGGCAGGTCGGACAGCGCCGCCCAAGGGCAGACGAGTTCTGTGAGGAGTCACGATGTGAAAGCCACGCCAGCGAAAACCAAGCCGGTAACCAAGCCAGCTCCGAAGACCGCCAAGGCGGTCGCAAAACCCGCCAAGCCGGCACCGGCGCCCGCACACAGCAGCAAGCCGACGGCCAAGCCGGCGAGTGGTTCCGCAACACCGCGCGTGGCGGTCAAAGCGACCCCCAAGCCGGCAGCCAAGACCTCTACTCCCGCCGCCAAACGGCCGGCGGCCAAGCCGGCTGCGCCAAGCGCGGCCAAGACCGTGGCCCCCCCGAAAGCCACAGCCAGCACGAAATCCATGCCCAGCACACCTGCCGAAATCCGCAAGACAACCAGCGCTCCGAAGCCCGACAGCCGGGTCATGCCTCCGACCAGCATCATGTCATCGTCCGGCGTGCCGCAACGCACCGGCCGCCCATCGTCCCGGCTGGCCTCGTTGACCGTGCCATCCATGGCGCAGTCGGTCGCCTCCACGGCAGCCAAGGCCAGCTACGGGCCATTGGCGGACACGCCGGTCATCATTCCACCGTTGCCGTCGGCAACCCGCAAGGATCCGAAGCTGGCCAACAACTGGAAATCCAAGCCGGTAGACCAGCTCACCGACGCCGAACTGCTGGCAATGCCGGATTCGGAGTACATGAACGAAACGCAGCTGGCGGCGTTTCGCCACAAGTTGACGCTGCTCAAGCGCGACATCCTGGCCAGCGCCGGGCAAACGACCGAGAATCTGCGCGAGGACACCGTGGTCGTGCCCGACCCGGCGGACCGCGCAACAATCGAAGAAGAACACGCGCTCGAACTGCGTACCCGTGACCGTGAACGCAAGTTGCTCAAGAAAATCGAGCAGTCGATCGTCCGGATCGACGCTGGTGACTACGGTTATTGCGACGAGACCGGCGAGCCGATCGGTGTGGGCCGGCTGCTGGCGCGGCCCACCGCGACCTTGTCGCTGGAGGCCCAGCAACGGCGCGAACTCAAGCAGAAGATGTTCGGCGACTGAGACGCGACCGGCGCGCGGGTGGCAACCAGAGGCAGGCACGTAGAATCGCCCGAATATCCGCTTGCCCATGTCCGCGAAAGACAACAACCATCCGAGCCTGCTGTCCAAGGTTGCGAAATTCGTTCGCAACCCGACAACCAACTGGACCGACCTGGACAAGCAGGATCCAGAGCCCGATGCCGGCTACAGCAAGCAGGCGCTCAAGGAAATGATCGAGCGCAAGCGGCAAAACGATTTTGTCCGCAAGCGCGAATTCGACCAGCTGCGCAAGATCCGCAACCGGGACCCGAGTGCCAATCCCGATCTGGCCGACCGGCCCTCCTATTTCCAGAGCAGCCTGCCGTCCAATCCCGATGAAAGGGCCATGACGATCAAGAAGATCGACGAGATCGAAGCCCAGATGTCCAACCAATGGTGGCAGGGCAAGAACAACGGCAACCCCAAGCCAGGCTCGGCGCCGGCGCCGAAAAAGCCGGCGGGTGAACCCGACACCGCCGACGTGATCGATGACAAGGCATACGCGCCAACCCGGCTGAGCCCGATGCGGCACGGCTCCCATTTGTCCGGCAACGAGACGTCGGACTTTCCGCCGACGCAGGACAATTCAGGATTCGGCCCGCACTCCGACAGCGGGCCCACGTCGCTCGCCGCAGCTGCGCAGTCCGCCCCGGTTCAGCCCCGCGTCGGCGACGGGCACGGTTTCACCCACTCGCGCTCGCCCGCCGTCGAGATGATCGGCGGCATGACGGATGCCGAGATGGAGGAAGCAGCCATTCGATTTGCCAACGGCGACGACGCCGGCGCCGAAGCCGCCCTGGTCGAAGCCATGCAGGCACCGACCGCTGCGCGCGAACAGACGCTGCGTTGGGCAGCAGCACTGCTCGACCTGTACCGCGCCACCGGCCAGCAGGCCCAATTCGATCGCGCCGCCATCTTGTTTGCGCAAAGGTTCGAGCGATCGGCGCCAACCTGGTTCTCGATGCCGGACGCCCTGGGCAGTGCGCAGGTCGCCAGTCCGGTGCGCACCGTGCCCTCGCGCCTGTTGGTCGACCCGGTCTGGATCAGCCCCGCGGAGTTCGACAGCACGGCGGTGGACAGCTTGCGCCTGGCCGTGGCCAACGTGGAGCCGCCCTGGTTCCTGGACTGGAGTGCGCTGACCCGCATCGATGCAAAGGCAGTCGCACCGCTGGGGGAAGTGATCGCGCAATGGTGTGATACGCCGGTCGAACTGCGTTTTTCCGGCGCACGCATGCTGGAGTCGGCGCTGCGCGACCTTGCACAGTCCGGTCGCAAGGATGCAGGCCAGGCCGGCTGGAAGCTGTGCCTGGATGCGCTGCGCATGATGCAGCTGCAAGACGAATTCGAAATGGTGGCGCTGGACTATTGCGTCACCTTCGAAGTCTCGCCACCGGCGTGGCAGAACCCACGTTGTCAATACCACGCCGCGACGATCGCCGGAGCATTGACTCCGCAAAGCGACGGTGCGCCGACCGATGGCGCGGACGTCCGCGGCTCGCCCGGTTTTGCGCCGGCGGCAACGGTGCTGATGGGCCTGGAGCCGGTGCAGGCTGCCGTGGCCGAACTCTCCGGAGCCATTTTGGGCGAAACCACGAGCGCGCTGGAAGCGCTGGAGCTGGCACGCAACGGTTCGCAGCGGCTGGTCGTGTCCTGCGCCAATCTGATACGGGTTGATTTTTCCGCGGCCGGCTCCATCTTGAATTGGGTGGCCAACCTGCAGGCGCAAGGATGTCAGGTCCAGTTCCGCGAGGTGCATCGCCTGGTGGCGGCCTTTTTCGGCGTGATCGGCATCAACGAACACGCCAGGGTGATGATGCGGTCCAATTAGAGTCTGTCCAGACGGCGGCGCAGGCAGCAGGCGCCGATTGCGCAGGCTCTCGTGCCCGCAACTGCGGGACTTCGCAAACCAGCGCGCAAACGCGCTGAACTCGGCACAGCATGGAACAATTTCACGGAACAACCATCATCAGCGTGCGACGCAAGGGTGCCGATGGCGACCAGGTCGCCATCGGGGGTGACGGTCAGGTCACCTTGGGCAACATCGTGGTCAAGGGAACCGCGCGCAAGGTGCGCAAGCTCTACCACGGCAAGGTACTGGCCGGGTTCGCCGGCGCCACCGCCGATGCCTTCACACTGTTCGAGCGTTTCGAGGCCAAGCTCGAAAAGCACCAGGGCCACCTGGTACGCGCTGCCATCGAACTGACGCGGGACTGGCGCACCGACCGTGTGCTGCGCCGGCTCGAAGCCATGCTGGCGGTCGCGGACAAGGATGCGTCATTGATCATCACCGGCAACGGCGACGTGCTGGAGCCGGAAAACGGCATCGTCACGATCGGCTCGGGTGGCGCGTTCGCCCAGGCCGCCGCACTGGCATTGCTCGGACACACCGAACTGTCGGCGGCCGACATCGTGCGCAAGTCACTGGCCATCGCCGGTGAGTTGTGCATCTACACCAACATGCACCACACCATCGAGACCTTGCCATGAGCCAGGCATTGACAACCCCAAGCGCGTCCAGCGTTTCCTCGCTGACGCCCCAGCAGATCGTGCAGGAACTCGACAAGCACATCGTCGGGCAGACCCAGGCCAAGCGCGCGGTCGCGATCGCGCTGCGCAACCGTTGGCGGCGCCAGCAGGTCGACGGCAGCCTGCGCGCCGAGATCACGCCGAAAAACATTCTGATGATCGGTCCCACCGGGGTTGGCAAGACCGAGATCGCACGGCGCCTGGCCCGGCTCGCCGATGCGCCGTTCATCAAGGTAGAGGCGAGCAAATTCACCGAGGTCGGGTATGTCGGCAAGGATGTCGATTCGATCATCCGCGACCTGGCCGACATCGCGATCAAGCAGACCCGCGAGTCGGCCAAGCGCGTGGTGCAGGAGCGCGCCATCGACGCGGCCGAAGAACGTATTCTGGACATCCTGATTCCACCGCCCCGTGGCGAAGAAGGTGGCCGGCGCGACGCCGACCAGCCCGAAGGCGCCGCACGCCAGGCGTTTCGCAAGAAGCTGCGCGAAGGCCAGCTCGATGCGCGCGAGATCGAGATCGACCTGAGCCAGCCCAACCCGCAACTGGAGATCATGGGCCCACCCGGCATGGAGGAGATGACCGAACAGCTGCGCGGCCTGTTCGGTCAGATGGGCCAGCAAAAGCGCCTGACGCGCAAGCTGCGCATCGACGAGGCGCTCAAGCTGGTGCAGGACGAAGAGGCCGCCAAGCTGGTCAACGAAGATGAGATAAAGACGCAGGCACTGCACGCCGCGGAGCAGAACGGCATCGTGTTCATCGACGAGATCGACAAGGTCACGTCGCGCTCGGAAGGCAGCGGTTCGGGCGAGGTATCGCGCCAGGGGGTACAGCGTGACCTGCTGCCCTTGGTCGAGGGCACGACGGTGTCCACCAAATACGGTGCGATCAAGACCGACCACATCCTGTTCATTGCCTCCGGCGCCTTTCACCTGAGCAAGCCCAGCGACCTGATTCCTGAATTGCAGGGGCGCTTCCCGATCCGCGTCGAGTTGCAGTCCTTGTCGGTGCAGGACTTCGAATCGATCCTGACCCAGACCCATGCCTCGCTGGTCAAGCAATACCAGGCGCTGCTGGCGACGGAACAGGTGACGATCACGTACACCCCCGATGGCGTGCACCGACTGGCCCAGATCGCTTTCGATGTCAACGAACGCACCGAGAACATCGGCGCGCGCCGGCTCTCCACCGTGATGGAGCGCTTGCTGGACGAGGTCAGTTTCGACGCCAGCAACCTGCGTGGGCAGACGGTTGTTGTCGATGCGGCTTACGTCGACGTCCGGCTCTCCGATCTGAGCCAGAACGAGGATCTTTCGCGTTACATCCTGTAAGCAACGCAGGCGCAGCGGCGCGACATTTTCATGCGTCACCTTCACACATCAACGTAAGTCCTTCTTTTTGAACGATTTTTTGCGTCGATTCAGACTGCAAAACACTTTCTAAGTCATTGATTTCATTGCAAAAATTGTGACGAGGCTGGTTGCAAGCCCGACAAATGCTGGTACAGTGCAAAAAAGTGCAATTTAGTGGTGATTGGTGCCATTTCGGCACCCGATCGCACGCAATGCATCAGCCAAGGGTCAATTGTCGTGTTTCAAGGGGCTTCATCGTTGAGTCTGGATGCCAAGGGTCGGCTGTCGGTGCCGACCCGGCATCGTGACGCCCTGGGCGGCCAACTCACGATCACCCGGCATCCGCATGGCTGGCTGATGCTGTTTCCGCGCACGGAATGGGAACATTTCCGTACCCGTGTCTCGGAATTGCCGATGTCGGCACAGTGGTGGAAACGCATCTTCCTGGGCAATGCCATGGACGTCGACATGGATGGCACGGGCCGGGTGCTGGTGTCGCCCGAGCTGCGCCAGGCCACCGGCATCAGCCGCGACGCCGTGCTGCTGGGCATGGGCAGGCATCTGGAATTGTGGGACAAGACCACCTATGAAGAACAGGAGGCCAAAGCCATGCAAGGCGACATGCCCGATGTCTTCAAGGACTTCTCCTTTTGAAAGCCACACGTGAACCGCGGGTTGCTCCATACGACCGTCCTGCTGAACGAGGCGGTCGATGCCGTATTCGGCCAGACCGTGTCCGATGCGCCGCGTTGCTTCGTCGATGCCACGTTTGGCCGCGGTGGTCACAGCCGGGCGCTGCTCGCGCGCATGCAACCCACCGACCGGCTGATCGCCTACGACAAGGATCCCCAGGCGGTGGCCAGCGCGGCGCACATCGCGGACCGGCGGTTCTCGATCCGGCACCAGGGTTTCGACCAGCTGGCCGACCTGGCCGCGGCATCGGTGTCCGGCATCCTGCTGGACCTGGGAGTGAGTTCGCCCCAGATCGACGATCCGCAGCGCGGCTTCAGCTTTCGCTTCGACGGCCCGCTGGACATGCGCATGGACACCAGCCGTGGCCAGACCGTCGCGCAGTGGTTGGCACAGGCTTCAACCAGCCAGATTGCGGAGGTGATTCGTGACTATGGTGAGGAACGGTTTGCTGGCGCCATTGCAAAGGCGATTGTTGCTCGCCGACAGGAACGGGGCCCAATTGCATCCACCACCGATCTGGCCCAGCTCGTGGCTGACACGGTCAAAACCCGCGAGCCGGGCCAGAACCCTGCAACGCGCACATTTCAGGCTCTTCGGATTTTCATCAACGCCGAGCTTGAAGCCTTGCAGACAGCGTTGACCGCCAGCCTCGACGTACTGCAGCCCGATGGCAGGCTGGTCGTGATCAGCTTTCACTCGCTCGAAGACCGCATCGTCAAGCAATTCATCGCCCGCCATGCGCGCGAACAGGTCGATCGGCGGGTGCCGTTCGCGCCTGCGCCGTTGCTGCGGCTGCGCGCACTGGACCGTGTCAAACCGTCTGCCGCCGAAGTGGCAACCAACCCGCGTGCACGCAGCGCCATCATGCGCGTGGCCCAAAGGACAACGGCGCCATGACCCGGCTCAACCTCGTGCTGCTGCTGGCGGTCCTGGCCAGTGCGCTGTATCTGGTACAGGTGCAATACCAGTCACGCCATCTGTACACCGAGCTCGAACGCGCCAATGCGGAAGGACGTCGGCTCGAGACGGAGCGCGATCGCTTGCAGGTCGAGCGCCGCGCGCAGGCGACACCGCAACGCGTGGAGCGGCTGGCGCGCGAGCGGCTGCAGATGCGCCCGGCCACGCCGGCCATCACGCATTACGTGGCGTACAGCGACGCCAGCCCGGCCGCCGAAGGTGCCGCGGGCGCCGCAAGGGCAACGCCAACCCGCGCAACAGCTGGGCGACTGCCGTGAGCCGCAAAAGCATTCCCTACACCTCCAGCCCGTTGCTGGCCAGTCGCACGCCGGTGTGGCGCAGCAAGCTGGTCGTTGCGGCGGTGGCGCTCGGCTTTGTCGGCCTGTGCGCCCGCGCGGTGTATATCCAGGTCGTGGCCAACGACTTCTTCCAGCGCCAGGGCGAGGTGCGCTTTGCCCGCACGCTGGCGTTGCCGGCCAATCGCGGCCGCATCATCGACCGCAATGGACTGATCCTGGCCTCCAGCGTGCCCGCGCCCAGCATCTGGGCCATCCCGGAGGACGTGCCGCGTGACCCCGCAACGCTCAGGCAACTGGCCACGCTGCTCGACATGCCCGTGGCCACGCTGCAGCACAAACTCGAAGACGAAGACAAGACCTTCGTCTGGCTCAAGCGCCAGGTCGACGCTTCGGTGGGCAAATCGATTGCCGCGCTCAACCTCAAGGGCATCTACCAGCGCAAGGAGTACCGCCGTGAATACCCGGAAGGCGCGGCGGTCGCGCACGTGGTGGGGTTCACCAATGTCGAGGACAAGGGTCAGGAAGGCATCGAACTGGCCTTCGACCAGCAACTGGCCGGCCGGGCCGGCTCGCGGCGCGTCATCAAGGACCGTCTGGGTCGTGTGGTCGAAGGCGTCGGTGAACAGGTGCCACCGGTCGATGGCAAGGACATCCAGCTGAGCATCGACAGCAAGATCCAGTTCTTCGCCTACCAGAAGCTGCGCGAGGCAGTGACCACGCACAAGGCGCGCGGCGGCAGCGTGGTGGTGATCGACTCCATCACCGGCGAGGTCGTGGCGATGGCCAACTACCCCAGTTTCGAGCCGGACAATCGGCGCAACCTGACCGGCGAGCAATTGCGCAACCGCGCCTTGACCGACGTGTTCGAGCCCGGCTCGACGATGAAGCCGATCACCGTGGCGATGGCGCTCGAGGCCGGCCGGGTCAAGCCGCAGACGCTGATCGACACCAGCCCCGGTCGTTACACCATGGGTGGCTTCACGATCCGCGATACACACGATTACGGCACCTTGACGGTCGAGGGCGTGATCCAGAAATCGAGCAACGTCGGCGCGCTCAAGATCGCCCAGAAGATGACCCCGCACGAGATGTGGGACACCTACACCCAGCTGGGCTACGGCCAGAAGCCGCAGTTGCAGTTTCCCGGCACGGTCACCGGGCGCCTGCGCCCCTGGAAGACCTGGCGCCCGATCGAACAGGCCACGATGGCATACGGCTATGGCCTGTCGGCCTCGTTGTTCCAGATGGCGCATTCGTACACCGCGTTCGCGCATGACGGACGGATCATCCCCGCCACCATCCTCAAGAGCGACGCACCGGCGGTCGGCACACCGGTGTTTTCGGCCCAGAACGCCGCCGAGGTACGCAAGATGCTGCAGATGGCCGCCGGCCCGGGTGGCACCGGCCAACGGGCGCAGACCATCGGCTATTCGGTCGGCGGCAAGTCCGGCACCGCGCACAAGCAGGTCGGCAAGGGCTATGCCAGCAACAAATACCGGGCCTGGTTCACCGGCATGGCACCGATCGACAAGCCGCGCATCGTCGTGGCGGTGATGATCGACGAGCCGAGCGACGGCAAATACTACGGTGGCGAAGTGGCCGCACCCGTGTTCAGCGAAACCGTGCAGCAGGCCTTGCGCCTGATGGGCGTCACGCCCGACATGGCGGTCAAGCCGCAAATCGTGACGGCAGTGGAGGAAAGCCTGTGATGGAGCAGCTGGACTCCCCCGCGGCAGCCGCGGCATGGCTGCGCCAACATGTGACTGGCAGCCTGCGCACCGACAGCCGCCAACTCGCGCCGGGCGACGGATTCATCGCCTGGCCCGGCGCCGCCCACGATGCGCGGGCCCATGTAGCCCAGGCGCTGGCGCAGGGTGCCAGCGCCTGCCTGGTCGAGCGCGATGGCGCGGAGCGGTTCTCGCTGACCGGCCCGCGCGTGGCCACGTACGCGGGCCTGCGCGCGGCCAGCGCGCTGGTGGCCTGCAGCTATTTCGACGATCCCTCGCACAGCGTGTCGGTGATCGCCGTGACCGGCACCAACGGCAAGACCTCGACCGCCTGGTGGCTGGCACAGGCTTTGTCGAGCCAGCAGATCGATCCGCCGCTGCCGTGTGCGATGGTGGGCACGCTGGGCGTGGGTCAACCGCCGAGCACCGGCGCGGTTGCGGCGCAGCTACCGGCACCGCTGACCGCCACCGGCCTGACCACCCCCGATCCGGTGCTGCTGCAGGCCAGCCTGCGCCGCTTCGCCGACGCCGGAATGCGCGCCTGCGCGATCGAGGCATCGTCGATCGGCGTCGACGAACACCGACTCGACGGCACCCGCATCCACACTGCCGTGTTCACCAATTTCACGCAGGACCATCTGGACTACCACGGCTCGATGGCGGCTTACTGGCAAGCCAAGGCGCGCCTGTTCCAGTGGCCTGGCCTGGTGGCGGCGGTGATCAACATCGACGATGCCAAGGGTGCTGAACTGCTGCAGGTTCCGGGCATGCAGGCACGCGATGTATGGACCGTCTCCTGCGCCGCGCCAGCACGGCTGCGGGCACGCGCGATCGCGGTCGGCGACAGCGGCCTGGAGTTCGACGTGGTCGAAGGCGCGCAACACGAACGGCTGCAGACCCGCATGATCGGCCAATACAACGTGAGCAATCTGCTCGGCGTGATCGCCGCCATGCGCACGCTGGGCGTTCCACTGCCACAGGCGGTACACGCCTGTGCCGCGCTGGCGCCGGTACCCGGTCGCATGCAGTGCCTGCTCGAACCAGGCCAGCCGTTGGTCGTGGTCGACTACGCGCATACCCCCGACGCGCTGGACAAGGCTCTGGACGCATTGCGTGCGGTGGCGCGGCAGCGCGACGGCCAGCTGTGGTGCGTGTTCGGTTGCGGTGGCGACCGTGATCCAGGCAAGCGCCCGTTGATGGGCGCGTCGGCGCGTTCGGCCGACCATGTCGTGGTCACCAGCGACAACCCGCGCAGCGAAGATCCGCAGGCCATCATCGCGCAGATCATGCCGGCACTGGCCCGGCACGCGCACGTACAGCGGCAGCCCGACCGGGCAACGGCCATCGACACCGCCGTGATGGCGGCGGCCCCGGCCGACGTGATTCTGGTGGCCGGCAAGGGCCATGAGGACTACCAGGAGGTGGCCGGCCGGCGCCGCCCCTTCTCCGACCTGCAACAGGCTGGCGCTGCACTGGCGCGGCGCCGTGCTGCCCCACTGACACACGGGGTGGCCGCATGATGGACTTGCGCCAGGCTGTCCAGTGGCTGCCAGGCAGTACGCTGGTGGGCGACGCCGCGCAGCCGGTGACGCGCGTGCACACCGACACCCGCAGCCTGCAGCCGGGCGACCTGTTTGTCGCGATCCGCGGCGACAGCTTCGACGGCAACCAGTTCCTGTCACAGGCGCGCGCCGGTGGTGCGGTCGCTGCGCTGGCGCACGACGCCGCACTGCTGCGCGCGGCTGGCTTGCCCGGCATCGTGGTGCCCGATACCCGCCGTGCGCTGGGCCAGCTGGCCACGCGCTGGCGCGAACAATTCAGCTTGCCGCTGATCGCGGTGACCGGCAGCAACGGCAAGACCACGGTGACCCAGATGCTGTCCAGCATCCTGCGCCAGTGGAAGCCGCGGGCGTACCTGGCCACCCAGGGCAACTTCAACAACGACATCGGGCTGCCGCTGACCCTGTTGCGCCTGCGCGCCCACCACCAGATTGCCGTGGTCGAACTCGGCATGAACCATCCGGGCGAGATCGCCCTGCTCGCCGGCATGGCCCGACCCACGGTGGCGCTGGTCAACAACGCGCAGCGCGAACACCTGGAATTCATGGCCACGGTCGAGGCGGTGGCACAGGAAAACGGCGCTGTCATCGACGCCCTGCCGCCAACCGGTGTCGCGGTGTTCCCGCAAGGCGATGCCTACGCGCCGATGTGGCGCGCGCGCGCCGGGCAGCGCCGGTGCCTGGCGTTTGCCATCGCATCGCCAGCCGGTGTCCAGCCGCTTGCCGACATCCGCGCCGACCGGCCCGCATGGCACGGCAGCGCCTGGAGCGTGCAGGTGCAGACACCGGCAGGCCCAATGCCATTCGCATTGCCGATGCCGGGCCTGCACAATGTTCACAACGCACTGGCCGCCGCCAGCTGCGCCATCGCCGCAGGCGTGCCGCTGGCGCAGATCGCGGCGGGCCTGCAGGCCTTCGAGCCGGTCAAGGGTCGTACCCGCACCCATGCCCTGTCGTACGCAGCACACGCCATCACGCTGGTCGACGACAGCTACAACGCCAACCCGGATTCGGTCGACGCCGCGCTGCACTTGCTCGCCAGCCTGCCCGGCCCGCGCCTGATGGTGCTCGGCGACATGGGCGAGGTGGGCGATCAGGGACCGGTGTTCCATGCGCAAGCCGGTGCCCGGGCGCAGGAACTGGGCATCGATTCGCTGTTCACGATCGGACCGTTGTCCGTGCATGCGGCTGCGTCCTTCGCCGGCGCCCGCCAGCACGACAGCATGGCCGAATTGCTCGCATCCGTGCACGCACGCATGCCCGCGGTGGCCAGCATCCTGGTCAAGGGCTCGCGCTTCATGCGCATGGAACGCGTGGTCGAGTCGCTGATCGCCGCTGCAGACCCGCACCGTGACACCAGCACCGGAGCAGCGGCATGTTGCTGATCCTGACCCAATGGTTGCAGACCCAGGGACCGGAGTTCGGCTTCCTGCGCGTATTCCAGTACCTGACCTTGCGTGCCGTGATGGCCGCCATGACCGCCCTGCTGATCGGACTGATCGCCGGGCCGGCCGTGATCCGCAACCTGTCGCGGCTCAAGATCGGCCAGCCGATCCGGGGCTACGGCATGGAAACCCACCTGTCCAAGAGCGGCACACCCACCATGGGCGGCGTGCTGATCCTGATCTGCATCGCGGTATCGACGCTGCTCTGGATGGATCTGTCGAACCGCTTCATCTGGATCGTCCTGCTGGTGACGTTGGGGTTCGGCGCGATCGGCTGGGTCGACGACTGGCGCAAGGTCGTGGACAAGAACCCCGAGGGCATGCGCTCGCGCGAAAAGTACTTCTGGCAATCGGTCATCGGCCTGATCGCCGCCCTGTACCTGGTATTCAGCATCTCGGAGAACTCCAACCTGCGCGTCTTCGAGTTGTTCCTGACCTGGGTGCGTTCGGGTTTCGATCTGAGCCTGCCGCCCAAGGCCGGGCTGCTGCTGCCGTTCTTCAAGGAAATCAGCTACCCGCTGGGGGTGCTCGGATTCGTCGTCCTGACCTACCTGGTGATCGTGGGGTCGAGCAACGCAGTCAACCTGACCGACGGGCTCGATGGGCTGGCCATCATGCCGGTGGTGATGGTGGGGTCGGCGCTGGGCATCTTCGCCTACGTCACCGGCAGCGCGGTGTACTCGAAATACCTGCTGTTCCCGCATATCCCCGGCTCGGGCGAGCTGCTGATCTTCTGCGCCGCGATGGCCGGCGCGGGCCTGGCCTTCCTGTGGTTCAACACCCATCCGGCGCAGGTCTTCATGGGCGACGTGGGCGCGCTGGCGCTGGGCGGCGCGCTCGGGACGATCGCCGTCATCGTGCGCCAGGAAATCGTGCTGGCCATCATGGGCGGCATCTTCGTCGTCGAGGCGATTTCGGTGATGCTCCAGGTGGGCTGGTTCAAGTTCACCCGGCGGCGCTACGGCGAAGGCCGACGCCTGCTGAAGATGGCGCCGCTGCACCACCATTTCGAGAAAAGCGGCTGGGCCGAGACCCAGGTCGTGGTGCGCTTCTGGATCATCACCATGCTGCTGTGCCTGGTGGGTCTGTCCACGCTGAAACTCAGGTGACGAGCGTGCAGGCAACTCGCAGCAACCCCCACGCGCTCATCCTGGGCCTGGGCCAGTCGGGTCTGGCGATGGCGCGCTGGTGCGCGCGCCAGGGCGCGCGCGTGACGGTGGCCGACACGCGCGCGGCGCCGCCGGCGCTGGCCGAGTTGCATGAATCGGTTCCCGAGGCGCGTTTTGTCGCAGGGCCCCTCGACGCCGCTTTGCTCGACGCGCCCGGCATCACGGCGCTGTATCGCAGCCCGGGACTCGCGCCGGCCCGGATTGCCGCCATCATGCAGGTCGCCGAGGCACGCGGCCTCGTGGTGGGCGGCGAGATCGACCTGTTCAGTGCCGCGCTGACCGATCTGAAGGCCACGCAGGGCTACGCGCCGGCGCTGCTGGCGATCACCGGCACCAACGGCAAGACGACGGTGACGGCGCTCACCGGCCAACTCGTGCAGCGCGCCGGCAAAAGCGTGGCGGTCGCCGGCAACATCGGCCCGACGCTGCTGGACACGCTGCAGGAGCGGCTCGATGCCGGCCTGCTGCCCGAAGTCTGGGTGCTCGAGCTGTCCAGCTTCCAGCTCGACGCCGCGCACGGCTTCGAGCCAACCGCGGCCACCGTCCTCAACCTCACGCAGGATCATCTGGACTGGCACGCCGACATGGCCGACTACGCCGCAGCCAAGGCGCGCGTGTTCGGCCAGCAGGCACTGATGCTCCTCAACCGCGACGATCCGCTGGTGTGGGCGATGCGCCCGCCGGTTCCCGTCAAACCGTCACGTGGCGGCAAGGCGCCACTGCGCGAAGTGACGAGTTTCGGTGCCGGCTTGCCCGGGCAGCCGGGCGACTTCGGCATCGAGCAGGTGGCGGGCACGGCCTGGCTGGTGCGCGCGCTGCCCGGCGATGAGACGCGTCGGCGCGGCAAGGCGGTCGATGGCGAGATCTTCCTGCAGCGCCTGATGCCCGCCGACGCGCTGCGCATCCACGGCCGGCACAACGCCGTCAACGCGCTGGCCGCGTTGGCGCTGGCCGCCAGCTGCGGTTGCGCCATCGGCCCCATGCTCTACGGCCTGCGCGAATACCGTGGCGAGCCGCATCGTGTCGAATCGATCGGCGTGATCGACGGGGTCGAGTATTTCGACGACAGCAAGGGCACCAACGTCGGCGCCACGGCGGCGGCGCTGCAGGGCCTGGGCGCGGAGCGCCGCGTGGTGGTGATCCTGGGCGGCGAGGGCAAGGGGCAGGATTTCAGCCCGCTGGCCGAGCCGGTGGCGCGCTTTGCCCGCGCCGTGGTGCTGATCGGGCGCGACGTCGGCCTGATCCGTGCGGCGCTGGCCGACGCCGGGACTCCGCTGCTTGATGCCGCAAGCATGACCGAGGCGGTGGAAGTTGCCCATGCGCAGGCGCGTGCGGGCGACGCCGTGCTGCTCTCGCCCGCTTGCGCGAGCTTCGACATGTTTCGCGACTACGCCCACCGCGCCGAGGCGTTTCGCGCCGCCGTGCACGAGCGCGCCCGCGTGGCCGGCATCGAACCGGAGCTTGCCGGATGAGCGCGACGAGCCGCCTGCGTGGCGCGCTGGGCGCCGGTCGCCGCCGGCGCGAAGCCGGCACCGGGGTGCGCGACAGCCAGCTGCCGGTGCGCCTGAGCGCGAGCCACTACGCGCGTACCAGCAGCGCGCCCACGCGCATGCCGGGGTTCGACCAGACGCTGGTCTGGGTCTGTGTGGCGCTGCTTGCCTTCGGCTGGGTGATGGTGTATTCGGCCAGCATCGCGCTGCCCGACAGCGCGCGCTTTGCGCGCCTGTCATCGGGCTACTTCGCGCTGCGCCACGCAATGTGGGTCGGTCTTGGCCTGCTGGCGGCGCTGCTCGCGTTCCAGCTGCGCATGGACTGGTGGCAGATGGCGGCGCGCTGGCTGTTCGTGGTGACGCTGGGCTTGCTGGTTGCCGTGCTGATTCCGCATGTGGGGGTGATGGCCAATGGCGCGCGCCGCTGGATCGCGCTGGGGTCGATGAGTTTCCAGCCGACCGAGCTCGCCAAGATCGCCGTGCTGCTCTACGCCGCCGACTACATGGTGCGCAAGATGGAGGTCAAGGAGCGGTTCTTCCGCGCCGTGCTGCCCATGGCCGCTGCCGTCGCGCTGGTGGGCTGGCTGGTGCTGGCGCAGCCCGACATGGGCGCGTTCATGGTGATCGCGGTGATCGCCATGGGCATCCTGTTCCTGGGCGGGGTGAACGTGCGCATGTTCTTCCTGATCGCGACGATCCTGGTCGCGGCCTTCGCCATCATGATCTGGGTCTCGCCCTGGCGGCGCGACCGCATCTTCGCCTACCTCGACCCCTTCAGCGAGGATCACGCGCTGGGCAGGGGCTATCAGCTGTCGCACGCGCTGATCGCCATCGGTCGCGGGGAAATCTTCGGTGTGGGCCTGGGCGGCAGCATCGAGAAACTCCACTGGCTGCCCGAGGCGCATACCGACTTCCTGCTGGCCGTGATCGGCGAGGAGTTCGGCCTGGTCGGCCTGGTGTGCGTGATCGCCCTGTTCTTCTGGCTCACGCGTCGCATCATGCACATCGGCCGCCAGGCGATCGCGCTCGACCGCGTGTTCCCGGGCCTGGTCGCCCAGGGTGTCGGCCTGTGGCTGGGTTTCCAGGCCTTCATCAACATGGGCGTCAATATCGGCGCGCTGCCGACTAAGGGACTGACCCTGCCTTTCATGAGCTACGGGGGCTCGGCCATGATGGCCAAC
>CAZLDV010000012.1:0-61344 GCA_964558425.1 uncultured Rhodoferax sp. | reverse complement strand
CGCCGATGATCATGCCGCCCATGGTGATCAGGATCTGCTTGAGGTGCTGGCCGTAGACCGGCCGCACGATGAAGCGTTCGAATGCCAGACCGACGGCGCCCGCCACCGCCATGGCCACCAGAATGGCCAGAAACACGGCGACCAGATTGCGCCACAGCGTGTCCGCCGTGGTCCAGTCGGACATCGCGCCGAGCACGGTGGTGGCCATGAACGCGCCGATCACGATGAACAGGCCATGGCCGAAGTTGAGCACGTCCATCAGCCCGAACACCAGCGTCAGCCCGGAGGCGATGACGAAGATGATCAGGCCCATCGCCAGCCCGGCCACGGTGAGCGTCAGCCAGGTCGAGCCCGAGCCGATCAGCGGGAAAACCATCAGCGCCAGCAGCGGCACCAGCAGCGCCGGCTTCCAGTCGAAATCCGGAATGTTCATAGGGCCAGCCCCAGCAGCGATTGTTGCAAGGCAGCGTCGTCGGACAGCGCCTGCATGCTGCCGCTGTGCACCACCCTGCCGTTGTCCATCACGGCCACGGTGTCGCCGAGCCGCTGCGCGAAATGGAAGTTCTGCTCCACCAGCAGGATGGTCACGCCGGTGGCCTTGAGTTCGGCAAACGCGCGGATCATGTTGTTGATGATGGCCGGCGCCAGGCCCTTGCTCGGCTCGTCGACGATCAATAGCGCACGCGGTTCGACGATGGCGCGCGCCACCGCCAGCATCTGCTTCTGCCCGCCCGACAACTTGCCGGCAGGATGGTTCCAGAATTGCTGCACCGCCGGAAACAGGCCGAAGATCCAGTCCAGCCGCCCCCGGTCCATCTGCTTCTCGCTGGCGGCGCCGCGCGCGGCCAGCAACATGTTTTCGCGCACCGTCAGATCGCCGAAGATGCCCATGTTCTCGGGCACATAGGCGATCGCACGTTCGGCAATTTCAGGTGTCGACAACTGCGTGATGTCCTGGCCGGAAAAATGCAGCGCGCCCTGGGACGCACGCCACAGGCCCATGATGGTGCGCAGCGTCGTCGTCTTGCCGGCACCGTTGCGGCCCAGCAGCAGCGTCACCTGCCCCTTGGGCACCACCAGATCGACCCCGTGCAGGATGTGATAAGGGCCGATGTGCGTGTGCACGCCCGACAAGGTCAAAAGGATTTCAGTCATGATGACTTGCTGCTTCCCCCTGCAGGGGGAAGGTTGGGTTGAGGGGGATCATCAACTTGCGCTGCAGCGTCATCGTGGCTTACTCCGAGGTAAGCCTCCTGCACCACCCTGGACGCAATCACCGTTGCGGGGTCGCCGTCGGCCACCAGCGCGCCGTTGTGCAGCACGATGATGCGGTCGGCCAGTTCGCGCACCACGTCCATCTTGTGCTCGACCAGCAGGATGGTCTTGCTCGGGTCCTTCTTCAGGGCGCGGATCAGGTTCAGGATCACCGGTGCCTCGTCGACACTCATGCCGGCGGTAGGTTCGTCGAACATGAAGACGCGCGACTCGAGCGCCATCAGCAACGCCACCTCCAGCTTGCGCTGGTCGCCATGGGGCAGGCTCGCAACCGCCGCGTCCTGCTTGTCCTGCATCGAGACCGTGGCCAGGATCTCGTCGGTGCGGCGCAGCAGCGCGCCATGGTCGCTCCAGATGCTCCACAGGTTGAGTCCGCGCCGATGGGCGCCGCGGCGCGTCGCCTGCACCGCCAGGCGCACGTTCTCGAACACCGACAGGTTCGGGAACAGATTGGTCAGCTGGAATGCACGGCCCAGGCCGGCACGGGTACGGGCCGAGACGCCGAGCGAAGAAATGTCCTGCCCATCGAGCAACACCGAGCCACTGCTGGCCTTGAGCTGCCCGCTGATGAGGTTGAAATAGGTGGTCTTGCCGGCGCCGTTGGGCCCGACGATGGCGGTCAGCGTGCCCGGCGCGAAGGCGCAACTGACGGCGTTCACCGCCACGTGGCCGCCGAATCGGATCGTCAAGTCTTTGGTGTGCAGCATGGTCCTGATGGGCGACACGTCACCCACGGCAAGAACGGTCAATGATCCAGAAAATCCTGGTCGCACCGCCCGATCGGCGCGCACCTGCCCGTCACGCCCGGCCCGACCGGGCGAACGCAGGGTCAGACATGCGACAGCGCCGCCGACAGTGGGCGTCCGGCGCCACGCCTGCGGGCGCAACGCCGAACCCTCGCACGCACCGGCGTGCAGGTGCGGGCTTGTCAGCGCTTGTTGCGGATCGGAATGTTCATCTCTTCCGGCTTGATCTCGCGCACCAGCTCGGGCACGCCCCAGGCAAATGCCGGATCCGCCTTGATCCGGAAGTGGAACATGCTCTGCATCGCCTGGTGGTCTTCCTTGCGGAACGTCATCTTGCCCTTGGGCGTGTCAAAGCTCATGCCTTCCATGGTGGCGATCAGCTTGTTGGTGTTGGTGTCGCCATTGGTCTTCTTGAGCGCGGTGACGATCGCCATCGCGGCCGAGAAGCCACCGGCGGTGAAGAAGTCCGGGGGTGACTTGAACTGCTTGTAGTGCTGCGCCACCATGGCATCGTTGGCCGCGTTCTTCGGAATGCCGAAGTAGTAGTACAACGCGCCCTCCATGCCGGGGAACTGCTTGTAGGCGACCATGGCCGGCAGGATGTTGCCACCGGTGGCCAGCTTGATGCCGTAGCGCTTGTCCAGCTCCAGGTCGGCGATCTTGCCAAACGGTGTCGGCGCGCCCGACCAGGCCACCGAGATGTATTTCTTGCCCGGCTGGTCCTTGAGTGCGTCGATGATGCGCTGCAACCCGGCCGTGAAGTCGGTCGTGCCGACAGGCAGGTATTCCTCGTGCACGATCTTGGCCTTCTTCGTGAACTCCTTGGCCGCCTTGACGCCGTCGCGGCCAAACGCGTTGTCGTTGGCCAGGATGGCGATCACATTGCCGGGCGCATCGAGGGCGACCGCATTCGATGCCGCATCCTGCGAGCTGTTGCGTCCGGTGCGGAAGATGTATTTGTTCCACTTGTCGCCGGTGATCGAATCGGCAACCGCCGGCTCGACCAGAAGGATCTTCTTGTATTCCTCGGCCACCGGCAGCATGGCCAGGCCGACCGGTGACGCTGTCGGGCCTACGGCGATATCGACCTTGTCGTCGGCGTACGCGGCCGCCAGTTGGCTCTTGCCCACGTCTGGCTTGCCCTGGTCATCCTTCTCCAGCACGACGAGCTTGTGGCCGGCAACTGCCATGCTGCCGCCGGTGGCGTAATCGAGCCCCATGTAGAACCCGACGATGGTCTGCTTGGCATACGCCTCCAGCGGTCCGGTCTTGCTGGCGATCAGCGCGATACGGATGTCCTTGGCCTGGGCTTGCGCGCCCAAGGGCGTGAGCGCGGTCATGGCTGCGGCTGCGACGGCGGCCAACGCGATCAGATTGCGACGGTGCATGGGGAGTCTCCAGATTGTTGTGACGAACGGCTACGCAGCTTGCACGGACCATGCCAGACTGCAAGTCTTTGATTCATAAAGACTACTTGACATACACAGCAGCGAATGTTCAACATTCGGTCAAATGGTATGTCTGAAATTACGACATTGCATTAATTTCAGGCATTTCAGAGGAGCCGCTGGTACAAGGTAGCCCTGGAGATACCCAGCAGGCGCGCGGCCGCCAGCTTGTTCCCCCCGGTAGCGGCCAATGCGGCAGCGATGGCATCGTGTTCGACCTGTGCAACCTGTTCGGCCAGGGGTCGCAGCAAACCCGGATGCGGGTTCGGATCCGATTGGAATGGCACGGCGCTGCGGACGGTTCGTGACAAATGCGTCGGCTCGACGCCCGCCTCGCGCAGCACCTGCTGCAAGGTCGGCACATCGATGGGTTGCGCGTCGCTGCGCATGGCAGCCTGCTCCAGCACGTTGCGCAACTCGCGGATGTTGCCGCGCCACTGCTGCAACGCCAGCAGTTCGAGCGCATCCGCCGTGATATCGGGCAGAGCCGAGCCATTGCGCAAGGCCACCTCGTCTGCCAGCGCCTCGACCAGTGCCGGAATGTCGCTGCGCCGGTCGCGCAGCGGCGGCACCCGGATCGGCAACACACTGAGCCGGTAATACAGGTCTTCGCGAAAACGGCCGTCGCGCATCCACGCCGTCAGGTCGCGCGACGTGGCTGCTATCACCCTGACGTCGAACGGCACCACCGTGTTCGACCCGAGCGGCTCGATCTCGCCCTCCTGCAAGGCACGCAGCAGTTTGGCCTGCAAGGACATCGGCATGTCGCCGATCTCGTCCAGAAACAGGCTGCCGCCGTCGGCGAGCTTGAACTTGCCATCACGCCCTTTGCGGTCGGCGCCGGTATAGGCGCCGGGCGCCACACCGAAAAACTCGGCTTCCAGCAAGGTGTCGGGCACCGCGGCGATGTTGACGCTGACCAGCGGTCCGCCGGCGCGGCTGGACGCGGCGTGAATGGCATGCGCCAGCAACTCCTTGCCGGTCCCGGTTTCACCCAGCAGCAGTACCGGGCTGTTGGACTGCGCAGCCCGGCGCGCCTGGCGCTTGACTTCGACCGCCGCGGGGCTGGTGCCGACAAAGCTGGTGAAGGTGTATTTGGACGGACGCATGCCGCTGCCCCGTGCCTGGCCCAGGCGCTGGGTCACCAGTTCGCGCCGGGCGTCATCCAGGTCGCGCTGCATCAACGCAAACTTGCTGATCAGCGGCTGCAAGGTGGTCTCGGGATGATCGAACAACACGATGCCGATGGCGCCAATCACGGTCTGGTTGTCGTCGCGCAGCGGGATGCGGCTCACGACAAAGGTGCCGGCCCGGTTGGTCAACAGGTCGATCAGATAGGCTTCGCCGGTTTCCAGTACCCGTCGCATCTGGGTATTGGGGATCACGTCTTCGACCATGTGCCCCATGAACTGGTCGAGCGACGAAAAACCCAGCGCCGGCAGGAACCGCTGGTAGCCCTCGTTGACCCAGACGATGCGGCCCGTCCGATCGACCAGGAACATGCCCTGGCTGATATTCGAAAACAGGTGGAACATCGAGCGCGCCGCCAGCGCCAGGATGCCTTGTGCATCCAGCGGCAGCCCATGCGGCGCGCCCGGCTCGGATGCCATGGGCGACTGCGGCGTGCGGTCGGTCGGATCAAGCATGCCGGAATGGTAACGCCGGCCATGCGAACCCGGTCCGGTTCAGCGTTGCGGCGTGCAGGCACTGGTGGCGGTGGCCTGTTGCAACCAGGCAATCAGGTCGGCACGTTCGCCCGCGTCGGCGATACCGGCGTAGCCCATGGTCGTTCCGGGCACCATCGCAGCCGGATTGCGCAGGAATTGGTCCAGCGTCCGTGCATTCCAGACCAGGCCGGCCTTGCGCATCGCGGCAGAATAGTCGTCAAAACCCGGTGCCGTGCCCGCGCGGCGACCGAACAGACCGCAATGTTGCGGCCCGGTGCGGTTCCGATCGATCGCATGACACGCGCCACAGCGTTCGTAGATCGCGGCGCCGCGCGCCAGCCCGGCCGCATCCGGCCCGGGTTGGGCGCCTTGCGCAACCCCGACGAAACACAGCAGCGCTGCCATTGTCAAAGATCGGTTCACGGCATCCACCTGCGCGCTGCCGACTCAGGACATGAAGGCGACGGGAACCGCAGGCTGACCCAGCGCCTGCCGCAACACCGCCCAATGCATGGCTTCATCACCCAGGATGCTGGCCGCCACTTGCGCAAGCTGGCGATCCGCGAACAGAGGCACCGCTCCGAGGTAGGCGGACACAGCCCCTTTCTCCAGCCCGGCGGCAAACTGCAACACATCGTTCTGGGTCTTCAGCGTATCGGTCGGAAAGCCGTAGTTGGCCTTGGCGGCAACCGGTTCGCCACCGAGCTTGCGCACGGTGGCCGACAGCGCATCGGCGTGTTCCTTGTGGTGCGACTGAAAACCCACGGCAAGTTTGAGCACGTCACCCTTGAGCAGGCCACTGTCGGCGCCGAGCTGGTAGGCGGCGATCGCTTCGCGCTCCGCGCCCAGCGCAGAGTTCAGAATCCGCACATCGGCTTCGGTGGTCTGGGAACCGGTCTTGGCGCCGGCGGCCAGCGCATCACGCCCGCCCAGCATGGCGACGGCGGTCGCGGACAAGGCCCACCCGCTGGCGGCAACGATGCGCCGACGTGGCAACAGCAGTTCGGAGGCGGAAACAGTGACGAGGGATTTCATGATGGACTCCTGGTTGTGAATGAAGACAAAAGAACCGCTTCGACAGCGAGCGACGTGGTTCAGCGCACCAGACCCTGCTCACGCAGGCGCGCCATCACGTGTGCGACGACGGCGTCACAGCGCGCGCCGGCAAACGCGAACGTCGACGGCGCGTGGGCCTCGAACCGGTCGGCCAAGGCGTCACGCAGCATCGCCCGCGCACGCAGGAACCGGGTCTTGACGACGGCGGCATTGACGCCCAGGCACTGAGCGACTTCTTCGACCGGCATGTTCTCGACCGCCCGCAACATGAACACGCTGCGGTAGATCACCGGCAAATCTTCGATCGCCGCCTGCAGCAACGCACGCAATTCACCGCGCTCGGCGGCACGGTCAGGCGGCTCGGGGGAAACGAACTGGTCTGGCATATCGATCTCCGCACACGTCATGTCGCCACTGTCCCAACCATCTTCCAGCTGCACGAGACGCCCCTGGCGGCGTTGCGCCTGCAACGCGGCATGGATCGTGATGCGCACCAGCCAGGTTCCGAGTTCGGACTCCCCGCGAAAGTCGTGCAGATGGAGAAAGGCCTGCAGATACGCGTCCTGCACCACGTCCTGCGCCTGGGCGTCGTCTGGCACGATGCCCCGTGCGCTGCGAAACAGCAGGCGGTTGTAGCGCCGCATGATGGCCTCGAACGCATGCGCCTGGCCGGCCACGGCCCGGCGCGCCAGTTCCAGTCCGCCGGGTTCTGCCACACGCAACTGCGTGGGCGGCGGGTCAGCAGGGGTATCAACGTCCAACATGAAGTTCTCCGGTTTCATGTCATTGGATGCAGCTGGGAGCGAAAAGGTGACAAGCCCGCGCTGCGGGACATCGAATCACCGGGACACCCTGGGCGTGGCCAGCGATCGCGCTTGGCGCGACGGTGTCGACGAGCGACGTCGACGGGCCAGCCGCCGACGCCAGGCTCGACGGCGTCGTGCGGCGTCGCCCAAGCTGCGCGGGTTCAGGCGCCGCTGTCGCGCCGCAGCAGATGGGCGCCCAACTTCAGCGTCTGTTCGGCTTCGCTGGCGATGCGCGCCACCAGCACGGTGGCGTCTTCGACTTCGGTGATCAGGTCCACGGCTTCGCCGGCCCAGACCACCGCGGTATCACAATCGCCTTCGGCGGCGGCCTTCTGGTAGGCACTGCGCTGCTCCGCCAACACGCCATCGAGCTCCGCCTCATTGCCGTGCCAACGCGCCACGAATGCATTGCGCAAGGCGCGCCCGGTATGCCGTGTTGGCCAGGCGTAGCCGCGCACCTGGTCAAACACCCGCGTGCGCACGGTCGAGACGCCATACGCGGTCACGATCCGGCGCTTTGCCGCCGCGCTGGCCAGGGCCTGCTTCGCGGCGTAGAAGCGGGTGCCGATCAGGGCGCCGTGGGCACCGAGCATCAGCGATGCGGCCAGGCCACGGCCGTCGGCGATGCCCCCCGCGGCAATCACCGGAATCGGTGCCACCAGATCGACCATCGCCGGGACCAGCGGCAAGGTGGCCCGCTCGCCGCCGTGGCCACCGGCTTCGGTGCCTTGTGCGACGATCAGATCCGCTCCGGCTTCGAGCGCCAGCTGGGCACTGTCGCGATCCTGCACCTGGCAGATCAGGCGGCAACCCGCGGCATTGATCAGCCGACCGAAACGACGCGGGTCGCCGAACGACAACATGACGGCGTCCGGACGGGCGGCCAGAACCTGCTCGACAACAGCGTCGGTGGCGGACCAGGTGATCAGGCCCACACCCCAGGGACGGCGTGTACCCTCCTTGACCAGCGCGAGTTCGCGCGCGAGCCATTGCGGGTCACCGTAACCCCCACCGACCATGCCCAGGCCGCCGGCATTGGATACCGCAGCAGCGAGCAGTCCGCCGGAGACGCCGCCCATCGGCGCCAATATGACCGGCGCACTCAATCCAAACATCTCGGTCAAGCGGGTGGTGATCATGGGCGGCTCCCTCAGGCGGCGTCGGCAAGCCGGTAGTCCTCGACCGACGCTGCGGCCACGTCGACCATGAAATCGGCATCAAAGTGCGCATTCTCGCAAACGCCGTCGCGGGTGTAGCCGCGCGGATTGCAGACCACGCGCGTGTCGCCGATCGTGTAATCGAAACTGTCGTGGGTGTGCCCGTGAATCCACAGATCGACCCGTCCCGCACCGAACAGGTATTCGGCGTCGGAGACAAAACAGGCGTTGAGCAGCGCACCGTCGAACCGCGGATGGATGCTGCGCCGCGAAGGCGCATGGTGGGTGATCACCACGGTGGGGCCATCGAAGGGCCGCGCCAGGCTGCGCGCCAGCCAGTGGGCCTGGCGGCTGAACAGCCGTGCTGCATCCCGGGGCTGGAAGGCCTGCGCCGGGTCTGCGTCGGTGACGATGCGCGAAAAGTCACGCATGCAGCGCACCGCTTCTTCGCGTGACGCCGCGTTGATGCCTGGCGAGTTGAACAGACGGAAGTCGGTCCACAAGGTGGTGCCCAGGAACCGCACGCCACCCAGATAGACCTCGGAGTTGTCGAGCACGTCGACACAGCTCGCGGCACACAGGCTGCGCAGCTGCGCGAGCGTGCCGTCGACGCTGCCTCCGTAGAACTCGTGGTTGCCGGGAACGTACAGCACCGGCTTGTCGAATGCGCGCGCCCATTCGGCCGCCACCGCCGGACGCGCGATGTCGCCTGCCAGCACCACCACGTCGGCATCGTTGTGCGGGTGCTCCATGGAGGCGAACCCCAGGTGCAGATCGGACAGGATATTGAGTTTCATGGGGGTTCGAAAAAGTCCGGTATTTATATCACGGGATGATATATTTGCGCAATGCAAAAAACAAGTCGACCTGGCGATGGTCCCGCCACCAAGGCGGATTTCGAGGCCCTCGCGGAATTTCGCTACCAGTTGCGCAGGTACCTGCGTTTCAGCGAGGAAGTGACGCGCCGCGAAAGCGTGACGCCCTTGCAATACCTGTTGCTGTTGCAGATTCTGGGTTACCCGGGTCGCCAATGGGCCACCGTGGCCGAGCTGGCCGAACGGCTGCAGGCCAAACACCATGGCGTGGTGGCACTCGTGACACGCTGCGAGCAGCTGGGCCTGGTGCGGCGCGTCGCCAGCGCCAGTGACTTGCGCAAGGTGGAAGTGCACCTGACCACCGAGGGAGAGAACATGGTCCACCATCTGGTGCAGCTGCATCGCGCCGAGCTGCTGGCACTGCAGGGCCGATTCCGGGTACCCGATCTGGCGGCGACCGAAGCTGCGCTGCCTGCGCCGACCACACGCATGGCACGTGCAAGCCGTCCCACGAGGGTGGGCAGAGCGCGACCGTAGCGCGCGGCGTCCGCGGTTCGGGACCGCCCGCGCCCGCCTTCACGTGCGCCGCACACCGACGGGCCTTCGCCGCCACCATCGCCTGGTGGCAGCGAAGACACAGGCCCGCTTACTTCGGAATGATCACGCTGTCGATCACATGAATGACGCCGTTGTCGGCGACGATGTCGGTGGCGATGACCTTGGCCTGATCGACCATCACCCCGTTCGATGTGGACACCGTGAGGCTGGAACCTTGCACGGTCTTGACCATGCCGGGTTTGACGTCGGCGGCCATCACCTTGCCGGGGACCACGTGGTAGGTCAAGACAGCGGTGAGCCTGGCCTTGTCCTTGAGCAGTGCATCCAGGTCGGCCTTGGGCACCTTGGCAAACGCCGCGTCGGTTGGCGCAAACACGGTGAACGGACCCGGACCCTTGAGCGTATCGACCAGACCGGCGGCCTTCAATGCCGTGGCCAAGGTGTTGAAGTTACCTGCCGCAACGGCGGTATCGACGATGTCCTTGGCTTGCACGGAAAAGGCAGCGCCAACGGCAATGACAGCAGCAATGATGGACTTCTTCATGGGTATCTCCAAATGGGAATGCTGAATCAACAGCGCACACCAAAGATGTGGTGCAGGTGGAATTTATACCATTCAGTATTCATTTTACACTGAAGGGTTATTTTTTGATCTTTGTAGGCTCTTATGAAATCAGTCTGGTCGCATGATCTGCGATGCGCTGCCGTGCCTGTCTGCGCAAGCGTCCAGAGAGCGCCGACCGGTGCCAATCCAGATGCAGGAAGCCGTGGCGGCCCCCATAGCCATGCCCTTCCAGCATCGGCGCTCTCTTGCATTCCAGCGCCGCCAGCCACGGGAGCGACATGCGACAGTTCAAGCGGGCGACCGGGCTGGCTTCGAAGCAGCTGGCGAGCCCGGTCGGTTCAATTCCGTTCAACACAACCCAACAGCACCGATATACAGTGGCAGGCACGATGCAAGGAGACCCAGGATGATTCACGCAATGTATGCCTACCTGCGCGTGCGCAACAGCCAGCAGGCGCTCGACTTCTACGCCCAGGTGTTTGGCGCCACGGAAAAGTTCCGACTGACGGAACCCTCAGGCCGCATCGGCCACATGGAAATCGATTTCAACGGAACCACGCTGATGGTCAGCGACGAGTTTGCCGAATACGGCATGTTGGGCCCGCAACCTGGCGACAAGAGCTCTGTCAGCCTGCACCTGCATGTCGACGACGCAGACGCCATGGTGCAACGCGCAGTGGCCGCCGGTGCCACGCTGGAGATGGCATGCACCGACCAGTTCTACGGCGAACGCACCGGTGTGGTGATCGATCCGTTTGGGCACCGCTGGATGATCGGCCACCAGATCGAGCAAGTCACGCCCGAAGTGATGCAGCGGCGTTACACGGAGATGATGCAACCGGCGTCGAAGTGAGCCGCCGCAGCGCCCTGGCCTTGGCGGCGCTGATTCGCACCGGTCGTGTCACCGGCCAAAACCGAGCTGTTTCCAATTGATTACAAAGCGACACGGTCGGGAAACAGTCCGAGCGCACACTCGCGGCATGCGCCTGCTGACCCCCCTCTTACTCGTCGCCACCTTGCTCCCTTTCGCAGGAGGTCTCCACGCGGAGACGCGCTCCTTTCGCTGCAAGAATGACCTGGTCAACCTGGGTGACAACAAGGCGTCAGCGCTGTTGAAGTGCGGCGAACCAATTGTCAAGGACAGCTTTTGCAAGCCGCCCAGTGCGCCCGGAACTTTCGAAGCGATCGCTGCGCCGAAACGCCCACGCGTCACGATCGTCACAGGTGGTGCGTGCGAGACCGTCGACGCGTGGACCTACAACCCGGGGCGCGGACAGTTCTTGACGACGCTGCGCTTCGAGTCCGGCCAACTGGCCAGCATCACCTACGGTGACCGGATCAAATGAGCCCAACGTGTGCGGGTTCGACCGCCACTGCACCCTGCACGCTCGCCTATGCCAGTCGCGCGCGCCGCGCTGCCCAGCGCTGCATCAGGCGCGGTAGCACCAGCACCGCGAGCACGACTGCCAGCAAGCTCGCCGACATCGGCCTTTGAATGAAGATCAGCCAGCTGCCCTCCCCGATCGACAAGGCATTGCGCATCTGCGCCTCGGCCAGCGGACCCAGAATCATGCCCACCACCACCGGTGCGGTGGGAAAATCATAGCGGCGCATCACCACACCGACCAGGCCGATGATGTACAGCAACACCAGGTCGAAGGCGCTCTGCCGCATGCCGTAGACCCCGACGGTTGCGAAGATCAGGATGCCGGCGTACAGGTAAGGCTTGGGAATCTTGAGCAGCTTGACCCATAGGCCGACCATCGGCAGGTTCAGGATCAGCAGCATCACGTTGCCGATATACAGCGAGGCAATCAACGCCCAGACCAAGGTGGCCGACGTGGTGAACAGCTGCGGCCCCGGCTGGATGCCGTAGTTCTGGAATGCGCCAAGCAGGATGGCGGCGGTGTTCGACGTCGGTATGCCCAGCGTGAGCAACGGGATCAGCGTGGCCGTGATGGCGGCATTGTTGGCTGCCTCCGGGCCGGCCACACCCTCGATCGCACCGCGTGTCCCGAACTCGGCCAGGTTCTCGCCGCGGGCAAATTTCTTCTCGGCCGCGTAACTGAGGAAGGTCGGGATTTCGCTGCCGCCGGCGGGGATGGTGCCAAACGGAAATCCGATCGCAGTGCCGCGCATCCACGCCGGCCAGGATCGACGCCAATCGGCGCGCGTCATGTGCACCCGGCTCAATGCATGCTGCGCCTCCGGCGGCCCACCTTCGTACAGCACCGCGTACAGGGCCTCGGCCACCGCGAACAGGCCGACGGCGACGAGCACGATCTCGATGCCGTCGAGCAACTCGGGAACACCGGCGGTGTAGCGCGCCTGGCCCGAGATCTGGTCCATGCCGATCAGTCCGGCAGCCAGGCCGATGAACAGGGCCACCATGCCGCGCAGCGTACTGCGCCCGAGCACGGCGCTCACCGTGGTGAATGCCAGCACCATCAGCATGAAATACTCAGGCGGGCCCAGCTTGACCGCGAAATCGGCCAACAGCGGTGCAAACAGGGTTACCAGCACCGTGGCAATCGTGCCGGCCACGAACGAGCCAACCGCGGACGTCGCCAGCGCAGCACCTGCCCGGCCGCTCTTGGCCATCTTGTTGCCCTCCATCGCGGTGATCATGCTGCCGGTCTCGCCCGGCGTATTGAGCAGGATGGAAGTGGTCGAGCCGCCGTACATGGCACCGTAATAGATGCCGGCAAAAAAGATCATCGACGCAGTGGCATCCACCTTGGACGTGATCGGCAGCAACATCGCCACCGCCACCGCCGGCCCGATGCCCGGCAACACGCCGACCGCCGTGCCGATTGCACAACCGACCAGGCACCAGAGCAGGTTGATCGGCGTGGCTGCGGTCGCAAAGCCGAGCAGCAATTGATTCCAGAGGTCCATGTCAGTCAGTCCCGCCCGTTGCGCAGAGACGGGACGCCCCAGCGGGGCATGGCGGGCGCAGTGCGCGTGGGGTCAGTGTCATGTCAAATCCAGCCCGTTGCAGTCAGGCCCGGCAGGTTGATTGCCAGCAGCTTGGTGAACATCCAGTAGACCGGCGCGGCAATGGCGATGCCGATCAGAAGGTCAAGCGCGGTCTGGCCAAACTCGCCGCGCGCAGCAGGCACACCGGCATGGCGATCCGCATGGCGCAAGCCGCGCACAGCCAGCGCAAAGCACAAGGAACAACTCAGCACGAAGCCGATCGTCGTGATCAGCGCGGCGTTGGCCAGCAGACCCGCCGACATCCAGCCAAAGCCCGGCCAGTAGCCATGGTCGGAGCCGGTCGGCTCCTCCATGTCGCGGTAACCGCCGGTGCGCGCCTGCCAGATCACCAGCACGCCACTGACCAGCAACACACCGCCCACCACCCAGGGCAAAAAATTCGAGCCAACGCCCGAATAGCCGGTCGCAGACGGAAAGTCGGCCGCGCCGGCCATGATGACACCGGCGACGGCCAGCAACCCGACCCCGATCAGCGTCTGCGGACCGGGTGCGCCGCCGCGTCGGATCACAGCATGCCTGCCAGATGCATGGTGCCGCGCAGGCTGGCGAATTCGTCATCGACGAACTCGTCAAACGCCTTGCCGGTCAGCAAGGCCGGAGTCCACTTGTTGGCTTCCAGTGACTCCTTCCAGCTCGCTGTCTTGGTGGCCTTGACCACCATGTCGGTCAGCGCAGCACGTTGCGCCGCAGTGATGCCGGGGGCTCCGTAGACGCCGCGCCAGTTGCCCAGCACCACGTCGTACCCCATCTCCTTCATGGTCGGCACGTTCACGCCGGGCAGGCGCTTTTCGGAGGTCACGCCGATCGCGCGCATCTTGCCGGCCTTGATGTATTCGGCAAATTCGCTGTAACCGCTGCCGCCGACGGTGACGTTGTTGCCCAGGATCGCCGCGACCGCCTCGCCGCCGCCCCGGAACGCGATGTAATTGACCTTCTTCGGATCGACGCCCACCTTGCTGGCAAGCATCGACGCCGCGATGTGTTCGGTAGAGCCCTTGGAACCGCCGCCCCACTTGACGCTGCCCGGGTCCTTCTGGAACTGGGTCACGACATCCTTCATGGTCTTGAGCGGCGATGCGGCCGGCACCACGAACACGTTGTACTCGCTGGTCAGTCGTGCAATCGGCGTGAGCTTGTCCAGGCCGACCGGCGGCTTGGTGGAAATGATGCCGCCCAGCATCACCGCGCCCATCACCATCAAGGCGTTTTCGTCGCCCTTGCTGGCGTTGGCAAACTGCGCCAACCCGATCACGCCGGCCGCGCCGCCCTTGTTGTCGTACTGCACGGTGTCGGCCACCTTGGATTCGATCAGTGCCTTGCCCAGCGCACGGCCGGTGCCGTCCCAACCACCACCGGGGTTGGCGGGAATCATCATCTTGAGGGCCGCACCGGCGAAAGCCGACAACGGCAGACTGCCGGCAGCCGCGGCGGCCAGCATGGATTTGAGAAAGATATCGCGACGCATGGCGTGCCTCCTGTAGTTGACGAACGCCCTGATGATGCCTGCGCCGGCTGTCAGTCGGCTGTCGGAAGAACCTAGGGAAAACACTGATGCCCGATGCCACGGCGGCCAACCGCGCCGCATGCCCGAACTGACCGCACAATAGCCATGCTCCACCCACAACGCCATGCGACTGCTGCTGATCGAAGACGACCCTGACATGCAGACCACCCTGCGTCGCACGCTGGAACGCAAGGGTATGCAGATCGGCCTGTGTTCCGACGGGCGACTGGCCCTGGCGCAATGGCAGGCCATGCTGCCCGACGTGGTGTTGCTGGACCTGAGTCTGCCCGGCATCGACGGCCTGGACGTGCTGGCGCAAGCGCGCCGCTGCGGCCTGGGCACGCCGGTGTTGATCCTGACCGCCCGCGGCACGGTGGGTGATCGCATCGTCGGCCTGAATGCAGGAGCGGACGACTACCTGTCAAAGCCTTTCGATCTGGACGAATTGGAAGCGCGGATTCGCGCGCTCGCTCGGCGCGCCGGCGGCGCGCCTGACGACTCCGTGACCGAACCCGAGCACAGTCGATGCGGTCAATTGCGGTTGGACGCCAGCAGCGGCGCCATCTACCACGGCTTCAAGGTGCTGGACCTCAGCCCGCGCGAGGCGCGGTTGTTGCGCTTGTTGCTGCAACGCGCCGGACAGGCAGTGTCCAAGGAGCAGTTGTTCGAGGTGGTTTTCCCCGGCGCGAGCGAAGTCCAATATGAAGCGATCGAAGTGGTGGTGTACCGCTTGCGCAAGAAGCTGACAGGCACCGGCACCGCGCTTGTGACCCTGCGCGGACTCGGTTACCTGCTCAAGGCACACAGCTGAGATGCGACAGCGGCCACGCCCCTTGTCACTGCGCCGCTACCTGCTGCTGGGTATCCTGCTTCCGACAGCGGGGTTCATGCTGGTCAACACCATCAGCCTGTACGACCAGGCCTTGGCCGCGGTGAACACCGCCTATGACCGCACCTTGCTGGCCTCGGCAAAATCGATCGGCGAATTGCTGGAGGTCGAGGGTGAAGGCGCGCAGGCGCGATTTCATACCAACGTGCCCTATTCGGCACTGGAGGCCTTCGAGGCCGACAACCGCAGCCGCATGGTGTACCGCATCTCGACCGTCAGTGGTGAACTGATCGACGGTTCTCCCGACCTGCCATTGTGGAAAGGACAATTGCCCGATCGGGGCCCTTACGCTGCGCTGGTCGACTTCTACGACGATCGTGTGCATGGTGACGCGGTGCGGGTGGCGGTATTGTTGCAACCGGTCGCCAGCCGCAGCGGTCTGGGCATGGCGACGGTCCAGGTAGCGGAAACACTGGAACTGCGCCAGACCTTGGCGCGCCAGATCCTGATCGACACCTTGTTGCGCCAGAGCCTGCTGGCCGCGGTGATTGCACTGGTTGTCGTCGTGGTGGTGCAGCGTGCCACCCGGCCCGTGCGTTCGCTCAGCGGGCTCTTGCGCGCGCGTGACGAAGGCGACCTGACGCCGATCCCGGCGCGTGATCTTCCGCGCGAACTGCATCCACTGGTGGACGCCACCAACCAGGTCATGGCCCGGCTGCACAGTTTGCTGGAACACCAGAAGCGCTTCGTGCGGGATGCCTCGCATCAATTGCGCACACCATTGGCGGTGCTCAAGGTGCAGGTGCAATCAGCGCTGCGCGGCGACGTCGACCAGACCCAGGCCTTGCAGGAAATCAATGGCACGGTCGAACGCGCGACCGTGCTGGCCAACCAGATGTTGGCGCTGGCCAAGGTCGAGCAACTGCGCCAGCAGTCCGATGGGGTCGTGCTCGATCTGGCCAGCGTCGTGCGCACGGTGGCGCTGGACCTGGCGCCCCTGATGGCCGACAAGGAGCTGGACTTCGAGATCCGGACCACGTCCGCGCCGATCCGCGCGCATGAATGGATGTTGCGTGAACTGGTGCGCAACCTGCTGCACAACGCCATCAAATACGCGCCCGCACACAGCGCCTTCGCGGTGCAGTTGGTGACCGATCAGCAGTTCGCCACACTGACAGTGGCCGACCACGGACCCGGCATCGACACCGACCTGCGCGCGCGCCTGTTCCAGCCCTTCGCGGCCGGACACAACCGCAGCGGTTCCGGCCTGGGCCTGATGATCTGCCGGGAGATCGTGACCGCCCTGGGCGGCCAGATCAGCCTCAACAACCGGGTGGCCAACCAGCAAACTTGCGGCCTCGACGCCACCGTGCGACTGCCGCTGGCACATACCTGAGCGACAATCAGCACCGATGCAAGCAATCCGAATCGACAAATGGTTGTGGGCTGCCCGCTTCTACAAGACGCGCAGCCTGGCCACGGAAGACATCCACAAGGGCCGGGTCCAGGTCAACGGCAGCACGGTCAAGCCGGCGCGCGACCTCAAGGTCGGCGACAGTGTCGTGTTGCGCCAGGGCAGCGTCACGCGCACGGTGGTGGTGCAGGCGCTGAGCGATGTGCGCGGGCCCGCTCCGGTGGCGCAATTGCTGTATGCGGAATCGGACGAGAGCCTGCGTGCGCGTGCCCAAGCACAGGAGTTGCGCCGCATGGGCACCGAACCGGCGCTGACGCTTGCCCATGGGCGGCCGACCAAACAGGACCGCCGCGCCATGGACACCGCATGGAATGCACGTTGGAGTGCCTCCTTCGACCCCTGAGCGCCCCCGGCCCTGGCTTGGCAAGGACCCCGCAACGCGTGCAACAAGACTTCGGAACGGCCCGGCGCCTTGTCCTGCGCGCAGGTCGCCATGCGAGGTGCGCAGGCGAAGCGGACTAGCCAGCCGTACTTTACGGCCCAGCCAGCGCGCGGTCGATATCGGTGCGGTAGAAATGCATTTGCTTGTCGGCGGCGAGCCGGCTCAGGCCGCGCAATGCATCGCGCAGCGTCGCATCACGCTCGCCGCGTCCATGGCGCATCAGCGCCCGACCCCGCGCAACGATGAAATCCGCCCACGGGAACGGCTCGGCCGCGGTATAGGTCTCCAGCGCGGTGCAATAACGCGCAGCGGCGTCCCACTGGGCGCTTGCGACGCAGGCCTGGATCGCAAAGTCGTAGAACACGAAATAGTTGTGGCTCAATGCCTCTTGGTGCAACACCTGCTCACCGCGCGCCAGCGCTTGCTGCATGTCGGACGGATCGGCGGCAAGCAAGGCCCGCGCACCATACAACTGCGGGCCGATCAGACCGGCACCCTGTTCTGCCTCGACAACCATCCGGCATGCCGTCTCCAGATGCGCGCGTGCACCCACCAGATCACCGGCGCGCATCACCAGCAGCGCGCGGAAGAACCAGCTGAGTGCCTCGAACCGGCGGCTGCCCATGATCTGCGTGATCTCCAGCGCCCGGTCGACATGGACCATGGCCTCGCGGTGGTTGCCTCGGATGCAGCCGTCGATCATGACCATCTGGGAACGCGCCATCATCTCCGCGCGCAGGTTGCGCACGCGGCTTGCCAGGGCAATGGCACGCTGGCTCACTGCAACGGCTTGTGGCAATGCGAGGCGGTAATACGACGACCACGACACCATGGGCAGGTAAGCCATCTCCACCTTCAGAAACCCCTGCTCGCGCGCCATGTCGACGCACTGCGTGACCAGCCGCGCGCCGCTGAGCACCTTGCCGCACGCATAGCTCGCATCGCTCAGGCCACCGAGCGCGGCGCATTCTGCCTCGGCCGAACCAGCCTGGCGTGCCAGTGTCAATGCCTGCTCGTGGGCCTGCCGGCAATCATCCGATCGACCCATCGTGAACAGCAGGTTGCCGCGCAACTCATGCAGGCGTGACAGGTCGAGCAGCAAGCCCGCCTGTTCGGCCAATGGCTGGGCCTCCTGCAACAGGTCGTAGCCTTCGGAAACCCGGTCAACGATCCGCATGGCCGACGCCATCGCGATCAGGCCCAGCGCCCGTTCGCCGCCCTGACGCGCAACGTCGATCGCGGCGCCTGCGGCCACGATCGCCTGCATGGCATCGCCGTTGGCCAGCAACAGGCGCGCACGCGCCAGCCGCAGGCCGAAACCCGCGTCCCCCGGATCGGCCAGGGCCAGCCCGCGCCCGACCAGGGCCAGCGCCTCGGCATAGTGGTATTGAGCCGACTGCTCTTCGCTGGCCTGCAAATACGCAGCACCTGCGCGAAGATCGTCGGCGCGCTCGAAATGCTCCGCGGCCAGCGCCACGTCACGCTGCTGGACCCACAGTGCCGCTCGCAGGTGCAGCTGGCGCCGTCGCGCGTGCAACATCGACCCATAGGCGCCATCGCGGATCAGTGCATGGCTGAACAGCAGATCATCACCTTGCACACGCAGCAGAAATTGCTCCACCAGCGCGCGCGCATCATAGTCGGGTGCGCCCACCAGATGGCGCACCACCGCCAAGGGAACGCGCTGGCCCCACACCGCGGCGGCCTGCAATGCATTCTTGTCCAGCGGCTGCAACCGATCCATGCGCGCCTGGATCAAGGCCTGGATCGACCCCGGCAGATGGTTGGCGCCATCGTCGCCGGCATTGAGCAGCAATTGCTCCAGGAACAGCGGATTGCCCTCGGCACGGGCGACGCAACCGCGCAGCAAGGCGTCGGACATCGACGCAGCACCGGCTGCCAGCCGCAACGCGTCTTCGTCGGCCAACGGCTGCAGGTCGATGCTGGTCATGGGCAGGCCATGCAGCGCCGTGCGCCAATCGCCCACGGTCGGATCACCGGCGTAGCGGGTGCTCAACAGGACCAACAAAGGCTCGTCGGCCGTCATCGCCAGCAGCGGCTCGAGCTGGCACAACGTGGCCGGGTCAGCCCAGTGGATGTCTTCCACCAGCACCAGAGTGGGCCCTTGCGCCAGTTCCGAACGCAACAGGCACGCCAACGCGTCGAGCACCCCGCGTCGGCGCTCCGAGGACGCGATCGCCGACAGCAGCGAACGCACCTCGGGCGGCGGAGTCACGTCGAGCAACTCATACAGAAACGGCCGGTGCGGCGCGTCGTCGCTGCCGACACCAAACTGCAAGGCAATCGCCGCCGCGCGGCTGGCTTCGTCGGCGTCGGGCGCCAGGCCCATCCACTCCTGCACCAGCACGCGCAATGCGTCATGGCCGGTACGCGCGCCAAAATCCTGGATCGTCGTGGCGTTGCAGGTCAGGCCCTGCTCACGCGCATGGTCGACGAATTCCGCCACCAGGCGCGATTTGCCCAGCCCCGGATCGCCACGCACCAGCACGATGCGTCCACGCCGGCGTTGCACACAGGCACGCACCAGGCTGTCGAACTGCTGCATCTCTTCGTCGCGCCCGACCAGGGGCCGGCTGCCGCCGAGCGGCACGGCACGTTCGGACAGGATGCGGTACGGCAACAGCGGGCGCTCCTTGCCCTTGACTTCGACGGCCGTGCCGGCGCTCGACTCGAAATAATCGGCCACCTGCTGCCAGGTCTGCGGGCTGACCACCACCTCGCCTGGTTGCGCCAGGCCGCGCAGGCGCGCCGCCGTGTTCACGGTGTCGCCGGTCAAGGTGTAGTCGCCCGAACGGGTATCGCTGCGCCGGGCGATCACCAGGCCGGTGTGCACGCCGGTATGCATGGACAACTTGCGGCCCAGCCGCTCGGCCAGGCCGGCTGCAATCACATCGACGACGGCATGCAATTCCAGCGCAGCGCGCACCGCCCGACGGGGATCGTCGCGACGGGCCAGCGGAATACCGAACAAGGCCATCACCTCGTCTCCGACGAACTGGTTGACGCGCCCGCCATGGCGTTCAATGACTCGGCTGGCCTCGCGCTTGATGCGGGCCATCACCTGCTCGACCTCTTCCGGGTCGAACGCCTCGTTGAGCGCGGTATATCCGGTCAGGTCGGAAAACACCACCGTGGCATGTCGCCGCTCGCCCTCCTCGCCGACGCCGGCTGGTGCCGCTGCCGCCAGTGCAGCCGCTCTGTCGATGGGTGGCGACGGCCCTGCCGCCGCGCCTGCCACGGCTGCGACCGGGGCCTGCGGCGCCACTGCGCCAGCAGCCGCCTTGAGCAGACGCTTGCGGTCACCCAGCGACGCCACTCCAAGCTCGCGCAAGTCGGCGTCCAGCAGGTCCGGCAGCAGGTCCAGCGAGATGTCCTGCGCGGCGAATTCCGGCGCGTACTTGCCCAGTCCGTGGGTTTCGAGCCAGGTCGTGATGTCGGTCATGGGAGAGGCAAGGGATCAATGTCGGCGGCTGTCGGCGAGCCGCCATTGTGCGCCTGTCTCGCGCAGTGATCAGTCCCGGCCGGACCGACAGTCTATTCGTAACGCCGCCCCAGCGCCAGCAGTTCCGGCGTCCCGATCAGCGCATTGAGCTGGTCGAAATCAAGCATCACCTGCTGCATCGGCGCCGAGGTCTGGTGCTGGTGCAGGCTGGCATAGTATTTCTGCAAGCCGAATGCGGCGGCACGTGCCGTACCACCCGGGAAGATCACGATGCGAAAGCCCACCGCGCCCAGTTCGGCGGCGCTGCGCACCGGGGTCTTGCCGCCCTCGACCATGTTGGCCAGCAAGGGAATCCGGCCGGCAAACCGGCCGCAGGCCTGCTCCATCTGCTCGGGCGAACGCAAGGCTTCGATGAACAAGGCATCGACACCGCAGGCCAGATAGGCTTCGGCGCGTGCCATGGCGGCATCCCAGCCTTCCACCGCCAATGCGTCGGTGCGCGCCAGGATCAGCGTATGGTCCGATTGCCGCGCGTCCAGCGCCGCCTTGAGCTTGCCGCACATCTCGTCCACCGGGACGACCGTCTTGCCGTCCAGGTGTCCGCAGCGCTTGGGAAACGTCTGGTCTTCGAGCTGGATCATGGCGGCGCCGGCGCGTTCGAACGCGCGCACCGTGCGCATGGTGTTGAGTGCGTTGCCGAAACCGGTGTCGGCATCGACGATCACCGGCACCGATACCCGCTCGGTGATGCGCGCCAGCGTGTCGGCCACTTCGGTGGCGGTGGTCAGGCCGACATCGGATCGTCCGAGCCGGGTATACGCGATCGACGCGCCCGACAGGTACAGCGCCTCGAAGCCTGACTGCTCGGCAATCAGCGCTGTAAGTGCATCGTAGATGCCCGGCGCCAGCAGAACCCGTGGTTGCTGCAGGCGTTGTTTCAGGTTGTGGCTCATCGTGGTGCTTCCTGGTCATGCGTCACCGATGCGGCGCCGCTCAAAATCCATGCCGCGGTGGCGGCCGCGATCCAGCCGCCACCGACCGCACTGAGCAGGCCATTGCCCGACAGATAGCCCCAGACGGCGTTGCCCGAGACGCCGCGCGCGGCGCCGCCGGCAGCCAGCAGGTTGGCAAAGGGCGCGCCAGACTGCTGCAGCACCCGACAGTGGGCGTCGATGTCCAGCCCACCCTGGGTGTGGAACAAGGCTCCGGTGACCTTCACCGCGTGGTAGGGCGCCGTCAGCGTGCGCTGGAAGCTGCGACCAAAGGCGTCGGGTTGGCCCGGGGTCACCGCGGCCAGCGTGGCGCGCAGGGCTGCTTCGTCGCAGCCGATCAGGCGCGCCAGAGCCGGCAGGTCCGCCGCTGTCTTGAGCGCACCGGCTTTCTCGAGATCGACAAAGTCGGGAAAGGTCCGCGCCAGTTCGAGCAAGGGCGCGTCGAACACATTCCAGGCCACACCGCCGGGCTGCGCCAGCACATGCACGGCTGCCTCCGAATAGCCTTGTGTCTCGTCGTGGAAGCGCCCGCCCCGGGTATTGATCTGGACCCCGCCCTGCATCATGATCGCCCAGCTCATCAGCGCGCCTTGGGGTATGGCCCACGAGCCATGGCCCTGGTAACCGCCCAGGTCGGCCAGCCGCGCGCCGATCTGGCGCGCCCAGCCGATGGCGCTGCCGTCGTTGCCCACATGCCCCGCGTAAGTCGCCTCGCGCATTTCTGGCAACAAGTCGCGCACCATGTCGGCATTGCCGCCAAAGCCGTTGCAGGCGAGCAGCAGCACATCGCAGCGCAGGTCTTCGATCGCGCCATCCGGTCGCGCATACCCGATGCCTTGAACGCGTCCACCCGCGTCCATGTGCAATGTCCGTACCAATGCGTCTGTCAGGATGTCGACACCCGCTGCCTGCGCCGTGCGCTGCAGACTGGCCATCAACGCGGCGCCGGTACGTTCGGGCACCGCGTGCATGCGCAGCGCGCGATGGCCCGGGTACAGGAAACCATCCAGCACCTCGAACACGATGCCCTGCTGCTCCAGTGCGTCGATCGCCTGCGCAACGGCGCCGGTGTAGGCATCCACCAGCGGCTGTGCTGCGTCACCGTGCGCCTTGGCCTGCACGTCCTGGGCAAATGCTTCGCGGGTGTCCGCGATGCCCAAGGCGCGTTGCACCCGCGTTCCGGCGGCGGGAATGAAGCCGGACGACAAGGCCGTCGAGCCACTGGGCTGCGCATCACGCTCGAGCACCACGCAGTCGATGCCGCGCAGGCGCAAGCCGATCGCAGCCGTCAGGCCGCAGGCACCGGCGCCCACGATCACCACCGGCACATGGGGCGCATCGTCCAGCCGCTGGCCCCGGGTCACTTTCATCTCCGTCATTTTCAAACTCCTGGTTGGATTGCACGGGCCCGGGCCCGTCCTGCGTGATCCATGTTTCGCGATCACCCGGCCCGTGCGAGCCGTTGGCGCAACTGGTTCAACAACCCACCGGCTGCCACCATGTCCAGCAGGAACTGCGGAATCGGCTCACAGGGCAACACGACACCGCTGGCGGTGGTGACCGTCAAGGCCCGCAGATCGAGCGACACGGATTCCCCTTCGGTCAGTTCCGCAGCGCGCGCGCAGGTCAGCAGCAGCAAACCCAGATTGAACGCATTGCGGAAAAACAGCCCGCTGTAGGACGGCGCGATCACCGCGCGCACGCCCAGATGCACCAATGCCGCTGGCGCCTGCTCGCGCGACGAGCCGATGCCGAAATTGGCGCCGGCAACCAGCACGTCACCGGGCCTGACCTGGGCGGCGAATTGCGGCCGCACCGCTTCCAGGCAATGCGGCGCAATGCCGTCGATACCGAGCTTCATGTAGGCGCCAGGCGCCAGCACGTCGGTGTCGATGTCGTCGCCGAATTTCCAGACCCGGTGCCCGCCGCTGCTGGTCTGCATGGCCGATGGCGTCATGGCAACACCTCCCGCGGATCACTGATATGCCCGCGCAGCGCCGAAGCGGCTACCGTGTACGGCGAGGCCAGGTACACCTGCGCCGTGGCCGAACCCATGCGGCCCTTGAAATTGCGCGCCGTGGTGGCGATCACGTTGACCCCCTCGGGAATGCCGCCGCCGTAACCCGAACAGGCACCGCACGCGGTGGCGAACACGTCGGCTCCGGCGTCGCGCAAGATGCCCATGATGCCCTCCTGCTCCGCCTGCTGCTGGTCGAGCTGGCTGGCAGGTGCGACCATCAGGTGCACACCCGACGCCACACGATGCCCGCGCAGCACCTGCGCCGCGGCCCGCAGGTCGTCCAGCTTGGCGCCGGTGCAGGCGCCGATATACGCGACCTGCACCGACACATCGGAGAACGCCGCGACGCTGTCGGTGTTCGCCGGGCTGTGCGGGGCGGCCACCTGCGGCGCCAGGGCCGCTGCATCGAAATCATGGTCCACCGTGGTGGCGCCCGGATCGGTGCGCCAGTGGGACACATCATCCACGACGACACCACGTTCGGCCAGCCAGGCCTGCGTCGTCGCATCGGGCGCGATCAGGCCGGTCTGCGCGCCCATCTCGGCGCTCAAGTTGCACATCGTCATGCGCTCCTGCATCGACAAGGCCACCACCGCGTCGCCGGCAAATTCGACCGCCTGGTACTGCCCGCCATTCATCCCGAAGCGACCGATCATGTGCAGCATCATGTCCTTGGCGGTGAGCCCGGGCGGCAGACGGTTGCGCCAGACCATGCGCAGGGTCTGCGGCACCCGCACCCACAACTGGCCGGTGACGACGACGCCGAGCATCTCGGTGGCGCCGATGCCGAACATGTAGGCGCCGAACGCGCCCCCGGTCGGTGAATGCGAGTCGCCACCGACGCAGAACATGCCGGGCCGGATATGTCCCATTTGCGGCAGCACCACATGGCAGATGCCGATGCTGTCATAGACATGGGGCAAAGCCTGCTCGCGCGCCCAGTCGCGAGCGATGCGCACGATGCGGCGCGATTCGTCGTCCTGTTCCGGCACATAGTGGTCCATCACCAGCACCACCTTGGACTTGTCCCAGATCGTGGCGCCCAGTTGCTCGAGCATCGGCTTGAGCCGGCGCGGGCCCGACGAATCATGGAACATGGCCAGGTCGACCTGGCAGTTGACGATCTCGCCAATGGCGACATGGGGTTTGTTCGCTGCCCGGGCGATCAGCTTTTGCGCGAGCGTGCGCGCGGGTTCGGTTGTCATATGGTTCTCATCCCTGCTTGTTGGGTCGCGCGGGTCGGCGCGACCGGTCACTCCGACAAACTCTCCTTGACCGATATGCGGGCGTCGATACTGCCCACCTGCGACACATCCATCTGGTATTCGTAGCGGTCGGGCCGGTACAGGCCGTGCAGCCATTGCACCGGCCGGTCATCGGCATCGAACACCACCCTGTATACAGCCAGCAGCGCCGACCCTACTGCCACGTCGAGTTCACGGGCCACCGCAGCGTCAGCCTGGCGGGCCGACACCACCTGGCGCGCCCGTCCCATCTCGATCCCCGTTTCCTCGATCAGCCGCAGGATCGGCTTGCGCAGCAGGTCCTTGCGTCCAAATAGCCGCGCCAGCTCGTCGGGCACATAGGTGGTGATGTGCGACACCGGGCCAAGCTTGGAGCTGCGACTGCGCACGGCCTTCTGCACCTTGCTGCCGAACGGAATCTGCAACGCCTCGGCCACGCTGTGCGAGGCCTGGATGGTGCGCACCTCGATGACCTTGACCGAGGTGCGCCGGCTCATGCTGACGATGTTCTCCAGCAGGCCACTCATGCCCGACGTCGCACGCTGACGCGCCGACCTGGCGCTGCCCGCGGCGGCCTGGCCGGGCGCCGGCACCGGATGGGTACCACGCCCCGCGCGTCGGATGATCAGGCCTTCGCTGGCCAGTTGCTCCAGCGCCCTGCGCACCGTCACGCGCCCGGCCGCAAATTCCTTGCTCAAAGCCATCTCCGACGGCAATCCCTGGGCGAAGCCACCCTCGCTCAGCTGTTCACGCAGCACCAGATAGATCTGGTGGTATTTGGGCAGGGGCACCGGGGAGGCCATCGAACTGGCTTTCTTTCTTTATCCGTGCACGGCCTGGCCATCGAGTTCGACGGCTTGGACCTGGAACACACTGTCCAGCGGCGCATCGCGCACCACGTGGTACAGCGCAAAGCGGTACGCCTGGTGTGCGTCGATTTCGCTCGGTGTGAATGCAAACGCCAGGTTGCCACCGGTTGACAGCCGACCCGGATAGGCGTGGTGCAGCAGGTTTTGCTTGAACACACCGGCGGCGGTCCGCGCGATGGCGGATTCGTTCGCAATGAATTCGAGCACCAGCCCGGCTTCGTGGGTGGATTGCTGCACCGGCGTCAGCGGTCGCACCGCACCTTGGCCATAGACATGCGATACCAGCTGCCAGTTGCCAGGTACCAGCGCGCGCACCCGCTGCTCCACCGCCTCCAGGGCCCGGGGCAGTACCCGCAACAGCACCGGATCGGCCACGCCGGCCAGCAACACCACCCGTTCACCGAGCCACACGGCGCCTTCGACCTTCAGCGTGGGCGAGGCACGGGGCGTGAAGCGGGCGCCACTGACCCGCGTGCGATGACCATCGACGGCCTCATAACGGGCATCGTGCAGCATCAGCGTGCCACCCGGCTCGTCGACCCGCAGCGGGTCGGCCTGCTCGTACAGCGCATGGGCCGCCACCGACGCCGGTGTGGCGTGCGCATCCGCGCGCATGCTCTCCAGCGTGAAATCGGTCATCGTCAGTTCCGCCAGCATGGCGTCGCGCCCGCCCGGGCGGCAACACAGCGAGGTGCATTCGATGATCTTGGCCATGTGCAGGCACAGGCCCATCGGATAACCGAGCAGCGCCGGCAGTGTCGCAAAGATTGCGGTGTCGCAGGCGCGCCCGGCGATCACCACGTCCGGGTCGAGCGCCAATGCGCGTTCGATGGTCTCGGTGCCGCACTGTCCGACGATATGCGTGCAGGCCAGGATCTCGTCGGCTTGCGGCTGCGCTATGGCACCGATCGGATCGAGCCGCCCCTCGCGCAGTGCCCGCACCACCACGTCGGCGGGTACATCGCTGCGCACCGTGGCCAGCCGCAGTTGCAGACCGCGACGGACGACGATACGCCGCACGATGGCCAGCGTGGCATCCAGATGCGGCGATGCGCCCGCCGTGCCGGCACTGCCGATGATGAGCGGTATGCCGGCCTCGCGCGCTGCGCACAGCACCAGTTCCAGATCGCGTTCGACCATGCTCTCGGGCGCTGCCATCAGGCCGGCGCCCAGGTAGTAGGGGCCCGGGTCGATCGAACCCATGTCGCATCCGATCAGATGCGGCTGGCGTGCCATGCCGCGCGCAAAGGAGTCCGCGGGGATGCCGTAACCCAGCTGGCCGGATGCCGACAGAACCCGCAACGCGCCATCCTGTGGGCGATGCGTGCGCAACAGCCGCTGCGTCGCATTCATGGCACGATCTCCAGCATCGGCCCGTGTTGCTGCGCGCCATACACATCGCCGTCACCCGGGCTGCCAGCCACCAGCGTGCGCGGCATGACATATTTGATGGCGTGGATAGGTTCCAGCAGATGGCGTTGCACCTGATCGGCCTGCAGCCCGTAGCGCAGCGCCACCGCCGCGCAACCCATTGCCAGGCTGGCCGCGCAGGTCGCGTAGGCGTCGGCGTCGCGCAGGAAAACGTCGATCGTCAGTTGCGTGGGGCCGGCGTTCTTGCTGCGGATCACCTGCGCCAGGTCGACCAGCGTGCGCGCAGGCGCTGGGACAGTGGTCATCGCGCGGTGAAACCGCCGTCGGCACACACCACCTGGCCGGTGATGAACGATGCGCGGCTCGACAACAGGAAGCTGATGACCTCGCCGATCTCATGCGGCTCGCCCAGACGGCCCATGGGAATGGTCTGCTCCATCGCGGCAAGCGCCACCGGATTGGCGGTGACCGCCGACAGCATGGCGGTGCGCACCGGGCCGGGCCCGACGGCGTTGATACGCACACCCTCTTGTGCCCACTCCAGCGCCAGCGACTTGACCATGGCGTTGAGCCCGGCCTTGGAGGCCGCATACGCAGCGCCGCGGGCATGACCGACCAGACCGATCTGGCTGGTCACGACCACCACGCTGGCGTGGGCTGCACGCGCCTGGCGCATGTGGGCGATGCCGGCACGGGCCAGCAAGAAGGTCGACGTCAGGTTCAGGTCGAGGGTCTGGCGCCACTCGTGCGGCTCGGTATCGTCCGATCCCTTCTTGAAGAAGATGCCGGCGCAGCAGGCCAGGCCGTCCAGGCCACCGAGCGCCTGCGCAGCGCGCTCGGGCAAGCCCGCGCACCCGGTATCGTCGAGCAGGTCCTGCTGCAGCACAACGGCGTCCGACAAGTGGTCGCACACCGCCGCAACCTGGCTGGAATCCTGCACGACCGCCGCGACCCGGGCACCGGCGCGCTCAAGCAACAAGGCGGTGGCCATGCCGATGCCCGACCCGGCACCGGTGACCAGCACGCGCCGACCCGCCATCTCGGCGGCCAGCGGTGGAAGCGATTCGTTGGACATCGGCTACAACCCCAGATAGTTCTTGCGCAGGTCGGGATCGCTGGCCAGGTCGGCCGCATGCCCCTGCATGGCGACCGCGCCGTTCTCGATGATGTAGCCACGGTGCGCAATGGCGAGAGTCTGCACCGCGTTCTGCTCCATCAGCAAGATCGACTGGCCCTCCTGGTTCATGCGCACGACCAGCGCAAACATCTCCTCGACCAGCAGCGGCGACAGTCCCAGGGACGGTTCGTCCATGATCAGCAACACCGGTTCCGCCATCAGGCCACGCCCGATCGCCAGCATCTGCTGTTCGCCGCCGGACAGGGTGCCCGCGGACTGGCCGAAGCGTTCCCGCAGGCGCGGGAAAATCGCCACCACCTTCTCGAGATTGGACGCTCGGCGCTGCCGGCCCCGCACCAGGCTGCCGGTTTCCAGGTTCTCGCGCACACTCAGGTTGGGAAACACGCGTCGGCCTTCCGGAACATGGATCAAGCCGCGCTTGACGATCTCGGTCGAGCTCAACCCGACCAGTTCCTCGCCCTGGAACCGGATCGAACCGGAGAACGGCTTGTACAGCGCCGAGATGTTGTTGTTCAGCGTGGACTTGCCGACACCGTTGCTGCCCAGCACCGCAACGATTTCGCCTGCGCCGACATCGAGGTCGATGCCACGCAGGATCTCGATGCCGCCATAGCCGGCATGCAGTTGACGCACTTCAAGCATGAACCGGCTCCTTCCCGCTCTTGGCCGCCGTCGCCGCACTGCCCCGGCCCAGATACGCCTCGACCACAGCCGGGTTGGTCACCACTTCCTGCGGCGTGCCCTGGGCGATGATCTTGCCGTACGACAGCACGTGGATGTGGTCCGACAGACTCATCACCGCATGCATCACGTGTTCGATCAGCAACACCGTGACGCCGCTGTCGCGGATGGCGCGGATGATCCCGATGATTTCCAGGATCTCGGTCGGATTGAGGCCCGCCATCACCTCGTCGAGCAGCAGCAACCTGGGTGAAGTAGCCAGTGTGCGCGCCAGTTCCAGGCGCTTGCGTCCGGCGACCGTCAGCCCGGAGGCCGACTGTTCGAGCATCGACTCCATGCCGACCTGGCGCGCAACGGCGCGCGCGTGTTCCCAGGCCTGAGCCCGCTCAGGAAACTTCTGGTAAGCCCCCACCGCGATGTTCTCGTGTACCGTGAGTTGGGCAAACGGCTGCGTGACCTGGAACGTGCGCACCATGCCGGCGCGGGCGATCCGGTGCACCGGCCAACCGGTGATGTCCTGGTCCATGAACTGCACCTGGCCCGCGCTGATGGCGTGAAAGCCGGCAATGCACGCAAACAGGGTCGTCTTGCCCGCCCCATTGGGGCCGATCAAGGCGACGATGCGACCCTCGTCGACCTGCAGACTGGCGTCGTCGACCGCCCGCAGGCCGCCGAAGACCTTGCTCAGATGGGAGACCTGCAACATCATGGCTTCTGCCCCGGTTTGACACGCCGCTTGCGGCTGAACAGATCGATCAGGCCATGCGGCAGGAAGGCGATGATGAGCACCAGCAAGGCGCCGTACAGCACCAGCGAGAGGCCCTGGATCTGCGTGAGGGCACGCGTGCCGTCACTGACAAACGCCAGCAGGATCGAACCCACCAGCGGCCCATAGACGGTCCCGGCGCCGCCGATCATGCTCACCAGCAGCATCTCGATCGACTTGTCGACGCCAAACGCGATCAGAGGATCGATGTACAGGAAGTACTGGGCAAAAAAGCAGCCACCGATGCCGCCGATTGCACCCGACAGCACCATCACCTTGACCTTCTCGGCAAACACGTTGATGCCCAGCGCCTTGGCCGAATCCTCGTTCTCGCGAATGGCGGCGAGCTGGGCGCCGAAGCGCGAATGGCGCAGCCATTCGGCAATCGCAATCGAGCCAGCCGTCAACACCAGGATCAGGAAATAAAAGCTGCTGCGTTCCGCAAACTGCAGGTTCTGCGCACCGGTCTTCAGCGGAATCAGCATGCCCAGGCCGCCGCCGGTGATGCTGACCGAATTGCTGACAATGCGCAGGACCTCGGCAAAGGCCAGCGTGATCAGCGCGAAGTACGAACCGCGCAGCCCAGCGCGGAACGACAGCACCGCGATCACGCCGCCAATCAACCCGCCCGCGATTGCCGCGGCCGGCAAGCCCAGCCAGGGCGAGACACCGTAGTGCATCTGCAGGATCGTGGAGGCGTAGGCGCCGGCGCCGAAAAATGCGACATGGCCGAACGACAGCTGGCCGGCAAAGCCACCGGAGATGTTCCATGACTGACCGATGAAGGCATAGAACAGTGCCAGTACGCCGAAGTTCACCATGAAGTTCGACGGAAACACAAACGGAAACCCGATCGCCAGCGCCAGCATCAGCAGGTGCAGCTTCCAGTTGACCGCTTTGAGCGGGGAAGACGCGGTCATGCTTTCGCTCCGAACAGACCCTGCGGTCGAAACAGCAAGATCAGGATGAAGATCAGCGAGATGCCGATCTGACCCATGCTCTCGCCAAGGAAAAGGCCTCCAAACGACTCGGTCAGACCAATGATCAAGCCACCGACGACCGCGCCCAGGAAGCTTCCCATGCCGCCCAGCACCACCACCGTGAACGCGACCAGCACGAAGACATGGCCCACGGTCGGCGACACGTAAAAGATCGGCATCATCAGGCTGGCGGCCGCGCCCAGGGTTGCCAGTCCAATGCCGTACGAGATCGCGAAGATGCGGTCCACGTCGATGCCCACCAGCCGGGCGCCGACACGCTCCTTGGCCACCGCCCGGATCGCGCGACCGGTGTCGGTGCGCTGCATGAACAGGCCCAGCGCGGCGCACAGCACCATGGCCACGCCAAACGAGATCAGTTTGGGCAGCGGCACGAATGCCGGACCGACCTGCACCATGGTGTCCGAATAGGACACCAGGATGGTGCGCGAGTCAGCCTTGAAGAACATCAGCGCCAGGTTTTCGATCAGGATCGACAAACCCAGCGTGACCAGCAGGATGTTTTCGTCCTTGCCGCTGGCCATGCGTCCGATCAGGCCCTTGTAGAGCACGTAGCCGAACACGAACATCGCCGGCACCATGATGAACATCGACAGGTAGGGGTCGATGTGCAGCAGCGTGAGCAGGTAATAGACCCCGAACATGGCCAGCATCAACATGCTGCCGTGGGCAAAGTTGATGATGTGCAGGACGCCGTAGATCAGCGTCAGCCCCGATGCGACAAGCGTGTAGATGCCGCCGAGCAGCAGGCCATTGATGGCCGCCGCGCCAATGATGTTCAGGTCCAAGAAACCTCCGCAGGTGGGACACCGGCGGGCGCCGCCTTGGCGCACGCCGGTGCAGGGATGGCCGATCGATTGCGCCCGTCAGCCCATCTTTGGACGCGGGAAGACCGGCTTGGCCGACGCGAACTGCTCGGGAGCCACCACCTCGATGTCGGTCTTGGATGCCTGCAGCAGAACGCCGCGCCCACCCTCGTTCTGGCCGTTGACAAACTTGGTCGGGCCATAGGGCATGATTTCCGGGAACCAGGTGCTCGCGGCCAGCGCAGCGATCGCCTTTTCCTTGTCGGCGCTACCGGCACGCTGCAGTGCATCGGCGTACAGCATGATGCAGTTGTACGACAGATAGAGCTCGAAGGTGAACAGATTGCCCTTGGATTCGACCTGCTTCTTGAGCGCCATGGCCTTGGCGTTGCGCGGGTTGAACCAGTGGTTGAAGTCCATCATGTACTGGGCAACGTCGGGCTGCTCCTTGATCAGCTTGTAATTGAATCCGCCCCCCAGCACGCTGAACATCGTTGCGTCGACCTTTTGCTGCATCAGCGTGCGCGCCAGCAGGACATACTCGTTCTGGTAGTTGCTCATGATCACCAGGTCGGGCTTGAGACCCTTGATGCGCAAGGCGATGTTGGAGAAGTCACGGGTCGGGTTGGCGTGCTTGATCGACTCCATCGGCTGGATGTTGATGCCGGGCAGTTTGCCGGCGAGCAGCTTTGCGGTGCCGGTGCCGAACTCGGACTCCTCATGCACGATGACGGCCGTCTTGGCCACATTGTTGGCGGCCTTGTTCATGTCACCCAGCGTGACGATGGCGTCGTCGACACATTTGCCGAAGCCGGGCTTGAGCCGGAACACATTTTTCAGGCCGCGCGTGACGATCAGGTCGGAAGCACCCACGTCGATCAGGAAGGGCGTGTTGTATTTGGCGGCTGCCTGCGTCGCCGGCAAGGCAATGCCGCTGGCAAAGCAGCCCAGGTACGCCGACACGCCATCTTGCTGCATGCGCTCGACTTCGCTCACGCCGATCTCGGGGCGGGACTGCGAATCGCCCAGCAGGGCTTCGAGCTTGGCGCCACCCATGGACTTGATGCCGCCGGCCGCATTGACCTCGTCGATCGCCATCACCGCGCCGATGCGCGACTGTCCGCCACTGTAGGCCAAGCCACCACTGACGGGATGCACGAGACCGACCTTGACCGGTTTGGGCTGGGCCAGCAGGAGGCCGGGTGCGCCGAGTACGGCGCTGGCAGCGCCAGCCTGGAGAATCAGTCGGCGCGACAGGGGATGGGTGGTCTTCATGGATAACCTCGATATGGTTGATGACAAAAGATGACGCTCGGGAAGTTTACACAACATTGTTCCATTCATAGAACAATTGGTCTAGACTATGCATGCAAGCCCGGGCGAAGTCAACTCAGGCAAAACCCGATACCCGCCAGACCCTGAAAGGCCCGCGGATGGACCACGCGCTGTATTCCTACTCGGCATTGCCGGACCGTCCGCCCTTGACCGGCGCGGGCACGCTGCATGCGTTTGCCGTCGTGATGCTGGAGCACTGGGAGCTGTGCGCCCCTGCCGATGCGCTGCGCGATCCGCGCATGGTGGGGGAATTCGGCAGCTTCTCGCCGGACTACCGCAGCTGGTCCCAGCGCGAGTATGGCCTGCGCATCGGCATCTTCCGGGTGCTCGACGCATTGCAGTCAGCGGGCATCCAGCCGGTGATCGCCGCCAACGCGATGGCGGTGCAGCGGCTGCCGGGCCTGGTACAGCATCTGCAGGACGCCGGTTGCGCATGGATCGCCCATGGGGTGGCTGCCACGCGCATGATGCATTCCGGCATGTCCCAAGACGTGCAGGTGCAACACATCGACCAATCGATCGCGGCGATCACCCAGGCCACCGGAACAACGCCGCTGGGCTGGCTCAGCCAGGACTGGGGCAGCACACCGGACAGCTACCGCTTGCTGGCAGACGCCGGCCTGCGCTACACGCTCGACTGGGGCAATGACGACCAGCCGTATTGGCTCAGCACGGGGCCGCCCTTGCTGGCGATTCCCCTGTCGTCCGAATGGGACGACGTGCAATGCCAATGGCTGCGGCAGGTCGAGCCACGGGCGCATGCCGCACTGGCTCTGGCAGCCTTCCAGCGTCTGCGCAGCGAATGCGCCCGGCACCGGCGCGATGCGGTGTTCGGCCTGCCGATCCACCCGTGGCTCAGTGGCATGCCCAGCCGGATCCAGGCGCTGCGCGACCTGTTGACGCAGTTGCGCCAATGCACCGATGTCGCCTGGACCACACCCGACAACCTGTTCACCGAGACCGTGAGAAACCACAACCATGGACTATCTTGACCGCCTGAGCCGATTCGCTGCCACGCTCGACATCACCCGCTTGCCAGACGCGCTGCGTGAGCAGCTCGGCTGGATACTGGCCGATACCATTGCGGCGATCGCGGGTGGCTCTGCCGAACCCGAGCTGCTGTCGCTGGCCGGCCGCCTCGACGACACAGGCCCGGCCACGCTGATCGGGCTGGGCCGGGGCGCCAGCACCGACGTTGCAGCGCTGGTCAACGGCACGGCCGGTACTTTTCTGGAGATGGACGAAGGCAACCGGTTCTCGCGCGGGCACCCCGCCATCCATGTGATACCGGCAGCGCTGGCGCTGGCGCAGCAGAGCGGCGCCGACGCGGCCGCGTTCCTCTCGGGCATCGTGGCAGGCTACGAGGTCGGATCGCGCATCGGCGCCGCAGCCCGCTTGCGCGGCACGATGCATCCGCACGGCACCTGGGGAACCCTCGGCGCCGCTGCGGCGTGCGCGCGCGTGGCGGGCCAATCCCCGGCCGGCATGCACACGGCCATCAATGTCAGTGCCTCGTTGACCACGGCCACATCCAAACGGACCATGCTCGAAGGCGGACTGGTGCGCAACACCTATGCGGGCATGGCCAACCGCAACGGCCTGCTCGCACACCAACTGGCAAGCAGCGGCTTCACCGGCGAACGCGACGGCGTGGCAACGCTGATGCGCGACATCATCTCGGACCAGTTCGACACCGAGGCCGTGGCGGCCGGTCTGGGCGACGAATGGCACCTGATGCAGAACTACTTCAAGCTGCACTCCTGCTGCCGCTTCAACCATGGCACGCTCGACGCGCTCGACCTGCTGGCAGCGCGCGGCGCGCTGCCGCCAGCCGAGCAGATCAGCACAGTGGCCGTGACCAGCTATGCCTACGCCGCCGAACTCGACGACCCTGCCCCGCACAACACGCTGGGCGCCAAGTTTTCGGTGCCGTTCGCGGTGGCAACGCGGATCGTCAATGGCAGCAGCGGCTTGCGCAGTTTCAGTCTGGCCGCGGTGCAGGATCCGCGCGTGCGCGCGCTGGCGGCGCGGGTGCGCATCGCGGAGGACCCGGCAATGACACTGCGCCTGCCTTTGGAGCGTCCGGCCAGCGTCGTCATCACGTGCCACGATGGCACGTCGGTCCAGGCCGCGGTGGGCGCCAACCGCGGCGACGATGCCCTGCCCTACAGCCGTGACGAGTTGCGCGGCAAGTTCTTGGACCTCACGACCCGCATCTGGCCGGCAGACCATGCGCAGCGCCTGTTGCAGGCCACGCTCGACCTGGCGCAGGACGGCGCGCCGCTCGACCCATGGGTCACATTGCTGGCGCGGCCACCCAAACGCTGAGCCGGTCCGACGCGACCGGCTGTCCGCAGCCGGCTTGCTTGCGAAACACGCAATGCGACGACCGACGGCGCTGCGCGTCACCGCCCTGCATCGGTCGGCCTACCGCAGGGAATTGTCCCCGCTCATGTAGACCACCATGGTCTGGATCAGGCCATCGCGCAGTGTGAAGAAATTGCAGTTGTGCTTTTCAGTCGTGACGCCGGCGTGCGACCGGTTGCGCACGGTGAACTGGCTGGCAATGCGCGCGGGCGGCGCGGCGACATGGTCGAAATCGCCATGCCATACCTGAGCGTAACGCGCGAACAAGCGCTCATACATCCCGCGGATGCCGTCGTCGCGGCCGAAGAACGTGTGGTCGAAGGTTGCGATCGTGACCGTCGCATCCGGGCTGAAGAACTCCAGCGTTGCGGGCAGGTCCATGTAGTCGACAGCGGCAAAGTAGCGTTCGACCAGACTCGTCAGCAGGCGACGCTGCGTCAGTTCCGCCGTCATCACACCGCCGCTGCGGGCGCAAACCCTGCGTCCTGCCAGGCGCGAAAGCGTTGCAGCGCCTCACGGTGCGCGCGGAAGGCGGCATCGGACAAGGGCTGCTGCAGCCGTGCCTCGGGCAGGAAGTGGCCGTGGTCACGGCCGCGCACGCACAATGCGGACGGACGCAACGCGCCGACCGGGCGCACATGCGCGGGGATGTAGCTGATGGCGTAGCCGATGCGCCGATCGGTGCCGCGGTTCGCACCCGATGCATGCACCAGATCGGTATGGTGCAGTGACATCTCTCCGGCCGCCAGTGGCATCGGCGACCCTTTCTCCGTGTCGAATCGCCGGCTGATGCCCTGGCCGCGGCGGATCATGTTGTCCGGCCCTGGATCGAGCTCGCCACGCCACAGAGCCACTTCGGCGGCGCTGAGCACCGGCACCGGGAACAGATAGCCGTCGCGGGCGTATTGCGCGACCTGGTCTTCACGCAGGCGGTGTGGCATCAGGCTTTCCCTTTCGCCGCGGCGGCACCGGCGGCCCCCGCGAGCATGGCATGCAGCATGTCGAGTTGCGGATGCATCGGTGCGGGGTAAGCCAACCGACTGTGCCGGTACCCGAGCCCCAGCGCAGCCTCTGCGATCTTGTAGCTCAGCGGGCCGGGGTTGATCAGCGGCACAGGCAATCGATCCGCCAGGTACGCATGGGCCTGGTGCATCGTGGTCGAACCCAGGATCAAGACCTCGGCGCCGTCCTCGTGGATGGCCTTGAGCGCAGCCTGCTCCAGCAACGGAAAAACCACGTCTTCCTTGCCCGCCAGCAGGCCCTGGTTGTCGGGCGGCACCTCGATCGCACGCACCGATGCGCATTTGTGGTGCAGCCCCATTTCGTCCAGCGCCTTCTTGTACAACGGCTTCCACCGGCTGGCCATGGTGAGGATGGAAAACCGGTCGCCCAGCATCAGCGCCGTGAGCATGGACACCCGGCCCGGGCCGAACACGGGTATGTCGAGCACCGAGCGCAGGGCTGCCACACCCGAATCGCTCATGGTGTCGATGCACACGGCCGCGTAGCCTTCCTGCTGGGCCCGACAGCCGGCCTCGAAATTGGCAATGTCGGCCAGCACGAAGTCATGGTGGCTCGAATAGTTCACCGGACCGGCCTTGACCGTGCGGAATTCAAACGCGAGCTCCGGCCCGAACGCCAGGCCGGCGAGCTGCTGCTGGCGCAGCAACAGGTTGTCCTGCGACATCACGAACGGCACGATGACGAGAATCTTCTGCATGGTCTCAGCTCCCTGACGCGGCGTTTGCCTGCGGCAATTCATCGAGCACCTGGGCTGTCGAGCGCACGCGTCCAAACAGTCGCTGGAAGTTCCGCATCGTGACGTCGTGCAGCTCAGCATGCGTGGTGCCACAGCCATCCTCGACCAGCGTGACCAGATAGCCCCGGTCGGCCGCTTCGCGCGCGGTACTCTCGACACACATGTTGGTCGAGATGCCGCACAGGTAGAGCTGGTCGCAGCCGAGCGCGCGCAGCAGGCTGTCGATGTTGGTCGAGGCGAACGCACCGATCGTCGTCTTGCGCAGCACATGCTCACCGGGCAGCGGCTGGAGTTCATCCAGGATGGCGTGCTCGCGACTGCCCAGGTGGTTGTCGAATTCGACGAACAGCTTGCGCATGTGGATCGGTGCATCCAGCGCCTGCGGGTGCGCCGCCCCGACGGTCACATGCAGCACCGGCCGACCCAGCGCGTTGCACCGTTCGCGCAGTCGCAGCGTATTGGGCAGTACCAGTTGCTCGATGCGCGCGAAGCGGTAATCACCCACCGTCGAACCCTGGGCCTGGAGCGTACGCGCCAGCGCACCCTGGCGCGATCCGGTGGCATATTGCATGTCGATGATCAGCAGCGCAGCGCGCTGTGCATCTACGCTGCGTTCGGGCATATAGGCCCGGATGTAGTCGGCGGCGGGGGCTGTGGGGGTGGGGATGCTCATGTCGGTGATGGGGATGGGACGTCGTGGTGGGCGTCGTGGTTGGCGAGACAGTGCGCACGATAGTGCGCGATGATTTCCGATCCGGTGGCGCACCAGACGCCGCTGTGCGACAGGATGTATTCCAAGGCACCGGACAGCGCGTCGATGCGGTGCGGTTGGCCCATGATGAACGGATGCACGGCGACGTTCATGACCTTGCCGTGCTGCGCGCCTTCGGCATACAGCACGTCGAACTCGTCGCGCATCTTGTGTGCAAAGGCCGCGGCCTCCTGCCCGCGACGCCAGCTGATGCTGTCGTTGATTTCCATCGAATATGGCAGCGAGAACAATTCTCCGCGGCGCACCCGGATCGGTGTCGGCTGGTCATCGTGGTACAGGTCGCACAGATAGCCGATGCCGGCCTCGGCCACCAGGTCGGGGGTCTGCAAGGTATTCGATGCTGCTGGCGAGAACCAGCCGGGCAGGCCGCGCCCGGTCGCCCTGCGGTGGATCTGCTGGCATTCCTCGATTTCGGCGCGCTCCTGGTCTTCGTCCAGACCCCAGTGGTAGCGGGTGTTGTACAGACCGTGCGACATGAACTCCCAGTCGCGCGCCAGCATGGCATCTGCAATGCGCGGGTACATGCGCAGCACTGCCATCGACAGCGACACGGTGACCTTCAGGCCGAGACGATCGAACACCTCCATCAGACGCCAGACCCCGACCCGATTGCCGTAGTCGCGCAAGCCGTATCCCAGGATGTCCGGATGCGGCATGCGCGGCCACGGGTCACGTACCCTGATCTTTTCGGGCAGGTATTCGTAGTGTTCGATATTCGGTGCCACCCACAAGGCCACGCGCGCGCCACCCGGCCAGCGCAATGGCACGCGCTCTGGCGCCGCCGAATAGATAATGCGGTCTTCAGGATGGACCAGGCTCTGCGCCGGTTGCGCCGAATCCATCATCGCCCAACCTGGACTCGCACAAGGACCTTGCCATGCCCGTCATCTCCATCACCCTGTTGCCCGGCTATTCGAAGGAAGCGGAGACCAAGCTGGTGGGCCGCGTCGCCATGGCCGCGCGGTCGGTGGTTGCATCCCCGGCAGCAGGCACCACGGTGTTTGTCCAGCATGCCCAGACCTACCAGCGCAATGGCGCGGTGCTCAGCGGCGGCGCCCCGGCACGCGCCGATGCGGCGCAATTGGTGCGCCGCTTCCTGGACCACATGCAGGACCGCGATCTGCCGTCCGCCAAGGCCTTGCTGGCGCCGAACTTCACGATGCGCTTTCCGGGCAGCCCCGAGATGCATCAGCTCGAGGAGCTCGTCGAATTCTCCCGTGGGCGCTACCGCAACGTGGCCAAGACCTACGCAGGATTTGACGAAAGCTGGACCGACGACGGCGCGACCGTGGTCTGCTTCGGCACGCTGCATGGCCAGTGGATGGACGGTACGGCGTTCGAGGGCATCCGCTTCCTGGACCGCTTCGAGGTCACCAATGACCTGATCAGCCGCCAGGATGTCTGGAACGACCTGGCGCTGCACATGCCAGTGGCCGTCAACGCAGGCTGAGACGCCGCGCTGCGGACGTGCGCGCAGCGCACTGGCGAGCCGGCAGGGCAGCACTCGGCGCATCGGCGGTCACGGCTGCGCGGCCGTCCATGCATCGAGAATCTCGCTGCCGGTGGCTGCCCATACTCCACGGTGGCGCATGATGTGCTGCAAGGCCTGCTCCAGTGCACCGATCCGATACGGTTGCCCGATCACCCAGGGATGCAGCGCGATTGCCATGATGCGCCCGCCCTGTGTCTGCGACTCCCGGTAGAGCAGGTCGAACTGGTCGCACAACTGGTCGCGGAAATCGTCTTCCGTGTGGTGGTTCTGCACCAGGATCGTGTAGTCGTCGATATCCACCGGGTGCGGCATCGCGTACAGCGTCCCGCCGGTGGTGCGCATCGGGTATGGCATGTCGTCGTTGACCCAGTCGCACGCATAGTCCACGCCCGCCGCGCGCAACAAATCGGGCGTGGCAAACGATTGCGATTTGGCCGGCGACAACCAGCCGCGCACCGCCTGCCCCGATGCCGCCCGCAGGGTCTGCAGCGTGGACTGCACCAGAGCCTGCTCGGCTTCGCGCGCCAAACCAGCGTGATGCAGATGGTCCATGTCCTGCCCATTGGCGATGATCTCCCAGTTGCGCGCGACGCAGGCCTTGATCAGGCTGGGGTAGCGCTGCGCCACCGCCGCATTCACCGCCACCGATGCCCGGATGCCATGGCGTTCGAGCGCCTGCATGATGCGAAAGATGCCGACCCGGTTGCCGTAGTCACGCAAGGTGTAATGGCGCAGATCCGGATAGGCGGTCTGCATCGCCCCCGGAGGCTTGAACGGCTGGCCCTTCATGTCCAGCGGAAACCACTCCAGCGCCGGTACCACCCACAACGCCACGCGTGCATCGTTCGGCCATGCCACCGGTTTGCGCTGCGGCAGGATCGACCAGTCGTAGCGGTCATGGTCCATGCCGTAGTGGCGCTGGGCATATTTCAGATAGTCGTCAGAAACGCTCATGTCGCGGCCTCCCCGACCGGCTCGCTGGCGTCGGCAAACGCGTCGTAGTAGTGATCGTTGAAATGCTGCGCGATCTCGCGCCCGGTGGCCAGCCAGACACCCTCATGGCTGGTGATGTACGACAAGGCCTCTTCGAAGGCGGCCATGCGGTAGGGCTGACCCACCAGATAGGGATGCAACGGAATGCACATCACGGTGCCGGATGCTTCGCCCTCCTGGTAGAGCCGGTCGAACTGGCGCTTGAGGATGTCGGCATACCGCCGAGGAGAAACCAGGTTGACGTTGTAGACGATGACGTCGTTCATTTCGAGCGAATACGGCACACTGGTCAGGCGCCCCTTCTTCACCTTGACCGGCCCGGGCTGGTCGTCGTGGAACAGATCACAGACGTAGGTCAGGCCCATGTCGGCCACCAGATCCAGCGTATTGTCGGTATAGGTCAAGGCCGGTGCCAGCCAGCCATCGAGCTTCTGCCCGGTGTGCTTGCGGATCGTGTCGATCGAGTCCTGGATCACCGCGCGCTCCTGCGCCTCGGTCATGCCCATCAGGTAACGCGTGTTGTAGGTGCCATGGGAATAGAACTCCCAACCGTTGTCGGCGCAGGCCTGGATGACTTCGGGATGGTGCTCGCAGACCGCGACATTGAGCGACACGCTGCCGCGCACGTTGCAGCGCTTCATGGCCTGCAGCATGCGCCAGAAGCCGGCCCGGTTGCCATAGTCGCGGTAGGAATAGTTCAGGACATCCGGTGCGGGCCGTGCCCACGCAGCGCGCGCCGGGTTGCGGGGTGGATCGATCTCGTAGAACTCGATGTTGGGCGCCACCCAGAACGCCACCCTGGCGCCGCCGGGCCAGCGAATCTGCGGCCGCTGGACATACGGCAGGTAGTCGTACAGGCCGGGGTCGCGCATCATGCAGCCGCAGAACGCGCCGGCACCTTGCCGAGTTGTTCCAGCGTCTCCTGCACCGTCACCACGTCGGCGTATTTGACCGCCATGTCGTACAGATTGGCGAAGTGCGGCCCTTCGTGCTTGTCGGCCACGCACTCCTGCGGGACGATGGTGCGAAAGCTCCGGGACAGGCTGTCGACCACGGTGGCTCGCACGCAGCCCGAGGTCGAACCACCGGTGACGACCACCGTATCGACCTTGTGGAAGGTGAAGATCGATCCCAGGTTGGTCTCGAAGAAGGCCGAGGCCATGCGCTTGTTGACGATGATGTCGCGCGCCTTGTCGATCTGCAACCGGTCGTCGAACTCCGAGCGGCGGCTGCCGACCTTGATGTTCTGCAGCGAATCCGGCGTGTTGGTGCGGGTTCCCCACACGCCACAGTCCTCGCCCGACTCCATGTAGGCAACGTATGTCCATACAACCGGGAAGCCTTTGGCGCGAAACGCGGCGGCCAGGGCATTGACATGATCGATCTGCCTGGGATCGGTCTCGTAGGCGGTGGCGAACTCGCCCACGCAGGTATAGGCCTTTTGAAGGTCGATATTGATCAGCACCGGCATCGCGCCAAAGCCGAAACGCTTGCGTGTCGGATTGGCCTTGAAGTCGTCAAACAGCTGGCGACTGGTCTTGTTCGAAAGTTCCACGGGTTGTTGTCCTTCCAGGTGGGTTGATCAGCGTCATCGTGACGACTGCCGTCGGCGCTTGGAAACGCATCCAGGGTCCGCATGCGCGCTCGCCAGACGGACCGAGCCGCCATGATGCAACAGGGCAATTGTCCTGTCAATGGGACAAATCGACTGCAGCCATGGCGGGTGGGATCGGCGACTTCCTACACGCCACTGGCTTGTTGGGCCATGCCCCATGCATCGCCTTGTCCGGCAGACGCCTGCGCAGACGGCTTCTAGACTGGTTCGCACCAACCCGGCCATTTCCAAGGAACCACCATGCACCATCGACATCTCCACGCTGCGCTGCGCCCTGCAGTGGCACTTTCCGCGCTCTGGCTGGCAGGCAGCATGACACTTGCTCAGGCAGCGAGCCCCAAGGGTCCTGACATCCAATACCAGCGCGAGATGCAGGCATGCAAGGAAGGACGCAGCGGTCAGGACACGGCTACCTGCATGACCGAAGCCCGGCGTGCGCTGGCCGCGCGGCGCGACGGTGCACTGCAGACCGACACCAGCGCATTGGCGGACAACGCCCGCAAGCGCTGCCAGGCGCTTGCGGGCAACGACAAGACCGCCTGCCTGGCACGCATGGACGGCGGCGGCACGACCAGTGGCAGCGTAGCGGGCGGCGGCATCCTGCGAGAAGTCGAAACGGTGGTGGCTCCGTCCGATGCGGCTTCCGAGGCAGCAGCGCCCAACACCGCTGGCCCGGTGATGCAGGCTCCAACCCGGCCATGATGGCCCAGACACTGCCCAGCATGCTGATCGGAGCACGGGCTCCTGCCACTCCCCCTGTGGGATGCGTCCTACGGCGCTTGCGGCACTCACCGTACGCACAGCCAGCGCGGCAACCTATCGCCAAGCTGCAAGGTCGCACCGACACTGACCCCATCGCAATTGTCCATTCGATTGCGAAACCAACCCACCCGGGTGTCGACACCCAACTTCGAGGAGCCAAGCCATGTTGCACTACGCAGTCGTTTTCTTCGTTATCGCCCTGATTGCTGCCTTGTTCGGCTTTGGTGGCATCGCCGCCAGCGCGGCAGGCATTGCCAAGATCCTGTTCCTGATCTTCGCAGTCCTCGCAATCGCGAGCTTCCTGTTCAGTCTGATCAAGCGAAGCTGACGCCGCGACTGCGGTTGGCGAACGCGGCGCCGCAGTTTTCCCACCCCATGCTCACCGACCCAAAAACAACCATGAAAGACATCACCATGCAAACCCACTCGCCCAACATCATCGACCACGTTGCCGACTCGACCAGCCAGGCGATCCAGCACACGCAGAAAGTCGCCGACCAGGCGCTCGGCGGGCTCGACAACTCCGTGCAGTCCCTGCGCGACCAGGCCGCGCCCAAACTCGACGAAATGACGCAACGCGCCACTGCGTTGGCCCATCAGAGTGTTCAGTCCGTGCGAGACACCGGCCAGCGCCTGCGCGATTCGGCGGCGCATGTATCGGAGGGAACCATTCAGTACGTGCGTGACGAACCCGTCAAGTCCATGCTGATTGCAGCGGCCACCGGCGCCATGCTGATGGCCCTGGCCAGCCTGTTGGCACGCAACGGGCGTTGATCGGCCGTTGCAGAAAACGGCCGCTCAACCGCCGAGGTGGTCGACGGCCGCTTTTGCGGCAGCACATGCACACAGACTGGCAAAGCCACCCCAGGCCATGTCCATCAGAGAAACGCTCCAAGGCCATTGCCTGAGCGTTGCGGCATTGGTGAGGTCGTAGGTGGCGTAGGCGCACAGACCAAACAAGGCACCAGCCAGCACGGTCTTTCCCCATGACGCGCTGGCGCCATCGGGGAGGACGACGAAATACACCAATCCGAAACCGTACACGGCATAGAACGCAGCCGCAGCCAGGCCGTTGAAGCGTTCGGCCATCAGATGGCCAATGCCTTGCTGGTACCACGGACGTGCCACAACACCGATCCACAGGAGATCGAGCAACAGCATCACGACGATGCAGACGGCATACGCAGCCAGATAGCGCTTCATAACCAATACTCCCACGCACGCGCAAACATTTCCTTCATGCGCAGATCGATGGACCTGCGTTCCCACTGGGTCAGGGTGATCTCATCGGACTCGGTCAGGTCGCGATCGAACATCGCCTGTACCTGACGACCAAACTCCTCGCCCAGTATCACGGCGTTGATTTCGTAATTGTGCAAGAAGCTGCGCCAGTCCAGGTTGGTCGAACCCACCGTCGACCAGACGCCATCGATCAGCGCTGTCTTGGAGTGCAGGATAACGCCGCGCCGCTCATGGATGCGTACGCCCGCACGCAGCAGCCGCTCATAGTGCGCCCGCCCGGCGTGGAAAACCAGCCATGAATCAGTTTGCGATGGCAGGATCAAGCGCACCGTGACTCCACGATGCGCCGCAGATTCCAGGCCCGCGACAAGTTGCGGATCAGGCACAAAGTAGGCGTTGGTGATCTCGATCCGCGTTTCGGCACTGTCAATGGCCGACAACAAGGTGCCGTAGATCTGGCTGTACGCGTCGTCAGGCGAACTGCCGATGGCTCGCACCACCAGGTTGCCTGCCGGCTTGAGTTTGGGGAAGTAGTCGCGCTGCGGCAGCGGCGCAGCCTTTTGCGACGCCCACGCATCGAGGAACAGCTTCTGAAAATCGGCCACTACCGGACCGTCGATCTGGATATCGGTATCGCGCCATTGCGCGTCACCGGATTTGGCTGCATGCTTGACCAGAGACGACCCACTGGAATACACGCCACTGATGTTGATGCCCCCCAGGAAGGCCGTCGCCCCGTCGATGATCAGCAGCTTGCGATGGTCACGCTGGTTGAGCTCCCAGCCCTTCTTGGCGACCAGCGGATTGACCGGATTGAACTCCAGCACCTGTATGCCGGCGGCCCGCAGCGGGTCGAAAAATGCCTGGGGCGTCTGCAAGGTTCCGACGCTGTCGTGGATCAGGTTGACCTGAACGCCTTCTTGCTGCTTGCGTATCAAGGCCTGCGCAAACTGTTGACCGATCGCGTCATCATCCAGGATATAGGTCTCCATGTTCACATGGTCGCGCGCTGCGGCAATCGCCTGCAGCATGGCCCGGTAGGTCGCCGGACCATCCTGCAGCAGCCGCACGCGGTTGCCAGTGGTCAACGGGCTGCCGGCGATCGCTTCCTCCAGGGCCAGATGGCGTTCAAAGATGTCCGTCGGTGTGCTCCGGCTCTTGAGCCTGTCCAGCACGGCACGGCTTTGCGCCGGCGTCAACATGCCGCGTGCGCTGGCCAGCCTGACCGGCGGCAGGTCCCGCCGCGACAAGTCCGGCACGAAGGTCGGCAGCGTGCTGCAGCCAGTCAACCAGATGCCTGCCGCACCAAGACAGGCCCGTCGGCCGATTCTCCCGCCCGCTGGGCGTTCCGATCGGGACACCGCTTGCATTGCGCCTGCCATGGCAGGCTACAAGCCGCTCACACGAAGGCGCCGGTCCGCCCGCACGCTTTCCGGCGCGCCCTCGGGTGGCATTGCAACGCCAGCACTGGGGGTGCGCATGCGCAGCAGGACTAGCAGGATGTTGGTGCCCGTCGACATGACTTTCTCCTTGGGAGGGATACACACGGATACAGGGAAACGATAGGCGCTGCCGTTGTTGTCGCCTATCGGTTCAAAACGTCCGGCCATGTCGGACAGCGCGCCGACCTGCCTTCTGGCTGACGAATCCTGCCCGACCCAGGCCCTGGCAGATCGCAGATCAACCCCATGGGCGCGGCATTCTCCTACACGTCGACTTGCCGCTTGCCGATAACTCGTGCCGGACCGCACGCCTACGATGCCTTCAGCCGCAGCCCGCCAGGTGCATGGCGCCCGGCGCAGACGGATCACCCTACCAGAGAGGACAACCATGCCCAAGGCTACTACATCGACCAGACAAGTACCGGCCGTGCACGCGCCGGCGGCTGCCGCGCCACAGGACGTGATCGACACGCTCAACAAGCTGATCGACACATGCGCCGATGGCGCCTATGGCTTTGCTTCCTGCGCCGACTATTCGAACATCAGCCGGCACCGCACCTTGTTTCGCCAACGCGCACAGGACTGCGATGAAGCCTGCGCGCAGCTGCAGGCGATGGTGCTCAGACTGGGCGGGCAACCCACACGCGGTGGACTGAGCACCGGCATGCTGCATCGCGGATGGGTTGCGGTACGAGGTACCTTGAGCGGCTTGCGCGACCAGTCCATCCTGGCCGAATGCGCACGTGGCGAATCGATCGCGCTCGAACGCTATCGGCGCGCACTTGAGCTGGATCTGCCAACGGAGGCGCGCGTGCTGGTGCAGCGCCAATGCAAGAGGGTCGAAAACAGCCTGAGCCAGATGCAGCAGATGCGTGAGGTGGAGACGGCAATCGCCTGATCCGTCAGCGCGGTGGATTCGTTGCGCCGCAACCGCAGCGTGCATGCATCACCGGTCCTTCTGGATGCCGCGCGAAGGCAATTGGCGATCCTTGCGCACGCTGCGCGGCGGCACCGGCCGACTGGCAATCCGGCTGGCCAGGTTCCGGCAACCGGCGGCGGAACCGGCCGTCGCGGAGGGGTCTCCGGGATCGATCAGCGGAATCAACGCCGCCAGCGGGTTGATCAACCCCAGCAATACCGAGCTGACCAACTTGGCGCCCAGACTCGATGGTTCCAGCGACACCTTCGGATTGGCAAATCCACCCTGAACGCGCAGCGGGCTGCGCAAGGTGATCAGGCTGAAGTCCTTGGGCGTCACCACGACACGCAGATCCAGGGTCTCGTCCGCCAGGGATACCGTTCCATCGACCAACGCCACGGAGTCGACCGTATCCACCACAAAGACATTCGGCCTCAGCACTCCGTCGGTCGCTGTCATTTCGGCGGCGCCACACCCAATCGTCAGCAAATCGTCGCCGGCAATCAGCAAGCCCAAACCCTGGAACACATCGATGCCGGCGACTTCGATCGCCAGATGCGACACCTGGCCGTCCCGCAGAAAGACCCGCATCGGACCGTTCAGGCTGCCCAGAATCTGCGCGGTGGAGCGGCCTTTGCCGGTCCACTGCGCAGAGCCATCGAGTTTGCCGGAGATGTAGGGTGGCGCACCGCCCGGCCGCTTCTGGTGGATCCAGTCGGAAAGCTCGACCCCGCTCCAGCGCAGATCGGTGCGCCACAAGGCCTGCTCCTGGCGGCCGTCCAGCTGCATGCTGCCCTGCAGGCGTCCCTGGGCGGTTCGTGTGTCGATCTGATCGATGCGCAGCACCCCATCGGTCAATGTCAGATGTGCCTGCAATGGACGCAAAGGCTCCAGCATGTCGGTATCCAGGTCGACCTCCTGCACGTCGATCAGGACGTTGGCCTGCATCATGCGCAGCGATGGCAAGTCAAAGGGCCGGTCTGGCAGAACCTTGCCCGGTGCCTGCTGGTGGGACGTGGCGGGGCCTGCGCCAACCGTCGGCGCCAAATCCGACAGGTGCAGGCGCGTGCCGGCCAGTCGGCCTGACAACACGGGTACCGGCGCCGCGGCATCGTACAGAAATGCCCCATTGAGCTTGCTCGAGCCCACGCTTGCATCGTCGAAGACGACGTTCCACAGTTGGCCGCGACGCACCACCTGGCCGACGGCACGGAACTCCCCGGTCGTGGGCAGCGTGATGCCGAATGGGTCTCCTACCGAAGCCAGTGAAGGGCCCTTGAGCAGGAATCGCCCACTGGCCTGGTTCGCATGCAACACATCGACCGCCTTGCCATCGAACTCGAGCGACGACGTGCCCCAATGGCCGTCGATATGCAGCTGCGTCGCCGCGCCAGCATCGTCACTGAGCAAAGGCAAGGGACCATGGGCAAGCAGTTCGAGCTTGAGCGGCAATTTGCGCAAGTGGCCCTGTGCGATCAAGGTCAACCGTGGACGTTGCGTCGTCGCATCGGGCGTGGCGCTGCCATGCTTTGGTTCCGATGTCAGCGCAAGTTCTGCCTTGACGTCCGCTGCGCTGATCGCGTCGATCCATTGCACCGTGCCTTTGTCGACCTGCAATGTATCCAATCTTGGCAGCCGAGCCGGCGTACGCTGATCCGCGGCAGTGTCGTGCGGCATCGGGACGCCGAACTGCCAGCTTGCCCGTCCGTCCGCACGCCGCTCCAGTCGCGCGTCCAAACTGGCGGCAGACAAGGACTGGATGCGCAGGTCGCCTCCGCGCCAGGCACGCCACAGATCGCGGTACCGCAAGGCCAGACGCACGCCGGTTGCCTGCAGCGTTGGCACGGATGAATCGACCTGCCAGGCAGGCGCGCCAATCCGCAACAGGGGCGCGTCGATCCGCAGTCCACCGAGGAAATGAAACCGTGCGCCCGGTGCCTGGTTGTCACTGTCGGTGAATGACACGCTGCGGTCCAGCCACTGGGTCAGCCAGTGCTGCGCCGGCCTGCCGAGAAAGGGCCATCCGGCCCATTCGCCAACCCCCACCGCCAGCGCCAACCCGACCAGAACCACGCCCGCCGCCTGTGCGCCACGGTGTCCACGGCGTTCCGGCGGCCCTGCTGCATCCGCTGCGCTGGGGTTCGGGTCGTCTGGCATGTCGGATGGCATCATGGCATCTCTCGGTTGCTACGGTTGCATGGCTGCGCACGGCGGTCGCGCTCGACGTTGCGGGCAGACCCTGATCCTGAATTCGATCGCCGCATCCCGGCATCGGACGCCGGGTTCTTGCCTTGTAGGAGGACATCGGCCAAACCAACTCCCGCACGGCGCGCATTCCTACACCGGCAAGCGCGACAGACCGATGGCCGCGCTCTGACCTGACTTCTACAGTGAACCAACCCCATGCGGCGCGCAGGCGCCGCTGGCACAACTAGCCCATCACACAAGGAGCCACCATGAAAGACACGAACAAACCCACTGCGAAAGCAGACCACACACCAATGCGACTGGACCAGGCGGCCATCGACAGGGCCCGCAAGAGCCTGGACGAAGGCGCTGTCACGCCAAACTACGGCCCCTGGCGCGAAGACGTCATCCGTCTGCTCAACGACGCTCTGGCCACCGAATTGGTTTGCGTGCTGCGTTACAAGCGCCACCATTTCACCGCCGATGGGCTGGCTTCACCGAAGATCGCCGAGGAATTCCTGGTGCACGCAAACGAAGAGTCGGCCCATGCGGATCGGCTCGCCACCCGCATCGTGCAATTGGGCGGCGAACCCGACTTCTCTCCCGATTCGCTGACCAAACGCAGCCACGCCGAGTACGACGACTCGAAAGATCTGACCGACATGATTCGCGCCAATCTGGTCGCCGAACGGGTGGCCATCGAGTCCTACAGCCAGATGATCACCCTGATCGGGGACAAGGATTCCACCACCCGGCGCCTGCTCGAAGACATCCTGAGCGATGAGCAAGAACACGCCGACGAACTCAAGGACTGGCTTGCCACCTGATGCGGCCAGCTGGCCCAGGCGCCGCCTGACCGGGTCCGATCGACACTGAATCCGCGCGCAGACGCTACGGGAGCTGCCTGGTGCTGGCACCAGGCAGCTCTCTCTTTTGTGTCTGCACCCTGCCAACGTCTGTCGCTGCCTTACCATGGCGGACCATGGACCACGCACCGGCACGATGACATTTCCTTCGTTGCAAAGACCCGTGACGCTGGCGCTGCTGCTGATGGCTCTGCCTGCACTCGCGCAGCCTGCGACCGCATTGCCCGAACGGATGGCCAAGGCGCGCTTCTCGCGCATGCCCGCCGGCCCGGTCGCAGCGCCGTGGCGGGTGGTCGGCTTGCCGGACCAGAAAATGCCGCTGACCCGCTTTGACATCCAGTCACTGGACGGCGACACGGCACTGCGTGTGCGCGCCGATGCGTCCTACGGCAACCTGGTCATCGATACGCAGTCCACCCCATTGGCGGCACCGACACGGTTGCAGTGGCGCTGGCAACTGGCCCGCGGCCTGGCGGCATCCGATCTGCACCGCAAGGACGGCGATGATGTACCGGTCAAGGTCTGCGCGCTGTTCGACATGGCTCTGGACGGCATGTCGTTCGGCGAGCAGGCACGGTTGCGTCTGGCTCGCGCCTTGACCGGCGAACCGCTTCCGTCCGCCACGCTGTGCTATGTCTGGGACCGCCTGTTGCCCGTGGGTCAGGCATTGCCCAATGTGTTCAGCCCCCGGGTTCGCTATCTGGTGGTCAGCACCGGGCCGGCGCAGCCAGGCATCTGGCAGACCATCGAACGCCGGCTGGACCAGGACTTCCTGCTGGCCTTCGGCCACGAGTCCCGCACCATGCCGCCACTGATAGCATTGGCCGTCGGGGCCGATGCCGACAACACCGGCGGCAGCAGCCTGGCGTGGGTCGGCGACCTGCTGCTCGCTGTACCCTGACACGACGGGCCGAGCGCGGGTGTAAGAATGCGCCTGGTGCAGCGACTGAGCCCTCAACCAACTGGCGCGTGCGCGCAGCGCACCGCGCAAACCCACAACGGTACATCCCGGTGAGCCTCAAGAAGATACTGATCCTGGTGGTGGTTGTCGCAGCAATCCTGGCGTTTTTTCTGCTCGACCTTGGCCACTATGTCAGCCTCGAGTTTGTCAAGCACAGCCAGAGCCGGTTCCAGGCGCTTTTCGCGCGCAGCCCGGTGGCGGTCACGGCGGGCTTTTTCGCCGCCTACGTTGGCATCACCGCATTGTCGCTGCCGGGTGCGGCAATCATGACGCTGGCCGCGGGCGCCGCCTTCGGCCTGACGCTCGGCACGGTCGTGGTGTCGTTTGCGTCGACGATCGGTGCCACCTTGGCGATGCTGGCGTCACGCTATGTGCTGCGTGATGCCATCGAGTCGCGCTTCGGCCGCCGGCTGGGTGACCTCAACAAGGGTATCGAACGCGAGGGCGCGTTCTATCTGTTCTCCTTGCGGCTGATCCCGGCCATTCCCTTTTTCGTGCTCAATCTGCTGATGGGCCTGACCCGGATGAAGGCAAGGACGTTCTACTGGGTCAGCCAGGTCGGCATGCTGCCCGGCACCGTTGTCTATGTATACGCCGGCACCGAACTGGCCCGGATCGATTCATTGCGATCGGTGCTGTCACCGGGCCTGGTGGGCGCTTTCGTGGCGCTGGGGCTGTTTCCGCTGCTCGCCCGCAAGATCGTCGACCTGGCGCGGCGGCGCAAGGTGTATGCACGCTGGGCGTCGCAGCGGCCCAGCCGCTTCGAGCGCAACCTGGTCGTGATCGGCGCCGGCGCTGGTGGCCTGGTCGCGGCGCTGATCGGCGCAACGGTCAAGGCCCGGGTGACGCTGGTCGAATCGCACAAGATGGGCGGCGACTGCCTGAACTACGGTTGTGTTCCGAGCAAGGCGCTGATCCGCACTGCCAAGTTGCAGCACCAGATCCGCCATGCCGAGCGTTTCGGACTCGCCCATGCGTCTGCGACGGTCCACTGGCAGCCCATGATGGCGCGTATCCACCAGGTGATCGCCGCTATCGCTCCGCATGACAGCATCGAGCGGTACACCGACATGGGCGTGGACGTGCGCGCGGGCCATGCCAGGATCATTGATCCGTGGACGGTCGAAATAATGGCCGACGACGGCAGCACCAGCCGGGTGACCACCCGCAACATCGTGATCGCCGCCGGCGCGCGCCCGTTTGTGCCGCCGTTGCCCGGCCTGGACGCGGTTGGGTATTTGACCAGCGACACGATGTGGGATGCATTGGCGGCACTGGAAACCATGCCGGCGCGCATGGTCGTGCTCGGTGGCGGGCCAATTGGCTGCGAGTTGTCGCAGGCGTTCGCGCGCCTTGGCGTGCAGGTCACGCTGGTCGAGATGGCGCCGCGCCTGCTGTTGCGCGAGGACCCGGAGGTATCGGAGCTGGCAGGCAAGGCGCTGCAGGCCGACGGTGTGCGGGTGCTGGTGTCGCACAAGGCCTTGCGCTGCGAGACGGACGGCGACGCCAAGGTGCTCGTCGTCGAACAGGGCCAACACGAGATCCGCATCACGTTCGACCAATTGATCGTGGCCGTGGGGCGCACGGCACGATTGACCGGATATGGCCTGGAACATCTGGGTATCCCGACACACAAGACCGTCGATACGAACGAATACCTGCAGACGCTGTACCCCAACATCTATGCGGCAGGCGATGTCGCCGGGCCCTACCAGTTCACCCACACGGCCGCCCACCAGGCCTGGTACGCGGCAGTGAACGCGCTGTTCGGCGACTTCAAGCAATTCAAGGCCGACTATTCGGTGATTCCGTGGGCGACCTTCATCGACCCGGAAGTGGCGCGGGTCGGACTGAACGAACAGGAGGCCAGTGAACAAGGCATGGCCTATGAAGTGGCACGCTACGGCATCGACGACCTGGACCGGGCCATCGTCGACAGCGAAGCGCACGGCTTCGTCAAGGTGCTGACCGTCCCCGGCAAGGACCGGATTCTCGGCGTGACCATCGTCGGTCCGCATGCGGCTGAACTGCTGGCCGAATTTGTCTTGGCGATGCAACACGGCCTGGGTCTGGACAAGATCCTCGGCACGATCCACACCTATCCGACCTGGTCCGAAGCCAACAAATACGCGGCAGGGCAATGGAAACGTGCCCATCAACCCGAACGCCTGCTTGCATGGGCGCGCAGTTACCATGACTGGAAACGGACTTGACACCGTGATGCCGAATCGGCGCCCCCTGGTTCGGCCGCGTTGGCGGCGCTGACAGCGATCCAGCTGCCACCCGACCAGCGCGTCGATCGACCACGCCGGCAACGGCGGGGCCGGCTGCTTCGTCATGCAGTGTGGGTAGTCGTCAGATCCGATGGCCCCGACCGCCCTATCGGCACACGCACCGTGACCCGCAAGCCGCTGTGGCGCACGTCATCGGCATCCGACAATTGGACCTGTGCCTCGATCCGCTGCGCAATGGTCTTGACGATCGACAGACCCAGGCCCGACCCGGCTTCGTTGCTTCCCAGCACGCGATAGAACGCATCGAATACCCGCTGGCGCTCCGCCGGCGCTATCCCGGGGCCGGTGTCACGCACTTCGACGATCGCTGCATCACCGTCGATCGACACCGCCAGGTCGATACGGCCCTGCCCGGGGGTGTACCGGATCGCGTTGTCCACGAGATTCCTGACCAGGGTCGTCATATCGAGTTCGCTGGCTGACACGATGGCGTCATCGGCGCCGACCACGCCCATGTCGATCTGCTTGCGTTCGGCCAGCGGCATCAGGTCCTCCAGCACCCGGCGAAAGACCTGCTGCACCGACACGGTCTGGTTCGACGAAGCCGTCTTGTCCTGCGCGCGGGCCAGCGCCAGCAACTGCACGACGAGATTCTGGCTGCGGGTGATGCCCAGCTGCACGGTGTGCAACCGTTCCCTGGCCTGCTCGGACATATCTGCATCGTGCAGACGCTCGGCCTGCAGCGACAGCGCCGTCAACGGCGTGCGCAACTCGTGGGCCGCATCCGCCACGAAGCGGCGCTGGGTTGCCATGGCCTTTTCCACGCGCCCGAGCATGCGGTTGATCGCCAGTACGAAGGGCCGAATCTCGCTCGGCAGTCGATCGTCGGCCATCGCATGCAGATCATCATCGGTGCGCCGGTCCAGTTCCGCCGCCACCGCGTCGATCGGTTTGAAGGTTCGGCGCACGATGACATGCCCCACCACCATCAGCAGCGGGATCAGCAGCAGCAAGGGCAGAACGACATGCTGCGCGTTGCCGCGCGCCAACTCGCCACGGACCGCCGTGCGCTGCCCCACCACCATTCGCCCCCCCGAGGGCAGCGGCTCCACCGCAATGCGCCACGCCAGCTTGCCCGGCCGCACCGTCTGCAGTCCGTCCGGCAGCCCACCGTGCAACCCGGCCAGCGGGCCGCTCTTGACGGATTCGACCTTTGAATCAGGCAGCCTTTCCACCACGAACTGCGTCTCCGGGTCGATGCGACCGGCGGCGCCGGCAAAGCTGAAGCCATTGTGCGAAGGGATGTGTCGACTGACCAGCGCGGCCAACTGGCGCAGCTGATCGTCCTGCAGATCGATGGCCTCCTCATAGGCCGCGAAATAGGCTCCCACACCAGCGGCCAGCGCGCCAATGACGATGGCGGCGCCCAGCCAGGCCGACAGCCTGGCCTGCAAGGACGGGCCTACGCGCCTTTTGAAACCATCCATCCGACCCCCCGCACGTTCTTGATGGTACTGTTGCCCAGCTTCTTGCGCAGTGAATGGATCAGAAATTCAACCGCATTGCTTTCGACTTCATCGCCCCAGCCATACAGGCGGTCTTCCAGCTCCGTGCGCGACAGGATGGCGCCCGGCCGCACCAGGAACGCCTGCAACAGGGAAAACTCACGCGCCGACAGCCGGATCGATTCGCCGGCCTGCGTCACCTCGTGCGAAGCCGGGTCGAGCACCAGCGTGCCATTGCCCAGCACCGGGCTCGACCCTGCCCCCTTGCGGCGAACCACGGCGCGCATCCGGGCCAGCAATTCGCGCATCGCGAACGGCTTGAGGACATAGTCGTCCGCGCCTGCGTCCAGGCCCAGAATGCGATCGTCCAACCCGTCACGCGCGGTAATGATGAGCACGGGAATCGGGTTGTTGCGCGCACGGAGTTGGCGCAACACCTCGATACCGTCCTTGCCAGGCAGGCCCAGGTCGAGCAGGACGATGGCGTAACTCTGGGTCGCCACGGCGGTCAAGGCGCTGGGACCGTCACGCACCCAGTCCACCGCATAGCTGGCGTCCTTGAGCGCATGGCCAGCGGCTTCGCCAATCATGGCATCGTCCTCCACCAGCAAAACCCGCATCACGTGTCTCCTTCCGTGCGACCGCTCCAAGCCGGACCCCACACCATCGCTGCGACCACTGCAGCAAGCGTCCTGCTCAATTTTGACGGATCCGGCTTGCGCAAGCGCAAAGTGGTCGGCGACGATACTAGACAGGCCGACTTAGCACAGACTGAGCCTGAACCACCGATGCAAGAGCAGCCTCGAATGCCACCCATGCGCAGCGAAGCATCAGCCAACAGAAAACAGCTCGACCTCTCCCACACGCCCCTTGACCCGCAGCGACGGCAAGGACTGCATTGCGGGAGCATCGGCCAATCTGGCGCCGGTCGTTGCGCTGATGAGCAGCGTGGTGCCCAGGTCGCGGTTCAGCGCCTGAATCCGCGAGGCGACGTTGACCACATCGCCGACCAGCGAATACGCCATGCGCGTCGCGCTGCCGATGTTGCCGGCAATCGCCGGCCCGGAGTGAATGCCGATGCCATGGTGCAGCTCGGGTTTGCCATGCGCGCGCCGTACCCTGTTCCAGGCCTCCAGCCGAGCCTGCATTGCCAAAGCGGCAGCCACGGCCTGGTCGGCATGCCTCTCATCGGCCTGCGGAGCGCCAAAAACGGCCTCGATCTCGTCGCCGATGAACTGCAAGACGAGACCACCGTGGTCACGAATGGCCGTCTCCATCTCGGTGAAGTAGGCATTCAGGTCAGACACCACGTCGGATGGATCCGTGGCCTCGACCCAGGTCGTGAAGCCGCGCAGATCGGCAAACAGAACGGTGACATCGCGCAAGCCACCCTCGCTGCGTGCGCGGCCGCTCAGGATCTCGTCGCGCACTTGCGGGTCGACATATTGGCCGAACGTCTCACGCATTTCTTCACGCTCGCGCAGGCCGGCCACCATCGCATTGAAGCCCTCGCAGGCTTCGCCCAACTCGTCATTGGACACGACGGGGCAATGGACGGCCAGGTTGCCGCTCTGGACCTGCCGCATGGACGCGACCAGTTGACGCACCGGCTGCGCCACGCTGGCTGCAACGTCCTTGGCCAGGCGCATGGCGACCAACAAGCCGGTGGCGGCAAGCGCGACCTGGATGAAGACCAGGTTGCGAATCACCATGACCGGCGACTCCACATCCGCCATCAGCAAGACATTGGCTCTGGCCAGGGTCGCAACCGACACCACCACCATCGGCAACACACTCATCAACATGAACAGGATCACCAGGCGGCTGCGCACCTCAAGCCGGGGCGCGTGCGCCGCCGACAGCTTGCCGTCCGGAAACAGCTGCGGCAGCCGATCGCGCCAGACACGTTCGGTGGCCAGAAAGATGTAGACCGTCACGACGGTGCCCGACACAAAGATCATGCCGATGCTCTGACGGATGGCGCCACCGAGCGTAAACGAACCGGTCAACATCGGCCAGACGACCCCCCATACGACCGCCGCCGCCACCCAGCCACAAAAGGTCAACGCGGCCAGGTACATGGGCACGAGCAAGGCGCGCCGTCGCAGGCTCTCGCCGCCAGGTCCCACCGGCAAGGCCCCTCGGGCCGCGCGCAATCGACGTGACCAGCGCGCGGCGACCGTGCGACCCAACAGGATCAGCGCGGCAAACGCCACCACGAAATAGCCCAGCTCGAAGAGGTTGAAGGCGGCGGGACGCGCGAGAGCGGAAGGGTGCAGAAACCGGAAATACGCAACCGTCAACAAGGCACCACCGAGGTTGCCACCGAGCATGGTCCAGAGCAATCGATGGTCCAGCGCCATCGGGGATCGGGCAGTCGTCACTTCACACCTGTTGGTTCATTCAAGGGACCTCGATGGTCAGGCCGCGGTTGACGCCGCGCTCACCCGTCGGGGTCGCCGGGAACCACGATTGTGCAGTCACCCCGAGGCCACCCCTCGCCATCCATGGATGCTCAGTCAGCGCTAAGTCTGTGCCACGAAGATGCAGACCTGCTTGCCGCAGCGCGCAGCACGGCGCACGAACCAAACAGCCCTGTAACGGAGAAGGCCGCAGCGCAGGCACATTGACAACGATCAACCCGACGGAACCCAACCATGCAGCCGATCGACGCACACCTGTTCCTGTGGCTCAATGCAACTTCAGCTACGCCGGCCTGGACGGTCAAGCTGGCATTGTTCGCGAGCCAGGAGTTGCCCGGGCTGATCGTGGCCGGCACGATCGGCGCGCTGCTGGTCGGTGAATCCGACATGCGCCGCCGCGTCATGCGCGTGTTGCTGGCCATGGCAATGGCCTGGGCAGTGGCGCGGCTCGGTCAGCACCTGTTCACCATGGCGCGGCCGTTCACCCTCGGGTTGGGAACCCAGTGGCTGATCCATGGCAACTCGGCTGGCTTTCCCAGTACCCACGCCAGCGTCGCCTTTGCATTTGCCGCCAGCGTGGTGGCCAACGCGAGGAACCGATGGGTCGCAGTGGCCGCATGCATGGTTGCCGGCCTGATCGCATGGAGCCGCATCTGCCTGGGCCTGCATTTTCCGAGTGACGTGCTGGCGGGCCTGGTGGTCGGCCTGATCTGCGCGCCGATCAGCAGTGCGCTGCTGCGTCTGCCCGCCCTGCCACGCACGGCGCATTGAGGACGGTCTTCAGACCGATTCCAGCATGCCGTTTCTGCATTCCCGGACCGACCAGATCCGCACAAGCCGGGACAACCCGGCTGCGGGCTGCAACCTCGAAATGGGCCCATCATGATCCGTACCTTCAAGGGACTGCACCCCTTCATCAGCTGCGTCGTGCCCGCCTTCAACGAAGCGCGCAACCTGGGACCGCTGCTGATGGGCCTGTGCGAGCGTCTGGCCGGCTTGACCGACCATTGGGAAGTGATCGTCGTCGACGATGGCAGCCGGGACGACACGGCCGCGATGATGCTCCCCTGGCTGATCCGCGCCGGTGTCCGGTATGTCCGGCTGTCGCGCAACTTCGGCAAGGAAGCCGCGCTGACCGCCGGCATCGATCGGGCCAACGGCGATGTCGTCGTTTTGATCGACGCGGACCTGCAGCATCCGGTGTCCCTCATCCCCACGATGCTGGCAGCCTGGCGCGATGGCGCCGACATGGTCTGCGCCGCGCGCCAGTCCCGTGCCGACGAGAGCCTGTTCAAGCGTGTCGGGACCCGGCTGTTCTATGCGTTGATCAACCACGATCCGTCGGTGCACATTCCCGCCGGCGCCGGCGACTTCCGCCTGATGGACCGTCGGGTCGTGGATGCGCTGCGGTCCCTGCCCGAACGCAACCGGTTCATGAAAGGGCTGTATGCCTGGGTCGGGTTTCGCACGGTCGTGATTCCCTACACCCCGCTGCCACGGCTGGCTGGAGCCAGCCACTTCTCAGCGCGGCGGCTTGTGCGCCTGGCCTTCACCGGCATCACGGCATTCACGAATGCGCCGCTGCGCTGGTGGAGCGGTGTCGGCGCGGTGGTCGCCGCCGCAGCCTTCACCTATGGCGTCTATGTGGTGATCGACCATTTCCTGTTCGGCGCCGACGTGCCGGGCTGGCCGACGCTGGTCGCCGGCATGATGTTTCTCAGCGGCGTGCAGTTGCTGTCGATTGGCGTGTTGGGCGAATATATCGGCCGCATCTTCGATGAGGTCAAGCAGCGCCCGGTGTACCTGGTGGCCCATGAATCGGGGCAATCGACGTTCTCTCCAACAAACGCAGGTGACGATGCCAGCGCCATCCATGACCATGCCCAAGCTGCTGGCAGTCTGCGCTGACGACTTCGGCCTGTCCCAGGCGGTCTCCAACGGCATCATCGCGCTGGCACAGGCACGCCGTGTCACCGCGGTGTCGTGCATGACGAATGCGACTCTCTGGAAGCAGGCCGCGTCGGCCCTGCAGCAGTTGCCGACCTCGGCATCCATCGGACTGCACATCAACCTGACCGACGGTCAGCCCGTGAGCCGGGAACTGGCGCGGATATGGCCGCGGCTGCCGGCACTGCCCAGACTGCTCGCGCTCACGCATCTGGGCCGCACACCGGTGGCGGCGGTGCAAAGGGAGATCGAAGCGCAGTGGAAACGCTTCGTCGACGATGCCGGCGTGGCCCCACGCTACGTCGACGGCCATCAACATGTGCACCATCTGCCAGGCGTTCGCCAGGCGCTGTTTGCCGCCATCGACCAGTTGGGAGTCCGACCCGCGGTGCGCAACACGGCTGCCTTGATCGGCCCGGGCTGTGGCTTCAAGCGCTGGGTCATACGGCACACCGGCGCGCAGCAACTGCAGGCAAGCCTGCAACAACGCAATCTGCCGCACAACACGGTCCTGCTGGGAGCCCATGATTTTCGCGGCGCGCACTATCGCAGCTCGATGCGTGCCTGGCTGGCGGCGCTGCCACGACCCGGTGGCCTGCTGTATTGCCATCCCGGCCATGCAGGCCCCGCCGATGACAAGGACCCCATCCGCGCAGCGCGGCAACACGAATTCGACTACCTGGCCAGTGACGACTTCACGCATGACCTGGCGGCGGCCGATGTCATGCTGGTGCGTGCCTGGCAATGACCGCCGGCGCACGCGCTTCCGGGCACCACCAGGCCGCGACTCAGCGAAATGTCCAGGCCCGGTTGAGGACAAAAGTCAGCATCACGACCAGCGCGGTGGCCAGCAGCTGCGCCAGCAGGTAGTAGAGGCCGCCTCGGACCGCGACGGCAACGATGGCCATGCCGAGCAAGGCACCTGACAATGCCAGCACCTGAAAGCGCAGCCAGGACAGGCCGACGCGCGATCGCGTGCCAAAGGTGAACCAGCGATTTCCGAGATAGGCCACTTGCGCACCGATGGTGGCGCCACAACCCGAGGCCAGCCAGGCCGGCCAGTGCGCCCGCTCGACGCACCACACCAGGCAGGCGTAGTGCACGAGGGTGGCCACTGCCCCGACTGCGAGGTACTGGACGAACTGGCGCACGGTGCAAGCAAGGGTGTCAGGTGCAGCCGCGCGCGGCCACGCGCCACAATTCGGAATGGCTGTCACCATAGACCCGGGTCGCGCCGGTCAACGCAGCGACACGCGTCGCCCGCCCGACCGACACCGGAATCCACAGAGTGGCGTTGCCGCAGGCCAGGCGATCCAGCTGGTCCAGCGGCATCAAGATCTGCTGGCCGAGAGCCGGCGCGAAGCGCGCGGCATCGACCAGTTCGTTGCGCCAGTTGTCCTGCTGCGCCAGCTCCGGGTCGCGCCAGTCACTGGCAAAGACAACCGGCTGTTGCAGCTTCGCATAGAACGGCACGTCATACAGGTATTCGTCCACCATCGCCACCTTGTCGCCGGGACCGATGCTCGCGGCCAGCGCACGCGCAACCCCGCGGTTCGACTTGGGCGCCTGCCAGGCGATGGCGCCGACGATGCCGACACACACCAGCGCAGAGACCAGCACGGTTAGCCGCACGCGCTTGCGTGGGCTGTCCTGCAGCGACAGGGCGATCAAGGCACACAGCGGCGGCAGAGCCGGCATGACATAGCCCACCAGCTTGGAGCTGGGCCAGGAAAAGAAGCCGACGATCGCAAGCGTCCACCAGACGTACAGACCGACCCGTGCGTCTCGTCCCGACCAGGCCCGGCGCAAGGCCAGCGGCAACCAGAGCGACCAGGGCAGGATCAGCGCGGGCAGGACAAGCAGAAAGAACCAGACCGGCTGCACATTGTTGAATGCCGTCTGGACGAATCTGCGGACATGTTGCTCCATGAAGAAGTAGTCGAAAAATCCGGGAAAGCGCGTCTGCATGATGACAAACCACGGCGCAGCGACGACGAAGAATGCGATCCATGCAACAGGATGGAGCAGGCCCACGAGCTGGCGCCATCGTCCCTGCACCGCCAACCACGGTCCGACGACCAGCACCGGCAGAACCACGCCGATCAGACCTTTGCTCAAGGTGGCCAGCGCACACGCCGCCGCACCAGCCGCAAGCCAGCCCAGATGCACGGGCATCGGCATGGGCCGATCCACCGCTCGGACCAGCGCCCAGATGGCCGCCGAGATGAGCCCGGCCACCAGCATGTCGTGATTCGCGAACTGTGCGCCGACAAAAAAGAAGGGACTCGTCGCCAGCACGCAGAGCGCCAGGGCAGCGACGCGCGATCCATGCCAACGGCGCAGCCCGAGGAAGAGCGAAGCACCCATGATCCAGGCGCCGACCAGCGAACCGAAGCGCGCGGCAAACGGCCCGACGCCGATGACCTGCATCGCCACCGTATCGATCCAGTACCACAGCGGTGGCTTGTGGAAGAACGGCAGGCCGTCGAGGGTCGGAACCAGGCCATGGCTGCGCAACATCTCCAGCGCGACGCTGGCATAGCGCCCTTCGTCCGGCAGCAGCAACGGCCGCCAACCGGCCGTGGCCACCAGCCACAGCGCCAGCAAGGCGAGCAGCAGCGGCGCAGACCTGCGCCAAACCCCGGTCACAATGTCCCGCGCGTCGGTCGCCGGCCAGTTGGCGGCGGCACCCCCGCGCCACGCCGCCGGGCCTGGTGTCGGAAAGCGGGCGGACGGCATGCCTGTCTTGACCATCGTGGTCGCCTTGCAAGAGATATCGAAGGCGGCCAGCGTAGCCAGTCAGACTTAGCGTGTCATTAGCAGCCCGGGCGCCGGCTGCTAGCGCTTGATCGCCAGTACCAGGACACCCGCGGCAACCATCGCGATGCCGACC
>CAZLDV010000011.1:55748-63079 GCA_964558425.1 uncultured Rhodoferax sp. | reverse complement strand
GCGACTGCAACGACCAGCATCCGTTGATCGACGGGCTAGCCTCAAATGCCGCTTGATCGGGTAGTCGGCATCGCCAATGCGAGCTGGTGCTGCGGCACAGAACATGAAGACGGAGTTCGATGTGTGCCTGGGCAAGGTAGGCACGACCACCTGCAAAACATCGGATTTCTTTACATGGGCGACAACCAATGGCAGCTGTCACCCGCATTCGACGTCAATCCAATGCCGGACAAGGACCGCGAATCCAAGACATGGTTGAGCGAAGACACGGGTCCCATCACAAGCATGGCGCAATTGATCGGGCAAGCCTCACGGTTCGCGCTGACTGCTGAACAGGCGTTGGCCATCGTGCGCCAGGTCGTTGAAGCGGTGGGGCAGTGGCGCGCGGCGGGTCAGTCTGCGGGTGTCGGAATGACGACGCTCGAACTTGACGCGTTCCGGCTCGCGTTCGAGCATTCCAGCTTGGCAGATGCCAAGAAGTTGATAGGCCTGTAGGTGCTTTGGGGCTTGGATGTATCGTTGCAAGCAAATGTCCACGACAACAGATCGAAACATGAAAATCACCGTTCAAGCCATCGTCAAAGCCCCCCCTCAGCGAGGTCTGGAGCGCCTATACAACGCCAGACGACATCAAATTGTGGAATGCCGCGTCCGACGACTGGCACACAACCAGATCCACCGTCGATTTGCGTGTGGGGGGCGCATTCATGATGAATGGAAAGGTTGGTGGGGCGCCAATCCTGTCTACCATTCGCCCGTCTTTGTTGTGACGAATCACGCGCGGGCGGCATTGCCGATGGAAGGCGGAACAATTTTTCACTTTGTCACCGATGGCATCGCGTCTGCATTGCAACAGGCCTTTACCGCTGCGAAGGGGAAGGACGTCCGCTTGGGCGGAGGAGCGACGCTGATTCGCCAATATCTCCGGGCTGGATTGGTTGACGAACTGCATCTTGTGATGACCAAAAAGCTGTTGGGTTCTGGTGAGCGCTTGTTTGAAGGAACGGACAACATGGCACGCGACTACGAATGCGTGGAGTCTGTGGCATCCGAGGCCGTCACCCATGTGCGGCTCGTGAAAAGGGACCAAACGTAAGGACTTCAAAAGCGCTTTCAAGCCCGCTTGAGGTTTTCGTTGGAACCCGGACAAGTATTCGCCGATGTTGACCAAGATGGGAAACTTCCACAGCCGAGTCCCGACCCAGGTCCGCACTTCCCCATCGGCACACCCAGCGACAAATTGGTACCCGGGCCCGGGAGTGGTCAGACCATAGCAAGGAGTATTTCCACATGGCTAAGCTCGTCTTCGGAATGAACCAGTCGCTGGACGGCTACATCGACCACGACGCTTTCGCGCCTGGCCCGCTACTCTTTAGCCACTTCGTCGAGCAGGTTCGCGGCCTGGCCGGCAGTGTGTACGGTCGCCGCATGTATGAGGTGATGCGTTATTGGGACGAGGAGCATCCTGAGTGGGACGCGGCGGAACGCGACTTCGCTACGGCTTGGCGAAATCAGCGAAAGTGGGTTGTGTCCCATACGCTCAAGTCTGTCGGTGCGAATGCCACCCTCGTCGCGCACGACGTGGAGGCAACCATCCGCCAGCTGAAGGCAGAAGTTGATGGAGAGATTGACGTCGCAGGCCCGGAGCTGGCACGGTGCCTGACGGATGCCAGCCTCATCGATGAATATCGAATCTACTTGCATCCAGTCGTGCTTGGTTCCGGCAGACCCTTCTTCGCCGGCCCTCGTCCGCGACTGCGCCTTCAAGCCGCCGAGCGAATGGAAGAGGACGTGATGAGGTTGACCTACGTTCCAGGCTAGTTGCCCGATGGGCAGCCGGTGATCGACGACAGGACGGGCCATGTTCTTGGACAGCCGTTGGCGGCAAGAACAAGTTGAACCCGGCAGACATCATGACGGTCAAGGCTGAGAACGACCAATACCAGACATCCGGACGGTCCGTGCCGACATCCAGGCCGGTCAAAGCAACTTGGGAAGCCGGGTCAACTTTGAGAAAATGCATCCTTGGCCGATGGTTTGACCTGCCACATGGGCTCAAGTACTGCTGCGTGCGTCAGCAGGGAAGCTGCCGACAACCCACTCATGAGCATGCCGAAGATGAAGAAGCAGCCAAGTGCTGTAACGCCGGCAGGCCGTGCACTGGACATGTGTGCGCAATCTTGACCGCGCGCAATTTCGTGGACGCCAACTGGTCCGGGGCTTCCGACATCACGGGTGGTTCCCACGCTACTTGACGAAGCGGAAAAGTGGTCTGCAGGCACAGCGCATCATCGCCTTTCAGGGCGTTCCTGATTGCCTATCGAGCCCGACAAGCGAGGCCGCGGCATCACGGCAAACACCAACAACAGAGCGACGTACACCGCGCCCGATACTTTTTCTCGACTGTTGATACAAGGGCGAAGCAGACGAAGCCGACGCGGCCAAGCCCAATGGGCATGCGTTTCGTTCGAACGACTGTGCCTCGGCCGTCTATTTCGGGCCGTCTACACTGGGCTGCTGGCTGCTGCCACCCGGTCACACCCTGAAACCATGCCAGAACACACCCGACTCCGAACCATCCCCAAACAGGACGCGCTGCAGTTCCAGCCTTTCGACGGCCTGCAGCTGGACCAGATCCACCTGCCGCAGACCGACGCGCAGCGCGCCCAGGCGCGTGCGGTGCTGCTGGATACCCCGTTCCTGGGCTTCGACACCGAGGTCAAACCCACCTTCAAGGCGGGCGAACCGCTGCGCGGGCCGGACGTGGTGCAGTTCGCCACCGGCACGCAGGCGTTCGTGTTCCAGATGCAGGAAGGCGCCAACGCAGAGCTGGTCGCCGAGGTGCTGACGGCGCGCACGGTGGTCAAGGCCGGTTTTGATCTGCGCAGCGACCAGAAACAGCTCAAGCGGCTGCTGCAGGTCTACGCCCAGCCAATGCTGGACCTGGACTTCGTGTTTGCACGCCAGGGCTACCCGCGCTCGATCGGCGTCAAGGCCGCGATCGCCTTGTTGTTCCAGCGCCGCTTGCTGAAGTCCAAGCGCGTGACCACCTCGAACTGGGCCAACACGCGGCTGGAAGAACGCCAGATCCTGTACGCGGCCAACGACGCCTATGCGGCCTGGGCCGTGCTCGATGCCTTGCGCTTGCCGCTCGATCAGCTGCCGGTCTGGCACGGCGAGGTGGGCGACGCCGACGCAGCGGCTTGACGCTGCTGCGCCATCGCCCCGCGCCGTGGCGCGGGGCCGGCACCACCCTTCATTGGCGCACGCACTGCATCTGGCTGGCGCCGCGGGCGCTGTCGATCGGTTCGAGGACGGCGCAGGCGATGGCGCCACACAGGCAATGTGCGATCCGGCTGCTCATGCCGGGAATCGGCGTGGACACCGAGCATTGGCATGCCGGCGCCGACATCGGGCCTTGCTGCGCCTGTACCGGGTCGCCGCGCAGCAGCGCCAACACGGCCACGGCGCCCAGCACGGTGGCGGCTACAGCGGCCAGACGCAGGCTGGCGGATCGACACGAATAGGCCATGATGAAACCTCCCTGTTGGATGTGCCCGGCCAGGACAACCGCGCGTTGCGACGCTACCACGGCCGGCGTTGCGGCGTGACGATGGACACCCACGGCGACGCGGCGGATAGGCGTACCGGCAACATGGTGTACCGACTCGCTTGTCGGCGCCCTGTCTCCGTTACCGGTGCCACAATGCGGCATGCCCGAGACGTCCGAACACGCCACCGCGGCCATTGCCGAGTCCGCCGTTCTCGACCAGTCGACGCAGGCCCACCTCGACAAGTTGTACCGCGCGGCAGTGGGTGCTGTCGGTACCGATTACTACCTGCCGCTGCTGTCGCGTTTCGAAGCCTACGGGCGCGCCAGCCCGAGCTGGAACTGGGCTGCCTGCGTCTGCACGCTCAGCTGGATGGTGTTTCGCGGCCTGTGGCTCGCGGCGCTGCTGTACCTGGCTGCGGTCGGCGCAGCCGTGGCGATGCTGGGTATCGCCATGGCGCAGACCGACCCTCCCATGGCCGCGTCGCTGCGCTGGAGCCTATGGGCCGGCCTGGCCACGCTGGCGCTGCTGGTGCCGGGGTTCTTCGGCAACGCCTGGCTGTACCGGGCTTACCACCAACGGCTGGACAACGCCCTGGCCAGCACCAACAGTCTGCGCGATGCCTGCCTGCGGCTGGCGCGGCAGTCGAGCACGCGTGCCCGGATGGTGGCCATCGTATTGGCCAACCTGGCGCTGGCAGCGGCGCTGGCGGTCGGGTTCTGGCCCACCACCATGCCCACACACCTATTGCCGCGCGCCATTGGCGAGCTTGAGAATCCGGTGCCTGCGGCCGCATCGCCCATGCTGTCGGCACCGGCATCGGACGCTGCGCCCATGGCAAGCGCCGCCGAGCCCGAGACTGCTTCCAGCGTCGCGGCGACACCACCAGGCGCCCGCCCGTCGGCGCCGGCTGAACCCATGCCGACGATCGCGCAACCAGAACAGCCGGCGTCATCCGCATCACAGGAAGTGGCACGGCCGACCGAGCCTGATTTCGATCTTCAGGCCCTGGGTGCGGCGGCGCGGGGCGCGTTGGCGCAGGACGCCGCGATCCGCGGCCACTCCCGCAGCGCCAGACACCCAGCAGCGGTCATTGCAGTTGCGCCCAGCCTGGCCAGCTCCGGCGCCTCAACTGCGCCGGCGCCCGCAAGCCCCGGTCCCGGCCCGTTCCTGATCAACGTCGGTCTGTTCGCGCAGCAGGACAACGCGCTGCGGGTTCACGCCCGGCTCAAGGCAGCCGGTCTGCCCGCGACCAGCACGACGCTGGAGACGCGCAACGGCCCGCGCACCCGGGTCCGGGTCGGGCCGTTCACAAGCCGGGCCCAGGCCGAGGCCGCCGCGCAGCGGATCCGCGCGATGCAGCTCGACGCGGTTGTGATCCGGCAATAGACGTCAGCAGCGACTCGGGCCGCCGCGGGCGGCCGTTGCTTGAACCCACGTGAGACCCTGCAAGCGGCGCAATGGCATGGGCGAGGCCGGTGTTCGCGGGGCCCCGCCCCGCGACCCGGCGTGCGCGCTCAAGCGTCGCGCGTCGGATCGATCAGGAACTTGGAGCCGGTGGCGGCCTTGCCGTAGGCCCTGATGGCCTCGGGCGTGACTGCCTCGGCCAGCGACACGGTGCGGGTGTAGTGGCTTGCAAAGGTGGTGGTCAGTTCGGCCGCAACGCGTGCGCGCAGGCGGTCGGCGGCTTCCTTGCCGATGCGGTGCAGGAACGGAAACAGCAACCAGCCACCCACGCCCCAGGCCATGCCGAAGTTGCGCACGATCTCGGTCGGACTGCGGTCCAGCCCACCGTACAGGTAGACCTGCTTGTGGGTGGTCGAGCCGTAGCGGTTGAATTCCTTGCTGGTGGAGGTGATGGCCGTCTCCATGGCGCTCAGGATCTGGCTCGCCAGCCGACCGCCGCCGGTGGCATCGAAGGCGATCGTGGCACCGGTGGCCTTGAGCGCCTCCACCAGCCTGGCGGCAAAGTCTGGCGCACTGCTGTTGCAGACATGCACCGCGCCCTGCTGGCGCAGCAGGTCTTCCTGATCCTGGCGCCGCACGATGTTCACCAGGCCGATGCCGTCCTTGAGGCAGATGCGGTTGAGCATCTGGCCCAGGTTGGATGCCGCCGCGGTGTGGACCAGCGCGGTATGGCCCTCCGCGCGCATGGTCTCGACCATGCCCAGCGAAGTGAGCGGATTGACGAAGCTGGAGGCCGCATGCACCGGATCGGTACCCGGTGGCATCACGATGCATTGCGCGGGCTTGGCGGCGCGGTATTGCGCATACATCGCGCCACCAATGACCGCCACGGTCCGACCCAGCAGCGCCTGCGCCGCCGCCGAAGCCCCGGCCCGCACGACCACGCCGGCACCCTCGTTGCCCACCGGCAACGGCTTGCCCAGGCGCGTGGCCAGCGCCGGCAGGGCCTTGGGCGGCACCGTGAAGCTTGCCTTGGGGCTGGCGCTGGTGCCGTTCGCACGCACGCTGTCCAGATCGGCGGGGCCGAACAACATGCCGATGTCGGAGGGGTTGATCGGAGTCGCCAGCACGCGCACCAGGATTTCGTCCTCGGCCGGTTCGGGTACCGGCACGCGTTCGAGCGAGAGGGCCAGTGTGCCGTCGGCACTGGCCAGTGAAACCATCTGGAGCATGGTGGCAGGCAGGGAGGCAGTGGTCGTCATGGGCGTCAATGGGGTTGGAGATCAGGGAGGCAAGTGTGGCATGGCTCGACGGCCGCACGCGGGAACAGGGTCTTGCGCAGGGCCGCGCAGCCGCATTGCGCGCGCGAACCGCGCGATCCCGGTGGTTCCGTGCCCCGCGCCACACCGGCGACGGCGGATGCGCTATCTTCGAGTCTCGCCGGGGCGAGACCACCCAGCCCTGGACCATCACCCATGAGAAGAACCTTTCGCTCGCTGCGCAACCGCAACTACCGCATCTGGGCGGCGGGCGCCCTGGTATCGAACGTGGGCACCTGGATGCAGCGCATCGCACAGGATTGGCTGGTGCTGACCGAACTCACCGACCACAACGCCACCGCGGTGGGCATCGTGATGGCGCTGCAATACGGCCCGCACATCCTGCTGCTGCCCTGGACCGGCAGCATGGCGGACCGGCTCGACCGGCGCCGCCTGCTGATCACCACCCAGACGATACAGGCGCTGCTGGCGTTGGTGCTGGGCGTGCTGACCGTCAGCGGCCATGTTGCGCTGTGGCATGTCTATGGATTTGCGTTTCTGCTGGGCTGCACCAGCGCCTTCGATGCCCCGGCACGCCATACCTTCGTCGTCGACCTGGTCGGCGAAGCGGACCTGTCCAATGCAGTGGCGCTGAACTCGACGTCATTCAACGCGGCGCGCATGGTGGGCCCCGCCGTGGCCGGCCTGCTCATCGCCGCGGTCGGATCGGGTTGGGCCTTCCTGCTGAACGCGCTGTCGTTCGTCGCCTTGATCGGCGCGTTGCATGCGCTGCGCCAGCGCCAACTGCATGCATCCGTGCGCGCGGCGCGTGCCGCTTCTCCATTCATCGAAGGCCTGCGCTATATCCGGCGCCGGCCCGACCTGCAGGCGCAGCTGCTGATGGTCTTCCTGATCGGAACCTTCGGTCTGAACTTCGCGCTGTTCATTTCCACCATGTCTGTGACCACCTTCCACGGCGACGCAGCGCAATACGGTTTGCTGATGTCGGTGATGGCGGTTGGCTCGATCTCGGGCGCATTGCTGGCCGCCGGCCGCGAAAGGCCGAACATGACGCTGCTGCTGACCAGCAGCGCCGTATTCGGCCTGGGTTGCG
>CAZLDV010000011.1:28615-55648 GCA_964558425.1 uncultured Rhodoferax sp. | reverse complement strand
AGGCCGAACATGACGCTGCTGCTGACCAGCAGCGCCGTATTCGGCCTGGGTTGCGCGCTGGCCGCCTGCATGCCGAATCCGACCTGGTTCGCCGCATCGCTGGTGATCGTCGGCATTTCGTCCATGACCTTCACCAATTCCAGCGCCAGCCTGGCCCAGCTGGCCAGCGCGCCGGAAATGCGCGGACGCGTGACGGCCATCCGGCTGGCCATCCTGATGGGTGGAACACCGATCGGAGCGCCGCTGGTGGGCTGGATCGCCGACCGCTGGGGCCCGCGCTGGGCCATGGGTGTCGGTGCCGCGGCGGGCATTCTCGCGGCGCTGGTGGGCGTGGTGTATCTGGTGCGTCACCGACGTTTGCGGCTGGAGCGCTGCCAAGGGCGCTGGCGCCTGCAGATGGAGGAGGACACACCCGGGCACGACCCAGGATGACCGCCAGCCTGGGCGTGCTGCGCGCACGCTGCGAGGCGGCGCAGACGGCGCGTGACGTTCAGACCCCGGAACCCCCCGTCGCCTGGCTCGACTCCAGCAACCAGGCCTGGAACAAGGCCACCACCGCGCTGTGCGCCGGTGTGCGCTGTCCGGGCGGCAGCGGTTCGATGAACCAGTAGCCGTGGCGGGCGGTGAGTTCATGGCTGTCGAGCCGGCGCAGCCGCTGCTCGGCCAGTTCGCGCGCCACCATCGGCGCATCGACCACGGCGACCCCCGCGCCGGAGACGGCGGCGTTGATGGCCTGGTCCATGGTCGAAAACGCGATGCCCGGACGGGCGTCGATGTGCGGCAGACCCAGCGAGGCCAGCCAGTTCTCCCACAGCGGCAGACGCCGGTTGTTGTCGGCCATGACATGCAGCAAGGTGGCCGACTCCAGCCGCGGCGGCAGACCGTCCTGCCAGAGTTCCGGGCTGGCCACGGCCACGTACTGCTCCTGGCGCAGCAGGCGACAGGCCCCCTTGCTCCAGGGCTGGTCGAGGAACATCACCAGGCAATCGTATTGCTGGGCGTCGCGCAGGTTGGCCACCGGGTAGTTGGTGATGGTCAGGTCGATGTCCGGATGGCGGCTGCGAAAACCGCCGAGCCGCGGCGCCAGCCAGCGCGATGCAAACGTTTCCGGCACGTTGACGGCGATACGCTGGCGCGCACCCAGGCTGCCGATCTGCTCGACCGCCTGCCCGATGGTGGCAAAGGCGGAGTCCAGGCTTTGCGCCAGCAGGCTGCCGGCCGGTGTCAGCGCCAGACCCTGGTGCTGGCGCACGAACACCGGCTTGCCCAGCCAATCTTCCAATTGGCGAATCTGCCGGCTGATCGCGCCTTGCGTCACATGCAAGGCCTCGCCGGCGCGGGTGAAGCTGCCGGTGCGCACCGCGGCGTCGAAAGCGCGCAATGCGTTCAGCGGTGGAAGCCGTTGCATGGCGGTGGCGGAAATGGTGGTCGCATCGAAGAAGGAAGGTCGACCGGGCTGTGCTCAGGGCACGACGCTGTCGATCATCAACACCAGCTTGCCCGAACCGACATTGACCGGACCGATCTGGCCCGTCAGGTCGCCGCTGCGCGGCGTGGCGTCGCCGGTGGACGAGATGCGCGCGCCAACGATCACCTGCTGGACGCCGGAGATCCTGAACTGCGGGCCCATGGCGCTGCTGTCGTCCAGTGTGAACGAGAACGGCAGGTCGCCCGCCGGACGCTTGAGGATGGCCAGCGGCATGCGCGAACCCTCGGTGGCGCGCGCAAACACGAACACGGTGTCGGTTGGACGCACGCGCTTGGCCAGCACATCGGTGACCTGCACTTCGCCGCTGACATGGGCCACCACAGCCGCGACCGGCTTTGCGTCCTTGCCCGCCGCCGTCCCGCTCCGGGCCGGTGGTGCGGCGTCGGCGGATGCCAGCGGCACACTGCCTTGCGCGGCTGCCGCGCGCGCCTGCTCCAGACCGCTGGCCAGGCTGGTGGCGAATGCGCTGTCGGCCGGCGCCAGGGTTTGCGCCCGGCTCCAGAATTTGACGGCGCCGGCATAGTCACGCCGCTCGAATGCCCAGCTGCCGGCCATGGTCAGCGCCTTCAGGTTGTCGGGGTCGAGTTGCAGCGCACGCATGACGAGTCGTCCGGGCTCACCTTCGATACTCTGGCCCTGCATCATCGCCAGCACGTCGGCATGATCGACCAGCAGCTGCGCGTTGTCCGGCGACAAGGCCCGGGCCCGGGCATACGCCTTGCTGGCCTGCGGATAACGCTGCATCACCGCATAGGATTTGGCCAGCATGGTCCAGGCCTGCAGATCGCCTTCCTGCGGGGCCGTCTGGTTCTCGAGCCGCTTGGCCAGTCCGTCGACCATGGCCTCGATCTGTGGCAGCGTGACTTCACCCGGTGCATTGCCGGCGACCTGCGGTTCGACCGCCTGTGGCTGCCCCAGAGCGGCGTAGACCAGCACCGCAAACACCGGAATGACCAGGCCCATGACCAGCGCCGTCTTGACCGAGCGCTGCGCAACCACGGGCACGGCTTCCACCTGCTGGTCTTCTTCCAGCGCGCGACGCTCGATCTCGGTGCGGGCCTGCCGATACTGTGCGTCGTCCACGGCGCCTGCCGCGCGTTCGGCGTCGAGCGCCGCGAGTTGCTCGCGCAGCACCTGCACGTTGGCGCGTGCCGCATCGTTCGGCGCGCCCGCGACCACCCCGGCGGGCCGGCGTCGCAACAAGGGTGGCAACACCATCGCCAGAGCCAGCGCTATCAGGCCCACCGCAACCACCAGGAACATGATCATAGGAAAAATGCCGCTCTCATCAGGATTGTCCGGGTGCGTCGTCGAACAAGGCGCGTGCGCGCAGTGCCTGTGCCTCGCTCCACTGCGCCGCCAGCGCGGCGCGCCGGCGGCGCCGGACATGGATCGCCAGCGTCAGCAGCGCAACCACCAGCAGCGCAAACGGACCGAGCCACAACAATGCGGTGCGGGCCTCCAGGGGTGGGCGGTACAGCACGAATTCGCCATACCGATCGACCATGAAACCGACGATCTGCTGCTTCGACTGGCCGGCCTGCAGCTTGAGCCGGATCTGCTGGCGCAGGTCCACCGCCAGGTCGGCATGCGAGGCGGCAATGGTTTCGTTCTGGCACACCAGGCAGCGCAGCTCTTGCGCGATCGCCAGCACACGCGCCTCCAGCTCCGGGTTGTCCGAAGCAGGCCGCGCTTCCTTGGCATGGGCCAGCAACACCAGCGCGGGCAGCAGCACGACAAGCACGAGGGCCAACAGACGCCGGCTCACAAGAAAACGCCGGGCCGCCCCCAAGTTTTCTTGCACCCCCTCGGGGGGCCTGGCGGAGCCAGGGCTGGGGGCGCTCAGGATCGACAAGGCATCAGGCACCGAGTTTTCTCACCAGCGGAATGATCTCGTCACGCAGCACCTCGGGGGTGATCGGTCCGATCTGCTTGTAGCGGATGACGCCCTCCTTGTCGATGACAAAGGTCTCCGGTACGCCGTAGACGCCGAAATCGATCCCGACCAGGCCTGCGCGATCGGACAGGGACCGGGTATAGGGATTGCCGAACTTGTCCAGCCAACCCCTGGCATCTTCCGGCTTGTCCTTGTAATTGAGTCCGTAGATCGGCACCACACCCATCTTGGAGAATTCGACCATCAGAGGATGTTCGATGCGGCAGGCGACACACCAGGAGGCCCACACGTTGAGCAGCCAGACCTTGCCGCGCAAATCGTGTGCCGACAGGTTCTGGTCGGGTGCGTCGAGCAGCGGCAGGCTGAACGCCGGCGCCGGCTTGTTGATCAGCGGCGACGGCACCTCGCGCGGATTGAGGCCCAATCCGACCGCCAGGAATCCGACCAGCACCAGGAACAGGACCAGGGGAATGAGGAACTTCTTCATGGATGCGCATGCCCGCTGCGTGCCACGCCCACCGCACCGGCCGGCGCGCGATCCTCGGTTGCGCTGGGCCGGGTGCGCTGGCTGGCATGGATACGGACCTTGCGGTAACGGCGATCCAGCACGGCCAGCAAGCCACCGAGCGCCATCAGCACACAACCGAGCCAGATCCAGTTGACAAACGGCTTGTGGTGCAGGCGCACGCTCCAGGCGGTGGCGCTGACCGGGTCGCCGAGCGCGATATACACGTCGCGCAACAGGCCGCGGTCGATCGCCACCTCGGTCATCGGCTGGCGACTGACGTTGTAGACGCGGCGGTCCGGCGTGACGGTGGCCACAAATTTGCCGTTGCGGGTCACGGTCAAGGTGGCACGCGAGGCCTCGTAATTGGGGCCGGTGATGTCCTCGACCTTGTCCAGCCGCACCTGGTAACCGGCCACGCTGGCGGTGTCACCCGGCTCCATGCGCACATCGATTTCGCTTTGAAAACCACTGACGACCGTAACGCCGACGACGAACACCGCAACGCCGAAATGCGCCAGCACCATGCCGTAGAAGCTCCCCGGCTGGGCAGCAAGGCGCCGCATCCAGCTGGGCGATTTGTTCTCCTGCAATCGCGCCACCAGGGCCAGCACGGCGGTGCTGGCAATCCAGGCAGCCAGGACCAGCCCCAGGCCGATCATCGGCGTCCACTTGCCCAATGCGAAAAACGCCACGATCGCGCTGACCACGCTGACGCCAAACGCCCAGCGCAGGCGGTAGGCCAGATCGGGCACGCTGGCCTGGCGCCAGCGCGCGATCGGGCCGATACCCATCAGGAACAGCGCCGGCGTCATCAAGGGCACGAACACGGTGTCGAAATACGGCGGGCCGACCGACAACTTGCCCATGCCCAGCGCATCGATCACCAGCGGATACAGGGTGCCCAGCAACACCGCCGCCGCAGCCACCAGCAGCAGCACGTTGTTCGCCAGCAGCATCGATTCGCGCGAGATCGGCTCGAAACTGCCGCCCAGGCCGACGCGGGGCGCACGCCAGGCGAACAATGCCAGCGAGCCGCCGATCACCAGCGCCAGGAATCCCAGGATGAAGATGCCGCGCGCCGGATCGGTGGCGAACGCGTGGACCGAACTGAGCACACCCGAGCGCACGATGAAGGTACCCAGCAGCGACAGCGAAAACGTCAGGATCGCCAGCAGCGCAGTCCACATCTTGAAGCCACCCCGCTTTTCGGTGACCGCCAGCGAGTGGATCAGCGCGGTACCGACCAGCCAGGGCATGAAGGACGCGTTCTCGACCGGATCCCAGAACCACCAGCCACCCCAGCCGAGCTCGTAGTAGGCCCAGAAACTGCCCAGCGCGATGCCACAGGTGAGGAAACACCAGGCCACCGTGGTCCAGGGGCGCGACCAGCGGGCCCAGGCGGCGTCGAGCCGGCCCGACAGCAACGCCGACACCGCAAATGCAAATGCGACGACAAAGCCGACATAGCCCATGTACAACATCGGCGGGTGGATCACCATGCCCGGGTCCTGCAGCAGCGGATTGAGGTCACGGCCGTCCGGGGGTGGCGGGAACATGCGCTCGAACGGGTTGGAGGTGAACAAGGTGAACAGGATGAAGCCGCAGCTGATCAATCCCATCACGCCCAGCACCCGCGCCACCAGACGCTCGTCGAGCTGGCGCGAAAACAACGACACGGCCAGCGTCCAGCCGGACAGGATCATCGACCACAGCAGGATCGAGCCTTCGTGGTTGCCCCAGACCGCGGTGATGCGGTAATGCAGCGGCAACGTGGAATTGGAATGGTTGGCCGCCAGCGCCACCGTGAAGTCGTTGCTGACGAAGGCGTAGGTCAGGCTGGCATAGGCCATCAGCATGAACACGAACTGGCCTCGTGCCGAAGGACGGGCCAGACCCATCCAGGCCGCATTGCCGGTCTGGGCGCCGATCAGCGGCAACACGCTTTGCGCCAGCGCCATGGCCAGCGCCAGAATCAGCGCCATGTGCCCCAGTTCGTAGATCATGGCCGGGACCCTCCGGCCGGCGGCATCTCCAGCGTCGCGGTGGCCTGCTCCTTGTGGCTGGCGGCGTTCTTGAGCGCCTGGGCCGCTTCGGGCGGCATGTAGTTCTCGTCGTGCTTGGCCAGCACCTGGTTGGCGCGGAACACACCGTCAGAGCCCAGCTTGCCTTCGGCCACGACGCCTTTGCCTTCCTTGAACAGATCGGGCAACAAGCCGGTGTAGCTGACCGGAATCGCGTGCGCCATGTCGGTGACCTTGAAGCGGATGGTCAGGCCTTGCGGATCGCGTTCGATGCTGCCAGGCTCGACCAGACCCCCGACCCGGAAACTGCGTTCGTGCGGCGCCTCGTTGGCCATGATCTGGCTCGGGCTGAAGAAAAACACCAGATTGCTCTGGAATGCGCGCAGCACCAGCGCGCTGGCCACGCCCAGCGCCACCAGCGCCACCACCACCGCCACTGCGCGTTTGGTGCGGGGCTTCATGCGCCGACTCCACCCTGATCGGCCGCGCCCAGGTCATCGGGCCGCAAGGCGGCACGCCGGCGCGCCGTCAGCAGGCCCAGTTCCATCACGACCACCAGTGCACACATCGCAAACGATCCCCAGACATACATGCCATAACCGCCCATGGCGACAAAATCAGACCAGCCGGCCCAGTTCATAGTGTTCCCTTCATGCGACCACCAGCGCCCTGCGCACCCAGGCGGTGTGCCGTTCACGCTCCAGGATGATGGTGCGCACCCGCACCAGCGCCACGGCGATGCAGTACATCCAGAACGCCAGGCTCATCACCAGCATGCCGATCAGCATCGGCGGCGCCATGCTCGGCGCCTGGGTCAGGCTGACCGATGCGCCCTGGTGCAAGGTGTTCCACCATTGCACCGAAAAATAGATGATCGGCACGTTGACGACCCCGACGATGGCCAGCAAAGCGGCCGAGCGGTCGGCGCGGCGTGCGTCGTCGATCGCCGCATGCAGCGCCATGTAACCGACATACAGGAACAGCAACACCAGCTCCGAGGTCAACCGGGCGTCCCATACCCACCAGGCGCCCCAGGTCGGTTTGCCCCACAAGGCGCCCGTCCACAAGGCCAGAAAGGTCATCCAGGCGCCGGTCGGCGCCAGCGCATTGGCCAGCATCGCGGACAGACGCGAATTGAAGATCAGGCCGACCGCCGCCCAGAACGCCATCGCCAGATACACGACCATGGACATCCACGCCGCCGGCACATGGATGAAGATCACCCGGTACGCATCGCCTTGCTGCGCATCGGTGGGCGCCACCCACAAGCCCAGGTACAGGCCGACCAGCGTGAACAGTACCGCAGCAATGGACAACCAGGGGACGATCCGTCCGGCCAGCAGATAAAAAGTCTGCGGGGCAGCGTATTTGAACCAGTTGATATGTTTATCAGCCATGCGCGATCAGGACAACCCTTGAATTTACCCTACCCGCCATGGCTGCGACACGCGCTGGGGTAATCGGGACGGGTGTCTGGCTGTCATTCCAGTGCAATCCGCAAGGCAGTGGCCGTGGCCCAGGGCGCACCGACCAGCGCGAGCACCAGAAAAGCCCCCAGCAACGAAAAATGCCCGATGACATCCATGCCCATACGACTCGCTTCGACGGCGGCCGTTCCAAAAATCAGCGCCGGCACGCACAAAGGCAGTATCAGCAGCGGCATCAGCACCGCTGCCCCCCGCACGCCGACCGTCAAGGCGGCGCCGACCGCTCCGATCAGGCTGAGCAGCGGCGAGACCACCAGCAAGGCCAGGAACAACACGCCGGTGGCCGGCCAACCCAGGTCGAACTGCAGGGCCAGCAGCGGCGACACCAGGGCCAGCAGCAATCCGGAGCAGACCCAGTGCGCGGTGATCTTGGCTGCCACCAGCAGCGGCAGCGGACAACAGGCCAGCAGCAACTGCTCCAGCGTGCCATCCTGGTAGTCATCGGCGAACATGCGTCCCAGCGACAGCATGGCCGCCAGCAAGGCGGCGACAAACACCACCCCCGGCCCCATGGTGCGCAACAAGGCCGGATCGGGCCCGACACCGAGCGGAAACAGGCTGGCCACCAATACGAAAAACACCAATACGCTGAGCGGATCGGCACGCCGGCGCAGTGCCAGGCGCAAGTCGCGCACGACGATGCAGCGCATCGCCTCGAACAGGCTGGCCGACGGCGGCGCCGGACTCACGGAAGCATCCTGCATGGTGGGCGGCGCAGTCACAGATCGAGCGCAATCGTTCGGTCGACCATCGCATCGAGCGCCAGGTCCTGGTGGCTGGTGAGCACCACCACGCCGTCACGCTCCAGATGGGCCTGCAGCAAGCGGCAGAGCCAGGCAGTGGCAGCTGTATCGAGCGTGTTGAAAGGTTCGTCGAGCACCCACAGCGGCGTCTGCCGGGCGACGACCAGCCGCGCCAGCGCGACCCGGCGCCGCTGGCCTTGCGACAGCTGGCGTGTGGGCGTGCGCTGGCGCCCCGGCAGCCCGGCCGCGGTCAAGGCCTCGGCCGCCTGGAGCGGCGAAACGCGCAAACCACCCAGCAGGCACGCCGCCTGCAGATTCTCCAGCGCGCTCAGATCATCCTTGAGCGCGGCGGCATGACCGATGTAGACCTGGGCGCGGCCAAACTGCTCGGCCAGATCCCGGATCGGTTCGCCGTGCCACAGAATCTGGCCGTCGGCGGCAGGCAGCAGGCCACACACCATGCGCAACAGGCTGGTCTTGCCGGCGCCATTGGCGCCCCGCACCCGCAACACATGACCGGGCGGCACCTGGCAGTGCACGCCATCGAAGAGCGTGCGGCCGCCCCGCTCGCAGCGGATGGCGCGCAGTTCAAGCAAGGCGCACCTCCACACGCGCCGGCCGCGCCCGGGTGGGATGGTGCAAAGAAACGGCGGCGAAGACGTTGGGAATGGACAGCGGCACGACCAGAATCGGGTTGCGGCCTGTTCACACGGCGCAGGCGCGGGGGGAAGGAGCCCAAAACCCCCGATTATCGGCGTTGCCGCGTGCGCACCGGCGCCAGCGTCAGCCGCCGATTCCCTGGCGTTGCAGGATATCGCCGACCAGCTCCAGCCGCACCAGCGGATTGTCCAGCGCCATCAGCCGTTGCTGCAGTTCCAGCGGCAGGCCCAGCAACTCGCACCAGCGGTTGGCGACCCAGCCGCAATCGTGCAACGCAAACGGCTCGTGCATCGGCAACTCCGAGCGCGGCACGCCCCGTTGTTGCAGCTGGTCGATCAGATTGCCCAATGCCCGGGCGACCGGCTGCAGATCGGGCGGCACCGTGATCGGCAGATCGTCGGGCAGTTGCCGGACATCGCCGATCCACAGGCCGTGCTTGAGCTTTTCCTGCCGCATGACCGCAAAACGCTGCAAGCCTTCGCAGCGAATCTCCATCAGACCGGGTTGCGGCCGGCTCAGGCTGGTGATCCGGGCCAGCGTTCCCACGGCATGGAACCCCTCCTGCGCATGCGCCTCGCCGCTGGGGTCGGCCGATGGCGCGTGTTGCACCTCGGAACCCCGGGTCAAGGCGACGACGCCGAACGGTGCGCCATGCCGGTGGCATTTGCCGATCATGTCCAGGTAGCGGACTTCGAAGATGCGCAGCGGCAGCATGCCGCCCGGGAACAACACCGAACCCAGTGGAAACAGCGGCAGCGATGCCAGTGTCAGCGCGGATTCCATCGCAGGCCTTCAGCCCGGACCCTGGGTCGCAATCATCATGGCGCCAGGCTCAGGACTGCAGCGCCGGTTCCACCGTGTGGGCATGCGCGGGCTTGAGCCTGTCGAGCGCCGTCCGGAGGTGTCCGACCGTGCGCTCGATGTTGTGCAATTTCTCGAGACCGAACAAGCCGATGCGAAAGGTCTGGAAATCAGCACCTTCGTCACACTGCAGCGGCACCCCGGCGGCGGTCTGCAGCCCCAGGCCGAGGAATTTCTTGCCCGACTGGATGCCGGCATCGTCGGTATAGCTGACCACCACGCCCGGCGCCTGGAAACCTTCGGCCGCGACACTGGGAAACCCATGTTCGACCAGCAGCGCGCGTACCGCGTCGCCCAAGGCCTGCTGTTCGGCATGCACCCGCTGGAAACCATACGCCCGGGTTTCCAGCATCGTGTCGCGCAACCGGGTCAAGGCGTCGGTCGGCATGGTCGCGTGGTAGGCGTGGCCGCCAGCTTCATACGCTTCCATGATCTGCAGCCACTTGCGCAGGTCACAGGCAAAACTGCTGCTGGTGGTCGCGTCGATGCGCTGGCGCGCCGCTGCGCTGAGCATGACCATCGCGCAGCACGGTGAGCTGCTCCAGCCCTTTTGCGGCGCGCTGATCAGCACATCGATGCCGCAGGCCTGCATGTCGACCCAGATCGTTCCCGATGCGATGCAGTCGAGCACGAACAAGCCGCCCACCGCATGCACCGCGTCGGCCACGGCGCGCAGATAGTCATCGGGCAGGATCATGCCGCTGGCGGTTTCCACATGCGGCGCAAACACCAGCGCCGGCTTGTCGGCCAGGATCCGGGCCACGACCGTGTCGATAGTCGCCGGCGCGAACGGCGCCTGCGGGCCCGTGCCCTGGCGCTGCGCCTTGAGCACGATCTCCTCCGACGGAATCTTGCCCATGTCGAAAATCTGGCTCCAGCGGTAGCTGAACCAGCCATTGCGGATCACCAGCACCTTCTGGTCGTGCGCAAACTGGCGTGCCACCGCCTCCATGCCGAAGGTGCCGCTGCCCGGCACGATCACCGCGCTGTGCGCGTGGTAGACCTGCTTGAGAATGCCCGCGATGTCCTGCATGACGCGCTGGAAACTGCCGGACATGTGGTTGATGGAGCGATCGGTGTAGACCACCGAATATTCAAGCAGACCATTGGGATCGACATGGGGCAACAAACCGGGCATGGGACTCTCCGTTGAGGCAAAGGGCCATTTTGGCAGACTGCCGACGCGCCGTGGGGCGGCTGGGTTATCCCGCATGCGGAACGCCGAGTCTTTGGTCCGCAGGCCCAGGCCTGGCACGGCTGCCGTTGCCAGGGGAGGATCGCGCGGCCGCCGCAGTGATCCACCGCCGCGCAGGTTCCTGCGTCGCGGTCAAAGCGATATGCTCTGCCCTGGCATGGGATGGACATGCCCGACCCCATGCACGCCCCCTCTTCGACCCGACTGCCCTGGCACATACCGCTGATCTTCGCGGTGACCTTCATCGTGCATTACCTCGATCGCAATGTGATGGCGTTCGCGTTGCCGCGCATGGCCCAGGAACTGCGCTGGAGCGACCGCCAGGTCGGCGAATATGGCCAATACCTGCTGGGCGCATTTTTCCTGACCTACGGCCTGGCGCAACTGCTGCTGTCCGGGGCGGCCGAGCGGTTCGGCGCCAAACGCAGCCTGGTGCTGGTGATCATCGGCTTTTCCTGCGTCAGCATCGCCATGGGGCCACTGGGTGGCTCGCTGGTCATGCTGATCGGCTTGCGCCTGCTGCTGGGTCTGGCCGAATCGGTGCATGTGCCGATGATGGGCGTGATCACCGCGCGCCAGTTTCCGCAACAGGTACGGGCACGCGCCAACGCGATCTGGAACGTCGGCATCATCGTGGCCACCGCCGGCGGCGCGTTGATCACGGTGCCGATCATTGCCGCCTGGGGCTGGCGCAATGCCTTCGTGCTGATCGGCGCCGCAGGCCTGGTGATTTCGCTGCCGCTGGTGTTGCTGTTCGTGCACCACACCAAGCCCGGGCCTGAACTGCTGGCGCACACGCCACGGGCCTATCGCCGCAAGCCCGACTACTGGCTGTATGTGGCCATCGGCGTGCTCAACGCGTTTTGCGGCTTCGGCATCCTGGGCTGGCTGCCGAGCTATTTCGTGCGCGCCAAGGGCATCGACTTCGCCGCGCTCGGTTGGCCGCTGAGCATCGTGTTCGGCGCCGGCGTGGTCGGCACGCTGGCCATCGCCTGGCTCGGCGACCGGCTGCAACGGCGCGTGCTGCTGGCGAGTGTCGGCTTTGCCGGCGCGGCCATGGCGCTGGTGTTCGCGATTCCGTCGCAGTCGCTGGTGCCGATGGTCGCGTTGTTCGCGCTGGCGGTGTTCTGCCAGAGTGCGTTTCAGGCGCAGGAACACGCCACCATCCAGCAACTGGCCGGCGACGTCGACGTCGGGGCGGCCACCGGCACCTACAACGGCACCAGCCTGATCGTCGGGGGGGTGGTCGGATCGATGGTACCGGGCGCCATCGTCGCTGCCACCGGCAGCTTCGACATGGCCTTGTCGGCGATCGCGGCGGCCGCGGCGCTGGCCTGCATGCTGGCGGCACTGCTGGCGCACCGCTTGCGCAAGGGCTTTGCCGGCGCGACCGGGGCCACGCCACCATGACGCACACCCTTCCCGCGCACGGACGCGACCCGCAGGAGATCCTGGCGCAGATGGCGCAGATGGGTGGCGATGACCCCGCCTACAAGGCGGGTCGCCTGTGGAGCCTGGTGTATTACCTGGACGAGGACTACCACGCGTTCCAGGGCCAGGCGTACCAGCAGTTCGCCTGCGCCAACGGCCTCAATCCGACCGCCTTCAAGAGCCTGAAGCGGTTCGAGAACGACATCATCGCCAGCACCGCCGCGCTGCACCATGGCACGCCCGGGGTGTGCGGCGTGGTCACCTCCGGCGGTACCGAGAGTTGCCTGCTGGCGGTCAAGACCTACCGCGACATGGCCCGCGCGACGCGGCGCGTGCGCCATCCGGAGATGGTCTTGCCACGCAGCGCGCATGTGGCCTGGATCAAGGCATCCGACTATTTCGGCGTGCGCATCCGCTGGCTGGAGCCGGACGCGCAACTGCGCGCCGACGTGTCACGACTGGACCGGCTGATCAACCGCAACACGGTGATGGTGCTCGCCTCGGCGCCGGATTACCCGCACGGGACCATCGATCCGGTGGCAGCCATGGCGGCAATCGCGCTGCGGCGCGGTGTGCCCTTGCATGTCGATGCCTGCGTGGGCGGATTCATCCTGCCGTTCATGGAGATGAATGGCGTCGCCGTGCCGCATTGGGACTACCGGGTGCCGGGCGTGACCTCGATCTCGGCCGACCTGCACAAGTACGGCTATGCGTCCAAGGGTGTCTCGACCATCACCTACCGCGACATGGCGATCCTCAAGCACCAGATGTTCGTGCATGTCGACTGGCCCGGTGGCGTGTTCGCGTCGCCGGCACTGCTGGGCACGCGGCCCGGAGGCGCGTATGCAGCAGCCTGGGCCGCGCTGCAGTATTTCGGCGAGGCGGGTTACCGCGATCTGGCCGCGCGCACCCAGCAGGCGTTCGTGCGCATGCACGACGGCGTCAAAGCGATGCCGGAGCTGCAGCTGCTCGGCGACCCCTGCGGACCGCTGCTGGCCTATGGCGCGCGCGACAAGTCGGTCAACATCTTCGCCGTCGGCGACCAGATGGAGCACCGCGGCTGGCAGATCAACCGGCTGCAAAGGCCCGACGGCCTGCACGCGATGATCACGGCACAACACCTGGCCGTTGTGGACGACTATCTGCGCGACCTGCGCGCCGCGGTGGCTGTGGTCAAGGCCGATCCGGCCCTGGCCAACCAGGGCGAAGCAGCCACCTACGGCATGATGGCCCATATCCCGCTGCGCGGCATGGTGAAGGGCCGGGTGCTGGAGATGTTTGCGCAGCTGTACCGACCGGGCGGCGGCGAGATCGACCTGGCCGCCGCGGCGCACCCCCCAGCAACCGGCGCGGGCCCGGCGCAGCCATTGTTGGTGGACCGTCTGGCACGTTGGTTCGTGCGCTGGCGCCAGCGCTGACGCCGACAGCCTGGCAGGTGCACTTGGCCGCCATAGGTCCGCCAGGGCGGCCTGTTCCACTGGTGCCCACTGGTAAACCCCGATGGCGGATACACGATCGCACGGCCAGAATCCCAGCCTCGAACCGGAGCAACCGGTGTGGCGGTTCCGCTTGATGTGTGTCACAGGAGCGCAAACGCTGTCTGATGACCTGACAGCCTGCGCTAACATCCCCGGTCCTGTCTCCGGTCCCATTTCTCCGAAGGAGTTTTCCGTGAAATCCATTCTCGTTCGCTCAGCGGCAGCCCTGGCAGTTGCCGCGGCATGTGCGTTACCCGCCACCGTGCTGGCCGCCACACCCAAGGACACGCTGGTCGTGACCTGGGCCATCGACGACATCATCACGATGGACCCGGGCGAGTCGTTCGAGATCTCGGCCGGCGAGATCATGGGCAACACCTATGACCGCCTGCTGCGAATCGACGTGAATGACCCGTCCAGACTCGTGGCCGATATCGCCACCAAATGGTCGGTGTCGGCGGACGGCAAGACCTATACCTTCGATTTGCGCCCCGGTGTCAAGTTCGCCTCGGGCAACCCGCTCAGCGCCGAGGACGTGGTGTATTCGCTCCAGCGCGCTGTGTTGCTCGACAAGACACCGGCCTTCATCCTGACCCAGTTCGGCCTGAGCAAGGACAACGTCAAGGACAAGATCAAGCAGACCGGTCCGCTGTCGCTGACGATGGAAGTCGACAAGCCCTATGCGCCAACCTTCGTCTACAACTGCCTGACCGCCAACATCGCCGCCATCGTCGACAAGAAGCTGCTGATGTCCAAGGAGGTCAACGGCGACATGGGTTACGGCTGGCTCAAGACCAACTATGCCGGCTCCGGCCCGATGAAGCTGCGCGAATGGCGCGCCAACGAGGTCATTGCGCTGGAGCGCAACGACAACTACTACGGTACCAAGGCCAAGCTGGCGCGCGTCATCTACCGGCACATCAAGGAGTCGGCGACCCAGCGCCTGATGCTGGAGAAGGGCGACGCCGACGTCGCGCGCAACCTGACTCCGCAAGACCTGTCCGCCATGGCCGGCAACAAGGAAGTCAAGACCACGTCGACCCCCAAGGGCACGGTGTATTACGTCAGCCTGAACCAGAAGAATCCGATCCTGGCCAAGCCCGAGGTGCGCGAGGCGTTCAAGTGGCTGGTCGACTACAACGCCATCGGCGCCACGCTGATCAAGGACATCGGCGTCGTGCACCAGAACTTTCTGCCGATCGGCCTGCTCGGCGCAAGCACCGTGAATCCGTACAAGCTCGACGTCGACAAGGCCAAGGCGCTGCTGGCCAAGGCGGGCTATCCGAACGGCTTCAAGGTCACGATCGACATGCGCACCGCCCAACCGGTGCAAGGCATCACCGAAGCGATCCAGCAGACGCTCAAGCGCGCCGGCATCGAGATGGAGATTCTTCCGGGCGACGGCAAGCAGACGCTGACCAAATACCGCGCGCGCCAGCATGAGCTGTATATCGGTCAGTGGGGCGCCGACTACTGGGACCCGCATTCCAATGCCGACACGTTTGCGCGCAACCCCGACAACTCGGACGACGCCAAGTCCAAGCCGCTGGCCTGGCGCAATGCCTGGAATATTCCCGAAATGACCAAGCAGACGGACGCCGCCGTGCTGGAACGGGACGCCAACAAGCGCAAGACCATGTACGAGGAAATCCAGGCCGAGTTCCGCAAGACCAGCCCGTTCGTGATGCTGTACCAGCAGACCGAGGTGGCGGCGATGCGCAACGACGTGCAAGGCCTCAAGCTGGGCCCCACTTCGGACACGACCTACATGTTCCGGGTGAGCAAATAGTCTTGCGGCGTCGGCTCCCGTGTGACCGCTGAATTCCCGTCGCCGCCCGCCCGACCGGTCGGGCGCCGCTTGGCAAAGGCCGCCAGGAGCGGCGTGAATTTCCTGGGGGTCATCCTGCTGACCTACCTGGGACTGCTCGCGGTCACCTTTTTCATCGGACGGGTGATGCCGGTCGACCCGGTGCTGGCCATCGTCGGCGACCGGGCGCCGGAACATGTGGTTCAGCGGGTGCGTGAGGAACTGGGCCTGAACAAGCCGCTCTACACGCAGTTCGGCATTTACCTCAAAAAGGTCGCGCAAGGCGATTTCGGCACCTCGGTACTGACCTCCAACCCGGTGATGACCGACATCAAACGCACTTTTCCCGCCACCATCGAACTGGCCACGCTCGGTATCCTGATCGGTGCCGGACTGGGTATTCCGCTGGGCGTGTGGGCGGCCGTGCGGCGCGGCGGCCTGGTCGATCAGCTGGTGCGGGTGATGGGCCTGGTCGGCTATTCCGTGCCGATCTTCTGGCTCGGTCTGATGGGGCTGGTGTTGTTCTACGCCAAGCTCGACTGGGTTGCAGGGCCCGGCCGGATCGACGTGAGCTATGAATACTCGGTCACGCTGCAGTCCGGTTTCCTGTTGCTCGACACCGCGCGCCAGGGCCAGTGGGACGCGTTTCGCAATGTACTGTCGCACCTGATCCTGCCGGCCGGTTTGCTCGGGTATTTTTCGCTGGCCTACATCAGCCGCATGACGCGCTCGTTCATGCTCAATGAACTGGCGCAGGAATACGTGGTGGCGGCACGCGCCAAGGGCCTGTCGGAAGCACGCATCATCTGGCGCCACGCCTTGCGCAACGCGATGGTGCCGCTGGTGACCGTGGTGGCGCTTTCCTATGCCGGCCTGCTCGAGGGCTCGGTGCTGACGGAGACCGTGTTCGCCTGGCCCGGCCTGGGTCTGTACATCACCAATTCGCTGCAGAACGCCGACATGAACGCAGTGCTCGGCGGCACCATCGTCGTGGGCTCCGTCTTCATTGGCCTGAACCTGTTGTCGGACCTGCTCTACAAGCTGCTCGACCCGCGCACCGTTACCCGATGAACAGCCCTGTCACCGCGCCTCGCAAGGAAAGCCTGCACGACTGGCTGATGTCCGAGCGCCCGCAATCGCGCCGGCAGGCTTCGTTCGGGCGCGCCTATGGCGCCTGGCGCACATTTGCCCGCAACCGGCTCGCGATGCTGGGTCTTGCCATCGTCGTGCTGCTGGTGCTGATGGCGATCTTTGCCAACCAGCTGTCGCCGTACTCACCCTATATCGGCGACCTGCGAACGACCCGCCTGCTGCCGCCATCCGGTGCCCATTGGTTCGGCACCGACGACCAGGGCCGCGACATCCTGTCGCGCATCATCCATGGCTCGCGCATCACGCTGTATGTGGTGGCGCTGGTGGCGGTGCTGGCTGCGCCGATCGGGCTGGTGGTGGGCACGGTGGCCGGTTATGCCGGTGGCTGGCTGGATGCCGCCTTGATGCGGATCACCGACATCTTCCTGGCCTTTCCACGGCTGATCCTGGCGCTGGCGTTTGTCGCCGCGCTCGGGCCGGGTATCGGCAATGCGGTGATCGCGATTGCCATCACGTCGTGGCCGCCGTATGCGCGCATCGCCCGCGCCGAGACGCTGACCATCCGCCAGGCCGACTACATCTCGGCGGTCAAGCTGATCGGCGCGTCACCGTGGCGCATCGTGCTGCGACACATCATGCCGCTGTGCCTGTCGTCGGTCATCGTGCGCGTCACGCTGGACATGGCCGGCATCATCCTGACCGCCGCCGGGCTGGGTTTCCTGGGCCTGGGCGCGCAACCCCCGATGCCCGAATGGGGCGCCCTGATCGCCAATGGCCGCCTGTACGTGCTCGACCAGTGGTGGGTCGCCGCCGCACCTGGCGCGGCGATTTTCCTGGTCTCGCTGGCGTTCAACCTGCTCGGCGATGGTCTGCGTGATGCGCTCGATCCGAAGGCGGTGAAATGAGCGCCGCGCCGGGCCGCCCCAAGCAAGCTCGCACCGCAGTGCGCGGCACGAAGGTAATCCAGTGAGGCATCCTGTGTCAACCTGCGGTCGATTCGAGCAGCCATCGGGCGCCTGCGTGCTGGACGGGACCGTGCGCGAACCCGGAGGCCGCCGATGAGCATCATCGACAGGGCGCTTGCCAAGAAAGCCGGCGCGGCCGATCCCGACGGGCTGCTGCACGGTGCCGTCGCCGACAGCGCGGCGACAACACCGGATGGCCCCACGCCAGAGCCAGAACAGACTGCGAGCGGGCCGGTTGCGGGCTCGGCACCCGAGGCCGCCACCCCGGCAGTCGCCGATGCACCGGCGGCGCCGCCGGTGGCATGGCCCCCCGCCATGCCCGAGCCGCCCGCAGCCACCGCCGCGGACCGGGTCGAGCCGACGCTCAAGTCTGCGCCGCCGCCAGCGCAACCGGTGCTCGTCGTCGACGACCTGCGCGTGGCCTTTCCCAGCCGCGACGGCGGCTGGACCGAAGCGGTGCGCGGCGTGTCGTTCACGCTTGGTCGGGAACGGCTGGGCATCGTCGGCGAGTCGGGCTCGGGCAAATCACAGACCGGCCGGGCCATCCTCGGACTGACCGCGCCCGAAGGCCGGGTCAGCGCCAAGCGGCTGGAGTTCCACGGCACCGACTTGCTGCAATGCTCGGCGGCGGAGCGACGCGCGCTGCGCGGCGGCCGGATCGCGATGGTGCTGCAGGACCCGAAGTTTTCGCTCAACCCGGTCATGACGATCGGCGACCAGGTGGTCGAGACCTTGCGCGCGCACACCCGCATCTCGGCGCGCGAGGCGCGCATCAAGGCGCTGGACGCACTGGCCGCGGTGCAGATCGACCAGCCGCAGCGCGTCTACAAGCTGTATCCGCACGAGGTATCGGGCGGCATGGGGCAGCGCGCGATGATCGCGATGATGCTGATCGCAGGCCCCGAGCTGCTGATCGCCGACGAACCCACTTCGGCGCTGGACGTGACGGTGCAGTTGCAGGTGCTGGCCATCCTGGACAAGCTGGTGCAGGAGCGCGGCATGGGCCTGGTGTTCATCTCGCACGACCTGCGACTGGTGTCGACCTTCTGTGATCGCATCCTGGTGATGTACGCCGGCAAGGTGGTTGAAGAAGTCTCGTCGGGCGCGCTCGCCGATGCCAGACATCCCTACACCCGCGGACTGCTCAACTGCCTGCCGCGACTGGCCGACGACCGGCACCCGCTGCCGACACTCGACCGCCGTCCGGAATGGGCCCTGTGATGGTCGAACCGGCGATGGACACTTTCCAGGTCGATGCCGTCGGGCTCGAAGCGCAGCGCCTGCGCGTCGAATACGACGGCTTCGTCGCGGTGGCCGAGACCAGCCTGCGCGTGGCACCCGGCGAGAGTTTTGGCATCGTCGGCGAATCGGGTTCCGGCAAGTCGACCGTGCTGCGCGCCATCTGCGGGCTGGCGCCGCTGACCTCGGGCAGCGTGCAATTGATCGGCGGCAGTGGCCTGACCTTGCCGCCACCGGGCAGCAAGGCGTTTCGCCGGCTGGTGCAGATGGTGTTCCAGGATCCGTATGGTTCACTGCATCCACGCCAGACGGTGGACCGGATCCTGGCCGAGCCGCTGGCGATCCACGGCATTGGCGACGCCGAGACCCGGATCGAGCGCGCGCTCGACGAAGTGGGCCTGGGCCAGGGTTTCCGCTTCCGTTATCCGCACCAGCTCTCGGGCGGCCAGCGCCAGCGCATCGCCATTGCACGCGCGCTGATCCTGGAGCCGCAGATCATGCTGCTCGACGAACCGACATCGGCGCTCGACGCCTCGGTGCAGGCCGAAGTGCTCAACCTGCTCGAAGTCTTGCGGCACAAGCGGGGCCTGACCTTCATCATGGTCAGCCACGACCTGGCCGTGGTGACCCACATGTGCGAGAGGCTGATGGTGATGCAGCGCGGACAGACCGTCGAGCTGTTGTCGTCCGCCGATCTGGCAACCCACACCGTGACGCAGGACTACACCCGCAAGCTGATGCAAGCGTCCAGCGGCTTCAACCGTAGCGCAGCCGCCAGCGCCTGAATCCTGATGGCGTCGGCGCTGGCGGCTGCGCCAGCGGCGCGCCGCCGATGTGTGATGATCCCGTCTCACACCACCATTCACCCACCAGTCAATTGGAGCCCTCGCCATGATCCATTGGGAAGCCCACGCCTGCCTGCCGCTGCACCCGCAGGCTGATTTCGCGCCGATCGCCCGGCTGCATGACGCCGGCGTGCACTACGTGTCGATCAACATCGGCATGGACATGAACCCGCTGGCGCAGGTGATGTCGGTGATCGCCGGTTTTCGCGCCACCATCGCCGCGCAGCCGGACCGCTACATCCAGGCCGACAGCGTGGCCGACATCACCCGCGCCAAGGCGCAGGGCAAGCTGGCGATCGGCTTCGACCTCGAAGGTGCGATGCCGCTGCTCGAACAACCCGAGATGGTCGCGCTGTACAAGCACCTGGGCGTGCGCCAGATGCATCTGGCCTACAACCGCAACAACAGCGTGGCCGGTGGCTGCCATGACATCGTGCAGGGGCTGACCCCGCTCGGCCACCGGATCGTCGCGGCGATCAACGCGGCCGGCGTGCTGATGGACTGCTCGCACACCGGGCGCAAATGCAGCCTGGACATCATGGCGGCGTCCAGCGCGCCGGTGATCTTCAGCCACTCGAACCCGCAGGCGCTGGTCGATCACGGCCGCTGCGTCACCGACGAACAGATCAAGGCCAGCGCCGCCACCGGGGGCGTCACCTGCGTATCGGGCGTATCGATCTTCCTGGGCACCCGCGACCCGACGGCTGACGACGTCGCCCGCCACGCCGCCTACATCGCCGACCTGGTCGGCGTCGAACACGCCGGCATCGGCCTGGACATCAGCTTTGGCCAGCCGGAACTCGATGACACCCCGCCGGGCGACTACGACCCGGCCTACTGGTGGCCAAAGTCCGCGGGTTACGACCGCGCGATCACCCGGTCGACCTATCCGCCGGTGGAGAGCTGGCGTGACCTGTCAGCCGCTTTGCAGCGCACCGGCATGACGGCCGACGAAGCGGCGCTGGTGATGGGCGGCAACATGATGCGGGTGGCGAGGCAGGTGTGGGGGTGAGAGTGCCGCTGCTCATTGCTGCAAATCCAGGCGCACTGCGGGCAATTGCTTCAACAATTCAGGCAACGCCGTCTGGACCGTCTCCCACACGACTTCAAGATCCACGTCAAAATAGCCGTGGGCCATGCGATTGCGCATGCCACGCATCTGGCGCCACGGCATCTCGGGGTGCGACAAGGTGAACTCAGAGTAAAAGTCCATCGCCTTTGTCGCCGCCTCGCCAATGATGATGAGGTTCAAGATGACGGCTTGCTGGGTGCGCTTGTCCTGCAGAAATTCCGACTTGGAAAGGCCCTCCACGAAACCGCACGCATGGGTGGCCGCCAGCTGCAAGTGATCAAGGTAGTCCGCGAGACGGCCCTGACTCATACTGGCTGCGCCTCCGCCAACACCTTGGCGCGAAATTTGGGTGGAAGGTCACCCGGTGTGAGCAAATCGACGCGAATACCGAGCAGCGACTCGAGCGCGTCCTGCAGGCCACCCAGGTCAAAAAGCGTCGCTCCGGGTAACGTGTCAACCAGCAGATCAAGGTCGCTACCATCGTGGTCAGTGCCGCGCAACACCGAGCCGAAAACACGCGGGTTCGTCACACGAAATCGGTTGGCCGTTTCGCGGACCGCATTTCGCTTGAGATCAAGCACGAGTGAAGGTCGCATCTGCAACTGTCCTTGTCGACACCCCATTGAATGGTGGGCAGTCAAGAATAACACTTCGAGTCCGCCTGCCGAGGGTTGCAACGCCGTGCGTTTCCCCTGCCGCGCCAATCACAGCACAATCCTCTTATGCCTGCACCGCTCACCATCCGTCTGGCAAGACCTCGTGAAGCGCAGTCCATTGCCCGCATGTCGCGTGACTGGATCGAGCACGGCCTGGGCTGGAGCTGGACAGCGGCGCGTGTGACTCAGGCGATCGGCGACGCGTCGACGAATGTGGCGGTGCTGGAGAAGGACGATCGGCTGGCCGGATTCGGCATCATGCAATACCGCGACGGCGATGCCGCACACCTGGTATTGCTCGCGGTCGCGCCCGTGCTGCGGCACCAAGGCCGCGGGGGGCAGCTGCTCCGGTGGCTGGAGCTATCGGCGCAGGTCGCGGGCAGCACCGAGATCGGGCTCGAGTGCCGCGCCGACAACCGCAATGCGATCGCGTTCTACCGGCACCTGGGGTATTGCCAGGTCGGCACAGTCAGCGACTATTACGAAAGGCGGGTGGATGCAGTGCAACTGCGCAAGTGCCACGCGCGGGCGTCACAATGACGCAACCGCACGCACCACCGAAACGCACCGCGCATGAACAACACGCTGCTCAAGGGTCTTGAGATCGTCGAACTGCTGGCCCACAGCGACCGGCCATTGACGCTGACGGAAATGGCGACCACGCTGAAGCTGGCCAAAAGCAATGTGCACCGGCTGCTGCAGGCCTTGACCGAGCGCCACTACGTGATCCGCCATGAGGACAGCAATGCGTATGTGGCCTCGATCAAGTTGTGGGAACTCGGCTCGGCCGTGTTGTCCAAGCTCGACCTGAAGCTGCATGGACAGGACGTGATGGAAGGCCTGCTCCAGCAGACCGGCGAGACCGTCCACCTGTCGGTTCTGGACGGCAATGACGTGGTCTATGTGCACAAGCTGGAAAGCCCGAATCCGGTCCGCGCGTATACCCAGATCGGCGGCCGGGCGCGTGCGCATTGCGTGGCAACCGGCAAGGCGATGCTGGCATCGCGCACCCCCTCGGCGCTGGAACAACTGGCGCACAGCCTGCAGCCACGAACCTCGCTGACGATCACCGACCCGGTCAAGTTCCTGGCCGAAATGGCCAAGACCCGCGCCCAGGGTTACGGCATCAACCGCGGCGAGTGGAACATGAACGTGGCGGGCATCGCGGCACCCATCGTGGACGCCCGTGGCAACACCATTGCAGCGGTCGGGTTGTCGGGGCCCAAGGAACGCTTCAAGCCGGCCCAACTGAAGGTGTTTGCCCCCTTGGTGATAGAAGCTGCGCAGAAGATTTCGATGCGACTCGGCGGGCGCAGCCCGATGCCGGTCTGGCGCTAGCGGGGACACGGTGCAGGATGCTGCACCTGCCGATTGCCGACGGTGGGTTGCGCCGTGGATGGGGCGGCAACCGACACTGTGCCCGAGTGCCGGAATCGTTCCTCATTTGAGAACAATAGTTGTATTTTGCAGAAATTGTTACCATGCCCCATCGAAACCGGCGCGGGTGTGCGCAGCGCCAGCCGCACCGCTCTGCCGCACCCTGTGTCAACCACTGCGAACCCACAGCATGACTGCCACTGCCCCAGCCTCCGCCAATCTTCCACTCGCAGGTGTCCGCGTGATCGAGTTCTGCTCGACCGCAGCCGGGCCCTTCTCCGCCATGCTGCTGGCCGACCTCGGTGCCGACGTCATCAAGGTCGAGCCACCGGCTGGCGACGGCCTGCGCCAATGGCCACCGCTGCGCCAGGGCTTCAGCGAGAACTTCGCATCGCTGAACCGCAACAAGCGCTCGGTGGTGCTCGACCTGAAACTTGCCGCCGATACGGCATTGGCGCGGCAATTGATCCTGGACGCGGACATCGTGGTCGAGAACAACCGCCCCGGCGTGATGGACCGGCTCGGCCTGGGTTATGCCAGCTTTGTGGAGACCCACCCGCGCCTGTTGTACTGCTCGATATCGGCCTATGGTCAGAGCGGTCCGCGAGCCACCGAGGGCGGGTTCGACCTGACGATACAGGCTGCAGCCGGCGTCATGAGCGTGACCGGCGAGCCCGATGGCCCACCGGTCAAGTGTGGCGTGCCGATATCGGATTTCGCCTCTGGCCTGTATGCCGCCTTCTCCATCGCGGCGTCGCTGGCGCACGTGCGCGCCGGTGGCCGCGGCGCGCACATCGATGTGCCGATGTTCGGCTGTACGCTGGGCGTCGGAGCACTGCAAACCAGCGAATACTTCGGCAACGGCAGCAGCCCGCGCAAGCTCGGCTCCGCGCATCCGCGCAACGCACCCTACCAGGCCTTCAAGGCCGGCGACGGGTATTTTGCGGTCGCCGCGGGCAACCACAAACTCTGGCTCGCCGTGTGCCGCGTGGTCGAGCTGCCCGACTTGCTGACGGATCCGCGCTTTGGCAGCCCCACCGACCGGGCCGCCAACCAGGTGGCACTCAAGGACCTGCTGGAAGCACGCTTCACGCAGAAGCCGGTTGCGCACTGGATCACCGCATTTGAAGCCGCAGGGGTGCCGCATGCGCGCATCAATGACTATGCAGCCGCACTGGACGACCCGCAGACGCACCACATGGGCTGGGTACAGGAGATGACCTTGCCGACCGGCGACACGACGCGTACCTTCACATCACCGCTGCGCCTGAACGGTCAGGGGTTTCCGATTCGCATGCCACCCCCCAGCCTGGGGCAACACACTGACGCGGTCCGCCGGCAGTATGCCGAGCAGCGGGCCGCCCTGAATACGGAGTGACGACATGCCAAACACACGATTGCTTCCATTCGTCAAACAGATGACGCAGCTTGTCGCCACGCCCGATGTCGACGAAGCGCAGCTGCTCGAACAAGCCGCACCGCTGATGCGCGCCCTGGTGGCGCAGGACGACTGGTTGCCGCAAGAGATGGCCGTTGGGCACGCGCAGTACTACCAGCAGCACCTGCTGTATGGAGACCCGCTGGACCGCTTTTCACTGGTCAGTTTTGTCTGGGGACCGGGGCAGAAGACCCCGATCCACGACCACACGGTCTGGGGCATCATCGCGATGTTGCGGGGTGCCGAGTATGGCCAACGGTTCACCCGCGACGGCACGGGTCGACTCGTCGCTGAAGGACTTGAGCAACGGCTGAACCCCGGTGACATCGACCTGGTATCGCCGCGCATCGGCGACGTGCACCAGGTGCGCAACGCGCTGGACGACCAGGTCTCGATCAGCATCCACCTGTATGGCGGCAACATCGGCCGCATCGAGCGCCATGTGTTCGCAACCGACACCGGCGCCGCCAAGCCCTTCGTGTCGGGCTACTCCAATCGTCTGGTTCCCAATCTGTGGGCGCAGGAAACGCCGTGACCGACGCGCACGATGACCAGGCCCTGGTGCAGGTGACGCACGACGACGGCATCACGCATATCGTGCTGAACCGTCCCGACAAGGGCAACGCGCTGTCGGCCGCACTGGTTGCCAGCATCCATGCAGCAGTGCAGCAGGCACGGCAGGCGCCCACCCGGCTGATGGTGCTCTCTGGCGCTGGCAAACATTTTTGCACCGGGTTCGATCTGTCGGCGATCGACCATGAAACCGACGACAGCCTGCTGGCCCGATTCACCCGCGTCGAACTGATGCTGCAGGCCATCCATACCGCACCGTTCCCCACGCTGGCTCTGGCGCACGGACGCACGATGGGCGCCGGGGCCGACATCGTCTGTGCGTGTTCCGAGCGCTGGATCGTCGACGATGCCCAGTTCGCCTTTCCGGGTGCAGGGTTCGGACTGGTGCTGGGCACAGCGCGATTGGCCGACACGGTGGGCGGCTGGAACACGCATCGCTGGATCGAGACCGGCGCGGCGGTCTCGGGTGATGAGGCACTGGCGCACGGTCTGGTGCAGCGGCGCGTCACGCGCGCCACGCTGTCCAGCGAATTGCAGACGCGCTTGGCGGCTGCGCGTCGTCTGGATGTTGCGACACATCGCGCAGTGCACGGCGCAACGGAACAGAGCCGCCGCCCGCGTGGCGATGCCGGCTCGTCGTCGGATTTGGCGGCACTGGTCACGTCGGCAGCGCAAAGAGGACTGAAGGACCGCATCCAGGCCTACACGCAACGCCAGTTGCGCAAATGATCGGCAGGCGCATATTGGCGCGCCGATATGCGACGGACAACAACCACTGCCATGGCGAGCCGCTAAGCCAGCACGGTCATCAATGGTGACCCATCGCTTGGGCACGCGTCAGACAACTCAACCAGTTCCACCAACCGCCGCGCCGCGGCCTCGGCGGCCGTGGCGTCGGGAGCATGCACGATGGCCAACGGATCGCCGGCGCGAACCGCAGTCCCGACACCGACCATATCGGTGATCCCGACCCGGTGGTCGATGGCGTCGGCCGCTTGGCGCCGCCCGCCACCGAGCTCGATCACCAGCAGCCCGATGTCGCGCGTGGCCATGCGGCTGACCCAGCCGTCCCGCGGCGCAGGCACCGGCAGTTGGACGGGCGCTGCCACCAGATACTGACCCGGCCGCTCGACAAAGTCGGCCGGACCACCCAGCGCTGCGACCATCCGGGCAAATCGCTCCAGCGCCGACCCGTCGGCGAGCACGCTGCCGATGTGCGCACGCGCATCGTCCAGATCGGTTGCCAGCTGGCCCAGCAGCAGCAACTCGGCGCACAGGGCGGTGGTGACCTCCAGCAGGCGCGGTTCACGCCGCGTGCCGCGCAGAAAATCCAGCGCCTCCCACACCTCCAGCGCATTGCCGCAGCTGTGCCCCAGCACCTGGTTCATGTCGGTGATCAGTGCGCGGGTCGGCAAACCGGCGCCGTTGGCCACCGACACCAGCGACTGCGCCAGCGCCTGCGCCATGGCGGTGGACGCGGCAAAGGCACCATTGCCGGTCTTGACGTCGAGCACCAGGCCCTGCAGACCGGCCGCGAGCTTCTTGGACAGGATGCTGGCGGTGATCAGCGGGATCGATTCGACCGTGGCCGTGACGTCGCGGATCGCATACAGCCGGCGATCGGCCGGCGCCAGGTCGGCGGTCTGGCCGACGATGGCACAACCGGCCTTCCGCACCGCCGCGCGCAGCAGGTCGTTGGACGGTGCTGTGCGGTATCCCGGGATGCTGTCCATCTTGTCGAGCGTGCCGCCGGTGTGTCCCAGACCTCGGCCGGAAATCATCGGCACATAGGCACCACAGGCGGCAAGAATGGGCGCCAGCATCAGGCTGACCTTGTCACCGACACCACCGGTCGAATGCTTGTCGAGAACCGGGCCACCGAGCGTGTCGGCGCGCCAGTCCAGGGTGTTGCCCGAATGCGTCATCGCACGCGTCAGGGCCACCGTTTCGGTGGTGTCCAGACCCTGCAGGAAGGCGGCCATCGCCATCGCGGCGGCCTGCCCTTCGCTCCAGCTGCCGTCGACCAGGCCGGCGACAAAGGCGCCGATCTGCGCTGCGCTCAGGACACCGCCGTCGCGCTTGATGCGGATGATTTCCTGGGCCAGCATCGTCATGGGGTTGCGGCCCGTGTCAGACAGCTACAAAATGTTGGGGACAGAGCTGGCGCACTGCGTGTCGCTGCGGTCTGTCCCACAAGGT
>CAZLDV010000011.1:6830-28515 GCA_964558425.1 uncultured Rhodoferax sp. | reverse complement strand
AATGTTGGGGACAGAGCTGGCGCACTGCGTGTCGCTGCGGTCTGTCCCACAAGGTGGACAGCCCGACAGCTACAAAATGTTGGGGACAGAGCTGGCGCACTGCGTGTCGCTGCGGTCTGTCCCACAAGGTATCAGGCAAGGTGCTGCGGCCCGAAGCTGTGCGGCAACAGTTCTTCGAGGGTGAAGCTGGCGCGCACCTGCTGCGGGTTGGCGATCAGGATCGGCGTTTGCGGGCCGGCGAACTCGCGGATCTTCTGGCGGCAACCGCCGCACGGCGTGACCAGTCCTTCGCCGTTGCCCACCACCAGCACCGCCTGCACCGCGCTGCCACCGGCCAGCACCATCGCGCTGAGCGCGCCGGCCTCGGCACAGACGCCTTGCGGATAGGCGGCGTTCTCGACATTGCAACCGGCATGGATGCGCCCCTGCGCGTCGAGCACCGCCGCGCCGACGTGGAAATGCGAATACGGCGCATGGGCCCGGGCCATCGCGGCGGTGGCCGCGGCCAGCATCGCATCGCGTTGGGGTTCACTCACAATCGTCGCGGCAGTCATCGATGTCACCGTTCCTTCAAATAAGGCCTGCCCAGCGCCGCCGGCGCGATCGTCTGGCCGATGAAACCAGCCAGCAGCACGACCGTCAGCAGATAGGGCAGCGCCTGAATCAGCTGCACCGGCACCAGACCAATTCCCGGCAGGGCCACTCCCTGCATGCGGATGGCGACGGCATCGAGGAAGCCGAACAGCAGGCAGGCCCAGAAGGCCTTCACCGGATGCCATTTGCCGAAGATCAGCGCCGCCAGCGCCATGAAGCCGCGCCCGGCCGTCATGTTGGGCACAAAGGCCGCGTTCTGCGCCAGCACCAGATAACTGCCCGCCAGCCCGCAGAGCAGGCCATTGAGCGTGAGCGCCGCATAGCGCATGCGTGCCACCGAGACCCCGGCCGCATCGACCATGTGCGCATTCTCGCCGACCGCGCGCAGGCGCAGCCCGAAGCGGGTCCGGTACATCAGCCACCAGACCGCCGGCACCAGCGCCAAGGCGACATAGACCAGGGCGTTGTGGCTCAGCAAACCCTGACCGACGATCGCGCCCAGCACCGGAATGCCGTTGAGCGCGTCGACCACGCCGGGCATCAGCGCCTGCATGCGCACCGCGCTCGAGACCGGCGGCGTCTGGCCACCCTGGGCGAACCAGGCAATGCCCAGCACCGCGGTCATGCCGACCGCGATGATGTTGATTGCCACACCCGAGACGACCTGGTCACCGCGGTGGCTGACACAGGCCAGACCGTGCAGCCAGGACAACAGCACCGTGGTACCCATCGCAATCAGCAAGGCCCCCGTGGTGGAGCCGAAGGTCACACCCGCTGCACCAGCGGCGAAGGCGGCGAACAGCATCTTTCCCTCCAGCCCGATGTCGATCACGCCCGAGCGTTCGGACAACAGGCCCGCCAGCGCACAGAAGATGAGCGGCGTCGAGACCCGCAGCGTCGAGGCGATCAACGAACCGATCAGGGCTTCATCCATGGGTCGCTCCCGGCGCGGCCGCCGCACCGCCCCGGCCGCGCAAGCCCTGCACCGCCCAGCCCACCGCCGGTGCCAGCACATAGGCCATGGCACCCGAGAACAGCACGATGAATCCCTGCAGCATCACCACCATGTCACGGGTGAAGCCCTGTACCTCGAAACTGACCTCGGCACCGCCCTGGAACAAGGCGCCGAACAGAATGCTCGCCAGCACGATGCCAAACGGATGGCTGCGCCCCATCAGCGAGACCGCGATTCCGGTGAAACCCGCGCCACTGACATATTCGAGCAACAAGCGGCCGCTGACACCGGCAATCTCGTTCATGCCGACCAAGCCGGCCAGTGCGCCGGACAGGCCCATCGCCAGCATCACCTGGTGTTTCGGATTGATGCCGGCATACGCGGCGGCCCGCGCGCTCGAGCCGGTGGCGCGCAGCTCGTAACCGAGCCGGGTATGCCAAAGGAAAAAATAGACCCCGATGGCCGACAGCACGGCCAGAAACACGCTGGTGTTGAGCGGTGAATTCGGCCAGGCGATGCCCAGCCAGCCCATGAACGTGGCCATGCTGGGCAATTTGGCGGAATCGGCGAACGGTGCGCTTTCGACCGACATGCTGCCCGGCACCTTGAGATGGTTGACCAGCAGGTAGACCAGCAGGCTGCTGGCCAGGAAGTTGAACATGATGGTGGTGATCACCACATGGCTGCCACGGTAGGCCTGCAGGTATGCCGGCACCGCCGCCCAGACCATGCCGAACACGGCGCCCGCGATCAGCATCAACGGCAGCATCAGCCAGGCCGGCAGACTGGCCGACAGCCACAAGGCGACCAGGCCGGTGCCCAGGCCGCCCAGGATGGCCTGCCCTTCGCCACCAATATTGAACAGGCCGCCGTGAAACGCGACCGCCACCGCCAGACCGGTGAAGACGAAGGTGGTGGCGTAGTACAGGGTGTAGCTCAGGCCGCGCTGGGTGCCAAATGCCCCCCGCAGCAAGACCGTGATCACTTCCAGCGGGTCCTGCCCGACCCACCAGACCATCACACCGGCCGCCAGCAAGGCGACCGCCAGGTTGACGATCGGCAGCAAGACCAGGTCGGCCCACCGTGGCAGCGGCTCGTGGGTCATGTATCCCCCACCCGGTCACCGGCCCTGGCGCTGCCGCCGATCATCAACATGCCCAAGGTGTTCTCGTTGCACTCGGCGATCGGCAATTCACCGGCGATGTGGCCCTGGTTCATGACGATGACGCGGTCGGACAATGCCAGGATCTCGTCGAGCTCGCTGGAGACGACCAGCACGGCGCAACCGGCATCGCGCATGGCGCGCAACTGGCCGTAGATGAACTCGATCGCGCCAATGTCCACGCCCCGCGTCGGTTGCCCGACCAGCAGCACCGACGGCGATTGGCCCAGTTCGCGTGCCAGCACCAGCTTTTGCTGGTTGCCGCCGGAAAAGCTTGCACACATCAATTGCGCATCACGCGGGCGCACGTCGAAACGCTCCATCATGTCGACCGTCGACTGCACCATCCGCGAACGCTGCATCCAGCCCGCGCGGCAATACTGCGGCAACCACTCGTAACCCAGCACCGCCGATTCCCAGGCCTCAAAACGCATGACCAGCGCGCGTTCATGGCGGTCTTCGGGCACATGGGCCAGACCCAGGCTGCGCGCGGTGCGCGGGTCGATCCATCGCTGCGCCTCGAATTGCTGCCCGCCCACCGACAGCTGCCCGCGCTGTGGCGCCAGCAAGCCCGACAGCACTTCCAGCAGTTCGCTTTGCCCGTTGCCCGATACACCGGCGACACCGACGATCTCGCCGGCCTTGAGTGCGAGCGCGAGCCCATGCAGCCGCACCACACCCATGGCATCGACCACCTGGATGCCGCCCGCCTGCAGCAGCACCGCACCGGCTGGCGGGTGGGTGTCGCCGACGCGGCCCATCTGGACCTTGCGACCGACCATGGCCTCGGCCAGGCCCTCGATGGTCGCCTGCGCGATGTCCACCTCCGTGACCACCCGCCCGGCGCGCATCACCGTCACGCGATCGCACAATCGCATGACTTCCTTGAGCTTGTGGGTGATCAGCAGGATGGTCGTGCCTTGCTCGCGCAGCAACGCCAGCACGCCGAACAACTGCTCGGTCTCCTGCGGCGTGAGTACCGCCGTGGGTTCGTCCAGGATCAGGATCCGGGCGCCGCGGTACAAGGCCTTGAGAATCTCCAGCCGCTGGCGGTCACCAACCGACAGGTCAGCCACCAGCGCACCGAGCTTGACCTTCAGTCCGGTGGAGGCCATCAGTTCGTCCAGGCGCTGGCGCACCTGGGCTTCCGCCTTGTGCAGCAACACATGCGGCTCGGCGCCGAGCATGACGTTTTCCAGCGCGGTGAGCGTGTCGACCAGCATGAAATGCTGGTGCACCATGCCGATGCCCAGCGCAATCGCCTCGTGCGCACTGCGGATCGTGACGTCCTGGCCAAACACCCGGATGGAGCCGCTGTCGCTGGTATAAAAACCGTAGAGCACCGACATCAAGGTGCTCTTGCCAGCCCCGTTTTCCCCCACGATGCCATGCACCGTGCCGCGCGCGACAGTCAGGTTCACGTCCGCATTGGCGGCCACCGGCCCGAAGCGCTTGCTGACAGACAGCATTTCGACCGCAGGCGCGTCGGACAAGGCGGTCTTTCTTCAGATGGACAGGGTCAGAAGATCGCTTGGAGGTGATGAAGATTTCGTAGCGAGCGGGCCACGGTGGTGCCGACGAGCGCAGCCGTACACGCGTACGGCGAGCACCGCAGGCGCCAGATCGGCCCGCGCAGTAGAAAGATTCATTGCCTCAATATTTGCAGGCGTTGTCGGTCATGTAGTCGACCACCTTGATCTTGCCGGCAATGATGTCGGCCTTGGCTGCGTCGACCTTTTTCTTCATGTCGGCGGTGATCAGCTTCTCGTTGTACTTGTCGAGTGCATAGCCGACGCCGTCTTCCTTCAGGCCCAGCGACGAGACGCCGGGCTGGTGCTTCATGGCCACGTTGTACACCGCCACATCGACCCGCTTGAGCATCGAGGTCAGCATGGTGCCGGGCTGCAGATGGTTCTGGTTGCTGTCCACGCCGATGGCCAGCTTGCCGCTGTCCTTGGCCGCCTGGTACACGCCGACGCCAGTGCCGCCTGCGGCCGCGAAAACCACGTCAGCCCCTTTGGCGAACTGCGCCTTGGCCAGCTCGCCCCCCCGTGCCGGGTCGTTCCAGGCCGCGCCGGTGGTGCCAGTCATGTTCTGGAACACCTCGGCCTTCGGATTGGCATATTTCACGCCCTGCTCGTAGCCACACTCGAACTTGCGGATCAGCGGGATATCCATGCCACCGACAAAACCGACCTTGCCGCTCTTGCTTGCCAGCGCCGCCAGCATGCCGACCAGGAAACTGCCCTCCTGCTCCTTGAACACGATCGACTGCACGTTGGGCGCCTTGACCACATCGTCGACGATCGCGAAGTTGAGCTTGGGGAATTCCTTGGCGACCTTTTCGATCGCCGAGGCCTGGCTGAAGCTCATCGCGATGATCGGGCTGGCGCCTTTTTCGGCCATGCGCCGGATCGCCTGCTCGCGCTGCGACTCGTTGGAGACCTCGAACTCCAGGTATTTCTTGCCGGTTTCCTTCTTCCAGCGCTCCATGCCATTGAACGCAGCCTCATTGAAGGACTTGTCGAACTTGCCGCCCAGGTCGTAGACGATGGCGGGTTCGGCCATGGCCTGTGCGCTGGCCGCAAGGGCAACGGCAAGTATCCCGAGTTGGGTCTGGAGTTTCATGGTGAGAATCTTTCGAGGTTGGTGAACGCAAAAAAATCACGGATGGCACAAGCCTAGACGGGGACTACCGACATCGCAATCCGGGCTTTCCCGATAAGGCCGACCCCGGCCGGCCGTCGGTCAGCCGCCGGAGCCCGCATGGACCGCATCATAACCACCGAGTTGCTGGTATTGCGTGGCGATATCGCTGGCCAGGCGGGCGTTGTTCAGCACCAGTTCGATATTCGTCGCCAGACTGTCGCCCCCGGTCAACTGCGCCACCCGCTCCAGCAGGAACGGTGTCACCGCCTTGCCGGCGACCTGTTGCTGCTGCGCCTCCCGCAAGGCCTGTTCGATCGCCGCATCCATGCGCGCGCGGGGCATCGCGAACTGCGCCGGCACCGGGTTGGCCACGACCAGGCCGCCGGCCAGCCCCAAGGCCCACTGCACCTGCATGGCCTGGGCGATCTGCCGTGCGGTGTCGAGCCGGTAGTCGACCTTGCTGTCGCTGCCTGCGGTAAAAAATGCCGGCAGGTAGTCGGTCCGGTAGCCGATCACCGGCACGCCGTGCGTCTCCAGGTATTCCAGCGTGAGTGGCAGGTCCAGGATCGACTTGGCGCCGGCGCAGACCACGGCAACCGGGGTATGGGCCAGCTCCTGCAAGTCCGCCGAAACATCAAAACTCTGCTGCGCACCGCGGTGCACACCGCCGATGCCACCGGTGGCGAACACCCGGATGCCGGCCATCGCAGCGATGATCATGGTCGATGCGACGGTGGTGGCGCCCATCACGCCACTGGTCACGATGAAGGGCAGGTCGCGCCGGCTGACCTTGGCCACCGCCGACCCGGTACGACCCAATGCCTCGATCTGCTGCGAGCCCAGACCCACCCTGAGCCGCCCGTCCATGACAGCAATGGTCGCGGGCACCGCACCCTGGTTGCGGATCTCCTGCTCGACCCGCAACGCGGTGGCCACGTTGTCCGGATACGGCATGCCATGCGCGATGATGGTCGACTCCAGCGCCACCACCGGCCGTCGCTCGGCCAGTGCCTGTGCCACTTCGGCATGGATGTCCAGGTAGGGTGAGGCCGGCAGGGCGCGCGGTGTTGGCATGGGGACTCCGTAAAAAGGGTGATGAGGGGCCGGTTCGCAGTATGAGGCGGCGGTGGTTTACGTTACACCGCATGCCCTGCCGCATCCGCCAGCAGCTGCCGTACTTTGGCCTCGGACAGCTCCGGATGGTTGGCACTGGCGGCGGTGAGGGTCCACGCGGCACAGGCTGCAGCAAACGCTGCGGCATCGCGCAATGGCAGGCCGGCGACAAAGCCGTGCAGCAGGCCCGCCATCACGGCATCACCGGCACCGCTGGCATTGCACACCGACACCGGGATGGCCGCTTGCCAGCCCTGCTCTCCCGCGCCGTCGCTCCAGCAAAAGCCCCGCTCGCCCAGGCTCACCACCACCTGCCGGACACCGCGCCGGTGCAGCCAGCGAGCGGCCGCAAGCACCTGGTCGTCGCTGTGCACCGGTTGTCCGGTCAAGGCCTGCGCCTCGATCCGGTTTGCCTTGAGGGTATGGACCTGTTCGAGCCACGGCACTATCCGCCGGCATTTGTAGGCCGACACCGACTCGACAAACAGCGGCGTGCCCGGACACTGCGCGCAGAGCCAGCCCAGGCTTTCCTGCGGCAGATTGCAGTCCACCACGGCCGCCACTGCCTCGGGCAGCAACGCCGCGATGCCCTGCAGACGATCCGGCGTGAGCAGCTCCAGGATCGCCATGTCATTGAGCGCCAGCGCCATGTCGCCGTCAGGACCATGCAGCGACAGATAGGTGGCAGTGGCGTGACCGGCCATGCGCAGACAGTGCTGCACATGCACGCCGGCCAGCCGCGTGTGTTGCATCACGCTGTCGCCGTACAGATCATCCCCGACGACACTGCACAGGCGTACGTCCAGCCCCAGACGCGCCAGGTTCTCGGCCACATTGCGCGCCACGCCGCCCGGCGCGCACCGGATCCGGCCCGGATTGGAATCCTGGGGGACCAATAGATGGTCGGAAATGCCGGTGATGTCCATGTTGGCCGCACCGATGGCCAGCACACAACCAGATCGGGCAAACAATCCCATGTTGGCGTCTTTCGAGGTTGTCTGAATTCTAGGAGCCTGGCGCCGGCGGTCGCCGATGGCATCGACGCACCGCGCACCGCCCTGCTCCGGTCAGGCGCAAGCCGCCACCTCGGCCTGCCAGCGCGCGCACCAGGCGGACAGCTCTTGCGCCGGCATCGGCCGGGACAGGAAATAGCCCTGGATACCGGTCGTACGACTCTTGGCCGCGTACATCGCGACCTCGGCGCGCGAGAGCAAGGTGTCGGCATCCTGCGCGTGCATCGGCCAGCAGGCGACACCGATGCCCGCGCTCAGATCGACGGTCTGGTCGTCGAAGGTCAGTGGCAATTCGAACGATTTGGCGATCCGGGTCGCGACGCCGAGCGCGGCGGGCACATCGCTGAGTGCCAGCAGTATCGCGAACTCGTCTCCCCCCAGGCGCGCCACCATGTCGCCCGCCCGCAGTTCCTGCTCGGTCAGGCGTTTGGCCACCGCCACCAGCAGCAGGTCGCCAAACGCATACCCGAGCACGTCATTGACATGCTTGAATCGGTCGATATCGAGCATCACCACCGCGATGTTGCCGCACTGCGCCTCGGCCAGAGCGCCCCGGTTGTCGATCGCCTGCTGCAGCGCCTCGCGGAACCGCGCCCGGTTGGGCAGGCCGGTCAGCCGGTCCCGGTAGGCCAGCGTGCGGATCTCGGCCTGCTGCGCGCCAATGCTGATGCGCATCTGGTCAAAGGCGTTGGCCAGACCACCGATCTCGTCGTGCCGGTCCAGGTGTTCGATCGGAACGTCGTACTGCCCCTGACCCACGCGCTGCGTGGCCCCCACCAATGCGCGCAGCGGCGTGGTCACGCGCCGGGCCGCGAACACGCTCCCGATGCCGAACAACACGACCCCCAGTGCGGTGATCCAGGCCAGCGCGATCTGCGCCTGGCGAAACGGCGCCACCACCTCGCTGAGCGAGCGCAGCAACACGGTGCGCACGCTGCCCGTGGTGCCGGTGTCGAGCTTGACGCTGCGTGCAATCAGGGTGTCGCCATGGCCTGCCAGTTCCTGCACATCGCCGCCACCCGCCTGCAAGGCAGCCAGCGCCTCCGGCGACAAGGTGGAGGCGACGACGCGCCCAGGTGCACGGCCATCGTCGGCAAACAGGACCAGATGCATGTCGGAAATCGCTCGCATGTCGTCGAGCAGCTTCTGGTTGATCGGAAATCCCATCAGCACATACCCCACCAGCACCGGCGCCTTCATCGGCACCATGACGAACTGGTGCGGTACGCCGCCTACCAGCGCAACCTGGCTGCCCTGCGTGTCATGGGACAGGTTCTTGACCAGCGCGTCGAGTACCGGAGCGAGTTCCGCCGCACCGTCCGCTCCGCCTGGCGCACGCAGCACAAGTTGGGTATCCATGAGGGCCGTCACGCTGGCCCCGATGCGGGCGCCGTTGTTTTCCAGGGCCGAGCGAATGGTGTCGATATCCCCCGTGTTCACGGCGGAGCGAAAGCCGAAATCGGCCGCCAGCAGTCCCGCGCCCAGGCGCAACTGCTCTGCGTTCTGGTCGAGCAGTCGGCGCCAGACACGTTCGCCGACCTGCAACTCCTGCGACACCTGGCGGCGTGCGCTTTGTTCGATGCTGATACGCACCACGCTGTACACCGCCGCCTGCACCAGCAGAAGCAGCAGCAGCGACAGGGCCACGATCCGCGCTGACAGGCCCCAGCGGCTGGGCGACCACGCGCGGGTCAGCATGCGGGACGCCGCCCAGCTGCGAACAGGGCCCGGCACCTGCCATCGATGGGACGCGGCCTCATGGCGCAGTGGCGCCACTGAGTCTGTAGACTGTGTCGATATCTGCGGCGCCGACCACCAGCGGCTGGTCGGTTGCCGCCGCACCCACCGGCAACGAGGGATGCCAGACCCGCAGCCGGTAGCTTCCTGGCGGCACATGCGCCATGAGGCCGCGTCCACGACGGCCGCAAGATCTTGATCGGCATCAACGCGCGCCAGAACCTTGGCATACTCGACCCTCATGTTTTCCTGGCTCATGGATCGCGCCCGCCGCCATCGCCGTACCGCGGCGATGGGTGCGCTGAGCGTTGCGGCGGCGCTGGCCGGCAACGCCTGCCTGGCCGATACCGGCAAGTTGCGACTGACTGGCGGGGTCAGCAACATCGAGGGCGCTGCCGGCGGCGGCCTGACCCCCTGGGCATTGATCGGCAGCAACGCCACGGCGGGCGAAATCGGTCTGTCGGCCTACCTCAGTCGCACGCGAACCCAGGACTACGGACTGACCAGTGGCGGCATCGCCATCGGCTGGAACGAGCGCGTCGAGCTGTCCCTGGCCAGCCAGGACTTCGATGCGGGACCCGCGGTAGCGCTGAACGGCATCGCGGCCTTCGGCATCGCGCCAGCCCCCCATCTGCGCCTGGACGTGGTTGGACTGAAGATGCGCCTGGCCGGCGATGCCGTGCTCGACGCCGACAACGCGTGGCCGCAGATTTCCGTCGGCCTGCAGTACAAGGCACTGCGTCCCGGCACGCTGGGCTCGGTGTTGCGCTTCCTGGGCAGCGACACACAAGGTACCGACCTGTACCTGAGTGCCACCAAGCTGCTGCTGGCCGACAGCCTGTTGCTGAACGCCACATTGCGCGCAACCCGGGCCAACCAGACCGGCCTGCTGGGATTTGGCGCCGCAGCGCCGGGGCGCGACCGCTACAGCCTGCAACCCGAGTTCTCCATAAACTGGCTGCTGCGCAAGGATCTGGCCATCGGTGCCGAATACCGGTTCAAACCGAATAATCTTCAGGCCGTCGGCGCAGCCGCCGGGCTGGGTGCAGCGCTGCGCGAAGACGACTGGGCCGATCTTTTCATCGCCTGGGCGCCCACCAGGAACACCTCGTTGACGCTGGCCTGGGTCGAACTGGGACGCGTTGTACCGGGCATCTCCGCCAACCGACGCCAGCGCGGCCTGTACCTGTCGGGCCAGCTCGCTTTCTGACAGCGCAAGCACGTGCAACTCCAGCCCTTGTACCGAGCGGTATTGCGCTGCAGCGTCGGCCCGGTGCTGCTGGCGCTGGCACTGACCGGTGCCGCCCAGGGGCAGACGCCCGGCGCCGGCGATGGACTGTACCGCGCACTGGGCGAGAAGCCGGGCATCACGGCCTTGATCGACGATTTCGTCAACCGGGTCACGCGCGACCCGCGTATCGGCCACTTCTTTGCGAAGACCAAGCTGCCCAACCTGAAGGAACAGTTGCGCGACCAGGTCTGCCATCTCAGTGGTGGCCCCTGCGCCTATGAAGGCGACCCGATGAAGCCGGTGCATGCCGACATGCAAGTGCACAAGGCGGATTTCAACGCGCTGGTCGAAGTGCTGCAAGTGGCAATGGACGCGCGCCAGATTCCGTTCCGGGATCAGAACCGCCTGCTGGCACTGCTGGCGCCGATGCACCGCGACATCATCACGCGCTGACACGGCACGGCCGCGCCCGCATCCCCTGCCACCGTCTGGCGAACGGCGCGCGGTCGATAATCGGCCGCTATCCCGCCCCGCCCTGGCGCGCGGCCCCACCGCCTTGAAGGAGACGCACCATGTTGCTCGATGCCGATGAATGCCAGCTGGTGCTGGTCGACTACCAGAGCCGCCTGATGCCGGCGATTGCCGACGCAACCGGGGTGCTCGCCAACGCGGTCCGGCTGGCGCGCATGGCGCAGGCACTGGAGGTGCCGATCTGCGCCACGGAGCAAAACCCCGGCAAGCTCGGCGCCAGCGCAGACGCGCTGGCGGCGGTGTTGACCGAAGCGCGCGCGCAGGTGGTATCGAAGATGGCTTTCAGCGCCTGCGCCGACGGGCTGGGCGAGATCCTGCGACCGGCGCCACGCAAGGCCCAGGGTGGCAATGCGCGCAGTCTGCCCAAACACCTGCAGAAGGCCGCCGCGGAACCGGCGCCGGTGCGCAATGCGGTGGTGATTGCCGGTGTCGAGGCCCATGTCTGCCTGTTGCAGACCGCGCTGGAGTTGCTCGAGGACGAATTCGAGGTCTGGGTCGTCACCGATGCCTGTGGATCGCGGACCGAACGCAACCGCGACGCAGCGTATGACCGGCTGGCGGGCAACGGCGCCGAACTGGTGACCACCGAGATGGTCGCCTTCGAGTGGCTGCGCAGCGCCGAACACCCGCTGTTTCGCGAGATCCACGGCCTGATCAAATAGGCGACGCACCGGGCGCGCCGAACCTGCGAAACGCCGGCGGGCGGCGAACCGCCTGGTTCACTTGGCCATCGAGCAGTGGCCGCCGGTGACCACCTGGCCCGAACCGGCGGCGATCAGGGGCGGCTCCTGGCGCAGGTCAATCGGGGGCGACGCTGCAAAGTCCCAGCCCAGGAAACCCAGCAGGGCGAGCCAGAAGACCGTTTGCCAGATGCGGGCAGAAGCCATCCGGGACCCCCCTCTCAATAGCGGTAATGGCGGCGCACCCGCACGCCGACCATGGAACCGGCGAAGGCCAGCGGCACCCACAACCAGCCATGCAGGCTGCCGGTGGAAATGCCGCTGAGCATGGCGCCGATGTTGCAGCCGAACGCCAGCCGCGAGCTGTACCCGAGCACGAATCCGGCGACCAGACCGACGGCCCACTGCTGGCGGTCCAGCGGCCGGGCGGGGCGATCGGGCTGGGTCGCCGAGATCCACAAGGCACCGCCGAGGATACCGACGTTGGTGATGGTGGTCACGTCCATCAACACCGTCTGGCCGATGCGTTGCGTATTGCCGGCCTGGCCCCAGAACATGTTCAGGCTCGGGTCGAACCAGCCGGCGGCCATCGACACCTTGGCAGCCCACAGGCCGAAGCCGTAGACCACACCCCAGGGTTGGCCGGCCAGCAGCAGGTTCACTGTGGCCAGGCCAGCCAGCACGATGGCGCCCCAGACCCAGCGCCGGGCGATCCAGGTCCGACCCGGGCCGACCCAGACGCGCACCAGCACCAGCGTGAGCGCCAACAGGGTCAGCGTCAGCAACAAGGCGCTGCTGGTCCCCAGGGTGGCGGCCAGACTCACCGGTTCGATCTGGCCCAGCGCCAGCCAGCGATCCAGATGCACCGAACCGAGAAAACTGCCCAGTGCGAACAGCGGCAGGATGCCCATGTTCAGCGGCACGCCAAGACCGGCCTTGTACAAGGTGCCGGACCCACAGCCGTCGGCAATCTGCATCGCCAGCCCGAACACGAAGGCACCCACCAGCAGGCTGACACTGGGCGGGCCGAGCGCCGCATGCAATTCGGGAAACACGGCCAGCAAGGGCAATGCCGCCATGCTGGCCAACGCCAGCAACAACACCTGGCCGGCGACACCCTGCGGGTCCTTGTGCTCGATCAACTGGCGCCAGCCAGTGGTGAAGCCGAACCGGGCGCCGGCCAGCGCCAGGCCCATGCCGACCCCCACCAGCAGCAACACCGCCTGGCGAATCGACACCGCCATGGCCAGAAACACGAAAAAGGCGGCCAGCAAGGCCGCCAGGGCGAACCGTTTCACTGCGACAACGCTGTCACTTCAAGGTCTTGTCGGCCCAGATTTTCGCGTCGATCGCCAGCTGCATGGCGCGGTTGGGGACGTTGGCCATCGGCAGGCTGGGGTCGCGCGACCATTCGGTCATCGAGCCCGGGTACAGCTTGACGTTCTTCTGGCCCAGCACTTCGGACATCGCGAACCAGTTGGTTGCTGCCCAATGGCCGGTGTTGCAGAACGACACGGTCTCCTTGGCCGGATCGATCGGGCTCGACGCTGCGATCTGCCGCGCCTGGCTCTCGGGCACGAAGGTGGCGCTGCCGGCGGCAAACCACTTGTCGTACTGCAAGTTGACAGCCCCCGGCAACGTGCCCGGCAGCTTGGCTGCCGGCGCACGGGTCTCGCCGTTGAAGAAGCTGGCCGGACGGGCGTCGATCAGCACCGCGTCACCGGACTTCACGCGCTGCGCCACCTCCTCGGTGGTGGCGATCAGCGAGCCGTCCAGCGACGGCTGGTAGTTGCTGGCACCGACCGTGACAACCTCCTTGTTCAGCGGCAACCTGGCGTCAGCCCAGGCCTTGACACCACCATTGAGCACCGACAACTCCTTGAGCCCCAGCACCTTGAGCGTCCAGTAGACCCGGGCCGAAGCGCCGAAATCGGTCGCGTCCGCGCCACTGGACACCACCACCGCGTGCACCGACGGACTCAGGCCCAGGCTTTGCACCAGCTGGGTCAACTTGGGCAAGGATGGCAGTTCACCCGGATTGGTGGCCGGGCCGCGCCACTGGCCATACGGCGCATTGACCGCGCCGGGAATATGGTCACCAGCATAGGCTTTGGCGTCACGGATGTCGATCACGCGCAGCTGCGGGTTGGTCAACCTGGCCTGCAGTTCCTGCGGCGACAGCAGCGGTTGGGCAGCAAAGCCGGAGGCGGTGACCAGCAGGCCGGACAGGAGGATGGCAAAGGATTTCATGGCGACACTCGTTGCGGAAAACGGCCGATTGTGCGGCGCAACAGCGGCGGCTGGAACGATTTCCTTTTTGGATGCTTATGTCGGATTCGGAATAAGAAGACCCGGCCGTTCGCCAAGTCCGTCGCACAGACGCTGGCTTCAAGGATTCGGCGGTACTGCAAGCCCGGGCTGGACGCCGCCTTTGGCAATCCAGTCGAAACCCATGTCCAGCGTGAACACATGCTCGATCTGACCTTCCTGGGCGTTCGCGGCCTGCGCGTCGGACAACTGCACCTCGACGATATTGCCGCCAACGCTGCGCAGCGTCTCGATCCGCTCGCCCGTGCGTCGGTTGATCGCGCGCTGCAGCAGCGGCACGAACACACTGACGCCGACAGCACCAGCACGGCCAGCTGATGGCGCCCGCTGACCTGCAGCACGTAACGGACCAAGCCGCTCGGCAGCTTCGGGGCCGGCTCTCCATTGGGCATCGGCAGCTTCATCGGCACGAACGGACAGTGGCTTCCATTGCATCAGTGGTCATTGGTTGCCGGCACCGGCATGGCGCAAGGAGTTGGTACAGTGTAGGGCGGTTCGAACTGGAACCAGAGGTCGCGCCGGCCCATCGGAAGTCGATATCCAGCACGCTGGATCGTCGTACCGAACCGGCCCGGCGCCATGGGCAACCGCGCGGCGGCCAAGCCAGGCTCCATCACTCCACGCAGCATGCGCCTTCGTGAACTGCATGACCGGGCCGGCGGTGGCGGAACAGCCGCGGCGAGCGTCGATCCTCAACCCTGATGGCGCAATGCGCCGTCTGCCGACAACCTGAAACTGCATGATGCGTCCGATACTGAAACCGTATTCCATGATCGCCCTGGTGCTGGCCTTGTGCGCCGCCGGGGCGATCGCCCTGTGGACACGCGCCAGCGCGGCCGATGCCAAGGCATCGGCCAGCCCTGCCGCAACCGCCAAACCGGCGTTGACCGTGACCACGGTGCGCCCGCGGTGGAGTCGGTTGCCGATCGAGCTGCGTGCCAACGGCAACATTGCCGCCTGGCAGGAGGCCAGTGTCGGCGCGCAGGCCAACGGCCTGCGCCTGGCCGAACTGCGCGCCGGCATCGGAGACCGGGTGCAGGCCGGCCAGCTGCTGGCAACGTTCGACGCCGCACCGGTGCAGGCCGATGTCGCGCTGGCGCGCGCGCAGCTGCAGGAGGCGCAGGCCAACGCACAGGAGGCGGCCGGCAATGCGCAACGCGCCCGCAGCTTGAGAGACTCCGGCGCGCTGAGCGCGCAACAGATCAACCAGTACCTGACGCTGGAGCTGACTGCGCAGGCACGCGTGGCGGCGGCCCAGGCAGCGCTCGACGTGCAGCAGCTGCGGCTCCGATATACCCAGGTGCTGGCACCCGACCGGGGCGTCATCTCGGCCCGTGCGGCCACGGTCGGCGCGGTCGTTCCGGCCGGCACCGAGTTGTTCCGCATGATCCGCCAGGGTCGGCTGGAATGGCGTGCCGAGGTGACGTCCGCCGAACTCGGTGGCATCGCGCCCGGGACGCCCGTCGTCGTGACCACCGCCGGCGGCGCCGCCATCCGCGGCAAGGTGCGTCTGATCGGCCCGACCGTGAATGACCAGACCCGCACCGCCCTGGTATATGTCGACCTCGCCGCCGCCAAGGAGATGGCGTCCCCTGCCAAGCCGGGGATGTTTGCCAGCGGGTCGTTTCAATTGGGCGACACCCGCGCGCTGCTGGTGCCCCAGACGACGCTGGTGCTGCGTGACGGTTTCAGCTATCTCTACAAGGTCGGCGACGACGACCGCGTCTCGCGCATCAAGGTGCAGACCGGACGCCAGGCCGGCGATCAGGTGGAGATCACCAGCGCACTGGACGCCGACACCCGGCTGGTTGCCACCGGAGCCGGTTTCCTGAACGAAGGTGATCGGGTGCGGGTGGTCGAAGCGGCCGACGCCGCGACGCCGCCCCAGCCGGCGGCATCGACCACGCGCTGAGGCCATCACGATGCTCAACGTTTCTTCGTGGTCGATCCGCAATCCGATTCCGGCGGTGATGCTGTTCGTGTTGCTGTGCTTTGCCGGCCTGTTGGCGTTCAACGCGATGAAGGTCCAGCAATTCCCGGATATCGACCTGCCCACCGTCATGGTCAGCGCCGCATTGCCCGGCGCGGCACCGGCGCAGATGGAGACCGAGGTTGCGCGCAAGCTGGAGGACTCGATCGCATCGGTGCAGGGCCTCAAGCACATTTACACCAAGGTGCAGGACGGCAGCGTGACACTGACGGCCGAATTCCGGCTGGAAAAGCCGGTGCAGGAAGCAGTCGACGACGTGCGCTCGGCCGTCAGCAAGGTGCGCAGCGACCTGCCGGGGGATCTGCGCGACCCGATCGTCAACAAGCTCGACATGGCGGCCCAGCCGGTGCTGGCTTTCACGGTGCGCTCGGTGGCGCGCCAGGGCGTGGCCGGCATGGACGACGAAGCCTTGTCCTGGTTCGTCGACAACGACATCACCCGGCGCCTGCTGGCGGTGCGCGGCGTGGGTGGCATCAGCCGCGTGGGTGGCGTGAACCGCGAAGTGCGGGTCGCGCTCGACCCGCTCAAGCTGCAGGCACTGGGCGCCACCGCGGCCGACATCTCGCGCCAGTTGCGCCTGGTCCAGCAGGAAAGCGCCGGCGGGCGGGTCGACCTGGGTGGCGGCGAACAGCCGGTACGCACCATTGCCACGGTCCAGAACGCGCAGCAACTCGGCGCCTTGCAGCTGTCCTTGCCGGACGGGCGACGCATCCGGCTCGACGACGTGGCCACCGTCTCGGACACGACGGCCGATCCCCGTTCCGCTGCCTTGCTCGACGGCAAGCCGGTGGTTGGTTTCGAAGTCTCGCGCAGCAAGGGAGAAAGCGAGGTGGCGGTTGGCGCCGCGGTGCAGCAGGCACTCCAGGAGATCAAGGCCGCGCATCCGGACATCGCCTTCACCGAAGCCTTCAACTTCGTCGACCCGGTGCAGGAGGAATACAGCGGCTCGATGGACCTGCTGTACGAAGGCGCGATTCTGGCGGTGCTGGTGGTCTGGCTGTTCCTGCGCAATGTGCGCGCCACCTTCGTTTCGGCGGTCGCATTGCCGCTGTCGGTGATTCCGGCGTTCGCCGGCATGTACCTGCTCGGCTTCAGCATCAACGTGATCACGCTGCTGGCGTTGTCGCTGGTGGTCGGCATCCTGGTCGACGACGCGATCGTCGAGGTCGAGAACATCGTGCGCCACCTGCGCATGGGCAAGTCACCGTACCAGGCCGCGATGGAGGCGGCCGACGAGATCGGCCTGGCGGTCATCGCGACCACCTTCACGCTGGTGGCGGTGTTCCTGCCCACCGCCTTCATGAGCGGCGTGGCCGGCAAGTTCTTCAAGCAGTTCGGCTGGACCGCCTCATTGGCGGTGGTGGCCTCACTGATGGTGGCGCGCCTGCTCACGCCGATGATGTCGGCCTACATCCTCAAGCCCGCCACCGGCGAACATCGGGAACCGGGTTGGCTCAAGGTCTATATGCGCATGGTCGGCTGGTGCCTGCATCACCGTCTGCTGACGATGCTGTTCGCCACCGCCTTCTTCGTCGGCTCGGTGATGCTGATCCCGCTGCTGCCCACCGGCTTCATTCCACCGGACGACAACTCGCAGACCCAGGTCTACCTGGAGCTGCCGCCGGGCTCGACACTGCAGCAAACGCTGGATGCGGCCGAACAGGCCAGGAAGCGGGTGGCCAGTGTCGACCATGTGAAGAGCATCTACACGACGATTGGCGGCGGCACTGCGGGCGCCGATCCGTTTGCGCCACAAGGCGCGGGCGAGGTGCGCAAGGCCACGCTGACGGTGCAGCTGACGGCACGCGGCACCCGGCCGCGCAAGCAGGGCATCGAGAACCAGCTGCGCACCGCACTGGAACGTCTGCCGGGCGTTCGCAGCAAGGTCGGGCTGGGCGGATCGGGCGAAAAGTACATCCTGGTGCTGACCGGCGACGATCCGATAGCGCTGCAAAAGGCTGCACTGGCGGTGGAAAACGACTTGCGCACCATCCCCGGGCTGGGCAGCGTGGCTTCGAGCGCCAGCCTGATCCGGCCCGAGATCACGGTACGGCCGGATTTTGCCCGCGCCGCCGACCTGGGCGTGAGCACTGCGGCGATCGGCGACACCTTGCGTATCGCCACGCTGGGTGACTACGACGTGGCACTGCCCAAGCTCAATCTGGCACAGCGCCAGGTACCGATCGTGGTCCGGCTCACGGACGCGGCACGCACCAACCTGCCCCTGCTCGAGCGCCTGACCGTGCCGGGCAGCCGAGGCCCGGTCATGCTCGGACAGGTCGCCACGCTGCAGCTGACCGGCGGACCGGCGGTGATCGACCGCTACGACCGGGCACGCAACGTGAACTTCGAGATCGAGTTGTCGGGTTTGCCACTGGGTGATGTGAAGAAGACGGTCGGGCAGTTGCCCTCCGTCAGGCAACTGCCCGCTGGCGTGAAGATCGTCGAGATCGGTGACGCCGAGGTGATGGGCGAGTTGTTCGCCAGCTTCGGACTGGCCATGCTGACCGGTGTGCTGTGCATCTACATCGTGCTGGTGCTGCTGTTCAAGGATCTGCTGCATCCGGTGACCATCCTGTGCGCGTTGCCGCTGGCGCTTGGCGGCGCCTTCGTCGCCCTGCTGGTGGCCGACAAGAGTTTCTCCATGCCCTCGCTGATCGGCCTGATCATGCTGATGGGCATCGCCACCAAGAATTCGATCCTGCTGGTCGAATACGCCATCGTCGCGCGGCGCGACCGCGGGCTGGCGCGCATCGACGCCTTGCTCGACGCCTGCCACAAGCGTGCCCGCCCGATCGTCATGACGACGCTGGCGATGGGCGCCGGCATGATGCCGATCGCGCTGGGCCTGGGAGCCGCCGACGCCAGTTTTCGATCGCCGATGGCGATCGCGGTGATCGGTGGCCTGATCACCTCCACCGTGCTCAGCCTGCTGGTGGTGCCGGCGGTGTTCACCTACATCGATGACCTCGGCAAGGGCGTGGGCCGCATCGTGCATCGGCTGCGACGCACACCCGCTGCGCAGCACAGCCCGGCTACCCAACCCGGTGCAGACCCATCCGACGGCGCAGCAGCCTTGCCGGCGCGGACCTGACCGCAGCATGGCCTGGATCGGCTTGTGCACCGCGCTGGCGCTGGCCAGCCTGGTCGCGGCCACCCGCGCCAACGCGGCGTGGCTGGTCTGGCATGCCAGTGTCTGGGCACAGCATCCCTGGATGTTGTGGACTTCCAGTCTGGTCCAGGTATCACCACTGCAGTTGCTGGTGAACCTGGGGGCCTTGCTGCTGCTGGCGGTCCTGGGCAGCTTCCTGCAGGCACGGTGGCCGGCCACGCTCGCCGTGCTGCTCGCCTGGCCGCTGGGCACGCTGGCCTTGCGCTGGTGGCCACAGGTCCACCATGCCTTCGGCCTGTCCGGGCTGCTGATGACCATGCTGGCGGTGTTGGCGGTACACGCCTGGTGCGAGCGCGCGCGACCCGCTGCAGGGTTGTTGTTCTCCGTGATCGCGATCCGGCTGGCCTCGGAGCAGGCCTGGTCATACCCGCTGGCGTTCGACCCCATCTGGGGCAACAACGTGGTCAACGCCGCCCATCTGACCGGCGCGCTGGCAGGCACAGGCGCCGCGTTGCTGGTGCGGGCGGTGCTGCGGCTGCGGGCGTAAGATCAATTCATGAACTGGCTGCGCAAACTCCCCGGTCATCGCCGCACGCCGGCCGGACTGGAATGGCGCATCCTGCGCCTGGTGCCGACGATGTGGCTGGCCGGCACCGTATTGCCTGCGCTGGCGGCCCTGTCGGCGCGCTGGTGGCTGGTGGCCGACACCCCGGCCGCACTGGCGCGCAGCATCCAGATGTTCGACTACATGATGATCGGCCTGGCGATCTTCATCTGGACGCTGGTACTCACCGCCACCATCGGCTGCCTGATCGTCTGGCTGATGAAAGGTCCGGCTTATGTGGCCGATGGTTTCGAGGTGTCGCACAGCGACCGGCCACGGGTGTGAAGGCGTCTTTCTTGCCCGCGTCAATCCGCCGCCTCGGTCGGATACCCGGTGATCACGCGGATGTCGCGGTACAGTGGCCGCAGGCGCTGGTACATGCGGCAGTAGACCCGGCGGTACAGCTGCTCATAGGTGCGCGCGTGCTCGCGCTGGGGCTCGAAGCGCTGGCCGACGCGCGTCATGGTGCGCACGGCGGTGGCGAAATCGCTCTGCAGTCCGAGCGCGACCGATGCCAGTATCGCCGCGCCCAGGCCGCTGGTCTCGTACAGGTGCGCGCGCTCGCACGGCAGGTTGAAGATGTCGGCGGTGATCTGCATCGCAGCGTCGCTCTGTGATCCGCCGCCCGATACGCGCAAGCGCGTGATCTTCGGCCCACCGCGCTTCTCGATGCGTTCCTTGCCTTCGCGCAGCGCGTAGACCAGCCCCTCGAGAATCGCACGGTACAGGTGGGCGCGGGTATGCACGTCGCCAAAGCCGATCACCGCGCCCTTGGCCTCCGGTCCCGGTACCTTGATGCCGGGGTTCCAGAACGGCTGCAGCATCAGACCCTGCGCGCCGGGCGGCACTGCATTGACCAGTTCGTCAAACAGACTCTCGGGCGGCACGCCGCGTTGCCGGGCGATCTGCATCTCGTGCAGGCCGAACTGCTGCTTGAACCAGTTCACCATCCAGAATCCGCGCGTGATCTGGATCTCGGTGTTGTAGTGGCCTGGCACCGCGGCCTGGTAGGGAGGGATGAAACGAGTCGCTTCGAGATAGCGTGTCGTGGTGGTATTGATGGTTGCCGCCGTGCCGTACGACAGGCAGGCGATCTCCGGGGTAAGGCATCCCGCGCCCAGCACCTCGCATGCCTTGTCGGCAGCGCCGGCGATCAGCACCATTCCCGCGGGAATGCCGGTGTCGCGCGCCGCCTGCGCGCTGACCGCGCCGATCGGCGTGCCGGCCGCGACCAGCTCGGGCAGCATGCCGCGCGTGATCGGCAGCGCCTGCCATTTCCAGTCGTGGCGGGGCGCCCATCGACCTTTCCTGTAGTCGAACGGAATGTAGCCAACCTGCGAGGCGGCAGAGTCGACACAGCGGCCGGTGAAGCGCAAATTGAGGTAGCCCGAGAGCAGCAGGTACTTGTCGACCTGGGCCCAGAGCTCGGGCTGGTGCTGGGCGATCCAGTTGGCTTCGGCCTCGCGCTGGAAATAGCGCACCGCGCCCTGCATGCCGATGGCGCGAAACGCCGCATCCCACCACCACGCCAGCTCGGGGATCTCGCTGGCGCGGCGCTGGTCGAGCCAGACCATCGCCGGGCGCAGCGGCTGGCCGCTGCTGTCGAGCGCGATCGTGGTGCCGCGCTGCGTCGTGACGACGACCCCGGCGATGGCGCTGCGCGCGATGCTGGTGCGCTCCCACAGTTGCTGGCAGGCCTGGCACAGTGTGCGCCAGAAGGCCTCGGGGTCGTTTTCCACCCAGCCCGGCTGCGGTGACTGGTAGCTGTCGATCATCACCTGGGCCTTGTCGGTCAGGTTGCCCTGCAGGTCGAACAACAGCGCGCGCACGCTCTGGGTGCCGGCGTCGATCGCCAGGATATGGGTCTTGTTCATGGATGAAAGGGATGGATGAAAGGGTCAGTTCCATACCTTGTACCACTCAGCTGCAAGGTGTGGAACTGACCCCTGGCCTCTCCTCAGCTGCAAGGTATAGAACTGACCCCTG
>CAZLDV010000011.1:0-6730 GCA_964558425.1 uncultured Rhodoferax sp. | reverse complement strand
CCTTTGTCAGGCAGCTGGTAGTGTGCGTCGATCAGGCCCTGGTAGCGTTGCAGCTCCGCTTGCCAACCCGCATCGCCCCATTGCAGGTGCGGTTCGCACAGGCTGCGGATGCGCGCCAGATGGTCGATGCCGCCGCGTGGCAACAACAGTCCCAGACGGGTGCGGCGCAGCAGCAAGTCGTCCAGATGCAGCACGCTTTCGAAGCGGGCCGCCAGCGCCAGTTCGAGCCACAGCGTCTGCGTGCCGGGGATTGGCTGCAGGTCGGCATCGTTCGCATCGGCGCTCCATTCCTGCGCCCGAAAGCCATAGCGCGCGGCGAGACGCTGCTGCACGCAGGGGCTCCAGCGCGGGTTCAGCGCGCCCGCGGGCGTGAACACCGGCGCGTCGTCGCGCGCAAACGGCTTGCCGGCGTGCACGGCGGCCAGTGCCAGCGCGTCCTGCGCCATCAGCCGGAACGTGGTGAGCTTGCCGCCGGTGAGCGTGACCAGCCCCGATTCGTCGATCACCGCGTGATCGCGCGCCGCGTCCGACGCGCTCGACGCGCCGTCGTCGAGCACCGGTCGCACGCCGGCGTAACAGGCAATGATGTCGCCGGCGCAGAGTCGTTGCGCCGGGAACTGGTCGTTGACAGCCTCGATCAGGTAATCCACTTCTGCCGGCGTGATTCCCGCTTCGCGATCGAGGTCGGCGTGATGGTCCAGGTCGGTCGTGCCAATCAGCGTGGCGCCCTCCCAGGGGTAGAGAAACACCGGGCGGGCGTCGCGCGGATGCATCAGGCTGACCGCCTGCGCGACCGGCAGGCGCCAGAACGGCACCAGCAGATGGCTGCCGCGCAGCGGGCGCAGCAGCGCCTTGCCGCCCACGCCGGCGCGCAGGCGATCGGCCCAGGCGCCGGTGGCATTGACCACGGCCCTGGCACGCAGCGTGAAGCGCTGGCCGCTGGGCGTGTCGTGCAGCGTCAGGCCCGATACCTTGCCCGCGTCGAGCACCAGCGCGCTCGCCGTGGCGTAGTTCAAGGCCACGGCGCCGTCACGCTGCGCCTGCGCCAGCACGCGCAGCACCAGGCGCGCGTCGTCGGTCTTGGCATCGGCAAAGACCAGCGCGCCGCGCATGCCGGCCGGCGCCAGGCCCGGCACCAGCCGCCGCACCTCGGCCAGATCGGCCCAGCGATGGCTGCGCCGACCAGCCATCAGGTCGTATACCACCAGGCCGGCCTGAAACAGCCAGCGACCAGGCTTGCGCCCCGCGCAATCGGCGAACAGAAAGCTCTGCGCCTCGACCAGCTCGGGCGCCTCGCGCAGCAGGCGCTCGCGTTCGCGCACCGCGTGCAGGGTGGTGCGAAAGTCGCCTTGCTTGAGGTAGCGCAGCCCGCCGTGCACCAGCTTGGACGATCGACTCGACGTGCCCCAGGCGAAATCGCGCTGCTCGACCAGCAGCACCTGCCAGCCGCGTCGCGCGGCCTGCTGCGCCACCGCCGCGCCGCTGATACCCCCGCCAATCACCACCAGATCCCACAGCGTCGCCTCCAGGCCTGCCAGTACCTGGGCGCGCGTGGCCGGCGCGCTCAGCTCGCCCATGGGCCTTCGTCCTGCAGCAGCTTGCCCGGGTTCATGATGCGCTTGGGATCAAAGTGCCTGCACAGCGCCGCCAGCGTCGCCATGCCCAGCGGTCCCTTCTCTTGCGCCAGGTGTTCGGCGTGGTCGCGTCCAACGCCGTGCTGGTGGCTGACCGTGCCGCCGTGCGCGGCAATGGTGGCGGCCACTGCGCGCTTGAGGCGCCGCCAGCGCTCCAGGTTGGGCGCAAACCCGCCCGCGGCCGTGGGCCAGACAAATTGCGCATAGATGCTGCTGCCCTGCGCATACACATGCGACAGGTGGCTGAACGCGTGCACGCGTTCGCCGTAGTGCGCGAACGCATCGCGTGCGCTCTGCTCCATCGCCGCCATCAGCGCGCCGACCTGCGGCCAGTCGACCGCCGTCTCGATCGTGTCGGCCGAGTAGCCCAGATCCCACAGCGTGTTGCGCAGGTACGGGCCCTTGAAGCGATTGCTGGCCCATTTGCTGCCCATTGCCTGGCCGATAGTGACCCCGCCGTGGCGCGCCAGCAGGCGGCGCGCCTGGCGCAGCGCGTGGCGCGCGGTTGTGGTGTCGGCGGTCACGCCCAGCATCAGCATGCATTTGCCGCTGGCGCAGCCGCGCCAGCCCAGATAGCGCTCGAGCGCGCCGATCAGCCGCGCGTGTCCGGCCAGGCCGAGGTTGGTTTCGGTCTCGCTGGCGTTGGACAGGCGCAGCATCGACAGCGGCAGTCTGCGCTGCACCAGTTCGCGCACCGCGGCCTCGGCGGCATCCCAGTGCGGCAGAAAGATGGCATGAAAACTCTCGTGCTCGGGCAACGGCGAAACGCGCAGCGTGGCTTCGGTCAGGATGCCGAAGCGGCCCTCGGACCCCAGCACCAGTTCGCGCAGGTCCGGCCCGGCGCTGGCGGCCGGAATGGTCGGGATGCGCAGGTGGCCCAGCGGCGTCTCCATCCGGCCACCGGCAAACAGCTGCTCGATGCGGCCGTAGCGCAGCGACTGCTGGCCGCTGGAACGCGTGACCACCCAGCCGCCGACGGTCGAGTATTCGAACGACTGCGGGAAGTGACCGAGCGTGTAGCCCAGCGCGCGCAACTGCGCTTCGACCAGCGGCCCCGGCGTGCCGGCCTCGAAGGTGGCCAGTTGGCTGGGCCGGTCCAGGTGCAGCAGACGCGTCATGCGCGCCAGGCTGATGGACAGGATCGGGCGCGCGCTGAGCGGGCAGTCCAGATGTCCGGCCACGCTGGTGCCGCCGGCAATCGGGATCACGATCCAGTCATGGCTGTGCGCCAGGTCGAGCAGTTCGCGTACCTGCGCGCCCGATTCCGGCTGCGCCACGCCATCGGGCACCGGCGGCAGCGCACCCATGCGCTTGCGCAGCCCGTCGGCGTAGCTCTCGCCCAGCGCCACGGCAAAGCGGGTCGCCGGATCAGCGCGGATCAGCGCATGCGGCGCCAGGCGCGAGGGTGGAATCTGCGCCAGCATGTCGCTGCGCGCCGCGTCGGGCGCGGCGCGGCCGGGACCGAGCCGCTGCGCCAGCATGGCACGCGCCGCCTGGTTGAGTTCCATCGTCGTGGCATCGTCGCCCCAGCCGTTCCAGCGTCGCATGGCCTGTCCTCTTGCGTTTGTCGGGTATCGCGTGTGGCGCACGGCAGCAAGGCGCTGGCGGCTCGCCAAGGGCTTCGATCAAGGATTCTTCACGCAGCGCAAGCCACCCGTTCAAGCGGGTAAATTGCCCCGAAAATGGCCGCTGAAGGTACTGACCCCGGTTTTGGGAACGGAGCACGCCGCCGGCATCGACCGAAAATCCCAGATTGGCACCGTCGACTTTCTCTTCGATGACGACGGGATGCGCCAGAAACGCTTCGGCCTCGGATGCCGACAGCACCTTGTCGCCGCGCGGCAACTCCACCCGCCGTGCATTGCCCCGATTGTTCAGCGCCCACTTGACAAAGGCGTCCCCGGGCCGATTGCCCTTCTTGGGCCGAGTCTTGGTCTGGTACTCCAGCAAGATGCCGAACCCATCGTCCAGCGCAAGCTTGCCTGAACGCATGACAGCTTGCAAGGCGAGCGCGCAGGTCTTGACGCATGCAGGGGACGCATCCCCATGCTGGCCATTGGCCACCAAAACCACATTGGTGTCGACCACGACCACACTCACCTGCGCGGTTCCTGTTGTTGGCGGTTCATGGCAGCCACCGTGCGGGCGGTCAGATCGGCCATTTCATCACCGAAGAAGTTGTCCGGCCAGTTCTCGATTTCGCCGTACAAGTTGACCACGAGCGGTTCGAGCTCAGTGGCGCTCCCTGCGCGTTTGCAAAAATAGATGGCGACGTCTGTCGGTGTGATCGTGCCCTCGGCGATGCGCCGCTGCAGGCGATTGAGGAAGTGCTCGGAATGGCTTTCAACAATCAGTTGCACATTGCGCGCATGGCCATTCTCGCGCGAACGAATCGCCGAAATGAATACGTCCGCCAGCTCCGCCTGGACCTGAGGATGCAGGTGAATTTCGGGTTGTTCCATCCAGACGGTGGAGTTTGGCGGGCAATAGAAGGCTTGAACCAGCACCGGCAGTACCTGGGAAACGCCGAAGCCCACGTCGGTGATCTTCACCTCTGGTGCCTTGGCATGGGTTTTCACCAGCACTTCGTATTCCTTCCTGCCCTCGGCCACCGGCGTCACGACAAAGCTGTGGATCACCCCCAAGTCCTTCAGCCAACTGGCGACAAATTCGGCAAACGACAGCTTGGCCATCCTGGGGCCGCGATTGAGCATCCGCCCCTCGTTCTGGGCGGCAAGAATGGCCGCGATGGCGTTCTCGCCCATTTGGCCGACACCCTCCGGCGTATCGCCGGACCACTGGTAGGTTCGCTGAGGATGCTTGCGCAATGGACCCAGGTAACTCAGGCTGCCGAGCATGGCTTCCGTGGCCAACGCAAAGTCCGTCAGGAAGCGCGCGTTCCTGAATCGCGCCATGCTGATGTCGGACACACGATAGAACTTTTCTGGTTCTTCGAGCGGCCATTTGCGCCCATCGGCCATGACAAATCTGTAGTGTTCGGATTCAAGCGAGAACTTGTGGGTCTCGCCACGCGCCAGTTGGACATCCAACACGTCCCCATCGCCATCGGCAAGCAGGTGGCGAAGTGATTGCGCCTCGGGCGCCCCGGACTTGCCGGCCGCCAGAGAGACATCCAGACCCAGCCGGTCTCCCACGTAGCGCACAGCGGGACGAAGCGGATCGCGCACTTCCATCGGCTTCGGCAATTGCCAAGCCAGGGCGAAGTCCAGCGGCTGTGCCGTGTCATGACCATGCATGCAGTCGGCAAAGGTACCCAGATCGATCAAGGTGCTGGCATCGCCCAAATGCAGTGCGCGTTTGCGATCAGTGGACAGCGCTGTTTGCTTGAGCGCCAGCAACCAGTGGCCAAGACTGCTCTTGCCCGCGCTATGTGCGCCAAAGATGACGGTCAGCGGTGCAAGGCGGATCGAGCCAGTATCCTTCCAAGCCTTGAAGTTCTTCAGATGCAGTTTGGTCAGCATGGTGTTGCCTCAAACTTGTTCGTACTCGGACTTGGATGTCCACGCTTGGGGCTTGCCGTCACGTGGTCTGCGCGCATGGAGCCGAGCGTGCCCAGCCTGGGCGGCTTTTCGTCATACCGGATCGACGTCAAGAAATTTGACATGGCCGGCTTGCCTTGCGCCATGCTTGTTCCAATGGTGTGCTGTTAGTGCATCGCGAAGCGATGGGCCAGAGGCGATGAATCTCACCTCAGCGCAGTCTAGCCCAACTTCCCTGTGCCGCCTTCCATCCTGGCCAGCGCGGCTCCAGCGCCGCTACCCGGAGCATGGCTTCACGGTCAGCAGGCGAGGGGGCCGCCCGAGGGCGAAGCTCCCGGTGTAGCGATCAAACCACCGCGTCCAGCGCTCTGCGGCATTCCTCGACCATCGCCGCCGCAGCGTCGGCGCCAAGCGACTGGTCGAGCATCGGATACATCATCTGCTCTTCCTTCATGTTGTGCTGCTGCAGGATGTCGTGCAGCGCCTGCGACGCGTCGAGGTAGGCCGCGGCGTCTTGCGCCGCCGCGGCATCGCGCATCTGCGCGAACAGCGGCTGCATCTGGACGTGCTCGCTGCGCATCATCTCGGTCGGCCCGCCGGCGGACATGCCCGAGCTCTCTTCAAAGGCCGGAAACAGCCGCTCCTCTTCGAGCGCGATGTGGCGGGCGATATGCGCCAGGAAGGCGCCAGCCTCGCGTTGCAGCACCGGCCAGTTGGCGCAGCGCGCTGCTTCGGCGGCGCGCGCGAATGCCGCGTCGCACGCCGCGTGGTCTTTCATCATGGTGTCGTTGATCGATTCCATCGTGGCTCCTTCTCATTGTCCGAGCGGGCATTCGGTTCGCCTGCACCGTTCGCCGAACTGCCTGTCGGCGCTGTCGTGATGGCTCACGCCGGGACAGCCGCGTCGACCGTCTTCTTCACGAACTTGATCGTCGCCACCGGGCATTCGCCGCCTTCGGCGGTGTCGCTGCCGCACGGCTCGAAGCGCTTGCGTGTCGCTGCCATCGCCGACCAGCGGCGCACCGTTGGCTGTGCACTGCCCTCGTCCTGCTGGCCGGCGGTGGGCGGGATCGGCTTGCCTTCGGCGAGCAGCTTCTCGACCCGGCGCAAGCCCATGAACGCCGCGCCGTAGGCACCGTTCAACTGCCCCAGCCCGTTGGGTGCGACGTGGAAGCTCTCGCCCAGCGACTGCTCGAGCGCCTTGACCATCGCCTCGTTGCGCGTCATGCCGCCGGTCAGCATGTAGCCGCTTTGCAAGCCGACCCTGCGCATCAGCTGGATCGCGCGCCCGCCGAGCGAGACCATCGCACCCATCATGATGTCCTCGGCCGGGATGCCATTGGACAGATGGTTGATGACCTCCGATTCGGCGAACACCGCGCACACGCTGCTGATCGGTTTCGGCGACGTCGACCGCATCGCGTAGGGTCCGATGTCCTCGGTGGTGAGCCCGAGGTAGCGCGCGGTTTTCTCGAGAAATGCGCCGGTCCCGGCGGCGCACTTGTCGTTAAGGCGGAACGCCTTCACCCGCCCTTCGCCATCGACCTTGATCGCCTTGATGTCCTGTCCGCCGATGTCGAGGATCGTCCGCGTGTC
>CAZLDV010000010.1:0-65810 GCA_964558425.1 uncultured Rhodoferax sp. | reverse complement strand
ATGACCTTGCTGTCCTTCATGCCGGCCAGATGCTGGATCGCGCCGCTGATGCCGCAGGCGATATACAGTTGCGGCGCGACGATCTTGCCGGTCTGGCCGACCTGCCAGTCATTGGGCGCATAGCCGGCGTCGACGGCCGCCCGCGATGCACCCATTGCAGCACCGAGCTTGTCGGCCAGCGGCGTCATGACTTCGGCAAACTTCTCGGCGCTGCCCAGCGCACGGCCGCCACTGACGACGATCTTGGCTGCGGTCAGTTCCGGGCGGTCGTTCTTGGCGATCTCGCTGCCGACATAGTGGGCCTTGTCGCTGGCGGCAATCGCCGTCAGTGTCTGTACCGCGGCCGAACCTCCTTCGGCCGCAGCCGCATCGAAGCCGGTGGTGCGCACGGTCAGCACCTTGACCGGGTCCAGGCTTTGCACCGTGGCGATCGCGTTGCCGGCGTAGATCGGGCGTTCGAAGGTGTCGGCGGACTCGACCCGGGTGATGTCCGAGACCTGGCCGACGTCGAGCTTGGCGGCCACCCGCGGCGCGACGTTCTTGCCCGATGCGGTGGCCGGGAACAGGATGTGGCCGTAATCCTTCGCAATGGCCAGCACCTGCGCGGCGACGTTTTCGGCCAGGCCATGGGCCAGTCCAGCGTCGTCGGCAAGCAGCACCTTGCTGACTCCGGCGATCTTGGCGGCTTCGGCCGCGGCGGCGGCGGCATCGGCGCCGGCCACCAGCACATGCACATCCTTGTCACATTGCAAGGCCGCCGTGACGGTATTGCGCGTTGCAACCTTGATGCTGTTGTTGTCGTGTTCGGCGATGACGAGTGCGGTCATGAATCAAATCTCCATATTTATCAATTGGTGCCAGAGCAAAAATTGCTGCGCTTGTTTATTGATCTGGCACACAAGGTAGACATCCAACTTCCCGTTTCCAGTTGGTGCCAGAGCAAAAATTGCTGCGCAATTTATTGATCTGGCACACAAGGTAGACATCCAACTTCCCGTTTCCAGTTGGTGCCAGAGCAAAAATTGCTGCGCAATTTATTGATCTGGCACACAAGGTATCAGATTACCTTCGCTTCGTTCTTGAGCTTGTCGACCAGGGTGGCGACGTCGGGCACCTTGATGCCGGCGGAGCGTTGGGGCGGCTCGGAAACCTTGAGGGTCTTGATGTGGGCCTTGATGTCCACACCCAGGTCGGCCGGCTTGTAATTGTCGAGCTGCTTCTTCTTGGCCTTCATGATGTTGGGCAGCGTCACATAGCGGGGCTCGTTGAGGCGCAGGTCGGTGGTCACGATGGCGGGCAGGGTGATCGACACGGTCTCCAGGCCACCGTCGACCTCGCGGGTCACCTGGGCCTTGCCGTCGGCCACCTCGACCTTGCTGGCGAAAGTCGCCTGCGGCAGATCGCAGAGCGCAGCGAGCATCTGGCCGGTCTGGTTGCAGTCATCGTCGATCGCCTGCTTGCCCAGGATCACCAGGCCCGGCTGCTCCTTCTCGACCAGCGCCCTGAGCAGCTTGGCCACGGCCAGCGGCTGCAGCTCTTCCGTCGTCTCGACCAGGATGGCCCGATCGGCGCCAATGGCCATCGCGGTGCGCAGAGTTTCCTGGCACTGCAGGACGCCGCAAGAGACGGCGATCACTTCGGTCGCAACCCCTTTTTCGCGCAGCCGCACGGCCTCCTCGATCGCGATCTCGTCAAACGGATTCATGCTCATCTTGACATTGGCGATGTCCACGCCGCTGCCATCGGATTTGACGCGGACCTTGACGTTGTAGTCGACCACGCGCTTGACCGGCACCAGTACCTTCATTGCAAAAACTCCATGTGGATGGTTATTGACCTGTCGAATTCCACGCCGGACCGCTTTCGTCCGACGGCAACCGCAACATTCTATGCGCCACCCGACGCCGCGCACGACGCGGTGGCGACATGGCGCGAAACGGCTGCGACACGGCTATCGTCAAAATGGAACGACCGTGCTTTTCATTGTAGCCAGCAGGTGTCTGCCGTCGCATCAGGGTACCTTCACCCTGCGGGCTGCGGTGCACGCTCGCGTGGGGGCGGGCCGGCGCGGCAGGCCTCGCGGCGACACGCCGGCGCGCCGCCTCACACGTCCGCCAGCACGCGCAGATGCGCCTCCACACTGCGCCCCAGCGCGCTCAGGTTGTAACCGCCTTCGAGGCACGAGACGATGCGCCCGCGCGCATGGCGGCGTGCCACATCCTTGAGTCGCTGCGTGATCCAGGCGTAGTCCTGCTCGACCAGCCCCATCTGGCCCATGTCGTCTTCCCGGTGCGCGTCGAACCCGGCGCTGACGAAAATCATTTCGGGCCGGAACTCCTCGAGCCGGGGAATCCAGCCCTGCTCCACCAGTTCGCGCACCTCCGGGCCCTTGGTATACGCCGGCACCGGCAGGTTCACCAGGTTGCCGGCGCTCGAGCGCGAGCCACCGATCGGGTAAAACGGATGCTGATAGAAGCTGACCATCAGGATGCGTGCATCACCGGCAACGATGTCTTCGGTGCCATTGCCATGGTGCACGTCGAAGTCGGCAATCGCGACCCGTTGCAGGCCATGGCGTTCCAGCGCATATCTGGCCGCCAGCGCCACGTTGTTGATGAAGCAGAACCCCATCGCCTGGTCGCGGCAGGCATGGTGGCCGGGCGGGCGCACGGCACAAAACGCGTTCTCCAACTCGCCCGCGATGACCGCGTCGGTGGCGGCAATGGCGGCACCGGCGGCGTGCAAGGCGGCGTCCCAGGTATGGATGTTCATCGCGGTATCCGGGTCGACCTGCGCATGGCGCGGTCCACCGGCGGCAATGTCGTCACGCAGTCCGTCGGCCAGGCCGCGCAAGCCGGCGACATACATGCGTCCATGGACCAGCTCGATGTCGGACAGCGGCGCCGCCGGCGCCTCGCGGCGATCGAGCGCATCGCCCACGCCCGAGATCAACAACCGGTCTTCGATTGCGTCGAGCCGCTGCGGGCATTCGGGGTGCCCTTCGCCCATTTCGTGCAGTCGGCAGGCGGGGTGCGTGTAGTAGCCGGTCTTGTTCATGGCGCCAGGGTTCAACGGAAAAATTCGGGTAACGTCATGCCATGCATGCACACGACACACTGCAACGGGTCCTCGATCAGCTTAACACGGTCATCGTCGGAAAAGCGGCCCAGATCCAGGACTGCGTCGCATGCCTGCTGGCCGGCGGCCACTTGCTCATCGAGGATGTCCCGGGTGTCGGCAAGACCACGCTGGCGCACGCGCTGGCACGCTGTTTCGGTCTGCAGTTCTCGCGCGTGCAGTTCACCTCGGACCTGATGCCCAGCGACCTGTCCGGCGTGTCGATCTACGAGCGCGCCACGGAGGCGTTCGTGTTCCATCCCGGACCGATATTTGCCCAGGTCCTGCTGGCCGACGAGATCAACCGCGCCAGTCCCAAGACCCAGAGCGCACTGCTGGAGGCGATGGAGGAAAAGCAGGTCACCGCGGAAGGCGAAACCCGCCTTCTGCCAGTGCCGTTTTTCGTCATCGCCACCCAGAACCCGCATGACCAGCTGGGAACCTATGCCTTGCCCGAATCGCAGCTCGACCGGTTCCTGATGCGCATCTCGCTGGGTTACCCTGACCGCGCCGCCGAACGCGGTCTGCTGACCGGCCATGACCGCCGTGACCTGGTCGCGTCGATGGACATACTGATGGCGCCACACGACCTCATGCAGTTGCAGCGGCAGGTGCTGCTGGTGCACGCATCCGAACCCTTGCTCGACCATGTGCAGGACCTGATCGCGGCAACCCGCAGCGGCCAATGGTTCCTCCAGGGCCTGAGTCCGCGCGCCGGCATCGCGGTGATCCGTGCGGCCAAGGCGCAGGCCTTGCTCAGTGGCCGTGACTATGTCGCACCCGACGATGTGCAGGCTATCCTGCCTCAGACGATCGCGCACCGCCTGATTCCGGTCGGCGATGCCGGTCGCGGCGCGGTCGAACAGGTGCGTGCAATGGTCCAGGCGGTGGCACTGGCCTGAGCAGGTGCGCCAGCATGGAAACTGCCCCTTCCCTGCCCGATCCGCTGCGGCACCCGATGGCACACCTGCGGGCCCGGTTGGGCCGCTGGTGGGAAATGCGCCTGCCACGCGCGGACAGCACGCTGCTGACCCAGCGCAACGTCTACATCCTGCCGACGCGGCCCGGATGCATGCTCGCAGCCACCTTGCTGGTGCTGCTGGTGGCGTCGATCAACTACCAGCTCAATCTGGGCTACCTGCTGACCTTCCTGCTGGCGGGCAGTGCACTGATCGGCATGCATCTGTGCCACGGGACGCTGCGCGGCCTGACGCTGCAATTGCAGCCGGTTGCGGCCGGATTCATGGGCGCTGGCACCACCCTGGGCATCGACCTGGTCAGCACCCGCCAGCGGGTACGCCACGGCATCGGCCTGCGTGTGATGGGTAGCGGCCACTGGGTCTGGACCGATGTGCCCTCGCAGGGTCGCACCACGGTGCAGTTGGCGTTCCTGCCACAACAGCGCGGCCTGCAACCGATACCGGCTTTGAGCGCCGAGACCCGATTCCCGCTGGGCACCTTCCGGGTCTGGACTGTCTGGCGGCCGGCCAGTCAGGTGCTGGTGTATCCGGCCCCCGAGACCTGGCCACCGCCGTTGCCGGAGGGTGAACCCCGCGCGGGTGGCGGCGCCGCCGCACACCTGCCCCGCGCCAGTGGCGAGTTCGACGGCGTGCGCAGCTACCAACGCGGAGACCCGCGCAAACTGGTGGTCTGGAAGAAACTGGCCAAGGCCAACGAGCTGGTCAGTCGCGACACCCACCAGCCACAACGCCACACGCTGTGGCTCGACCTCGCCGTCACCGGCGTGCCGATGGCGGGTCACGGAGCGGGCGCGCCGCTGGAGCGCGCCTTGTCACGGCTGTGCGCCTGGGTGCTGGCCGCCGAGCGGCAGGATCAGGACTATGGACTGCGACTGGGAACGCAGGAGATCAGGCCGGGACGGGGCGAAGCGCACAAGCGCCAGTGCCTGGAGGCGCTGGCGCTGCATGGAACGCCGGCGGCAAGTCCCCGGTGATGCCGATGTTCGAGCGACTGCGTCACCTGCCGCGCGACACCCGCGACACCTTGTTCCTGCTGCTGGTGATTGCCGGTGTGCTGGCTCCGCAGCTGGGCCGTCTGCCCCTGTGGTGCTCCGCGCTGGCGATGGCGGTATTGGTCTGGCGCGGCGTGCTCGCCTGGCGCAGCCGTCCGCTGCCCTCGCGCTGGTGGCTGCTCGGCCTGCTGCTGCTGACGGTGGCCGCCACGCTGATGACCCACCGCACCGTGCTCGGCCGTGATGCCGGAGTGACCTTGCTGGTCGTGCTGCTGACGCTCAAGACGCTGGAATTGCGCGCCCGGCGCGACGCCTTCGTCGTGTTCTTCCTGAGCTTCTTCACGATGCTGACCAACTTCTTCTTCTCGCAGTCGCTGCTCACCGCCGCTGCCATGCTGATCGCCCTGCTGGGCTTGCTGACAGCCTTGGTCAACACCCACATGCCGGTGGGCAAGCCACCGCTGCGCGAGGCGGCGGCGACCGCGCTCACGATGGCCGCCCTCGGTGCACCGATCATGCTGGTGCTGTTCCTGCTGTTTCCACGACTCTCGCCGCTCTGGGGCATGCCGGGCGACGCGATGAGCGGGCGCAGCGGCCTGTCAGCCAGCATGGAGGTCGGCACCATCGCCGAGCTCGCGCTCGACGACAGCATTGCGATGCGGGTGCGCTTCGAAGGGCTGCCACCACGGCAATCGGAGCTGTACTTCCGCGGACCGGTCTTGTCGACCTTGCAAGGCCGTCAGTGGTTGCCGCTGCGCTCGGCCATTCCGGAGCGCTGGCAGGACCCGCCGAACCTGCAGGTGCAGGGCGACGCCATCGGCTACCAGGTCACGCTGGAGCCGAACAACCGCCCCTGGATCTTCGTCCTCGACGCGGCGCTCGACACGCCCGTCGTGCCGGGCATGGCGCTGCACCTGTCGCGCCAGTTGCAATGGCTCACCGACCGACCGGTGTCTGAACTGCTGCGTTACACCGCCCGAAGCCATACCGCGTTCAGCTTCGGTCCACGCGTGCGAACCGCAGCGCTGCAGGACTACCTGGAACTTCCGGCAGGCCTCAATCCGCGCACGCTCCAGTGGGCAGCCGAGTTGCGCCGCGACCAGCCCCGCGGCGAGCAGCCGGACCGATTGATCGACACGGTACTGCAACGGCTGCGCACCGGCGGCTACCGCTATACGCTGGAGCCGGGGCTGTACGGCATCAACACCGCGGACGAATTCTGGTTCGACCGGCGCGCCGGCTTTTGTGAACATATCGCTTCGTCTTTCGTGATCCTGATGCGCGCACTGGACATCCCGGCGCGCATCGTCACCGGGTACCAGGGTGGCGAAGTAAACAGCGTGGATGGCTACTGGATACTGCGCCAGAGCGACGCACATGCCTGGGCCGAGGTCTGGCTGGCCGGTCGGGGATGGGTGCGCATCGACCCGACCGCCGCCGTGGCGCCGGGCCGCATCGGCTCGCTGCAACGGCTGGTTGCGCCGCGCGGTGTGATAGCGACCGCCATGGAAGCGGTCAACCCGGTGGTCTGGTTCAACCTGCGCGCCAGCTGGGAGGCGCTGAACAACGGATGGAACCAATGGGTGCTCAACTACAGCCAGACCACGCAGCTGGACCTGCTCAAGGACATCGGCTTCGAAACCCCGAGCTGGGAGGACCTGGGCACCCTGCTGATCGCCCTGATCGTGGCCACCAGCCTGCTCGGCGCGGCCTGGACCGTCCGGGATCACCACCGGCAGGACCCCTGGCTGCGCCTGCTCGGCGCTGCTGCGCGCCGGCTCGCCGCGGCAGGGCTGCCGGTCATGCCGAACAGCCCGCCTCGCGCGCTGGCGCAACTGGCGCGCCGCCATTGGGGTCCGCACGACGCCCGGGTCCAGGCGGTATGTGCCTGGCTGTTGCGACTCGAAGCCATGCGCTACGCACCACCGGCAGCCGCCGGCGCACTGACGGTGCACGGCTTGCGGCGAGAATTCCGTCAGCTACCATGGCCAAGCCGATGACTCCGATTGCCCGAACCGTCCTGACACTGTGCATCGCATCCTGTCTGGGGCTGGCCCTGGGCATGGACAGCTGGGCCGCCAGGGCGCACGGCAAGCGCCCGGTCGCCAACACGGCCGGGACCTATGCCCAGCGCGCCGACGCCATGCGTTTCGCGGACGACATCGCCGAGCGCCGCGGGCTTGACCACCACTGGGTTCGCAGCGTCATCGGCCAGTCCCGGCTGCTGCCGCAGGTCACGCGATGGGTGTTGCCGGCGCCCGGCGGAACGCCGAAGAACTGGCAGGTTTACCGCAATCGCTTCATCGATCCGGTCCGCATCCGGGCCGGCGTGGCGTTCTGGCAGGCCAACCAGGCCGATCTCGAACGCGCGGAGCAGACATTCGGCGTGCCGGCCGAGATCATCGTCGGCATCATCGGCGTGGAAACCATTTATGGCCGTCAGGTCGGCGAATTTCGGGTGATGGATGCGCTGGCAACGCTGAGTTTCGATTTTCCGGATGCACACCCGCGTGCCGCCGAGCGACGCGCATTCTTTCAACGCGAACTCGAGCAACTGCTCTCGCTGGCCCAGCGCTCGGACCTCGACCCGATGCAACTGCGCGGCAGCTACGCCGGCGCCATGGGGTTGCCGCAGTTCATGCCGTCAAGCTGGGTCCGCTACGCGATCGATTTCGACGGCGACGGCCGTGTCGACCTGTTTCGCAGTCCGTCCGATGCGATCGGCTCGGTTGCGAACTACTTCGCCGCCTTCGGCTGGGTCAAGGGCATGCCCACCCACTACCCGGTGCGTTTCGACCGGGCAACGCTGGACCTCGAGACCTTGCTCGCGCCCGATATCCTGCCGACCTTCAGCGCCGCTTCGATGACCGCCAAAGGCGTCTTGCTGGAGGAATCAGCGCTGCAGCACCCGGGCCCACTGGCGCTGGTGGAGCTGCACAACGGCGACGCCGAGCCGGGTTACGTTGCCGGCACCGAGAACTTCTACGTCGTCACCCGCTACAACTGGAGCAGCTATTACGCGATGGCGGTGATCGAACTGGGTCGCGCGGTGGCGCAGGCCCTGGGCCGATGACCGCGCGTCCGTTCACGGACACCCCGACGACAGCTTGCAGCCGGAGCTGCCGACGTTCACGCGGGCTCGTGCATCGATTCGGCGCGCATGACCGCGACGAAGCTTTGCGACGCCACCGACAGCGAACGTCCCTTCTTCGTCACCACGAACACGTCGCGCGACACCGTCGGTTCGTGCAGCTTCTTGATCACCAGATCCTTGTAGTGTGAATAGGTGGCGTAAGCCGAAGGCATGATGGCCGGGGCGATGCCGGTGGCGGCCATCCACAGACCGGTGGAGAGGAACGAGATTTCGTTGACGACCTTGAGTGAGATGCCGGCCGTGGAGGCGGCCACATCCACCAGCTGGCGCACACCGTAGCCCGGCCTGCCTGCCACCACCGGATGGCCGTCGAGGTCGCGCCAACGCAGAGACTTTCTGCGCCCCAGTGGGTGGGTCGGCAGGCAGACCAGGCACAACTGGTCGCATACCAGGGTCTGCAGTTCCAGCTCGCCGCCCACGCGTTCCGGTGTGCCGATGCCGAAATCCACATGCTCGCCCAGCACCCGCGCCGAGAACTGGTCTGGCGCGCAGTCGTCCACCACCACCTGCACCTGCGGATGCATGGCGCAAAACCTGTGAATCGCCGCGGGCAGCAGCATGCCGGCGAGCGTGGGCGTGATGGCCAGACAGACACGTCCACGGCGCAACGAACTCATGTCGCCAAACACCGCACCCAGCGAGTCCACGTCGCGCAGAATGCGCTCCGCCACCACGGCGGCCTCCTGGGCGGCCTGGGTGGGACGCAGCGAACGCGTGGTGCGGTCAAACAGGCGAGCCTGCAGGCCTTCTTCGAGTTGCCGGATCAGCACGCTGATGGCCGACTGCGTCACGAAGAGCTGTTCGGCCGCGGCGCCAAGCTTGCGCAACCGATAGACGGCCAGGAAGGCGCGCAATTGCCGTACCGTAGGCGAGAAGGATTTATTCATGAACAAAAAGCATGAATCCTACAGAATTAATCGATTTACAAACGAATCGATGTGCCGTCCAATGGCGCGAACGCAGGAGACACCCTTGAACACACCGCCCCCGCAAGCCTACAAGCGCATCGCCACCGAAGAAGCCTGGGCCACGCCCGAGCTGATCCAGCAGTACCTGAAGATCATTGAAACAAGGTCGATCAATGATCCCGGCTTCTACAGCTTGTGGGGCTTCTTCGGTACCAGCCAGACGCCGCGTGCCCGCGATCTGTTCGAGCGCATTCAGGATGTCGGTGAACGCCGCCTGGCGGACATGCATGCCGCCGGCATCGACATGCAGCTCTTGCTGCTGACCTCGCCCGGTGTGCAGGTATTCGATGCAGCGACCGCTTGCGCACTGGCCATTTCCACCAACGACCAGTTGGCGGCCATCATTCGCAAACACCCTGCGCGTTTCGCCGGCTTGGCAGCGGTTGCGCCGCAGGCTCCGCAGGCCGCGGCCAAGGAGCTGGAGCGCTGTGTCGGCCAGCTCGGCCTCAAGGGCGTGGTGATCAACTCCCACACGCAGGGTGAATACCTCGACGACGCCAAGTTCTGGGACATCTTCGCCGCGGCCGAAGCGCTCGACGTGCCGGTCTACATTCACCCCAACACGCCATCGCCGCAGATGATCGCGCCCTTCCTGCCGCGCTGTCTGGACGCCGCGATCTTCGGCTTTGCCGCGGAGACCGGTTTGCATGCGCTGCGTCTGATCGTCAGTGGCGTGTTCGACCGGTTCCCAAGGCTCAAGATCGTGCTCGGCCACCTGGGCGAGGGCCTGCCGTTCTGGCTCTACCGCATCGACTTCATGCACGCCGGAATCGTGCGCGCCAATCGCAGCGAAGGGGCCAAACCGCTGAAGAAGAAACCGAGCGACTACCTGCGAGAGAATTTCTACTACACCACCAGCGGCATGCCATGGGAGCCACCCATCAGCTTCGTACAGCAGCAAATGGGGCACGATCGTGTGATGTATGCGATGGACTACCCCTACCAATACGTGCCCGAAGAGGTGGCAATGGGTGACGCCTTGCCGCTGAGCGCAATGCAAAAGAAAATGTTCTTCCAGACCAATGCCGAGCAGATTTTCAAGCTGTGACCACGGAGACATGTGCACCATGAACACCCTTCCCCGTCTACGCGCCTCATTGGTTCTGGCCCTGGGTTTAACGGCCATGCTTGCCGCACACGCACAGAGCGCCGCGGCGCCTGCATGGCCGACCAAGGCGATACGCCTGGTAGTGACTTTCCCCGCTGGTGGCAGCAGCGATGCGGCCGCGCGCATCGTGGCGCCCCGGCTGTCCCAGCGCCTGGGTCAGCCGGTGCTGGTGGACAACAAGCCCGGCGCCGGAGGCGGACTCGGGCTCGATCTGGTTGCCAAGGCCCCTGCCGACGGGTACACCATCGTGCTGGCTTCGGCGGGCGGGTTGACTGCCAACCCGACGCTGTACTCCAAGCTGCCCTACGACCCGCAGCGCGACTTCGCGCCCATCACCACCTTCGGCACCAGCCCCTTCGTGCTGGTTGCCAATGCGTCCCTGCCAGCCAATACGGCTGCCGAACTGGTGGCGTTGGCCAGGGCCGAGCCGGGCAAGCTCAGCTACGCGTCGGGTGGCAGCGGCACCGCCATGCACCTGTCGGGAGAGTTGCTCAAGTCCATGACCGGCACCAACATCCTGCACGTCCCCTACCGTGGCAGCGCGCCCGCCGTGCTGGCAGTCCTGTCTGGCGACACTTCGCTGGCCATCGCCGACATCGCATCCATCCAGCCGCAGCTCAAGTCCGGCCGCATCAAGGTCATCGGCGTGATGAGCAAGGAACGTTCGACGCTGGGTCCCACCATGCCGACCTTGGCGGAAAGCGGCATCCCCGGCTACGAATCGAACGGCTGGTTTGCGATCCTCGCGCCTGCAGGCACGCCCGCTGCGATCGTGGCGCGCCTGCACGATGAAATCACCGGTGTGTTGAACTTGCCGGAGATTCGCGAGCAGTTCTCCGCGGCAGGACTGGAGCCCCTGCCCAGCACGCCCGAACAACTGGGCCAGCTCATCAGGACGGAGACAGTCAAGTGGGCCAAGGTGATCAAGGAGTCGGGCGCCAAGGTGGATTGACCGGCGACAAGAGACATCTGGCCATCGTCACGCCGCGCGTGCGTGCAGCCACGCGATCAGTTCATCGGCCGGCATCGGCTGCGCAATCAGGAAACCCTGCAAGGCGTCGCAGCCCAGCTGCCGCACCAGCGCGAGCTCCTGCGCCGTCTCGACACCTTCGGCCACGGTGCGCAAGGACAGCTTGGTGGCCATCGCCATGCTGCTCTCCAGAATCGCACGCGCGGCCGCATCCCGGGTGCCACGTGCGACAAAGCTGCGATCGAGCTTGAGTTCGGTGAACGGGATCCGCCCGAGTTGCTCGAACGAGGAATAGCCGATACCGAAGTCGTCGATCGACAGCCCGAAGCCCTTCAGGCGCAAGCGGGTCAACACGTCGAGCGCGGTGGCGATGTCCTTGGTGACCCCGGTCTCGGTCACCTCCAGCTGGATGTCCGCCGGTTGCAGACCCTGTGCCAGGGCCGTCTGCAGCAACAGGTCCGGCAGCTGCAGGTCATCCAGCCACAAGGCCGAGAGGTTCAGCGCGATGGTCAGGCGGAAGCCCGCACGGTGCAGCCGCGCGCCGTCGCGCAAGGCGGCCTCCAGCAGGGCAGCCGACAACTGCCCGATGATGCCCGCGCGCTCGGCCGCGACGATGAACAGATCGGGTGGTACGCGTGTGCCGTCTGCCTGCTGCCAACGCGCCAGCGCCTCGACACCGACTGGTGCAAGCGTATCGGCCCTGACGATCGGCTGGAACACGACGCTGAACTCGGCATGGGCAATTCCAGCCAGCAAGGCCTGCGGCGTCAGCACCGACGGACCGCCGATCGGCAGCCGGGCCATCGGACGCGCCATGGGTGCCTGCAGCAGCGCGCGCATCTGCTGCGGGGTGGCGGGCTTGTGCACCTCGCCCAGCACGCGCAGACCCTGCAGCTCAGCCAGGTTGCCGACCGTGGCCATCAGCTGTTCGTCGGCGCCACTCATCAGGATGAGGGATGCGCGCAAGCCGCTTTGCCCAAAGCGGCGGATCATCTCGACACCATCCATCTCGGGCATGTTCAGGTCGCACACCACCACATCCGGCGGATCCTGCCGGCGTTCCACCTGGTGCAGCGCATCGACGCCATTGCGTGCGGTCAGCACGTCGCCGATACCCAGACCGGTGAGCATCTGCTGCATCTGCATGCGCACGACCGGGTCATCGTCGACGATCAGCACCGAACCGACCAACTCGTGCGTCGCCGACTCGGCCTGCAACGGGGCCGGCATCGATGTCGGCTCCATCGCGCCGAGCGTGGCCGCGCTGGCGCGCACCTGTTGCAGCGCCTCGCCCAGCGATTGCAGCGACTGCGCCAATCCGGCCGGCCCCTGCGACGGTGCGCCTTGTTCGATCGACTGCGCCATCTGCGCATAACGCAAGGCGCCGACGGTCCGCGCTGACGACTGTTGCCGGTGCATTTCACGCGCCAGCGCGGCCGGATCCGGCTCGGCCCTGGCGAGCTGGCGCAGTCCCTCGGCCGCGGTGTCGAGGAAGGTTGCCAGCAACTTGCCCGCCTGCGTGCTGCTGACCCGCCCGAGCACCGCATACAGCGCATCGAGGTCGAGCACGGCGGCAGCCGTGGCTGTGGCCGGTGGCTCGGGCTTGACCGGCGCCGGCAGCCGCGCATCTGGCGCTGCGCCAGCGCCCAACCAGCGCGCCAGCATGGCGTGCAGCGCCTCGAGCGAGATCGGCTTGGTCAGCATGTCGTCCATGCCCGCGGCGATACAGCGCTCCCGCTCGCCAGCGGCCACGGCGGCACTGATGGCGATGATCGGAATGCGGCTTGCGCCCTGCGTCTCTTGCAGGCGAATCGCGCGCGCCAGTTCATGACCTCCCATGCGGGGCATGTCCAGGTCGGTCAGGATCAGGTCGCAGACTGCCGCGTCACGGTGCGCCAATGCCTCGACGCCGTCGCTGACGATGTCCACGTTGCAACCCAGGCTGGACAGTTGCTGCAGCAGCACGGCCTGGTTCGGCCCGTAGTCCTCGGCAACCAGGATCCGGGGTCGGGCGCCGCGCTGGAGCAGCAGTTGCGCGGCGCGCGGGGACGCGGTGGCTTGCGCAGCGGCGTCGTCCGTTGCCGCCGGCGTCAGCGGCGGCAGATCGATCCAGAACGTGCTGCCTTCGTGCAAGCGGCTCGCGTAGCCGATCGAGCCGCCCATCGCGCTGACCAGACGGCGCGAGATCGACAGGCCGATGCCGGTGCCCTCGACCGCGCCCCGTTCCGCGCCCAGGCGCTCGAAAGGCGAGAAAACACGGCTCGCCATCTCCGGCGCGATGCCCTCTCCGGTGTCGGCAATGGCGATGCGGATGCTGGCGCCGTGCTGATCCCCGTCCGGCTGGCGGTGGCGGCACGAAACCCGCACCGAACCGTCGGTCCGGTTGTACTTGATGGCGTTTGACAACAGGTTGATGACGACCTGTCGCAGCCGCACTGCATCGGCCAGCACCACGGCATTGCGCGCATCTCCACCCTCGAAGACGATCCGGATGCCCTGGTTGGCGGCCAGCGGCGCGACCATCGACAAGGCTTCGTTGATGACCGTTTCGACCGTCAGACGCGCCATCGTCAACTCCAGGCGGCCGGCCTCCACGCCGCCGAGGTCGATCAGGTCATCCACCAGCGACAGCAAATGCCTGCCAGCGCGTTCGATCTCCCCGGCGTTGTCGCTGACGGTGGGCGAGACCCGCGCATCGGTGCGCAGCAACTGGGAAAACCCGAGGATGGCATTGAGCGGCGTGCGCAGTTCATGGCTGACGCTGGCCAGAAACGCGCTTTTTGCCCGGTCGGCGCGTTCGGCGTCTTCCTTGGCGGCCCGCAGCGCAAGTTCGGCCCGCTTGAGCTCGGTGATGTCGATGCCGAATGCGTAGTACCGCTGCAATCCCCCTGATCCTTTTGCACCCCTGACCAGCGTCATCTGCTGATAGATCGCCGGCCGCTCGGCCGTGGCGTCATGCAGCCGTTCGATCGTCACCCGTTCACCGGCCTGCACCCGCTTCATCACCTCGGTATTCTTGCGGTAGTTGCTCTCACCGAGCAGGTCCCGCATATGGTGTCCGACGATCTCGTCGACCGTGCGGCCGAACAGTTCGGCCATGCGCGGATTGGCGTAGGTGTAGATGAAATCCTGGTCGATCACACTGACGTATCCCGGAAACGCATCCATCAGTGCACGTTGCTGGCCTTCATTGGCGCGCATGGCGTCCGCGGCCTGCTCCTGCAAGGTGATGTCACGAAAGGTCCAGACCCGGGTTGGCCCGGAGTCGTTGCGCATCGGCACGCTGCGCCGCTCAAACACCCGGCCATCGCGCAGCACCAACCGGTCCGTGTGTGGCGTGTCCATTGCGAGAATGGCCTCGATACGGGCGAACTCGCGTGGCGGATCGACAAACATCTTGCTCGACGCGTCCAGAATCTCGTCCCGGGTGGGTGGCCGCCCCGGATGCACCGCCATATGCCACATGTCGAAGAACTTGTCGTTGGCAAACAGCAGCTGTCCCATGGGGTGTGCCGCATCGTGCGCGCACAGGCCGTCGGCGGTGGCATTGAAGATGCGCTGCAGGTTTTCCAGGCTTTGCGCCAGCGCGGCGCGGGTCGCCTCCGTCTCGGTCACGTCCCGGATCACCGCCACCACGCCACGCACCTGCGTGTCGCTGGTGAAATACGGCGTCATCGTCGCTTCCATCACGCGCCGCCCCAGGCCCGGGAAGTCCAAGTCCAGCCGCACCACCTGCAACGCGCGTTTGTCGATGCAGCGGCGCAAGGCTTCGGTGCGCCGCTGCGCCATGGAGTCGGGCAGCACTTCGACAATCGTGCGCCCCAATACCTGCTCGCGTTGCATCCGGTGGCGTCTGCACCAGGCATCGTTGACAAACTGGTAGCGGCCGTCCAGGTCGGTCATGCTCACCATGTCGTGCACCGAGTTGACAATGAATTCGGAGACATGCTGGGCTGCACGGGCCCGCTCCACGGCGCTGAGATCGGACAACATCACCAGCAGCCCCGTGACCCTGCCGGAACTGTCGACCAAGGTCGCTTCATGCGCCAGGCAATGCACCACGCTAGCGTCTGCACGCCTGACTTCCACCAGCGTTGCCGGCTGCCCGGACACATCCGCACCCGACAGTGCCAGGCGCAGGCGGCGCGCGTACGCGGAGTCGACACAGTCCAGGATGGCGTGGCCGTGCAAGCGATCGTCGGGCCAGGCCAGCATGATGCGCACCGCGGGATTGACGCCGGTCGTGCGTCCGTCGGGGCCGACGAACCAGAAGCCGAGCTGGGTCGTTTGCTGCATCACCGACAGCAATTGCTGCTTTTCCACCAGGCTGGCTTCGGTGAAGGTCTGGTGCGTGACGTCCTGCACCGTTCCGGTGACGGCGAGCACCTGACCCTGCGCGTCACGCTGCACTTCGCTGCGACCGAGCACATGGCGTACGCTGCCGTCCGGCCAGCAGACCCGGTAGCGGCAGTCCGAGACGGTGCCGGCGTCGATCGCGCGTTGCAGGTGCAGGTCGACCCGTTCGCGGTCGTCCGGATGCACGCCGGCAAGGAAAACTGCCCGATCGGGAGTCACACTGCCGGGCTCCAGCCCCCAGACGCGGAAGTGGCCATCGGACCAGCGCAAGGACGCACGGGCGCAATCGAACACGAAGCTGCCCAGATCGGCCAGCGCCTCGGCTCGTTGCAGCTGCATGTGGCTTCGATGCACATCGGCCAGTTGCGCTGCCTGTGCGCCGCGCAGCGCAACCGCATCGCGCATCGTGCGATTGGCACGCCGCGCGATCGCCAGCATGTACGCGATGAAAAGCACCACGAAGGCCGACATCATGATGCCCGGATCGGTGCCCAGCATCAACAGGCGGGTCAGCATCGCCAGCAAGACCGGCAGACAGAACGACAAGGCTGCCCGCAGGTCGAACGAATAGCCCGAGAGCGAACTCACACAGAGGCCGGCCAGCGCAAACGACAGGAACAATTGGTGCGATACATCGGTGGCGGGAAACAGCACCACGCAGCCTGCGGCCCACACAACGCCGTGCGCCAGAGACATCAGCCGATAGCGGCCGAGCCAGACCCGCAGTTGCCGATGGTCGGGCTCGGCGCGTTCACGGCGCATGGCGACCCCGAATCTGGCCCCCAGAACCAATGCCAGGGCGATCAACCAGGCCGCCGCCGACGCAGCGCCGGTGATGCGCGACTGCACGATGGCCACCATCAGACCCAGCAAGGCACTGCTGGCGACGGCGGCAGGCAGGATCAGCCGGTGCTGGCGCAGCTGCTCGGTACGTACCAGCAGATCGAGGTCCGGCGCGGCGCGCGGGGCGGGTCTCATGACGCAGGAGCGGTCAACACGTTGGCGACCATCAATTGGGCAGTGGAAGCAGGAAGTCGCGACTGATGTGGGTGCCCAGATCGTTGACCCGATCCAGAAACTGGGTCAGGTAGGCATGCAGACCGGTCGCCAGGATCTCGTCGATATGGCCATACCTGAGTTCGGCGCACAACTTGCCGGCCCGCCGCTGGGTATCGCCGGAGCGTTCGGTTGCAAGCAGTCCCAGGTTGTTCACCACCTCGTTCATGCTGGCCAGCAGGGAGCGCGGCATGTCGGGGCGCAGCAACATCAGCTCGGCCACCCGTTCGGGCTTGATCACGTCGCGGTAGACCTTGCGGTAGATCTCGAAGCCCGACACGCTGCGCAGGATCGCACTCCAGTGGTAGAAGTCGTACTCCTGGTCGCGTTCGCTGGCAGCACCATAGAAGTCGCTTTGCACCGCATGGAACTTCACGTCCATCATGCGGGCCGTGTTGTCGGCCCGCTCCAGGAAGGTGCCCAGTCGCATGAAATACAGCGCCTCGTCCATCAGCATCGTTCCCACGGTCACGCCACGCGACAGGTGCGAGTGGTACTTCACCCATTCAAAGAACGCGGCCGGATCGCGCTCGAACACGCCGCGCTTGAGGTTGCGCCGCACCTCCAGCCAGGTCTGGTTCTGCGTTTCCCACAGCTCGGTTGTCAGCGTGCCGCGCACCGCGCGGGCATTCTCGCGCGCGGCCGTCAGGCACGACACGATGCTCGACGGATTGGATTCGTCCTTGACCATGAAATCCATCACGTCTCGGGCGTTGACCACGCCGTACTTCGCGGTGTAGGCCGGCATCAGTTCACTGATGCTGATCAGCCCTTGCCAGCCCACCAGCGCAACCGCGTCCGACTGGGGCAGCAGCGAGGTCTGGTAATTCACATCGAGCAGCCGGGCGGTGTTCTCGGCCCGTTCGGTGTAACGGGACATCCAGTACAGATGGTCGGCGGTTCGGCTCAGCATGGGCGCTCCTTGTTCACGCGTCGGTTCGGTCGCCGCAGCATCCCGTCATTCTTCCAGCACCCAGGTGTCCTTGGTGCCGCCGCCCTGCGACGAATTCACCACCAGCGAGCCTTCCTTGAGCGCCACCCGCGTCAGGCCACCGGGTACCATCTGCACGGTCTTGCCGCTGAGCACATAGGGTCGCAGGTCGATGTGGCGCGGTGCAATGCCGCTCTCGACGAAAGTCGGACAACTCGACAGGCTCAATGTGGGCTGGGCGATGTAGTTCTCGGGCCGGGCGCGCAGGACCTTGGCGAAGGCCTCCAGCTCGGCTGCCGTCGCGGCAGGACCGACCAGCATGCCGTATCCCCCGGCGCCGTGGACTTCCTTGACGACCAGATCCTTGAGGTTGTCCAGCGTATAGAGCAAGTCCTCGGCGTTGCGGCACATCAGCGTCGGAACGTTGCTGAGCAAGGGCTTTTCTCCGAGGTAGAACTCGATCATCTTGGGCACATAGGGATAGATCGACTTGTCGTCCGCCACACCGGTGCCTACCGCATTGCAGATGGTCACATGGCCGGCGCGGTAGACCTCCATCAGACCGGCACAGCCAAGCGTCGAATCAGGCCGGAATACCAACGGGTCCAGAAAGTCGTCGTCGACCCTGCGGTAGATCACGTCGACCCGCTTGGGTCCCCGGGTCGTGCGCATGTAGAGAAACCGGTCGCGCGTGAACAGGTCCTGACCTTCCACCAGTTCGACGCCCATCTGCTGGGCCAGGAATGCATGCTCGAAATAGGCGCTGTTGTACATGCCCGGCGTCAGCACGACAACCGTCGGGTCGGCGATGGTGGCCGGCTTGCTCTGGCGCAAGGTCTCCAGCAGCAGATCGGGGTAGTGCGCCACCGGGGCCACCTTGTGCGCGCTGAACAGCTCGGGAAACAGCCGCATCGTCATCTTGCGGTTTTCCAGCATGTAACTCACGCCACTGGGCACCCGCAGGTTGTCCTCCAAAACGAAATATTCCGGCGCGCCGCTGGCGTTCACCGCCCGCACGATGTCGACGCCCGAGATATGCGAATAGATGCCGCCCGCCACGTCCACCCCGACCATCTCCGGTCGGAACTGCGCATTGCCCAGCAACTGGTCGTTGGGCACGATGCCGGCCTTGAAAATCTCCTGGTCGTGGTAACAGTCGTGCACGAAGCGGTTCAGCGCGGTGACCCGCTGCACCAGGCCGCGTTCGAGCGCATCCCACTCGCGCGCGGCAATGATGCGCGGAATCAGGTCGAACGGAATCAGCCGCTCCGTGCCGACACCGCTGGCGTCCATGTCCCCGTACACGGCAAAGGTGATACCCACGCGTTGAAAGATCAGTTCGGCTTCCTCGCGCCGGTTGGCCATCATGTCGCCCGGCTGGCGGGCCAACCATTCGTCGTATATCTTGTAATGGTCGCGGATCTGCTTGCCCCCCGAAAAGAATTCGTAGGGGAGCGAGGTATACATCTCATCGAATTTCAGCATGTTCCGCTGTCTCCTGGCCTGACCTGCATACGGACAGCTTAGCAACTTTCCGGCCGGCTTCGACTACGGGTATGCACCATGACGGCACGACGGGGGGGCGACCGTCGCGATCAGGCGCGCGGCGCTGCCGTTGTCTACCCTGCGTGATGCCAGTAGCGACGGTCCGCCCAGCGCTGGCACAGCACGACCGCCGGCTCGGTGGAGCGCCATGCCATGGCTCCGCAGTGGGGCGAATCCAGCACCGGGATGCCGCGTTGGGCATAACGCGCCATCGGCGTCGCCGCGGGATGACCGAAGCGGTTGCGGTAGCCGCTCTGCACCAGCGCCAGCCTTGGCGCCACCGCATCCAGAAACACGCTGCTGCTCGATGTCGCGCTGCCGTGATGGGGTACCAGCAGCAGGTCCGCCGTCAGCCGGGTGCCGGCCAACACCAGGCGCCTTTCCTGCGCGGTCTCGATGTCACCGGCCAGCATGGCCACGCCGGCCGGCTCTCCGGCACGCGCCGCGGCCCGGATCCGCAGCACGCAGGACAGGCGATTGGGCTTGTTCGGCGCGTCGTAGTCCCGCGCCTGCGGGTGAATGACACTGAACTCCACGCCGTCCCAGGACCAGGATTGTCCGGCTTCGCATCGTCCGCCTGGGCGCAGGATGCGCAGGACATGGTTCGGCTCGAGCGACGACAGCAGGCCGGCCTCGGGCGCCATGGACAACACCGCCGCCGCGCCCCCGACATGGTCACTGTCCCGATGGCTGAGTACCAGCAGGTCCGGCGTCACACCCAGGGCGCGCATCAGCGGCAGCAGTACCCGGTGCCCGGCGTCGCTGTCACGCGAATAGCGCGGTCCGGCGTCATACAGCATGGCGTGGCGGGCAGTGCGCACCAGCACCGCATTGCCCTGCCCCACATCGGCCGCCAGCAGGTCGAACTGCCCGATCGGTGGACGCGGCGTCTGCCACAACAACACCGGCAGCACCAGCGTCGCCCCGCCCAGTCGCAGCGCGCCCGGCAGTCGCAGGGCCAGCAACAGACCGCCCAGCACGCCGGCCAGACCGATCCAGGACGGTGCGGACGCCACCGACACGGTGGCAAACGCCAGCTGCGCAAGGCCGTGCAGGACCGCCGCCAGCAGCCCGATCGCAAGGGCAGCCACGTCCCACGCCGGTGGCACGATCGTCCCGGCCATCGCCAGCGGCGTCACCACCAGGGTGACCCAGGGAATCGCCACCAGGTTGGCGAAAAAGCCCACCAGCGACAGCTGACCGAACAAGACAACCACCAGCGGCGTCAAGGCCAGCGTGATGGTGGCTTGTTCACGCAGCAGGGCCCGCAATGCCGAACGCCAGCCCGAGGGGCCCGCTGGGGCTTGCGCATCGGGCGAACCCGAGGCATACAGAATGCCGACCGCGACGAAACTGAGCCAGAAGCCCGCCTGCAACAAGGCCCAGGGGTCGCATGCGAGGACTGCCGCCGCCACCAGCAACCAGAGCATCGACCAGGGCAACGACCGGCCAGACACGCGCAGCAGGCACACCAGCGCCAACATGCCGATCGTGCGCTGCGAAGGAACGCCCCAGCCACTGAACAGCGCATAGGCCCAGGCCAGCGCCAAGCCACCCAGGGCGGCAGCGTGCGGCGCCGCAAGCCACAGACAGCACTTTTCGCTGCGGCGCCAGGCCATGCCGACCAGCGCCGCGGCAAGCCAGGCGAACATCGTGATGTGCAGGCCGGAAATGCTCATCAGATGGGCCACACCGGTGGCGCGAAACATGTCCCAGTCGGCCTGGTCGATCGCGTTCTGGTCGCCGGTGACCAGGGCACTGATCCAGCCGGCCTGCGGCGACAGCGCCAGTCGGGTATCGATGCGCAGGCGCATCGACTGGCGCAGCCATTCGACCGGATGGCGCCCGGTCTGCTCCAGCCGCTGTGGCGCCGGCCGGCCCGCGCCCTGGCGTACATGGCCGGTCGCCTGCACGCCGCTTTCCCACAACCACAATTCATAGTCGAAGCCGTGCGGATTGCTGTTGCCGTGGGGCGCCTTGAGCCGCACCGGCATGCGCCAGCGCTCACCTGCCCAGACCGCGGGCAAGTCCGCATCGCCCTCAAGCTCGCCATTGCTGCCGCCGAAGGCCCGGTACCAGCCCAGCTGGATGCGCGCGGGCAGCCGCACCGGCACGCCATCGGCCTGTGCCGATGTGACATCCATCAGCAAACGCAGTCCATCGGACCCGCGCTGCGGCATCGCGCGCACGATGCCGGTGACCAGCAGATCACGACCTTCGAGCTCTGGCGCCAATGCCTGCGCATGGAAAGCCACCGCCCGCCAGCCAACCTGGGCAAACGCCAGCATGGCTACTGCCAACAGCAGCATCCCGGTGGTCAACCCGCCAAGACGGGGCTGGCGCCGCAACCACACCGCGGCCATGCACCCGAGACAGGCGGCACCGAGCAGTGCATAGGCGGTCTGCGACCACAGGGCAGGCTGCGTGAGTTGCAGCGCGATGCCGGCCACCCACGCCGCCAGCGCCGGCCACCCACCACCTGCCAAGCCCGCGCTGCGCCGGTCGCCGGATTCCATGCCGGCATCGTAGGGCGCAGGCGCGTCAGCCCGATGCGCCTTCATCCACCCATTCAGGTAGGCCGCAAGCCTGCGCCAGGTGCAGCGGCCCTGCTAGTATCCCCGTCGGGGCAGATGATTGCTTTCACAGGACCCACCGCCGGCCGGCGGAACACCGCGAGATCGAACCATGTCCATCCAGGCTGCCCTGCACCACGTCACCCACTACCGATACGATCGGCTGGTCACGCTCGGGCCCCAGGTCATCCGGCTGCGACCGGCGCCGCATTGCCGCAGCAAGATCCTGTCCTATGCGTTGAAGGTCGAGCCAGCGGGCCACTTCATCAACTGGCTTCAAGACCCGTTCGCCAACTACCAGGCACGGCTGGTATTCCCCGAGAAGACCGCGGAATTCAAGATCACCGTCGATCTGGTCGCGGACATGTCGGTCTACAACCCGTTCGACTTCTTTCTGGAGCCGTCGGCCGAAACCTGTCCTTTCACGTACGAGGCCTTGCTGTCCCAGGAGCTGGCACCGTACCTGGCGCTGCAGCCGGCGTCCGACCGGATGCAGGACTATCTGCGGCGCGTCGACCGCAGCGAACGCCGTACCATCGATTTTCTGATCGACCTGAACCGGATGGTCAGCCAGGATGTGCGTTACCTGATCCGCATGGAGCCTGGCGTCCAGACACCCGACGAAACCCTCGCCCTGGCCGCCGGGTCCTGCCGCGACTCGACCTGGTTGCTCGTCAACCTGTTGCGCCATTGCGGCCTGGCAGCGCGCTTCACGTCCGGCTACCTGATCCAGCTGGTGCCCGACGTCAAGGCGCTCGACGGCCCCAGCGGCACTGCGGTCGATTTCACCGACCTGCATGCCTGGTGCGAGGTCTACCTGCCCGGCGCCGGCTGGATCGGACTGGACCCGACCTCCGGCCTGCTGGCCGGCGAAGGCCATGTGCCGCTGGCCTGCACACCGCAACCCTCGGGTGCGGCACCGATCGAAGGGGGCGTCGCGTTCGCCGAAGTGACATTCACACACGCGATGACGATCTCCCGCCTGGTCGAATCGCCGCGGGTCACCCAACCGTATACCGACGCGCAATGGGCGGCGGTGATGCAACTCGGCGCGGCGGTCGACCGGGAGCTGCGCGATGGCGACGTGCGGCTGACCATGGGCGGCGAGCCTACCTTCGTGGCAGCCGGCGACCGCGACGCCGCCGAATGGAATACCGATGCAATGGGACCGACCAAACGCGGCTTCGCCACCGCACTGGTGCACAAGCTGCGCGCGCACCATGGGCAGCGCGGCTTCCTGCATTTCGGCCAAGGCAAGTGGTACCCGGGTGAGCAGCTTCCGCGCTGGGCGCTGAACATCTACTGGCGCACCGACGGCCAGACCGCATGGAGCGATCCCGGGCTGTTCGTCGACGAACGCCAACCGACACACTACACCAGCGCGCAGGCAAGGGACTTCACGCACGGGCTGGCGCGCCGACTCGGCCTGAGCGGGCAACATATCCTGCCCGGCTACGAGGACAGCTGGTATTACCTGTGGCGCGAACGGCGGCTGCCAGTCAATGTCGATCCGTTCCACTCCCGGCTCGATGACGCAATGGAGCGCGCACGCCTGCGCCGGGTGTTCGCACAGCAACTCGACAGCGTGGTCGGCTACGTCTTGCCGCTCAAGGCGGCCGACCGTGCGGACGCAGACAGCGCACGCTGGCGCAGCGGCCCCTGGTTCGTGCGTGACGAACGCCTGTACCTGCTGCCCGGCGACTCGCCGATGGGACTGCGATTGCCGCTGGACTCCTTGCCCTGGGTCGACAAGGCCGACGAGCCCCGGCATGCGCCGCAAGACCCCTGCGAACCCCGCGGCGCCTTGCCGGCGCATGCTGCCTGGATGCAACAGGGGCTTGCGCCAGCGGCGCCGATGGCCCGCACGGACGGCAGCGACACCGGCGCGCCGGTGCAACGTCTTGAACGCGTCGAACCGACCGGCTTCGCGCGCGTGCCCGAAAGCCAGCAATCGGCGCACTGGCTGGACCGCACCGCCTTGTGTGTCGAGGTGCGTGACCCGCGCCGCGCCCATGGGACCGAGGTCCAGACCGACGGCCAGTCCTGCGGTGTGTTGTATGTCTTCATGCCACCCCTGGAGCGACTCGAAGACTACCTGCAATTGCTGGCCGCGATCGAAGCGACGGCAAGCGAACAAGGGGTGCGGCTGGTGCTCGAAGGCTACCCGCCGCCGCGCGACCCGCGCCTCACACTGCTGCAGGTGACGCCCGATCCGGGGGTGATCGAGGTCAATGTGCAGCCGGTTGCGACCTGGGACGAACTGGTGCACAACACCGAGTTCCTGTACGACACCGCCTGGCAGTGCCGTCTGTCGGCCGAGAAGTTCATGACCGACGGCCGCCATACCGGCACGGGTGGCGGCAACCATGTCGTGCTGGGCGGCGCGACACCCGCCGACAGCCCGTTTCTGCGCCGGCCCGAGCTGCTGGCCAGCCTGCTGCTCTATTGGCACAACCACCCCAGCCGGCAACACGCACCGCAGCGAATTTTCGATCGACAAGATGTATTCGCCCGACTCCGCCACCGGTCGGCTCGGCCTGCTGGAGTTGCGTGCCTTCGAGATGCCGCCGCATGCCCGCATGAGCATCGCCCAGCAACTGTTGTTGCGCGCGCTGGTGGCCCGATTCTGGAAGCAACCCTATACGGGCCTTGCCAGCCGCTGGGGCACGGCGCTGCATGACCGCTTCATGCTGCCGACCTTCATCCGGATGGACTTCGAGGACGTGATGGCCGAGCTGCGCCAGGCGGGCTACCCCTTCGATCCGGCCTGGTTTGCGCCGCACCTGGAGTTCCGCTTTCCGCTGGTGGGCCGCATCCAGGCCAGCGGCATGGTGCTGACACTGCGCAATGCACTCGAACCCTGGCATGTGATGGGCGAACAAGGCGCGGCCGGTGGAACCGCGCGCTACGTCGACTCCTCGCTCGAACGCATCGAGGTGCATGTGGGCGGCTTCAACGACAGCCGATACGCCATCACCTGCAACGGTCGACCCATGCCGATGCAAGCCACCGGCATCGACGGCAGCTTTGTCTCCGGCGTGCGCTACAAGGCCTGGAATCCACCGTCGTCGCTGCATCCGACGATCGGTGTGCATGCACCGCTGACGTTCGACATCGTGGACACCTGGATGCGCCGCTCCATTGGTGGCTGCCAGTACCATGTGTCGCATCCGGGCGGCCTGAGCTATGCCCGCCTGCCGGTCAACGCCAACGAAGCGCAGAGCCGGCGCCTGTCGCGGTTCGTGGCCATGGGGCATACGCCCGGTCCGATGCCGGACGTGCCCCCGAGCCGTGCAGTGACCGGCAACCCCGAATTTCCGTTCACACTCGATCTGCGCCAAAGCGCGAACGCCGCATGAGTCCGCAATCCCCGACCAGTCCCGCGATGGCGCCGCCAGCCGGCCTGCGTGCGGCGGCCGCGGCGCTCGGCCATCTCGACGAATTGAGGGGCCCGGCCAGCAGCAGCGCAACTGCGGACCCGGCGCACATGGCGCCGCATTGGGCATCGTTCTTCGACCATCTGGGCCCGATCGACGCGGTGGAACTCAACCACAAGGCGACCCGGCTCAAGCGGCAACTGCGCGACAACGGCGTGACCTACAACGTGTATGCCGACGCGGGTGGCCCGCCGCGACCCTGGTCGCTGGACCTGTTTCCGCTGATCGTGACGCCGCGGCACTGGCATCGGATCGAGGCCGGTGTGCTGCAGCGGGTGCGGCTGCTCGAACGCGTGATGGCCGACGTGTACGGGCCGCAGACCGTGCTGCGGCGCGGCCTCATCCCGCCGGCCCTGGTACAAGGCCATCCGGGTTACCTGCGCGCCATGCAGGGCGCGGAACCGGCCGGCGGCACGCGGCTGCATATCGTCGCGTTCGATCTGGCCCATGGCCCGGACGGCCATTGGTCATTGGTGTCGCAACGCACCCAGGCGCCGTCGGGACTGGGCTACCTGCTGGAGAACCGGCTGGCGATTTCCCGACTGTTTCCGCAGGCGTTCGAGCAGTTGCGCACGCAGCGCCTGGCCGGCGCCTACCAGGCGCTGGTCAGCAACCTCAAGGCCGCCAGCCCGGGTGGGCCCGATGCCCACATCGCGCTGCTCACGCCCGGACCTTGCAACGAAACCTATTTCGAACATGTCTACCTGGCGCGCTACCTGGGCTTGAGCCTGGTGCAGGGCGGTGACATGGTCGTGCGCGGCGAACGGCTGTACCTCAAGACGCTGCGCGGCCTGGTGCCCATCCACGGCCTGCTCAAGCGGCTGGACGATGCGTACCTCGATCCGCTGGAACTTCGCGCCGACTCCAGCCTGGGCGTGCCCGGATTGCTGCAGGCGGTGCGCGCCGGTCATGTGCTGATGGCCAACCTGCCGGGTTCGGCCTTTCTGGAGTCGCCCGCGTTGCTGGGCTTCCTGCCGGCACTGGCGCGCCAGCTGCTGGACGAGGAGCTGTCACTGCCGGCGCTGCCAACCTGGTGGTGCGGCGAGCGCACAGCGATGAACAGCGCCCTGCCACGCCTGGCGCATTGCGCAATCAAGCCGACCTACCCGGCGCACGGACCCGCCGCCAGCTTCCCGTCCGTGCTGGGGCGTGACCTGTCCGCGCGCGAGCGCGATGCGTGGGCCGGCCGCATCGCGCTGCAGGGCGACGACCATACGGTGCAGGCCTACCTCCCGCTGTCGCAACTGCCGACCTGGCAACCGGGTGCCACGCCGGACAGCGGCCAGATCGTGCCGCGTTCAGCGCTGCTGCGGGTGTTCGCGGTCTGCAACGGCCCGCAGTCCTGGCAGGTCCTGCCCGGTGGACTGGCCCGCGTGGCGCATGCACCTGCCGAAATCGCCGCGATGCAACGCGGCGGCAGCAGCGCCGACGTCTGGGTCATGACCGACGCCGAGATCGACCGTACGACGCTGCTCACGCCATCGCTGACCGTGGACATGGTGGCGCAACGCAGACGCCTGGTCACCAGCCGGGCTGCCGAGAACCTGTACTGGCTGGGGCGTTACACCGAACGCAGCGAAAACACGATTGCGCTGGCACGCCTGACATTCGAATGCCTGGTTCGCGAAGAGCATGCCGATAGAAGCCTGAGCGACTGGCTGGACCGGATGGCGCGGCTGCATTCGCTGGTGCTGGCCGACGTACCCTCGCTGGCGCAGTCGCAGCGCGTGTTCGAACGTTCACTGATCGCCAGCCTGGGCAGCGGTACGATGGCCTGCAGCGTTGGCTTCAATCTGCGCGCGGTGCGGCTGGCCGCGGCAGCCGTGCGCGAGCGCCTGTCCCACGAGCACTGGAACCTGATCGAGCGCGCGCACGACGGACTGCTTCGCGCATTCGGGCAGCGGGACCCGCCGGCCGAATACGGAACACTGGACGCGCTGGACCTGCTCAAGACGGTGGGCCGTCACATGGCGGCCATCACCGGTGCGCAGACCGACCGCATGACGCGCGACGACGGTTGGCGGCTGCTGAGCATCGGGCGCCATGTCGAGCGACTCGGCTTTCTGGCCTCGTCGCTGCGCGCCGGCCTGCTGGCGGGCTCGCTGGACAACGACACGGGCTTCGAAGCCATGCTGGCGCTGTTCGACAGCAGCATCTCGTTTCATGCGCAGTTCCAGCAGAATCGGGAGATGCTGCCCTTGATCGACCTGCTGGTACTCAATCGCGACAACCCACGGTCGCTGGCCTGGGTGGCCTACACGCTGCGCGGCCGATTGGCCAAACTGGCGGGCAGTGCGCCCGACGCGCTCTGCCCGATGTCGTTGCTGGTACCCGACCCGGCCGGCTGGGATCTGCGGCAACTGGCCAGCTGTGAGCCGATGGCACGGTCCGCGGCCGAAACGCAGGCACGCGTGTCCTGGCCCCATCTGCACAACCTGCTGGACCAGTGCCAGCGGGCTGCCGATGCGGTGTCCGACAACATTGGCGCAAGCTATTTCACCCATTCCAGCGCAGCCGAACAAAGCGTGGGCGCCTGATGCTGCTGTCCATCCTTCACACGACCTGTTACGACTATGCGCCCGCGGTCGACGTGGCACACCATGTCGCCTGCCTGCAACCGATGCAGACCGTCGCGCAGGCATTGTTGTCGCACACGCTCACGGTCACGCCAACTCCGTCCCACACCAGGGACGCCGTTGACGTGTTCGGCAACCACCGCAGTTTCCTGTCCTTGCAGATGGCGCATGCGCAACTCACCGTGGTGGCCGCTAGCACGGTGTCGACCCGCGCACTGGCCATGCGCTGCGCGACCGGGCCCTGGGAGCTGGCCGCCGATCACTTCCGCTACCGCTGCGATGGCGCATACGACCCCGACGTCGGCTTCGTGTTTGCGTCCCGGCATGTGCCGCGCGATGCCGAGTTCGCTGCCTATGCACACGCCAGTTTCGGCCCGCATGCCGATCTGCACGCCGCCACGCTCGATCTGATGCACCGTATCCACCATGATTTCACCTACGATGGCCAGAGTACGGAAATCCATACGCCGGCGCACCAGGCCTTGCGCCAGCGTCGGGGGGTGTGCCAGGATTTCGCGCACATCATGCTGGCCTGCCTGCGTTCACTGGGGCTGTCGGCGCGTTACGTCAGCGGCTATCTGTTGACCCATCCGGCGCCAGGTACGCCCAGGCTCGTGGGCGCGGACGCCACCCATGCCTGGCTGTCGCTGCTGCTGCCCAACCAGACCGGCGCCACCCGCTGGTGCGACTTCGACCCCACGAACGACCGCTGGGGCTGGGGCGCGCCGGGCGAGGACTACGTGGTACTGGCCGTGGGGCGCGACTTCGCCGACGTGTCGCCGATCCGCGGGGTGATCCACGGTGGCGCCAGCCATGCACTGACGGTGCAGGTCACCGTGGAGCCACTGGACCTGCGACCCGATGCAGTCGGGTCTACACTGGCGCGAGGCCAGAGCGCAACGGCATCTTCATCCCCTCTCCCGACTGCATCCCGGCAAGCATCACCATGAACATCTACGACAAACTCACCGAACTCGACATCACACTGCCCCCGGTAGCAATTCCCGCAGCGGCCTACCTGCCCTTCGTGCAGACCGGCAAGCTGGTGTTCCTCAGCGGCCACATTGCCAAGAAGGACGGCAAGGTCTGGGTCGGCCAGTTCGGCAAGACCATGACCACCGAAGAAGGCAAGGCCGCCGCCCGAGCGGTGGCGATCGACCTGATGGGAACCTTGCATGTCGCCGTCGGCGGCGACCTGAACCGCGTCAAGCGGATCGTCAAGCTGATGGCGCTGGTCAACTCGACGGCCGACTTCACCGAGCAACACCTGGTGACCAACGGCGCCAGCGAACTGATCGCCCAGGTCTTCGGCGACAACGGCGCCCATGCCCGCAGCGCCTTCGGCGTGGCGCAGATTCCGCTGGGCGCCTGTGTCGAGATCGAGATGATCGCCGAAGTGGATTGAGTGCATCGCCGGGAATGCGGCCGCCCGGGTCGGCCCGACGCGATCTGCATTCCTTTGATCCAGCGCAAACTCGCCCCATTGAGGCAGTTTGCATGCGCATTCAAATTGCCTATGATCCGGTCCAACACCTCTGAAAGCGGGTTCACGGGATGTCGGCCAGGCTGAACTGGCGGGCATCGCGCAAACCCTCTCGCGCCGGGCTCCAAAAGTCTGAACGCCATCAGCCGTGAGGCCAATGGGCCGAACCAGTCACTGTTCAGGAGCCTGCACGATCGTGATCGAGAAACTGAAAATCATTGGAGAGCGGATCAATCCGGGCTTCAAGAGTACCCGCACCTTGTTTGACAACGAGGATATCGTCGGCATCCGGGCGCTGGCGCAGCAGCAGGTGGCCAAGGGAGCGCACTACCTGAACATCAACGTCGGTGACCTGGCGGTGCAAAAGCCCGAGTTCATGGTCGCCGTGATACGCGCCGTGCAGGACGTGGTGTCGGTGCCGCTGTCGTTCGACTTTCCCAGCACGCAAGTGCAGGCGCTGTGCCTGCGCACCTACGACCGCGCCAAGGCCGGTGGCGCATCGCCGATCGTCAACTCGATCTCCGAGCTGCGCTGGGACATGCTCGAGCTGCTCAAGATATGCCATTGCCGCTTTGTACTGATGGCCTCCGAGCGCAGTCAGGATGGCCGCAGGGTCGCCAACAAGACCGCCGCCGATGTGCACCAGACCGCACGCCGGATGGCTCGCCTGATGGTCGATGGCGGGCACGGCCTGTCCATGGACGACCTGTTCGTCGACGTATCGATCGGTCCGATCGGCGCGGACATGGAAGGCTTGACCCGCATGGCCGTCGAGTCGATCCGTGCCATTGGCGCCGACCCGACCTTGCAAGGCATTCACATGTCGGTTGGCCTGTCCAACATCGGCATCATGCTGCCCAAGGTGGCGCGTGACGGCAGCGCGCTGCAGCCGCAGATTGAATCGGCCTTCCTGACCATGACCGTGCCGCACGGCCTGGACACCGTACTGGGAACCGCTGGACGCGACTACGCCATGCTGGCGGACGACAACCTGGTGATGCGCGGCGTGCGCGAATCGCTCGCTTGCGACGGCATCGATGCGATCCTGCGGATCCAGCAGATCTACCAGGACGACTGACATGCCCGCCTTGCAGCTCGTCGTCGACAGCTATTTCGACGGCACCACGCACCATCGGGATGGCCCGTTCACGCTGACGGTGCGCGAGGGCTGCATCACCGAGATCGGCCATGGCGATGCGTCGCGCGCGGCCATGCCGGTGCAACGTGCCCGCTTCCTGATGCCGGGACTGGTCGAGGCCCATTGCCATCTGTTCCTCGATGGCGCCGAGCGCGACCCCGCCAAGAGGTCGCTCGCACTGCAGGCTCCGCACGACGCGATGCTGGCGGTGGGGCGCCGATCCGTGCAGCAGTCGCTCGCAGCCGGTGTCACGCTGGTGCGCGATGCCGGTGATATCCATGGCATCAATCTGCTGCTGCGTGCAGAGCAGCACGCAGCGCGGGCACTGCCCACGGTGCTGTGCGCCGGTCGGGCGATCCGCAACGCGCGTCGCTACGGCAGTTTCATGGCGCAGGAATTGACCGATCAGACCAGCCCGCGGCAACTGGTGTCGGAGCTGGCGGCCGATGCCGACCAGATCAAGATCCTGATGACCGGCATCATCGACTTTGAAGCCGGTGCAGTCCAGGGCGCTCCCCAATTCACCCAACAGCAGGCCACGCAGATCGTGTCTGCGGCGCGGATGCGCGGCCTGCGCACCTTTGCGCACTGCAGCGGTGAAGCGGGCATCGACATCGCACTGAGCGCCGGAGTGGACTCGATCGAACACGGGTTCTTCGTCACGCGCGAGCAGCTTCAGATCATGGCCGACCGGGCGGTCGCCTGGGTTCCGACGCTCTCGCCGGTGCACTTCCAGTGGTCCCATCCCGAGATCGTCGGCTGGAGCGCGCATGCGACAGGCAACCTGGAGCGCATTCTGGACGATCACCGGCGCCAGATCGACCATGCCTATGCGCTTGGCGTTCCGGTGCTGGTCGGCTCGGACGCCGGCAGCATGGGCGTGCCGCATGGCAGCGGTTGTGTCGATGAGTTGCTCCTGATGGCCGCCGCCGGCGTTGCGCTGGAAAAACTGCTGCACTCCGCCACCGCACTGCCACGCCGGCTGTGGGGTTGTCTACCCGCAGATATCGCACCAGGTCGCGGCGCCGAGATCGTGTTGTTCGATCAGTCACCCTTCGACGACCCGGCTGCGCTGCGCCGTCCAGCCGCAGTGGTGCGCGCCGGCCAACTGTCGCAGCCCGAAGCCGCCTTGTCTTGACCCTGTGTTTCTTGAAAGGAAACCCCCATGAGTGACCATGAAGCATTGTTCGCCGCCATTTGCAAGGGCGACAGGAATACCGTCGTGCGCCTGGTGCAGGCGGCCGTCGACGCCGGACAGGACGTCGGGCTATTGCTCAAGAACACGATGATTCCGGCGATGGGCGAAGTCGGCGAGCGCTTCTCGCGCAACGAGATCTTCGTGCCCGAAATGCTGGTCGCCGCGCGCGCGATGCAGGGTGGGTTGAACATCGTCGAGCCGATTCTGGCCGGGGCCGGCCATGAACCGCTGGGACGCGTCTGTATCGGGTCGGTCAAGGGTGATCTGCACGACATCGGCAAGAACCTGGTGGCAATGATGCTCAAGGGGGCCGGCTTCACGGTGGATGACCTGGGCGTGGACGTGGATGTACCGGAATTCGAGCAGGCAGTGGAGCGCGGCGCGCGCGTCATCTGCCTGAGCGCGCTGCTGACCACCACCAAACATGAAATGCGCACCGTGATCGACCACTTCCGGGGTCGCGAGGATGTCAGCGTGGTCATCGGCGGGGCGGTGATCACGCAGGAATATGCGAGCGAGATCGGCGCTGACGGCTTTGGCGCAGACGCGTCCGATGCGGTACGCGCGGTCAAGCAGTGCCTGCGCCTGGCAGCCTGATGCGCCGCTGTTGCCTCCGATAGCCTGCACCGTGCATCGACGAGCATGATGATCCGCGTCAAGACCGCCGACGGTGAGCACGCCTTGCCCAACCAGCCGGGGCGATTCCTGTCCGAAATTCTCCATGCGCACGGGCTGGGCTTGAACCAGCGCTGTGGTGGCGAAGGAAGTTGCGGTGGTTGCACGGTCGTGCTCGAGCAAGGGGCATTCACCGTGGGAACGCAGCAGGTGTCGCTGGCCACGCAGGCGGCCCGCCAGGCGCCCGCCTGCCGCACGCGGGCCGACTCCGAGGGCTGCGTCGTGCAGTTGCCGCAGCGGTCCCGCAGTGAGACCGGCGGGCGGATCGAATCGGACTATGTGCTGCCGCCGTTCGTGCTCGATGCACAGGTGCGCCGGCTTGTCTTCCGCGTTCCCCCGCCATCGCTGCATGACCACCGCTCCGACCTCGAACGTCTGGTCGACACGGTCCGCAGCAAGGCTGGCTGTGCACAGTTGCAGCTATCGCTGCCCCAGACCCGTGCCATGGCCCGGATGATCGGCGACGGCAGGGGCAGCGGCCCCATGACCGCCACCCTGGCCGCCCACAACGGACACTGGGAGCTGATCGGTTTGCGCGAAGGCGAGCATGCCGTCGTCCCCCATGGCCTGGCGATCGACATCGGCACGACCACCGTGGCCGCCGTGCTGCTGGATCTCGGCACCGGTGCCGTGGTGCAGAAAGCCGCGCGCTACAACCATCAGGTGTCGATCGCAGCGGATGTCGCCTCCCGCATCTCGGCCGCGAAGTCCGAGGCCGACCTGGAGCGGCTGCGCAAGGCGCTGGTGCGCGATACGCTCAACCCGATCATCGACGACCTGTGCCATGCGCAGGCCATCGAACACGACGACATCTGCCGCGTCTCCATGGCGGGAAACACGGTGATGGTCCACCTGCTGCTGGGGCTTCCCGTCACCAACATCGGTCGGGTGCCCTTCAATCCGGTGGTGCGTGACGCCGGCACGCTGGCGGCCGGGCAGATCGGCATCACGGTCAACCGGCAGGCGCCGGTGTCGATTGCCCCCGCCATCGCGGGATACATCGGTGGCGACATCACGGCCGACCTCCACGCAACCGGCCTGCAATGCGGACCCGATCGCAGCCTGCTGGTCGACCTGGGAACCAACTGCGAGATGGTGTTGCGGATCGGAGACCGCCTGGTCTGTTGCGCGACCCCGGCCGGGCCGGCATTCGAAGGGGGCGGCATGTTGCAGGGTTGTCGGGCCACCGAGGGCGCGATCGAACGCATCCGCATCGGCACGGACCTGCAATTGACGGTCCAGACCATCGGCGGCGTGCCGCCCCATGGCATCTGCGGCTCGGCGGTGATCGACTTCATCGCCGAGGGTCGGCGCTGCGGCCTGCTCAGCGCGGCGGGCCGCATGGATATCGCGATGCTGCAGCGCCACCAGCGCCATGTCCAGGTCGAACAGGGGCGGCGCCTGGTGCATGCCTGCGTGATCGTGGCGCAGGACTGCGCTGCGAAGCAAGAGCGGGTCGTCATCACCGAGGCCGATATCGCCGAGATCCTGCAGGCCAAGGCAGCGGTCTTTGCCGGCATCGAAACCTTGCTCGGATCCTGCGGCCTGACATCGGGGCAATTGGCGCGCATCGTTCTGGCGGGCGGCTTCGCACGCCACATCGATGTCGGCAATGCGCAGGCGATCGGCTTGTTGCCACGCATGCCGCTGGCGCAGGTCGAAAAAGTCGGCAATGCCGCGCTGGCCGGCGCCATCCTGGCGCTGCTCGACGCGAACGCCGTGCCAGCCATGAGCGCCTTGCACGTCCGCCCGCAGGTGGTGGAACTCAATCTGCTGCCGGATTTCGAAGGCAATTTCATCAACGCGCTCTACCTGCCCGAGCCTGAGGAGGACACCCTGCAGGCAGTCGCATCATGACCTCCACACCCGTGCGCGATCGCAACTTCCGGCTCGGCGCCCGCGCTCGGAGCGAGCCGCCTTTGATCGTCATCAACCCATCACGCAATTCATCGGATTTTTGGCTTGTCCATCTTGCATGCGGATGCAAAATTGACACGCCATTCCGAAAGCCGGCCAACCACCCCGCCTTTGCAATCACCGGCGCACAGGCAACCTGACAGGACGCAAGCACCATGACCATGACACCGCGTGAGAATTTCTTCGCAGCCTTCAACCACGGCAAGCCCGAACGCGTGCTGCTGGACATGGGCAAGCAAGTCGGCTCCCTGCACAAGCGGGCCTATGAGCGGCTACGCGACCATCTGGGGAACGTGCCGATGCACAACCAGAATCGCATCCTGGACCGGATGGCGCAAAACGTGGTCGCTGACGAGCCGGTGTTGCAGCGTCTGGGCATCGACTTTCGCTGGGTTGTCCCGCACTGGGTGCAGGTGCGCGAACGCACCGACGTCGACGGCTACATCGACATGTGGGGTGTGCCGTTTCGCGGCACCGCCAACGGCGAGCACTATGCGGTCGACGGTGCACCGCTGAAGAAGGCCACGATCGACGACCTGAAGACGTTCGCCTGGCCCGATACCGAAGACCCGGCCCAGTTCGCGGGCCTGCGCGAGCAGGCAAAGCACTGGTTCGAGACCACGGGCTATGTGATCGGCGCCGACGGGATCAAGGCCGGCCCGCTGATGACGGCGTTGCAGATGCGCGGCTACGAGCAGTTCTTCATGGACCTGGTCATCGACACCGACTTTGCCGATGCCTTGCTCGAAGGCATCACGGTCAGGCTCAAGCGGATGTGGACCCGCTTCCTGGAGCAGGTCGGGCCGTACGTACAGGTGGCGTTCGTGACCGACGACCTGGGAACGCAGACTTCGCTGCTGATGTCGCCCGACTTGTTCCGCGCACGGGTCAAGCCCTGGATGAAGGACCTGCATGATCACATCAAGAGCCTGGCGGACGTCAAGCTGATCATGCATTCCGATGGAGCCGTATCACCCCTGATCGATGACCTCATCGAGATCAATGTCGACATCCTGAATCCGGTGCAGACCTCGGTGCGCGGCCTGGAAGACACACAGGCGCTGAAGGACCGGTTCGGCGACCGGATCGGCTATCACGGCGGCATCGACGTGCAGCAGTTGATGCCCAATGCCACGGTGGCGGAGATACGCTGGGAGGTGGCCAGACGGATCCATGATCTGGGTCGCAGCGGCGGCTACATCATTTCGCCGTGTCACAACATCGGCCCGGACATCCCACCGGAGAACGTGGTGGCCCTGTATGACCTGGCGCGTGAGTTTGGTCGGCACCCGTTCCAGCTGGACGCGGAGATCGCCGCCAACAACTCCTATTTTGCGCGGCATCCCTGATCCGCCGCGATCGACCTGTCTGAACATCGAGCGAGGAAAACGAAATGGCGCAAGCAAGTGTCTTGACACCGGATTACGCGCGCAACATGCGCATCGTGGGGCATTCCGACCAGGGCGGGCGCGCCGACGGCGTGCAGGTCATGGTCAGCGGCGGCTACGCCTACGTGGGGCACGTCTATTCAGGCGGCTTCTCGGTGATCGATGTGCGCAATCCGGCCGCGCCGGCCTTTGTGCGCCACATCCCGCAGCCAGCGCGCACCTGGAGCCAGCATCTGCAGACGCATGGCGACCTGCTGCTGGTCGTGAACATGAAGGACATGCTGCGCGACCAGACGCTGAGCGCGGGCGAGTACTACTCGGGTTCGATCGGCGACAAGCTCGATCTTTCGCAACCCGGCACCAGCTACTCGGCCGGCATGCGGGTCTATGACATCGGCGACCGCGCCAACCCGCGCGAGATCGGATTCATGCCGCTGCCAGGCCTGGGCGTGCATCGCATCTGGTACACCGGCGGGCAATGGGCGTACGTGTCCGCCTTGCCGCCCGGGTTCACGGACGACATCCTGGTCATCGTCGACATGTCCGACCCGACCCACCCGCAACCGGTGAGTCAATTGTGGCTGCCAGGCATGAACAGCGCGGCGGGAGAAAAGCCGAACTGGGATCCCAGGCTGCGCTATGCCCTGCACCATCCGATCGTCAAGGGCGACCTGGCCTGCGCCGCCTGGCGCGATGGGGGCGTGACGACGATCGACGTGCGTGATCGCCACCATCCCCGGCTGCTGGCGCACCGCAACTTCGCGCCGCCGTTCGCCGGCGGAACCCACAACGCGTTGCCGTTGCCGGACCGCGGCCTGATGGTGGTGGTCGAGGAGGCGGTATTCGATGACTGCAAGGACGGCATCAAGCGCAACTGGGTATTCGACATCCGGGACCCATCCAACCCGATCAGCATTGCCACGTTGCCGATTCCGTCGGATGCCGACTACGCGCACAAGGGCGGCCAGTTCGGCCCGCACAACATCCACGAGAACCGGCCGGAAAGCTACCAGAGTTCGGACCGGCTCTACGTCACCTACCAGAACGCCGGCATGCGTGTCTATGACATCCAGGATCCGTTCCGGCCGGTCGAGATCGCAGCCCTGGTGCCGCCTGCACCGCGCACGATGATGGACTACCGACCGGATCGGCCGTGCGTCATCGATACCACCGATGTCTTCGTTGCCGAAGACGGTCTGATCTATTGCACCGACTCCAACGCCGGTCTGTACATCCTTGCACTGGAGGGCGTCTGATGTCTGCCGCAAACGATAGAAACGTGCTGGTGATTGGCAAGATCCATGCAGATGCGCTGCAACTGCTGGAACAACACGGTGGCCTGAACATCACGATGTTGACCGATCCCGGTGCGCCGATTCCGGTTGACCAGGTCGAACAATCGGATGCGGTGCTGATTCGATACGGCATCCTGACCGAAGCTGCCGTCCGCGATGCCAGCCGCTTGCGCGTGGTCTCGCGCCACGGCGTCGGTTGCGACAACCTGCCGGTGGATGCCTTGTCAAGGCGGGGCATCCCCGTCACCATCGTGGGCCCGGTCACCGCGGTGTCGGTGGCCGAACAGACCATCACGATGCTGCTGTGCCTGCTCAAGAAGGCAACTGCCTACGACCAGGCGGTGCGCAGCGGCAACTGGTCGATCCGTGAGAGTCTGGGTGCATCCGAAATAGCCGGCAAGACGCTGCTGCTGCTCGGCTTTGGCCGGATCGGGCGGGAGGTCGCGCGGCGTGCGCGCGCGTTCGACATGCAGGTCCTGATTTATGACCCCCAGGTCTCGGAAGCATCGGCCAACGAGGCGTCGGTCGTCAAGATCGACGACTGGCGCGCCATGCTCGGCCGCATCGATGTGCTGAGTGTGCATCTGCCGCTGACCCCGGCCACGCGCAACATCATCGATGCCGGCGTGCTGGCCGCGATGAAGCCCGCCGGCATCCTGATCAATGCGGCCAGGGGTGGCCTGGTCGATGAAGCGGCGCTGGTCGAGGCGCTGACCGGGCATCTGTCAGCCGGTGGCGCCGGCATCGACACCTTTGCGCAGGAGCCGCCCGCGGCGGACCTGCCGCTGCTGCGACTGCCCAATGTCGTATTGAGTCCGCACAGCGCTGCACTCACAGCGCAGGCAGGCAGGCGCATGAGCATGGTTGCCGCGGCCAATGTGATCGCCGGTCTGCAAGGCACACTGGACCCGGCCCTGATCTTCAACCGCGAGGCGCTGCAACACCACGCCGCAGCCTGATGTCGGCCTGTGCGCGCTGCCAACAGGGAGTTTGATGTGAACCACGCGATTCCATCCGAGGTGTATCTTGCGTTTCTGGGTCGCACCATCCCGATCCACTGGGACTACCACGCGATCCTCATGTCGCTGGCCTGGTTCGTGCTGGTGCCCACAGGCGTTGTCGCGGTACGCTTCTTCAAGGCCAAGCCACAGGTCTGGGGCGTCAACAAGATCGGCATTGGCCGCTTTCACCCGAACCTGCTGTGCTGGACCGTCCACTTCTTCGCGCTGTACGGCGCGATCGGCCTGTCGTTGCTCGGTCTGGGCATGGCGATGCTGGTCAGCGGCGGGTTCAGCGGGACCATGCACTCGGTGTGGGGCATTGCCGCCGTCACTTTTGGCTGCCTGCAGATCGTTTCGGCCTGGTTCAGGGGGACCCATGGCGGGCGCTACGTTCCGGGTTCGAATCCGGACGATCCCGCCACCTGGCATGGTGACCATTTCGACATGACGCCGCGTCGGCGCTGGTTCGAGGCCTACCACAAGACCACCGGCTATTTTGCGCTGGTGCTGGCCCTGGGCGCAGTCACCTCCGGTCTGATGCAGCACTGGATACCGTGGCTGGCGATTGCGCTGGGCCTGATCCTGCCCGGTTTGCTGCTGACCTTCATCGTGCTGGAAGGCAAGGGCTTTCGGCATGACACCTACCACTCGGTGTATGGAACCCACCCCAGCCTTCCCTACAACCAGGCGCGCAACGTCGAATGAGCCGTGGCACACAGGCGGCATCGGCACCGGTCTGGCGGGTCGGTGCGCGGCCGAACGCGAGCGTCACGGCCTGTCAGGCCGGGTCGATGCGGGCGGACTCCCGGATCAGCAACGTACCGGCCAGCAGCAGCACCTCCGGCACCAGACTGCGGTCCTCGATACGTTCGGCCAACAGATCGACACACTTGCGGGCCAGGGCTTCCGTCGGTTGGCGCACGGTGGTGAGGCGGTAGGGCGGTCGTCTCGCGCTGTCGGCGTCATCGAAACCGACGACCGACAGGTCGCGCGGGACCTCCAGGCCACAATCGTACCGGGCCGCGTCGATGGCACCGAGCGCCATCGCATCGTTGGCGGCCACCACCGCCGTCATGCCGTGGTGACCCTGGACCAGCTCGCGCAAGGCTGCATGGCCTGATTCGTAACTGAAGTCGCCGCTGGCGATCGCGACATCGACAATGCCCAGTTCCTGCAAGCGACCGACAAAACCGAGCTGGCGCTGTATCGACACCGGCGCCAGCGCGCCTCCGGAAATGAAACCGAAGTGCCGATGTCCGCCGCGATAGAGCCGATCCGCGATGTCGCGATTGGCGTTGACCTGGTCACAACCCACGCTGCTGGCGTTGCCGCCGGTGGCCACCCGGTTGTAGAGAACGACCGGAATGCCGCGCTCGTTGCAGCGCCGGATCTGTTCGTCGGGAAGCGTGGTGCAGGCGATCACGCCATCGACCTTGAAGCGCAGCACCTCGGCGATCACGTCACCGGCTCCGATCTCCTGCGTGATGGAGAACAGCAGCAGATGCAGGCCGCGGCGCATCAACTCGACGTTGAGCTGGAACAGTATCTCCGGCGTATGGCGCGTCGACGTCTCGGTGACCAGCACAGCGACGATGTGTGAGCGGCGCCTGGCCAAGGACTGTGCGATCGCGTTGGGAAAATACCGCAGTTCCGCCGCCGCCGCGAGAACCTTCTGTCGGGTCTTGTCGGAGATGGACGCGTTGGGTTCGAAGCACCGGGATACCGCCGACTGCGACACGCCGGCCAGCCGAGCCACGTCGTACGAAGTGACATGCGCGGCCTGCGCCGCCTCTGCGGATTTCGATGAGGTCCTGACCATGGGCAACGAGCATACGCCATTGAAACGCGATTTCGCCCGGCACTGCGCGTGCGCAGAGCGCCACCTTGCGCTTTGCGATCGACTGCGCCTTCTGCGCCGTTGGCGCGTCACGCACCTGGTGCATGGCCGCAGTACACTGCATCGGCATAAAGATCAACGATCAGCGGATACAGACGGCGTGACCATGGACCATCTTGAATCGTCACTGCGCGAGTCGATCTGCCGCGTCGGCCGCTCCTTGTACCAACGGGGCTATGCGCATGCCACGGCCGGCAACATCAGTGTGCGCAACGCAGACGGGTTCATCATCACGCCCACCGATGCCTGCCTTGGCAATCTGCGCCCCGAACAGCTCGCCGCGGTGGACGCGACCGGCGCACAGACCAGCGGAGATCCAGCCAGCAAGACACTCGTCCTGCACCGGCGCATCTATGCCAGCGCGCCCGAGGCCGGCTGTGTCATCCACACGCACAGCCACCATCTGGTTTCCCTGACGCTACAAGGCGTCTGGCAGCCGGAAGACATCTTGCCGCCATTGACCCCGTATTACGTGATGAAAGTCGGCCATGTTCCGCTGGTGCCTTACCGCCGGCCTGGAGACCCGCAGGTGGCGGAGCTGGTGGCGGACCTGATTGAGCGGCACGCAGTTCGCGGCACGCCGATCCGTGCAGTGATGCTTGAGCGGCTAGGCCCCAACGTCTGGCATCGGACGGTGGAACAAGCAAGCGCGGTGCTGGAAGAATTGGAGGAAACGGCGCGGCTTTGGCTGGCCTGCGACCGCCAGGCTGCGGCATTGACCGATCCGCAGATCGAGCAGCTGCGAGCCAGTTTTGGCGTTGCATGGTAGCCCGCCAGGGCAGCGGCGGCGTGCGGTGTGCACGGCCCGCGCGGTCCTGAGGAGCCAAGGGGCCACGCCGACCTCCTCACGCCAGGAACTTCGCGACGACATGCTGGAACTGAAGTCATTGAAGTGTTTCGTGGTGCTTGCAGAAGAGCTGCATTTCGGCCGCGCGGCCGACCGGCTGCATATCTCGCAACCGCCTTTGTCACTGAAGATTCGCGCGCTCGAGGCGGAACTCGGGCTGCAGCTGTTCCAGCGTTCATCGCGGCGCGTCGAGCTGACCCATTCGGGTCAGATCCTGCTGATCGAAGCGCGGCGCGTGCTGCGCGATGCCGAGCAGTTGTCCAGACTGGCCACTTCGCTTGCGCTGGGCGAGGCAGGCACGCTGGCGATCGGATTCAATGCCTTGTTGGCGTACCGGCTGATGCCGCAACTGGTAACGGAATTTTCCGAACGACACCCCCAGGTCAAGGTCACGTTGAACGAAATGGTGAGTTCGGAGCAAGTCGACGCTTTGCTGGAGCATCAGATCGATGTCGGCCTGTTGCGCCCTCCATTGCCAGCGGGCTTTCGCTCGTTGTCACTGGGCAGTGAAGAAATCGTGGTGTTCCTGCCCGCCAAGCATCCACTGGCAGCGCAGGAAAGCATTCCCTTGGCGGCGCTTGCCGGTGAACCCATGCTGATGTTTTCGCAAGGCGAGTCCTCCTACCTGCATAACCTCACGATGCAGATGTGCATCGAAGCGGGTTTCGCGCCGCTCGTGCGCCAGGAAACCCGCCACATCCACGCCATCGTCGCGCTGGTGGGCACCGGCATGGGTGTCGCCCTGTTGCCGGCGTCGGCGGGCTTCATCCACATGGATGGCATCGCGATTCGCCGCTTGCAAGACACGGGTGCGCATGGGGGCACCCGCCGCGCTCATACCGTGATGGCCACCTTGGAGACCAACGCGAATCCCGCGGTGCAACTCTTCCTGGCGTTCGTTCAGAAAGCCGCGCCAACGGTGGACAACGTCGAACTGGCCTTCGGCGCCATGCCATAGCGGCCATGCCGTAGCGGGCAACGCAGTCCTGCTGACGCGATGCCTGATCGACGCCCGAATGGCAGACGTGCGCCGCCGTCGTATCAAGACGTCATCAATTCGGGTTAACCCCTATTCTTGGCATGAACCGCCAGGATCAATAACGTTTTGTAAATAGATCTGGTCAAAACAAGTATTGGACCGGTGCGGAATCGATTCATACCATCAGCACATTCACGATGAACCAACCCGAAAACGGCATGCAACTGAATCTGGGCAATTACGCGAGCGTTCCCGACTTCATCTACGGCATCACGCGGGAAATCTGGGAAGAGCGCGGCATCGGCGGCAAGCTCGACGCCTACTACGCCAAGGACATCCTGCTGCGCGCCGCAACCGGTTTCACCGGCAGCAATGACGGCGTGACCGCGCAGACCTTGCAGACCTTGCACCAGTTTCCCGACCGCCGGCTGATCGGCGAAGACGTGATCTGGACCCCCTATCCTGACGGAAGCTTTCTGTCGTCCCATCGCCTCACGTCGGTGATGCGCCACACCGGCGACGGCATTCTGGGCAAGGCGCAGGGCCGCACCGTGCGCAGCCGGATCATTGCCGACTGCTGGGTGAAGGACCAGGTGGTGGTCGAAGAATGGCTGGTGCGCGACCAGGCCGCCTTTGCCCGTTGCCTGGGCATGGAGCCACGCGCACTGGCGCAGGAGATGACCGATCGCGACATCCGCAATGGCGTGCCGGTATCGTTTTTCGTGCCCGCACATGACAAGCCGGGCCGCTACAAGCCCGAGATATCGGATGACGCAGCAGTGCGCGCCGTGCTCCAGGGCATGCGACGCCTGTGGCAGGACAAGGAGACCGCGGCGATCCGCGACCTGTACTTCCACGGCGCCGCGCTGCATGCCCCTGGCGGCGATGTGCTCTATGGCCACGGTGACATCGACACTTTCGCGCTGGGTTATCTGGCATCTTTCCCCGACGCGGTGCTCTCCATAGCGAGCGCACGCGTCAATCGAGAACCCGAGCAACCGGTGCGCGTCGCAGTGCGCTGGTCGCTGGCCGGCAGCCACAGCGGCTATGGGCATTTCGGCGAACCTACCGGTGCGCCGATCTACGTGATGGCGATGAGCCACTTCAATCTGACCCGCAACAAGGTGACTGCCGAATACCTGGTGACCGACGAGGTGTCGATCTGGAAGCAGATCCTCGCCCATGAGGCAAGCCGGCATCTGGCGTGATCCCCTTCAACCAAGAGACCTTCCATCATGCAACGACGCACGGCAACCCATCTTCTTGCAACCGCCGCACTGCTGGCCAGCCTGGGCGCGCACGCACAAAGCAAGATGCCCTACGGCCTCAAGGCCGGGAAACCCTATGACGGCGCCAATGTTCGCGTCCTGATCGTCGGGACGCCGCAGTTCATCGGATTCGAATTGCGCGCCGATGAATTCACCAAGCTGACCGGCATCAAGGTCACCTGGGACCGGACGACTTTCGGCGCGCTGCAGGAGAAGGTCGCCGGCGTCGGCGTGGCCGCCGACGGCGGCTATGACGTCGTCAACTACCTGGACTCCTGGGGCCCGCCGAACGCGCGCTGGTTCGTGCCGCTCGATCCGCTGCTCAAGCGCGACGGCATCAGCATGGACCGCTACCCATCGGCATTCGTCAAGTCAGTCACCTACGACGGCAAGACGATCGGCCTGCCGCTGCGCTCCCACGTGCAGATCTTCTACTACCGCAAGGACGTCTTCGACAAGCTCAATCTGGCCGCGCCGAAAACCTGGCAGGACGTCGTGACCTCCGGCAAGGCCATCCAGAAGGCCATGCCCGAGATGGGAGCCCTGGCATGCTATTACGGCGCCGACGGCAACCGCCAGAACCTGTACCTCTGGCTCGACTTCCTGCGCGGCGCAGGAGCCAGCATCTTCGACGCCAAGGGCAACCCCGCCTGGGATACGCCGGCAGGCATTCAGGCGACCAAGGACTACATCGCTCTGAACACCGTGGACAAGATTTGCGCGCCCGGTTCCGTGTCCGCACTGGAGCAGGACGGACGTATCGTTTTCATGCAAGGCAAGGCGGCCATGCTGCCGATCTGGTCCTGGGCCTACTCGCCGCTGATCAGTCCGGAAAGCTCCAAGCTCAAGGCCGAGCAGGTTGCATTCACGGGAATGCCGTCATACAAGGGCGCGCCGCCGGTATCGCTGACCAACTCGATGCCGTTTTCGATCTCCAAGTACTCCAAGCAGCAGGAGGCCTCGTGGGAGTTTCTGAAATGGCTGTCGAATCCGGATCTCGAGAAGAGGAACGGATTGGAAAAGTCGGTCGCCGGCCAGAACACCGCCAGCACCGTGTTCAACCTCAAGGCCAGCTTCAAGGACCCGGAACTCATCGCGGCACACGCCGGCGTTCCCGCAGCCGAGGAAGTCGCGCTGGCGGCCAACGCAGCACCGCTGCCGATGGTCGTCGAATGGCCGGAAATCGGCGACCTGCTGTCCGTCGCCATCAACAAGGCGGCATCGGGCGACGGAGACGTCGAGCAACTGATGAAGAACGCCGCCAAGGACGCCAGGCGCGTGCTCAGCCGCACCCGGCGCTGAAAGACCTGATGAGCACCGCCGATCGTGCGTCTGCGCCGGCAACCGGCGCGGCATCGCCCATCCGGCGACGCCGCAGCAAGGGCCTGCAAGACAGGCACCTGAAATACCTGTTGCTGCTGCCCGCCATCGTGCTGGTTGGCGCCACGTCGATCGGCCCGTTGTTCAGCGGGCTGCTGCTGGCCTTTCGCGAATGGAACCTGGCCAAGTCGGCGGAGTCCCGGCCCTTGTGGACACTGGCCGATGACGGCATCGACAACATCGGCTACCTGTTCGACAATTTCACCCGCGCGTTGTCGGACTCCGCGCTGCACAATGCGCTGTGGGTGACCGCCGTCTTCACGGTATTGTCGGTCGTGATCACGATTGGGCTGGCGCTGGGCATCGCATTGTTGCTCGGCCGTGGCACGCCATCGCGGATCCTGGTGCGCACGCTGCTGATCCTGCCGTTTGCGATGAGTCCGGCGCTGGTCGGCATTTCGTGGCGCTTCATGGCCAGCGCACAGTTCGGCATCTTCCAGGCGGTCTTCAAGGACAGCTGGCCGGCCTTGGCCCGCATCGAATGGCTGGCCGACCCGGTGCTGGCATTTGCCGTGCTGATTGCCAGTGACGTGTGGCATTGGACGCCCTACATGGCCATGCTGCTGCTGGGCGGCCTGGCTTCGGTACCGAAGGAAACACAGGAAGCCGCCGAGATCGACGGCGCCACTTCCTGGCAGGTGTTTCGTGATGTCACGCTGCCCGCGCTGTTGCCCATGCTGGTCGTGGCCTCGATCCTGAAGGCGATCTTCTCGCTGAAGATGTTCGACCAGGTCTTCATGATCACCAGTGGCGGACCTGGCCGGGCAACGCAGACCCTGGCCCACTTCATCTATGTGCAGGGATTCAAGTACCACGACATGGCATATGCCGCGGCTGTCTCGTATTTCCTGGTGATCCCGATGCTGGTACTGGCCTTCATCTACATCCGGCTCGTCTTCAAGCGCGCCTAGGAGTCCCTGCATGGCCATCCATCACCAAAGCCGCTTCTCCCGTGTCGTCCAGGGCGTGCTGATCTTCATCACCGCGCTGATCATCCTGGCGCCCATCTACTGGATGGTCAGCGCGGCCTTCAAGCCGTATTCCGAGGTTTTCGAGGGGCGCCTGTTCTTCACGCCGACGCTGAAGAACTTCAGCGCCATCATGCAGCCGCCCTACGAAATCCACAAGAAATTCTTCAATTCGACGGTGGTCGCGCTGATCACGGTGCTTGTCGCGGTGCCGGTGGCAACCATGGCGGCCTACAGCTTCTCGCGCTTTCGCATCCGCGGCGAGAAGACCATCTTCATGGCCATCATCTCGACGCAGTTCATTCCCTCGGTGATCATCCTGCTGCCATTCTTCATCCTGTTTCGCGACCTGCGTCTGCTCGATACCCGCACCGCGCTGATCCTGGTGAACCTGTCGTTTGTCATCCCTTACGCCGTGTGGATGATCAAGGGCTTCATCGACGCGATTCCGCTGGACACCGAAGAGGCGGCGCTGGTGGATGGCTCCACCCGGCTGCAGGTGATACGCAACGTCGTCATTCCGATGGCCGCGCCGGGACTCATCACCGCCGGCATCTTCTGCTTCATCGTGGCCTGGAACGAATTCCTGCTGGCACTCATCGTGACCAGCCGGGAGGCGGTCACGTTGCCGGTGGGCCTGGCGCTGTTCAATACCGAGCAAGGCGACTTGTGGCAACTCATTTCCGCCACCGGCCTGCTGATCATGTTGCCGATGTTCGTGCTGGGTTTCGTGATCCAGAAGCACTTCATCCAGGGCAGCACCAGCGGCGCCGTACGCTGACGCTGCCACCAACGGAAACCCCCCATGTCCGCCATATCCATCCACGACGTCAGCAAGGGCTGGAACAACGTCTTCGCGATCAGGAACCTGTCGCTCGACATTCACGATCGCGAATTCCTGGTCTTGCTCGGCCCCAGCGGCTGCGGCAAGACCACCACCATGCGCATGATTGCCGGCCTGGAGGAACCCACCAGCGGGCAGATCACCTTCGATGGCGAGGACGTCACCCAGCTGGCACCGCGTGAACGGGACATCTCGATGGTGTTCCAGAACTACGGGCTCTACCCGCACATGACGGTGCGCGAGAACATCGCCTACCCGCTGCGCATTCGCAAGGTGCCACGCGAGCGGCATGCGGCGATGATCGCCGAAGCGGCGCACAAGGTGGAGCTCGACGATCTGCTCGATCGCCGGCCAAAGGCACTTTCGGGTGGTCAACGACAACGTGTCGCGCTGGCGCGCGCGATCGTGCGCCAGCCCAAGGTGTTTCTGATGGACGAGCCGCTGTCCAACCTGGACGCGAAACTGCGCGTCAGCATGCGGGCGCGCATCAAGCGCCTGCAGTACGAACTCGGCACCACCATGGTGTACGTCACGCACGACCAGATCGAAGCGATGACCCTGGCCACGCGGGTCGTCGTGATGAGCGGCGGCGTCATCCAGCAGCTTGACACGCCAGAGAAAATCTACAACGAACCGGCCAATCTGTTTGTCGCCGACTTCATCGGTTCGCCGGCCATGAACCTGCTGCACGGGCGATTGGAGAACGGCACATTCATTGGCGAGAACATCCGCATCCCGGGTGTCGGCAAAGGATCGCACGACGGCGTGGTGATCGGGCTGCGCTGGGAAGACCTCGCGCTGGCACCCATTGGCAGCGGTCACATGGACACCGAGATCTATACCGTCGAACTGATCGGCGACGCGACCCAGGTCACCGTCAACAATGGCAAGCAGATGATCGTGGTGCGCACCGACAAGAACTTCAAGGCACCGTTCGGCGAGCGGGTCGCGCTCGTCGCGCAGGCCGACCGCGCCTACCTGTTTGACGAGGCCTCGCAGAATCGGTTGACACAACTCGAAACCCGATCCGCACAGCCGACCTGACACCGACCTCTTCGCCGCGCCGCTGCACGGGTGTGCGACGGGCTCGGCGTACCACGCCCACGCCATCGAATCCATGGAGAAGCCAATGCCCGATACCGTCGTTACCCCTGAGCAACTGCGCGCGCGCGTGATCCGCCGCACCGATCTGAAAGCCGACCCGGAGGCCTTCGTCGACGTACGGGTACCCGGCTCGACACCCAAGTACAACTACCAGTTGATCGGCGCAGGCGTTTCTCAGAACCCGGACACCTTCATCAACCTGCGCGAACCGCACGGCTTCGGCCTCGGCGGCGCCAGCATGCCCAACGGCGTGACGAACAACCTGCACATGCACTTCACCGCCGAAGTGTTCATCTGCTGGGCCGGCACCTGGAAGCTGCGCTGGGGACCGGCCGGTGAACAGGGCGAAGCGAGCTTTGGCGAAGGCGACGTGGCGACCATTCCGCCCTGGATCTTCCGCGGCTTTTCCAATGTCGGCAGCGATGACGCGTATCTGTACACGATGCTTGGCCGCGACGTGACCGGAGGCGTCATCTGGGCACCGTCGATCCTCGAAAAGTCCCGCGCTACCGGGCTCGTGATTTCCAGGGACAACACCTTGATCGACCTGCACAAGACACCGGATGTACCGTCCGAGCGGATCATGCCGCCGATGGCAGCAGCACAGATCGCGCGCCTGCGCCTATACACGCCGCAGGAGATGGCCCGGCGCATCATCCGGCACGACGCACTGCAGTGGCAGGCCAGGCCACTGCTCGACAGCATGCTGCCCGGTGGCCACAAGGAACTGGCGCCGGTGATCGGCTTCGGATTGACGGAGGATCGGGACATGACGCCGCCGGTGGTCAACCCACACGGTTTCACGCTGGAGTGGATGCGCGCCGCTGCGGACAACGGGCTACTCGAACACCGCCACGCCAACACCCAGGCAGTGCTGGTCAAGTCCGGCGATTGGACACTCACCGTCAATCGCGGCGCGCAGGCGCACAGCGTGTCGATCGAGCCCGGAACGGTGGTGTCGATTCCACCACACGCATGGCGCGCACTGCGATGCACACAGGGACGGGGCGAGGTGTTGCTGATCACCGGCAGCGAGAGCCGGACCCGGATCGAATGGTCGGCGCATGTGCGTCAGGCCGCCAGCGCAGCGGGCTGGGCGATCGACCCGGACGGCTACATCGCGCCCACCGAAGTACTGGCGCTGGCGGCGGCCTGATCCGCGGACCGGCCTTGCACAGAAAGACCCACCATGCGCCCCAACACACTCAAACAGCTTCAAACCGAGAAACGCACGGCCATCAACGCCTGGGTTTCGATGGGGAGCGGCTACCTGGCCGAAGTGCTGGGCCACACCGGCTTTGACGCCGTCACGGTCGACCTCCAGCATGCGCCGATGGGGTTTGATCTTGCCGTGCAACTGCTGCAGGCGATCTCGGCAACACCGGCTGTCCCGCTGGCGCGGTGCGCGGGCTCCACATTGGCGGAAATCAACAAGTTGCTCGACGCCGGTGCGTATGGCGTCATCTGCCCCCTGATCGACAGCGTGGACGAAGCCGCGTTCTTTGCCCGCGCCTGCCGTTACCCGCCACGCGGTGCGCGCAGCTTCGGGCCGGCACGCGGCCTGCTTTACGGCGGCGCCGACTATCTCGGCAAGGCCGACGACCAGATCATGTCGCTGGCGATGATCGAGACCACCAATGCGCTCGACCAGATCGAGCACATCATGGACGTGGACGAACTCGACGGCGTCTACGTCGGCCCGAGCGATCTGGGTATCGCCATGGGCCTGGGACCCAACGCCTGGCCCGATCAACGCATGACGCAGGCGGTCGCGCACATCCTGCAGGCGGTGCACGCGCGCGGCAAATATGCCGGCATCTTCTGCGGGCCCGCCGAGATGGGTGAGAGCTGCGCCCGCATGGGGTACGACCTGGTGACACCGGGCAACGACGTACAGTTGCTGCGCGCGGGCGCCGAGGCGCGCATCAAGGGTGTGCGCGCGATGGGGCAGTTGGAGCGCGCCGCATGATCCTGGGGGTAATCGCCGACGACTTCACCGGCGGCACCGACGTGGCCAGCATGCTGGTGCACGCCGGCATGCGCACCGTCCAGGTACTCGGGCTGCCGCAGGGCGAACCGGCGCCCGCAGCGGACGCGGTGGTGGTCGCGCTCAAGTCACGCACCGCGCCCGTGGATGACGCCGTGCGCGACACGCTGGCTGCCTGGCGCTGGCTGCAGGCGGCGGGTGCTCGGCAGTGCTATTTCAAATACTGCTCCACCTTCGATTCGACCGCGCACGGCAACATCGGCCCGGTGGCGGACGCGCTGCTGCAGGCATTGAACGCCGACTTCACCGTCGCCTGCCCCTCGCTTCCGTTGAATGGCCGTACCGTCTACCGTGGCCATTTGTTTGTCGGCGACCAGCTGCTGAGCGAATCGGGCATGCGCAACCACCCACTGACGCCAATGACCGACGCCAACCTGGTGCGCGTGCTGCAGGCACAGGTGCAGGGGCGCGTCGGTCTGGTCGACAACGATGTCGTGCAGGCCGGGGCGCAGGCGATCGGCCGGCGTTGTGACGAACTGCGACGCGCCGGCGTCCGGTTTGCCATCTGCGACACCACGGCCACGCCGCAACTCGATGCGCTGGCGCAGGCCTGCGCGGAAATGCCGCTGGTCACGGCGGGTTCCGGGCTGGCCATGGGATTGCCGGCAGCATATGCGCGGCGCGGCTGGGTCACGCTCGACACGCAGGCCGCCTCCAAGCTGCCAGCAGTCGGCGGTCGTACGGCGGTGCTCTCCGGCTCCAGTTCCGTTGCCACCAACACACAGGTGCGCCACTGGATCGATTCCGGCCGGCCCGCGTACCGCATCGAGCCGCAGCTGCTGGCCAGGGGTGAACCGGCTGTGCAACAGGCACTGGACTGGGCCGCGCGCAAGCACGCACTGCTGATTTACGCCACCGCCTCGACACAAGAGGTACGCCAGGCGCAGTCGGACATCGGCGTGGAACGGGCCGGACATCTGGTCGAACAATGCCTGGGCCAGATCGCCGTGGAGCTGGTGCGCAACGATGTACGGCGCCTGGTGGTCGCGGGGGGTGAGACCTCCGGCGCGGTCGTGCAGGCGCTGGGCGTATCGCAGCTGCGCATCGGGCCGACCATCGATCCGGGCGTGCCCTGGACCCAGGCGCACGATCGTCCCCTGCTGATCGCGCTGAAGTCGGGCAATTTCGGTCGTGCCGATTTCTTTTCCAGGGCCTTCACGCTGACCCGCTGACCTTGTCCACACCCAAGAGCACCATGCAATCCACCCATCGCACAGAGCACGACTACCTCGGCGAGGTCGAGATTCCGAACCATCGTCTGTACGGCGTCAACACCGTTCGTGGTGTCGCCAACCTGACCATCTCGGAGCGCACCGTCGGTGCCAATGCCGCTTTCAGTGCGGCATTTGCCCAATGCAAATGGGCAGCCGCGCTGGCCAATTGCGATCACCAGGTGATCAGCACGGCACAGCGCGACGCCATCGCCCAGGCGTGCTGCGAAATCATCGACGGCGCCCATGCCGACTCGCTGGTTATCGATCTGCTGGAAGGTTCCGGCGGTACGTCGACCAACATGAACTTCAACGAAGTAGTGGCCAATCGGGCGCAGCAGATCCTCGGCGGCCAGCCTGGCAGCTACGATCGGGTGCATCCAAACGACCACGTCAACCGGTCGCAGTCGACCAACGATGTGTATCCGGCCGCGATGAAGATGGCGACCTACGCGTTGCTCGCGCCGCTGATCGCGGAACTCAAGGCACTTGCCCGGTGCCTGGCCAGCAAGGCAACCGAGTTCCACGATGTGCTGCACCTCGGCCGGACCTGCCTGCAGGATGCCCAGCCGATGCGCCTGGGCCAGGTCTTTGGCGGCTACGCGGCTCTGGTGACGCGGCTGCAGCATGCCCTGCAACCGGTGCGCGACAGCCTGCTGGTCCTGCCGCTGGGCGGAACCGCCATCGGAACCGGCTTTGGTGCGCCGCCCGGATACCGGACCTCGGTGTACCGGCATCTGGTGGCGCTGACCGGCACCAACTTTTCGGCGCCCGAGGATGCCTTCGACGCGATGCAGAACATGGACACCTTTTCACGGGTGTCGGCCGAACTGCGCACCTGCGCGACCGCCATCGCGAAGGTGGCCTCCGACCTGATCCTGTTGTCGTCGGGACCCGCCGGCGGCATCGGAGAGATCGTGCTGCCCGCCGTGCAGGCCGGCTCCTCCATCATGCCGGGCAAGATCAACCCGGTGGTGCCGATGTCGATGGTGCAACTGAGTTTTGCCGTCGTCGGCAACGACGTTTGCGTCGCACAGGCGGTGCAGGCCGGCCAGCTGGAGATCAACCATTTCGAGCCGGTGGTCGCAGACCGCATCTTCGAGTCGATCCAGTTGCTGACCCATGGCATCCGACTGTTGCGCGACAAATGCGTGGCTGGCATCACGGCCGACCGGGCGGTGAATGAAGGCAACGTGATGCAGTCGATGGCCATGGCCACCGCCTTGGTGCCCCGGCTGGGTTACCACACGATCAGCGGCCTGGTCCGGCGATCGGTTGCCGAAGGCCGGCCCTTGATCGACATTCTCGAAGAAGGCCATGTGCTGTCGCGCGCCGAGGCCCGCGCGCTGATCGAAGCCTCGGTCACGCCCGCTTTCTGAAGCAGGCATTCCCCCGGGCGCAGCGTCCACCGTTTACCATGGCAACACCATGGCCGTTGCCGAACAACTCACCGACCTCTCCCCCGCCGCCTACGCGCCCTACCGCGATCCGCGCGAGGACATCACCAGCTGGACCGACCGCCTCTGGATCAAGGGTGCGCTGGGCCAGATCCATGATCACTACGCGCCCGATGTGAAGGTGCATACCTGCTACGGCGAGACCTACGACCTGAAGAACGTCATCGGCAACTCGATCCAGCGCATGGTGGCGTTTCCCAATCGCGGCGGCGGTCATGACGACGTCGCATGGGAGTCGCGTGGCAAGAACGCCTTCGTCAGCGCGCACAAGGTGTTCAACAACGCCACCCACAGTGGACCCTGGACCTACGGCCCGGCGACGAACCGCGACTGGGTGAACCGCAGCATGGCGCATTGCCTGGTGCGCGACAACAAGGTTGTCGAAGAATGGATCGTGCGCGACGAATTCGCGGTTCTGCAAGGACTCGGCATGGACGCCGTGTTGTCCGCGGTTCCGCGGATGGGCTCCCACGCGCAGGTCTGCGCCGAACAGGTGACCAACCTGCCGAGCCAGGAAATCGACAACGCGATCCTGCTGCAGTTGGCGCGGCGCATCAACGCGTTGTCGGCATCGGCCGACGTGGACGGCATCGTCGTCACGCACGGCACCGACACGATGGAGGAAACCGCCTACTTCCTCAACCTGGTGGTGCAGACAGCCAAGCCGGTGGTCGTCGTCGGAGCCATGCGGCCATCGACGGCATTGAGCGCGGACGGACCGCTCAACCTGCTCAATGCGGTGAAGGTGGCAGCGTCGCCAAAGGCCACTGGCAAAGGCGTCTTGATGGTCCTCGATGACCGCATCGGCGCAGCACGCCACACCGTGTTCGACCTCGCGCGGATCGAAGCACTTCCGACGGTCGACATCGTTTACGGCTACCAGGCTGCGGGCTGCCACCGCGTCGACGCGGAGCTCGGCACAGTGGCGGCGAACTCGCTCAATCCGCAGAAGGCACGCATCCTGCTGTCACTGGCGTTGACCCTGGGCAACGACCCGCGCCAGGTGCAGACCTTCTTCGACCGGTACTGAGAGCTGCGCGCGCGAACGGTCATGCAACACCCCTGTAACTCGTGAAGCCCGCTGCTGCGCTGATCCTGCTCCCCGGCACGCTGATGGACGGCGACGCGTTGCAGCCACTCGCGTCGGCGCTCGGCCGGCCAACGCGCGTTGAACTGCTCGGAGTCGAAGACGACTTCGATGCCGAGATCGCGCGACTGGCCTTGCTGGCCACGCAACCCACCGTATGGATCGGGCACTCGCTGGGCGGCATCGCCGCTGTGCATCTGGCGGCGCGGCAACCGGCACCGTGCGCTGCGCTGGTGCTCATCGCATCGAACGCGCGGCCCGACGGGCCGCAGGGGCCGCAGAACCGGGCACGGCAAGTGGCATTGCTGGAACGCGCCGGCATGGCTGCGGTACTGCGGGAGCAGCTGGCGCCCGTCTATGGCCTGCAACACGACGACGCCTGGCTTGCCTCGCTGCAGACACAGGCCGAGCACATCGGTGCGGATCGCTTCCGGCGCCAGTTGCGCTATGCTGCCCAGCGCCCGGGGCTTGCGCGTGACGGCCCGGCATTGGGCCCACCGGTGCTGGTGCTATCGGGTGGCGACGACCCGCTCTGTCCGCCGGCGTGCGGCGACGAGATCATCGCCCTGTCACCCGACGCGCGCTCCAGACACCAGGTGCTGGCTGGCGCCGGTCACCTGCTGCCGCTGCAGGCGCCGGCATGGTGCGCACACCACATCGGCCGCTTTCTGGCTCGGTTGGAATGAGCCGGCAGCAACGAAAAATCAGCCCAGCGTCATTGCGCCGAATGCTTGCGGCGCCGCGCAATGGCGGCAATCAGGCCCAGACCGGCCAGCATCATCGCGTACGTCTCGGACTCGGGAACCGGCGCAGCCAGGAAGCTGATCTTCAGTTCATTCTGCGGCTGGGCCAGGATGCTTGCGAAGCTGCCGCCCGACGCGTTCAAGGTCAGCACGAAGTTGCTGACCGAGAACGAATTGAATGAACCGGCTGGCACGGTCGTGGAGCTACCGTAATAGCCGCTGCTGCCGCCTGCGAAGCTGACGGTCTCGACCCGGGCCAGGTTGCCCCCGACAGGAAGCGCCGCCCCCCCATTGACAGAAACATTCGCCGTGGCTGAAACGGAGGTCGTTGCCCCACCCACTTCGGTGTACACCAGGTTGCCAAGGAAACCGGCCAACGGGCCGCTCAGGTTGTATCCCGGATTGGCCGTGATGGTGAAGTCAGGCAGCGTGAACGCCATCGACTCTGTCGTCCCCACGCTGACGACGTTGACGGCGGCCGGAAGACTCCAGCTGAATCCGACCGAATTGCCGCTGCTGGTGAAGCTGCTCGACATGCCACCCAAAATGCTGCTGTCCTCATAGCTCAGGGAATAACCATCCATACTGACGGAGGTCATCGCTGCGCTTGCAGATGCCGCGCTCGCCAGCGCCATGATTCCGACCGCCAAAATTCTGATATTCATGAAACCTCCGCTTGATTGAAGAACAACGCCGCCAAGCATGCAAGTTACATACCACTCGTGCGAAGTCACCCTGAACTGTCGACAAATCAAGGGCTTTCACCGACTGAACTGCGTCAACATGACTCTGACGCGCACCAAGTGTCAAATTTGCCGACGTGTGGGGCGACACTGAACGCAATAGCCGGGGCCGGCGCGTGCTATGGCACAGGCGCGCAGGCAGCAAGCATGCCGGCTTTCCACGGTGAATGTCGACCGGTGGTCGGCCGTCGGTTCGTCCGACGACTTTGACGCACAATCCTTCGCGTGCACGCGCGATCTGCCGGCGCGGCCATCCACGACCAGCAAGGACATCACGTCATGAACGACACCATCACGCGCTTCGGCAGCGGCCAATCGGTTCTCCGCATCGAGGACGACAAGCTGCTCACCGGACAAGGCCGATTCACCGATGACATCACCGACGACAGCAGCTACCCGCAGTGTCTGCAGCTGTGCTTCGTGCGCTCCCCGTATCCGCACGCACGCATCGTGTCGGTGGACACCTCGGCTGCCCGCTCCATGCCGGGCGTGGCGGCGGTCTATTCGGGCAAGGACCTGGTCGCCGCGGGCGTCAAGCCGATGCCTGGCACGGTCGGCTTCCAGCGTGCCGATGGCTCGCCGGGCGTCACCGCCGCGCGCCATCCACTGGCGCACGAACGCGTGCGCTACGTGGGAGAAGCGGTGGCCTTGGTGGCCGCGTCAACGCTGCAGCAGGCGCGCGACGCGGCCGAGGCGGTGCTGGTGGACTATGAAGAGCTGCCCATGGTGGTGACACTCGAACAGGCCCTGGCCCATGGTGCACCCAGCGTATGCGACGCGGCGCCCGACAACATCGCAGCTGAAATGCGGCATGGCCAGGCGGACCAGACGAATGCGGCGTTCGCGCGTGCGGCCCATGTCGTGACGCTGGAACTCACCAACCAACGCGTGGCGGCATTGACCCTCGAGCCACGCTCCATCCTGGCCCTGATCGACCCGTCGCACGGGCGCCTGCTCGTGCGCATGAGCACGCAGATGCCCTCGGGCGTCAAGTCCACGCTGCATGCGGTGTTGGGCATCCCGGCCGAGCAGATCCGTGTCACGGTGGGCGACGTCGGCGGCGGTTTCGGCATGAAGGGCGGCATGCATTCCGAAGACGCGGCAGTGGCCTGGTGCGCATGGACACTCAAACGTCCGGTCAAGTGGATCTCGGAGCGCAGCGAGGAGTTTCTCAGCAGCGCGGCCGGGCGCGACCACCAGAGCCGGGTGGCACTGGCCTTCGACGACACCGGCCGCATCCTGGCGCTGCGCATGCAATCGCACGCCAACGTGGGCGCCTACGCCACATCGCCTGGCGTGGCCATCCCGCTGATCGTCGGTCCCTGGGTCATTACCTCGGTGTACGACATCCCGCTCATCGACCTGCATCTGCATGCGGTGTTGACGCACACCGCGCCGGTAGGTGCCTACCGGGGTGCCGGCCGGCCCGAGTCGATCTACATCATCGAACGCCTGATGGACGAGTCGGCGCGCCAGCTGGGCATCGATCGCATCGCGCTGCGCCGACGCAACTTCGTGCAGCCCGAACAGATGCCGTACAGGAATCCGATGGCACAGGTGTACGACTGCGGGCGTTTCGAACACGTGATGGACCAGGGCCTGGCGCTGGCCGACTGGAATGGCTTTGCCGCGCGCGAAGCCCAGTCGCGTCAACGCGGCAAGTGGCGCGGCCTGGGCATCGCGACCTTTCTGGAATGGACCAGTGGCAATGTGTTCGAAGAGCGCGTCACGGTCACGGTGCTGGCCGACCGCACGATCGAGGTGTTCTCGGCGGTGAACGGCATGGGCCAAGGCATCGCGACGTCACTGGCGCAATTGGTGGTCGACGTGTTCGACGTGCCGATGGACAACATCCGCATCGTGCTCGGCGACACCGACCGCGGCGAAGGTTTCGGCAGCGCAGGATCGCGTTCGGCCTTCATCGGTGGCTCGGCGGTCAAGGTCGGCTCGCAGCGCACCATCGACCATGCCCGTGGGCTGGCCGCCGCCCGGCTGGAAGCCGACGCCAAGGACATCGACTACCGCGCCGGACGCTTCGCCGTACGGGGCACCGACCTGGGCATCGGCTTGTTCGAGCTGGCCGGCGAGCAACAAGGCCAGCGCATCCATCTCGAATCCACCAGCGCCGTGGGCGGGCCGTCCTGGCCCAACGGCTGCCATGTGTGCGAGATCGAGCTGACACCCGAGACCGGGCAGGTCGAGGTGGTGCGCTACAGCTCGGTCAACGACGTGGGACGCGTGATCAACCCGATGATCGTGACCGGCCAGCTCGACGGCGGCGCGGTGCAGGGACTGGGGCAGGCCTTGATGGAACGGGTGGTGTACGACCCCGATTCGGGCCAGTTGCTGACCGGCAGCCTGATGGACTACGCGGCGCCGCGCGCCGACCAGGCGCCACCGTTTCGCACCGAAATGGACCAGGGCACTCCGTGCACGACCAACCCGCTGGGGGTCAAGGGCGTGGGCGAACTCGGCACCATCGGCGCCACGCCGTGCGTGGTCAACGCGGTGGCTGACGCGCTGGCACGCAATGGCCTGGCCGCGCGCATACCGCTGCTGCAGATGCCGCTGACGCCGAACCGGCTGTGGGAACTGTTGCAGCAGGGCTGAAGCGGCGCCCGGGTGTGTTGGCGCGCACGCGAGACAAGCCCTGTCGTTGCTGCAGTCCGCGTCGCAGGCTGCGACGCTGTCACGACGATGGCTGTGGCAGGTCGATGTCCCCCTGGCGGGGACAGCCCAGGCGCTGACAGGACTGTGCCGAAACCGCCTGCAATTGCGCGGCCTCGACCTGCTCCGGAGCAATCTCGGCCAGCGGCAGCAGCACGAACGCCCGCTGCGCCATGCGCGGGTGCGGGACGGTCAACGTCGCGCTGTCGATCTGGGCCTGGCCATACAACAGCAGATCCAGATCGAGCGTGCGCGGCGCATTGCGGTAGGGGCGTTCGCGCAAGGCCGATTGTTCGATTTGCTGCAGCCCCGCCAGCAGCGTGTAGGCATTGCGCGTCGTTCGCACGCACACAACGGCGTTGATGTAATCGGGCCCGCTGGATTCGACCGGTGCGCTGCGGTACAGGCCGGACCGGCGCAGCAGCTCGACTTGCGCGAGACCAGCGATGGCATCGATGCTGCGGCCGAGCATTGCCACGGGATCGCCCAGGTTGGCACCCAGCGCAATGTAGGCCAGCACCGGATCGCGCACCACCGGGCTCACTGCGCAGGCGGATGGTCCGGCGCATCGGCCGACCGCGCGCCGGTCGGCCGGCGGCGACGCCGGCGCTTGCGCGGCGCATCGCCGCCATCGCCCGCTTCGCTGGCGTTGCCCGCATCGCCCTGCGCGATCGCCGTGGTCGCGGCGGATGGCGATGCCGCCGCCGGGTCGTCGAGGACGGTGGCTGGCGCGGCGGCACGGTTGCGGGGTGGACGAGGCGCCCGGGTGATCTTGCGCCCCTGTTCGTCGCGCACCTGCGCAACCATGTCGGCGCGCAAGCTGTCGTTGGCCATGCTGAACTCCTGCCACCAGTCGGCCAGCACCTCCTCGACCTCACCGGTGTCCGCGCGCAGCCGCATGAAGTCGAAGGCCGCGCGGAACCGCGGCTGGTCCACCAGACTGAAGGCGGAATTGCCAACCCGCTTTTCGAAACGGGGCTGCATCATCCAGATCTCGCGCATGTCCGAGGCCAGCCGGCCGCCGCCCGACACGTCGCCGATACGCTCGGAAAAAACCTGGTCGATCGCGTCCTGCAGCGCCGGAAAAGGCGGCTGGCGGTGGGGCTCTTCCATGCGCTGGCGCCACGCCACATGCACGTCGGACCACAACACGCAGGCGAGCAGAAAACTCGGCGCCACCGGTTTGCCTTCGCCGACGCGCCGGTCGGTGTCCTGCAGCGCTGCCCGTACGAACGGCTGTTGCGCGCGTTCAACGACCAGATCCAGCAACGGGTAAATGCCCTTGCCCAGCCCGAGTTCCTTGAGCTGCTCGATGGTTGCCAGCGAATGCCCGGTCTGCAGCAGCTTGAGCATTTCGTCGAACATGCGGCTTTGCGGCACATCGGCCAGCAAGGCCTTCATGGTCACCAGCGGCGCGGCCGTCTTGGGTTCGATCGTGAACCCCAGCGCCTTGAGCTTGGCCGAAAAACGCACCGCGCGGATGATGCGCACCGGGTCTTCCCGGTAACGCTGCGCCGGGTCGCCGATCATGCGCAGCACCCGTTTGGTGGCATCCTGGATCCCGCCGTGGTAATCGACGACGATCTGGGTCTGCGGGTCGTAATACATCGCGTTGATCGTGAAATCACGGCGCGCCGCATCCTGCTCCTGCGGGCCCCAGACGTTGTCGCGCAGCACCCGCCCACTGGCATCCACCGCATGGGTCATGCCGGCCAGTTCGCTCTTGCTGGTGCGTTCGTTGCCAGCGACCTGACCGGCGGCGGCATTGTCCAGAAACGCGCGAAAGGTCGAGACTTCGATCACTTCGTGCTCGCGGCCGCGGCCGAACACCACATGCACGATGCGAAAACGCCGGCCGATGATGAACGCCCGGCGAAACAGGCTCTTGACCTGTTCGGGCGTGGCGTTGGTGGCCACGTCGAAGTCCTTTGGCCGCATGCCCACCAGCAGATCGCGTACCGCGCCCCCGACGATATACGCCGAGTAGCCCGCCTGCTGGAGCGTGCGCACGACGGTATTGGCGCGCTCGTCGACCAGAGCGGGGTCGATCCGGTGCTCTTCGGCCGGCACGTCACGGCGTTTGCCGAACGGCGATTTGCGGCTGCCGGCGGTCTTCTTGCCCAGCAGCTTGTCGATGAAATTCTTGATCATGGTGTAGTCGGGAACAGGTCCAGTATGCGCCAACCGCGCGATTGGGCGATCGCGCGCAGGCGCGGATCCGGGTTTGTCGCCACCGGTTCATCGGCGCGTTCGAGCAGCGGCAGGTCGTTCGTGGAATCCGAATAGAAAGTGACGGCCACGTCCGCCCGATCCAGCTTGCGTGCGCGCAGCCATTGTTCGAACCGCTGCACCTTGCCTTCGCGCGCGGACGCAATGCCTGCAATCGCGCCGGTGATCCAGCCGCTGCCACCGGGCGCGTCGTCCAGCTCCAGTTCCACCGCGATCAGGTCCGTTACACCGAAGGCCTCGGCGATCGGCCGGGTCACGAAGGCGTTGGTCGCGGTGATGATGACCACCTGGTCACCGCGACGCTGGTGCATGCGCACCAGCGCCAATGCCTCGTCGCGGATGGCCGGGCGCACGACCTGCTCCATGAACCGTGCGTGGGCCGCATGCGCCGCTTGCGCACCACGCTGGCGTATCGCCTGCGTTGCAAAGCGCACGTAGTCGTGGATGTCCAGCGTACCGGCCTGGTACTGGGCGAAGAAGACTTCGTTGCGCCGTGCGAATGCGTCCGGATCGGTCCAGCCGATGGTGGTGGTGAAAACCCCCCAGGCATGGTCGGAGTCGATCGGCAACAAGGTGTGGTCCAGGTCGAACAAGGTCACCCGTATCGGTCGTGCCGCCGCTGTTGCCGCGGTGTCGGGCGGGAAATGGGTCATTGGCTCAGGAATCCTCCATCATGGCGCGGATCATCGGCACGGTGATGGCCCGCTTGGTACGCAATGCATACGCATCGATCAGTTCGAGCAGTTCCATCAGACTGGGAAGGTCACGGCTGAAGCGGGTCAGCATGAAATCCATCACCTCGTCGCCCAGAAACACGCCACGCGCATCCGCCGCCTGCCGCAGCACGGCGCGCCGCTCGGGCTCGCTGAGCACCGTGAGCGCAAAACCATGGCCCCAGCCCAGCCGGGTGCGCAGGTCGTCACGCAGGCGCAGGGCCGCCGGCGGCTGGTCGCCGGCAGCCAGCACCGCCCGCTGCAAGGTCTGGGCATGCACGAACCAGTTGAATGCCGCATGTTGTTGCACCGCGGTGAACAGATGGACATCGTCCAGCAGCACCGCCGTCCAGGACTCGGAGAAGGACGGAGGCTCCTGCATGCCGGCGTCGAGCCAGCCGACCACGGCACCTTGCTCGCGCAAGGCCTCCCGCACCGCCTTGAGCAGGTGCGTCTTGCCACTGCCCGCAGGGCCCCAGAGATAGGTGGGCACCGGAGATCGGGCCGCAGGCGCGCCGCCGCGGCCCAGCCACAGCCGCAGATGCTCCCAAGCCGGCCGATTGGGCCCGGGAAAGAAGTTCTGCAGTGTCGGCCCGGTGGCCAGGCCGATATCCAGTGCCATCTGCTTCATGGCCGCTCAAGCCTTCTGGTACAGATCGCTGTGCTGATAGCCGTGAAAAGCCCGACGCAGCGCCACCAGCAGGACCGCGCTGGCCGGTAGCGCAATCAGCACACCGACGAATCCGAGCAGTTGTCCAAAGGCAAGCAACGCGAAGATCACCACCAGCGGATGCAGCCCGATCCGTTCGCCCAGCAGGCGTGGCGTCAGATACAGGCTCTCGACCAGCTGGCCCAGACCGTAGACCACCGCAACCATCAGCAGCGCCTTGGCCGGTCCCGGATCGGCGGAAAACTCGAGCACACCGGCCAGCGTGGCAAGAATCAGACCGAGTCCGAAGCCCAGGTACGGCACAAACACCGCCAGGCCGGTGAAGACACCGATCGGCAACGCCAGGTCCAGGCCGAACAAGGCCAGACCGATGCTGTAGAAGGCCGCCAGGATCAGCATCACGAGCAACTGGCCACGCAGATATTGGCCCAGCACCTGGTCAGCCTCGCCGGTGAAGCTGTCCACCGATGCGCGCATCCGTGGCGGCACCAGATCCATGATCGAGCCGACGAAACGGTGCCAGTCCATCAGCAGGTAGAACAACGCCACCGGGATCAGCACCGCATTGCCGATCAGTGCAAACGCCACGCTGCCACCGAGCTTGAGCGACGCCATCATGGAGCCGAATGCGTCCTCGAAGTTCGCATTGAGGTACTTCACGACGAACGCCTTGATATTCCCGACATCGAGCGAGAGCGTGATGCCCATGCGCTCGAGCAACGGCTTGAGCACGTGATTGAACCGATCAAACAGGATCGGCACCTGTTCGCGCAACAGCGGCAGTTCCTTGGCCAGGATGGGGACGATCAACAGTGCAATTCCCAGCAGAACGACAAACAGCAGGATTTGCACCAGCACCACGGCAACCACGCGCGGCAACTTGCCACCGCGCTTGCGGTCGAGCCGGTCCACCAGCGGCGCCAGTGCATACGCAAACACCCCCGCGACGACGAAAGGCGTCAGAACCGGTGCCAGCAACCAAAGGGAAAATACGACGAACGCAGCGATCGCGACCCATGTGGCGGCGGACTTCTGGGTTGCGGTGAATTGCATACAAGCGTGCGGGTGTCAACCCGTAGAATCTGGACAAATTCTATCGGGCTGCGCTGCGCCCCCCGCCCGCTGGCAACCATGCCGGCCCGATTGCCCTGACGCCATGACCACTGCCACCCCCTCTTCCACCTTGACCTACAAGGACGCCGGTGTCGACATCGACGCCGGCGACGCGTTGGTCGAGCGCATCAAACCACTGGCCCGCAAGACCATGCGCGAAGGCGTGTTGGCCGGCATCGGCGGTTTCGGCGCCTTGTTCGAAGTCCCCAAGAAGTACCGCGAACCGGTGCTGGTCAGCGGAACCGACGGCGTGGGCACCAAGCTGCGGCTCGCCTTCGAATGGAACATGCATGACACGGTGGGCATCGACCTGGTGGCCATGAGCGTGAACGACGTGCTGGTGCAAGGCGCCGAGCCCTTGTTCTTCCTGGATTATTTCGCCTGCGGCCGGCTCGACATCGACACCGCCGCCGCGGTGGTGGGCGGCATTGCGCGCGGCTGCGAGCTGTCGGGCTGCGCGTTGATCGGCGGGGAGACCGCCGAAATGCCGGGCATGTACCCGCCGGGCGAATACGACCTGGCCGGCTTTGCCGTCGGTGCGGTCGAAAAGTCGGCCATCCTGACCGGCAGGAACATCGAGCCCGGCGACGTGGTGCTGGGACTGGCCAGCAGCGGCGTGCATTCGAACGGCTTCAGCCTGGTGCGCAAATGCATCGACCGGGTTGCCGGCACCGGCGAGGCACGCGACGCGTCGCGGCTTCCCGCGCGCCTGGATGGGCAGGACTTTCGGCAGGCGCTGATGGCGCCAACCCGCTTGTACGTCAAGCCGGTCTTGGCCGCGTTGGCCCGCCATCCGATCAAGGCGCTGGCCCATATCACCGGCGGCGGATTGCTCGAGAACATTCCGCGCGTGCTGCCCGAGGGCATGGCGGCGCACCTGCGCAAGGGCAGCTGGCCCCGCACCGAGTTGTTCGCGTGGCTGCAACAGACCTCCGGCATCGACGACCACGAGATGAACCGCACCTTCAACAACGGCATCGGCATGGTGGTGGTGATCGACAGGGACCATGCCCAGGCCACGGCGCAGACCTTGCGCGAGAACGGCGAATCGGTGCATGTGATCGGCGCCATCGCGCCGATCGGAGCAGGCGCGCCGGTCGAGATCCGCTGACGCCGCTACCTGACACGCGCTCAGTCGCTGGGCGTGCGGCGCAGTTCGGCGACCCGCAGCGCGATCGCGTCGATATCGAGCCCCTCATCGACGTTGGCCAGATACGTCTCCAGGTCCTGCACCGCCTGGGCACTGCGACCGAGTTCGGCGAAAGCCAGGCCCCGGTCCCGGTATTCCGACCACGCTTGCGGCAGCAAGACAATCAGCCGGTCCTGCACCGCGACCAGACGGCCCCAGTCTTCCTGCGACCGATGGATCTCCTTGAGATTGCGCAGCATGCGCGCGAGTATCTCGCGCGGTGCGGACGACTGCAGGTACAGGCCCAGCGGCACTTCGAACTCATCGACCAGGCCATTGCGCAGGCGGTAGGGTTCGAGCCGCTCCGCCAGTTGCTCGCGACTCAGTGACTGGCCGTCCATCGGGTCGATCACGACCTGGCCCTTGGGCAAGTTGACCTTTACCATGAAATGGCCCGGGAATCCGACCCCCCGCGCCGCCAGACCCAGGCCCTGCGCCAGTTCGAGCCACAACACGGCCGCCGAAATCGGAATCGCGCAGCGGGTGCGGAGCACCACATTCAGGTAGCTGTTGTCGGGGTCGTAGAAGTTGTTGACATTGGCGCGGAAACTCAGGTCGCGGAAAAAATACTGGTTGACCAGGCGCAGCTTGTGCAACGGCGCCGCGTCCGCCGGGATGCGCCGCTTGAGCCGCGCCAGCAGCTGGTCGACTTCACCCAGCACCTGCTGGACGTCGAGGTCCGGGTATTCATCCTGCGCCAGGCTGATGGCCGCCTCCAGCAGCGGGAACGCATCGTCGCTGTGCACCAGCGCCGCAAAATATTCCAGCGGGGTGGGAACATCGAATGACAGTTGCATGGGACGACCCTTTCGACGAAGCTGCCTTGGGCACGGCAGGGTTGGACATGCTCAGTGGCGCATGAAACCACGCACTTTGAGCCCGGCGCCCCACAAGGCGCCGAAATAGATCACCGCCGCGCCAGCCATGACCATAGCAAAAATCCCGAGTCGCCGCAGCTCGTGCACCCCGGCGCCGCTCCATTGCAGATGGCTGGTGGCCCACATCAGGAACACCGCCAACAAGGCGCAGGCAGCCACAACCTGAAACAGGAATACCGTCCAGCCGGGCGACGGACGGTAACGCCCGCGCCGTATCAGGCCCCACAGCAAGGCCGATGCGTTGACCAGCGCGCCCAGGCTGATCGCCAGTGTCAGACCGGCATGCGCAAACAGCGGCACCAGCACGAGGTTGAGCAGTTGGGTGATCACCAGCACCATGATCGCGATGCGCACCGGCGTGCGGATGTCCTGGCTGGCGTAAAAGCCGGGCGCCAGCACCTTGATCGCGACAATGCCGATCAGGCCCGCTCCGTAACCCATCAAGGCGCGGGTGGTCTGCTGCACATCGTTGCTGGTGAACGCACCGCGCGCATACAAGGTGGCCACCAGCGGTTCGGCAAACACCAGCAAGGCCAGGGTGCAGGGCAAGGCCAGCAGCACCACCAGGCGCAAACCCCAGTCCAGCATGTCCGAATAGGCCTGCGTGTCCTTTGCCGCATGGGCAGCCACCAGCTGCGGCGTCAGTACGACGCCCAGTGCCACGCCGAGCATCGCGGTGGGAAACTCCATCAGGCGTTCGGCATAACTCATCCAGCTGACGCTGCCCGGGGTCAGGTGTGACGCGATCTGCAGGTTGATGATCGCCGACAGGTGGGCCACGCCGACACCGAGCAAGGCCGGCCCCATCAGCGTGGCGATGCGCCGGGTCCCGGAGTCGGCCCAGGCGGCGCGCAATCCACCCTGGTTCCAGCGTATCCGGGGCAACATGCCCAGGCGGCGCAAGGACTCGGCCTGCAGTGCCAGCTGCAGCACGCCCCCGCCCATGACGCCCACGACCATTGCATAGATCGGCTCGATGCCGATGCGCGCGAACCACGGTGCGCCGAGCCAGATGGCGGCAATCATCGACAGGTTGAGCAGCACCGGAGTGAAGGCCGGCACGGCAAACCGTTTCCAGGTGTTGAGGATGCCGGCACCCAGCGCCACCAGCGACATGAAACCGATGTACGGGAACATCCAGCGCGCCATCACCACCGCTGCGTCGAAGCCGCGCGGGTCTTGTTCCAGGCCGCTGGCCATCAACCAGACCAGTGCGGGCGCGGCGAGCACGCCGACCAGACAGGTCAGCGCCAGCACCGCGCTCAAGACGGTGGCAACCCGATCGACCAATTGCCGGGTGGCGGCTTCGCCCTGCTCACCGAGGGTCGCACCCAGCACCGGCACGAAGGCCTGACTGAAGGCCCCTTCGCCAAACAGGCGCCGGAACATGTTGGGCAGGCGAAACGCCACGTTGAACGCATCGGTCATGGCGCTGGCCCCGAACATCGAGGCCATCAGCAAGTCGCGCACCATGCCGGTGATGCGTGAGGCCAGTGTCAGCAGAGAGACGGTAGAAGCGGCTTTGAACAGGCTCACGGCAGCGAGTGTAGCCGGGCACAGGACGGGCCGGACGGCGGCAATGGCCTGGAGCCCGCCGGGCGGGTAGAATGGCGGGCTTTGCTGGCATCATCCACAGACACAAGGAATTTCAACCATGGCATCCACCAAACCCAAGAAAAAGAACCCGCGCCTGGCGTCGGGCCGCAAGCGCGTCCGCCAGGACGTCAAGATCAACGCAGCAAATACCTCGCTGCGCTCGCAATACCGCACCGCCGTGAAAAACGTCGAAAAGGCGGTTGTCGCCGGCGACAAGACCAAGGCCACCGAGCTGTTCGGCAAGATGCAGGCGATCGTCGACTCGGTCGCCGACAAGGGCATCTTCCACAAGAACAAGGCCGCGCGCGACAAGAGCCGCCTG
>CAZLDV010000009.1:18962-66458 GCA_964558425.1 uncultured Rhodoferax sp. | reverse complement strand
CGCATCACGCACCAGGCGATCGCCAGCCGCGCGGGCTGCAGCCGCGAGATGGTCAGCCGCATTCTCAAAGACCTGGTCAGCGGTGGCTACCTGGCCATCGAGGACCGTCAGATCGTGCTGCACGCGAAGTTGCCGCTGCGCTGGTAACCACGCCAGCGGACCGCGCGCTCCATGGTGCATACGTCACACATTGGCGCGGGCAGTTGCACACCCTGTACCGGGCGGATTTTCCTAACCTGAGGTTGACGCACTGGCAAAGGAACGCGGTCGTGTTCCCGGTGCGCAACACAGGAGGAGTCCACCATGTCCCACACTGCGCCCGCTTGCGGTTCCCAACCACGTCCACCCCTGCAAAGGGATCTGGCGTCGCCGTCGATCGACACATCCGACCATCAGTTGCTGCGTCTGGCGCTGAACCAGCTGGACTACGGGCTGGTCATCGTGGATGCCGAGACGGCCTTGGTCCAGTTTGCCAATGCGCTTGGACAAGCCAGCCTGCTGGACGGCATGGATGGCCCGACGCTGATACCCCACGGCTGCGGTTTGCGCCTGCTGCATGGTCGGGTGATGGCACAACGCCCCAGCGACAACGCGACGCTGCGCCGCACGCTCGATCGCGCCAGTTCCGGCCTGCGCGGGTTCCTGTGCCTGGGTGGCGCCGCGCAATCGTCGGCGATCGCGGTGCTGCCGCTGATCGCGCAACACCCGTCGGCCGATAGCGCATCGGGTGGCCTGCTGGGCTCGGCCGTCGCACCGAGCTATGCCTTGCTGGTATTTGCCAAGCAGCAACTGTGCGACGACTCCACGATGGCCTTGTTTGCCCGGGAACGCGGCCTGACCAATGCCGAAGGTCAGGTGCTGGCCCAGGTCTGCAAGGGCCTGCGGCCTGCACAGATTGCGCTCAACCACGGAGTGCGCATCTCGACGGTGCGCACCCAGCTGCGCAGCATCCGGATGAAAACCTGCTGCGAGACGATCCGCGATCTGGTGCAAAAGATGTCGGTGCTGCCTCCCATGGCACGCCAGTTGTCCGGCCAGGCACGCAACTGACCGGGGCCATGGGGCGAGCGGAGCCACGCCGGCGCGTGCGTCGCGCCGGCGATCAGTCCTGCAAGGCGGCCCACATTTCCTTGTCGCGCTCGGCCGTCCAGATACGCGGGTTCTTGATGCCCTTGGCCTCGTCATAGGCACGGCTGACGTCGAACGGCAGGCAGTGTTCGTAGATGAACACCTGGCCGAAGACCGGGTCCATGCTCTTGCGGGTATGCGCCATGGCGGCCTTGAGGTCCATGTTGGCCGCCGCCGCTTCCTTGCCGCAGCGGAACAAGGTTTCGACCCAGGATTTTGTATAGTCCAGCGCCTTGTCGACGTCGACACTGCCCTGCATGGCTTCGCCACGGCCCGGAACGAGGGACTGCGCGCCGAGCGCGCGCAGCACCTCCAGCGTGGCGGGCCACTCGGCCAGTTGCGCGTCGCCGGTATACACGCCGGCCTGGTACTCGACCAGGTCACCACTGAACAGCACCTTTTCTTCCTCGACCCAGGCAATCGTGTCGCCCCGCGTATGGCCCGCGCCCGGATGCCAGATCTGTACCTGGACGCCGCCCAGATCGATCGTCAACCTGCCGGGCACCTCGCCGCGGCCCGGGTCGCCACCGCCGATGACCATGGTCGGCCAGGTCAGGCCCGGCACCGACCCGGCATTGCGGAACAGGCGCGGAAAGCGCTCCATCTCGCTTTGCATGTCCTGTGCGCCGCGCTCCCGGATCAGCTCCAGCGTGCCCTGGCTGGCGATGATCGCGGTCGCGCCCTCGGCTGCGTAGGCGCTGGCGCCGAGCACCCGCACCGCGTGGTAGTGCGTCAGCAGGACATAGCGGATCGGTTTGTCGCTGACGGTGCGGATGCGTGCGATCAGGTCCTGCGCCATCGCCGGCGTGGCGGTCGTATCGCTGACCATGATGCACTTGTCACCGATGATGACGCCCGAATTCGGATCGCCTTCGGTGGTGTAGGCCCAACAATGCGCGCTGAGTTGCGTGAACGTGATCTTCTTGTCGTCCAGATCGGCCTGGGACGCAAACGCCTTGATCGGCGCCTTCGAGTCGGACATGGGGTTCTCCTTGGTGATCCCGTCATGTTACCCACCCGCTGTGCATTGGTAGCATCACAGCATGGCACGTTATCTTTTTGCATGGGAACTCGGTGGCGACTACGGCCACCTCGCACGGCTGCTGCCGGTGGCGCTGGATTTGCGCAGCCGTGGTCACGAGGTGGTGCTTGCGGTGCGCGACCTGATGGGCGCGGAGAAGCTGCTCACGCCCCATGGTCTGACCTATTTCCAGGCGCCGCTGTGGTTGCGCAAGGTGACCCAGTTGCCGGCAGCCATCTCCTACCCCGAGTTGCTGATGCGGTTCGGCTTCCTCAACGCCACCGCCCTGACCGGCATATGCAAGGCCTGGCGCAACCTGATTGGCCAGCTGCAACCCGACGCGGTCGTGCTCGACCACGCGCCCACCGCCTTGCTCGCCACACGCGGGCTGCCGTTGGCCAGGGTCAATTTCGGTACCGGCTTCTGCATTCCACCCCATGCGCGGCCGATGCCGCATTTCCGCTGGTGGCAACGCGAGAACATGGCCCGCCTGCAGGATTCCGAACGGCACGCCGTGGCAACCGCCAACCAGGTGCTGGTCGAACTGGGTGCGCCCACGATGGCCGGCATGGGCGAGTTGCGCGATTGCGATGCCACCTTGATGTGCACGTTTGCCGAACTCGATCACTATCCCGAGCGCAACGAGAACGACTATCTCGGTCCGATCTTCTCGCTCGGCCAGGGGCTGGACATGCCCTGGCCCGAGGCGGACGGCCCGCGCGTGTTTGCGTATCTGAAGCCCGAATACGCCGGCCTGGACGCCATCCTCGCCGCGTTGCAGACATCCGGTGCCAGCGTGCTGGCGCACGTGCCTGGGGCGGCTCGTCAGACACTGCAGAAATTTTCCAGCGCCGCGATGGTGGTGTCGCCGGACCCGCTTGACATCGATCGCATGCGCACCGGCTGCGATCTGGCCATCTGCCACGGCGGCGCCGGAACCACAGCGGCGATGCTGCTCGCGGGCAAACCGCTGATGGTGTTCCCGATGCAGATGGAACAGACCATGGGCGCACACCGACTTGCCGCCATGGGCGCCGGCGTCGCTCTCACGGCGCAAGACAGCGCGCCGATGCCACGCTTGCTGCGCCGGGCCTTGGCCGACCCCGCGTTGTCCCGGTGCGCCCAGGCCTTCGCAACCCGATACCAGGGCTACGACCAGAAGCAGACGATCCGGACCGCAGCCGACCGATGCGAAGCCGCACTGCGCTCAAGCCCATGACTGCGTTGCCGCGTTTTTCGATCGTCATCTGCAACTACAACTACGCGCGCCTTGTCGGCGACGCGATTCGCAGTGCGTTGGAACAAGACTATCCCGCCGACCGGTTCGAAGTCATCGTGGTCGACGACGGCTCGACCGACCACCCGCACGCCGTCTATGCACTGTTTGCGCAAGACCCCCGCTTCCATGCCATCACGCAGGACAACCGCGGCCAATCGGCTGCATTCGACGCCGGAGTGCGCCAATCGACGGGCGACTATGTTTGCCTGCTCGACTCGGACGATGTGTTCCTGCCATGCAAGTTGCGGCGGCTTGCGTCACACATCGCCGCGCTCAAGGAGGAACCAGGCAAGCTGTTCCTGTGCCACGACCTTGTGATCGAATCGGTGCAAGCATCGGGCAGCGTCCGCATCGAGCAGACATGGTTTGATGTCGTGACCATTTCCCGCCTGCCCGACCGTCTGACGCTGGAGAACGCACCGGGGCATTTCGCCTTCTCGGTGCCATGCGGGCTGGTCTTTGCGCGCGATCTCGTTGCCAGCTGCCTGGAAGCGATGCCCCTATGGGAATTCCGGATCGGCACCGACAGTGTCCTGTGCCCCGCGGCATTGCTCAAGGCGGGACACGCGCACTATCTGCGCGAGCCACTGGGCGTGTACCGATTGCACGATGCCAACGATTTCGCCAGCGTGGTCGATGGAAAGTTCACACCCAGACACGACACGCGGGTGCGCGAACCCAGGCGATTGCAGTTCCTTGAGCGCTGGCTCGACCTGCAGGACAAGACCCCGGATGAACGCGCGGGCGCGCTGCGCTACCTGCGGGTACGCGAGCATCACGCGCGCCGCCTGTCGGCGTCACACCGATTGGCGCAACCCACGGTAGCGGTGATAGTCATCGGGGAATCCGACGCCCAGACCGACGTCTCCATCGCCGAGAGCCTGCAGTCGCATGCGGCAGTGCAATGGTGGCGCGCCGGCGCCGATGGCGAAACCGAGTTGATGCGCATGGCGCATGCATGGATTGCGCATCCAGCCGAATACATGGTCTTCATGCGCAGCGGTGACCGGCTCGACCGCACCTTCGTCGAACGGCATCTGCACCTGCGCCACCACGGCGCCCTGGTCACTGCCAGCTGCAGTGACATCCGACTGATCAGCGCCGACGGCGCCTTGGTGCATGCCGACGTGTTCGCCAACAGCGGCGCATGGAAGCAGCCGATCCAACCGGTGCCGCCACTGGCCACCAGCCTGCGCGACTGGGTTGCGCCGCCGATGTCCGGTTGCATGTTCCGGCGCAATGTCCTGCTCGACCGCCTGTTCGCCCATGCAGCGTCAGCGGCGCCCGCCCTGCAGGCGGCCGGCTTCTGGTTGCTGATGCAATTCGCACACCATACCGGCGGCGTGCTGCGCCTGCGCGAGACCTTGTCGAGTTGCCGCTTGCACGAAGGCGCCGCGGCCAGTTACGGACACTTGTCGGCAGCCAGCCATGCCGACGGCACCCTCATCGCGCCGCCGCTGGCCCAAGCGCTGCACTGGTTCGGAAGTTTTCATGAACAGGAACAGGCGCTGCTGCGCCAATGGTTGCCTGAAGCCTGGCACCGTCGATTTCACGAGTGGCTCGCTGCGCACCAAGCGCAACGGCCACCCACCACCGGCCCCTGACTACCGGTTCGTCGTCGCTTCAATCCTTGCGGAATTCGTCGTGGCAGGACTTGCAGGTGGCGCCAACGACCCCGACCGAGGCCTTGATGGTGTCGATATTGCCGGTCCTGGTAGCGGCAAGCAGCTTGACCACATCGGCGTTGAGCTTCTCCCCCACGGCCTTGAATTTGGCGGTCTCGCTCCAGATTTCCGGCTTGGCCCGGGTCTCGCCCTTGTCGGACCCCGGGATGAATCCCGCCAGCGGCAATCGGGTCACCATCTCGAGCACCGTCGCATTTTCGACGGCCACGCCTGCGTCGAACGGCACCCGCCCGCTGGCCATCGCCGCAATCCGTCCGAAATGGGCACTCTGCAAGGTCATGACAGCCTTGCGGTACTTGACTGCGTCTTCCGGCTTGGCGAACTGGGCCTGAGCCGGCGCAGCGAGAGTGACCGCGGCAGCGGCGAGTATGAATGAGGCGAACACTTTCATGGGGACTCCTGACAGGATGGAAGGAAATGGCACAAACGGACGGCGGACGGGCGATAGAGGTGAGGCACGCAAAAAAGTTCGCCACCTGCCGCCGAACTGGGGAAAACACCTACACCGCGCAACCGTCAGGCATTCGCGAAGACCATCGCCTCTTCGCACATGGCGCCCAGGTCGCCGAGCGAGGTGATCACCGCATCGAGGGTGCCGCCCAGGCGCTGGGCCATGAATGGCGGCAAGGCCTCGACAACCGGATTGCCGGCGGCGCCAAAGGCCAGCTTCTTGCTGATCTGGTTGGCGGCAAAGACGCAGGCGATCATCGGGGTGTCGCGCAGATCGTCGCCATATTGGTGACGGATCGTCTCCACCAGATGGGCCGGGAAACGCCACTTCTCCAGCAGCATGCCTCCGACCACCGCATGGTCGGTCCCGATGACTTCGCGCAAGGTCTGGTACAGCGAGACCTCGCCCCAGTCGCTCTTCATCAGGGCCTGGCGGAATTCGGCCGGCATGAACTGCGCAAACACGACCTTGCCGAAATCATGCAGCAAGCCCGCAATGAAGGCGTCATTCGGGTCCACCTCGCCGACCCGCGGCGCCAGCATCTTGGCAATATTGGCCGTGGTGAGCGAATGCAGCAGATACTGGTGTGCATCGAATCCCGGTACGCTTTCCTTGGGCAACATGCCGATGGCCGCGATGCTCAGCGCCAGGTTCTTCAGGCTGTTGAAGCCCATGTAGACCACGGCATGGTTGATCGAGGTGATCTGCTTGGGCAGGCTGTAATAGGCCGAGTTGACGACCCGCAGGATCTTCACCGTGACCACCGGGTCATGGTCGATCACCCGCACCAGATCCTTGGGCGAGCAGTTCACGTCGCGCGTCAACTCCAGGATCTGCTGCACACTGCGCGGGAATGCCGGCATGCGGTCGACCGCGGCTGCAAGCTTTTGAGTCAGTTCAGGCGTCATGGTGGGGCGAAGGTCTGCAGACAGCATTTTGGCAGCAGTGCGCACGTCCGTGCCTCGCGTGGACGCACCCGGTTCTGCGCGCCGAGACGAACGCCAGCAGGCCCGCCTGGAAACGGGAAGCAGCCCAGCTGCAACGGCCACCGCCACCGCCTGTGGGGCCGCTGGATCAGTAGTTGACTTGCACCCGCCCGCCTTGCGCCGCTTCCTTGAAGGCCTTCATGATCAGGCCTGTCGAGACGCTGGCGAAATAGCGTGCCCCCCAGGCCGCGTACCTGTCCTCGTCAGCCGGCGTCAGTGCCAGGATGCCCGGGCATTTACCGGCTGCCGCCACCGCCTTGAGCGTCTGCTCGATCGCCGCCTGCACCGGGGCATCATTCCACTGGTTCCCATGGCCCATCGCATGCGCCAGGTCATTCGGACCAACAAACACCGCGTCGACACCGTCGACCGCCGCGATGGCGCCGGCATGGGCGACTGCCTCGGGTGTCTCGATCATCACCACCAGCGCGATGCCCTCGTTGCTGCGACGGGTGTGTTGCGCACCGCCAAATGCACCGTACCCGGCCGCGCGTGAAGAAAATGCGCTGCCGCGCTGGCCCGACAAGCCAGCGGCGCCGGTTGCCAGCGGGTACTTGACCGTCTGCACCAATGCGGCCGCCTGCGCTGGTGTATTGACCATCGGGATCTGAAGCCCGCCGGCGCCCATGTCCAACGTGCGTGCGATATCGTGCTCCAGACAGCGCACCAGCGTGGGCAGGTTGCTTGCGCGCGCCGCGCGCAACATGTTCTCGGTGGTCTCGTGGTTGGCACTGCCGTGTTCGTTGTCGATCACCAGGAAGTCGAAGCCGGCAAAGGCGCACATCTCGACGATCGCCGGCGATGGGATGCCATTGAAGATGCCGCGCAGACGCTGGCCGCTGCGCAGCATGGCGGGCAGCCGGTCGTCGAGAGGATGCATGGGTGCGTTCATGGTGTGCTGTTCCAGAGTTCGTCGCTCGCCATGCGGGCACCCTGCGCCATGCTGGCCAGCTTCGCGTAGCAGATGGGCCGATGGATGGCATCAGAACCGGCAAATGTGCCAAGACCGCAGTCGGTGGCCGCCATCACCCGGTCACGACCCACGATGTTGGCGCGGGTCAGCCGCCGCTGGGCGACCAGGCGGGGATGTTCGATGCAATTGTTCACGGTGTCGACCTCGGCTTGCATCACTGCGTCGCATGTGGCCGGATCGAAATTGAGTCCGCTGTCCTGGGCGACCAACTGCGTCCCGACGCGCTCGGGGCGCGGCAGGCTGCCGAAGTGGGTGGTCAGGATGCGGTCGACCATTGGGGCGTCTCCTCGTAGCGATCAGATGGTGGAACGATTGCTCAGCGCTGCGAACGATCGACGAAATTCTTCGGCGCAACATGGCCATTCGCGTCGATCGCGCGGTTGGCGCCGGCTGCGGACTTCACCACGGCATTGTCCCAGACCAGGTCCTTGCGATGGTCGCCCGATGTGATGACGAGCACGACCGCCTCGTCGCTACCGGTGTTGCGGTAGCTGCGCCAGCTGTCGGCCGGCATCGCATAGCTGTCCCACCCCTGCGCCGATCCCTGCGCGGTGATGGCCACCGGCGCATCGGAGCCGTCGATGCGGATCTCGACCTGCCCGCGGTACACCACCAGCACCTGCTTGTCGGTCAGCGTGTGGCGCGACATGCCACCGCCAGCGGGCAGACGCAGCCATTCGATCGAAAATCCGTGCGCGTTGTGCACCGGTGCAAGGTGGTTGCGCTCCTGGCTCATGCCCAGGCCGATGACTGGCGCGATGGCGCCGCCACATCCGGGCAGGCTGCTGTCGAGCAAGGCATCGTGCGACCAGTCCAGAGCTGCGAAGCGCACCACACGCCGCGCCATCTGCTCGGGCGTCCACTTGCGCAGCGCGGCGATCTCCTGCGGCGTCATCGGCTGCAGGCGCTTGTCCGCATCGGACCACTTCTGGCCGAGTTGTTCGTCGATGATGCGGTAGTCGTCCGTCAGATGGACGCCCTGTTCACGGGCCGCCTCCAGCGTCCACGGACCCCACAGAATGCCGCCGGTGTCGTCGCGGCCCAGCGCGGTGAACATGAACGCGTCATCCGGACCCAGGCTCTGGAAGCCGCGGTAGATCCAGGTGGGCACCGTGATGATGTCGCCCTCGCCGATTCCGGCCTTGAGCGGATCGGGGTCGAAGCCCCAGTGCATCTGCCAGCTGCCCTTGGCGCAGATGAACACCTCGGCCGTGAAGTGCATGTGCGGCGGATTGGTCGTACCTGCCGGCATGGCCACGCCACCCACCTGAAAGCCGTGCTTCTCGCGCAGACTGACCGGCTGGTTCGGATTCTGCGACACACCCGGACCGATCAGCGCATAGTTCTTCTTGGGCGCGCAGCCGGGAATGCGGTAGTCGATGAAGGCGTCGGTGCTGTAGCGCAGGCTGTCAAAGGGGATGAATCGCTGGCGCAACTGTTCCTGGGTCAACATGGTGTGTCCTGTGTCGGTGGTACAAATGATCGGGAAAGCTTCGGACCAGGCGCTGCAACACGAGCGCGGCAGAACCGCCTTGCGCGAGCCAATGCAGCCAAGCGCCCTTGACGCCGTCTATGCACGGATGCGTGCTCCCGTGTCCTGGTCAAACCAATAGAGGCGCTGCGGGTCGAAACAGATGCCGATGCGTTCTCCCGAGCGCAGTCGAAGGTCCTTCGGTGCCTTGATCGCCACCAGCGTGTGCCCGACCATGACGGTGGCCATGGTGCAGTCCCCCAACAACTCGAAGGTGAAGACGTCGGCCTGGAAATGCGCTTCGTCCAGACTACCCAGGCGCATGTCCTCGGCGCGGGCACCGAGCGTCAGCGCACCGGCACGCGGCGCTGGCAATCGAATCTGCATGCCGCCTTCAGCCCGCAGGATCGCCGCCTGCGCCTGCGCCTGCACCTGCAGCAGGTTCATCGCCGGGCTGCCGATGAAGCCGGCAACGAAAGTGTCGGCCGGGTCGTTGTAGATGTCCTGCGGCGTCCCCAGCTGGCGAATCACGCCATCCTGCATGACCGCGACTCGGTGCGCCAATGTCATCGCCTCGACCTGGTCGTGCGTGACGTAGATCGTGGTGACCTTGAGATCCTCGGCCAGGTGCTTGATCTGGGCCCGCGCCACGACCCGCAGCTTGGCGTCCAGGTTGGACAAGGGCTCGTCCATCAGGAACACCCGCGGCGTACGCACGATGCTGCGCGCCAGCGCCACGCGCTGACGTTGCCCGCCAGAGAGTTCGCGTGGCATCCGCTTGAGATAGGGACCGAGCTCCACCCGATCGGCTGCCCTGGCTACCTGCCTGTCGCGTTCGCCCTGCGCCATGCCACGCAGCTTGAGCGGGTAGGCGATGTTCTGGGCCACCGACATATGCGGATACAGGCCGTAATTCTGAAACACCATGGCGACATCGCGCTTCTGGGTCGGCACCTCGTTCATGCGCGCGCCGTCGAACGCGACTTCGCCCATGGTGGGATGCTCCAGGCCCGCGACCATGCGCATCGTCGTCGTCTTGCCGCAACCCGACGGGCCGAGAAACACCAGGAACTCCTGGTCCTCGATCGTCAGGTTCAGATCCTTGACGATGCGCACCGGCCCGAAGGACTTGTCGATGTGCGAAAGCGAGATGATGGTCATGGAGATGCTTCAGGGAATCGCGGATGCTGCGCTCAACGCACCGACCCGGCGGTGAGACTGCCGACAAACTGCTTCTGGACCAGCAGCGAGATCAGGAACATGGGTGCGGTGATCAACACGCCTCCGGCGGCCATCAGTTCCCACAGATCGCCCCGTTCGGTACGAAACCCGATCAGGCCGATGGGAAGGGTCAACGCATGTTGCTTGCCGATGATCAGCGCAAACAGGAATTCGTTCCACGTCAGCGTGAAGCTGAAGACCGCCGCGGTGATGATGCCCGGCAACGCGGTCGGCACGACGATCTCCCAGATCACGCGTGAACGCGGCGCGCCATCGACCATCGCCGACTCCTCGATCTCCATCGGCACGGCGTCGATGAAGCCCTTGATCATCCAGACCGCGTACGGCAGCACGATCGACAGGTTGACCAACACCAGTGCGGTACGCGTGTCGAGCATGCCGGCCTCCTTGAACATCAGGAAGTACGGCAACACCACGACCGCCGCCGGGATGAACTGCGACGCGATCACGATCAGGAAGATGGCCTGCTTGAATCGGAAATCGAAGCGCGAGAAGGCGTACGCCGCCATGGTGGCCATCGGCATCGCCAGCAGCACGGTGCCGCCAGCGACCGCAAAGCTGTTGACGATCTTCGAGCCCAGATTCCAGGGCTCCCGAAACACCGTCAGCATGTTCTCGAAGGTGGGCGTGAACCACAGCGCGCTCGAGATCGAATAGACATCGCGCGAGGTCTTGAACGCGGTCACGAAGATCCACGCAATCGGCAACAGGATTGCACTGATCAGCACGATCACGACCAGCTGGCGCACCCAGTTCGCCGCATGTTCCCCCGCCGACGTCTGATAGCCCGGCGTGGCATCCGAGTGGACGATCGCAGTCATTTCTTGAACACCAACCGAAGATAGAAGCCGGAGGTCACCAGCAAGACCGCCGTGAGAATGTAGGCTGCGGCCGCGGCATATCCCATGTCGTAATAGTTGAACGCTGTCTCGTAGACGAAATAGGCCAGCGTCTGCGTGCTGTGGCCCGGCCCACCATTGCTCAGCGTATAGATGATGTCGAAGGCCTTGAGCGCAAACACCGTCTTGAGTACCAGCACGACGCTGATCACCGGCAGCAATTGCGGCAGCGTGACGTCGCGGAATACGGCCCAGCCGGACGCGCCATCGACACGCGCCGCCTCTTCGGTCTCCTTGGGGATCGATGCCAGGCCACCGAGCATCACCAGCGTCATGTAGGGAGCCCAATGCCAGACGTCGGCCGCGACAATGGCCACCATCGCCAGCGTCGAATCGGCCAGCCAGATCGTGTCGACCATGGAAGGAAAGGCCAGTCCGATGAGGTGATGGACGATGCCGTACTCGCCATTGAGGAAGAAGCGAAAGGAGATGCCGACCAGGGCGGGGCTCATCACGAACGGCAGGATCAGCAACACCCGGGCAAAGGTATTGATGCGACCAGCCCTGTGCAGCAGCAAGGCAGCGCCCAGCGCCACCAGCACGGTGACGAGCACATTGGACACAACGAACACCATGGTGACCTGTACCGCCTCCAGGAAGTCGGGATCATCGGTCAGCAGGTTCCAGTAGTTCTGCAATCCGACCCAGTCCCCCGGCGTCACACTCCTGGCCAGCTTCCATTCGCGAAAGCCCAGCAGGAAGGAATAGCCGAGCGGGAACAAGGCCATTGCCGCCACGAAGAACAGGGCCGGCGCCAGCAGCAGCCAGTGCACAGGAATGCGACGCAAGAGACTCACGGGTGGATTCCGGTGCCTGGCAGGTTCATGCGCGCATGATCTTGCGCGCGCGCGCGGCGGCCGCGTCGAGCGCTGGTCTGACCTGGGTCTTGCCGGTAGCCAGGTCACTCATGGTCGCCTCCAGAAGATCGCTGACCTGTGACCACTGCGGGAACAACGGAGTGCCTTTCGCGCCCTTGAGCGCTTGCGCGCCGAACAGATGCATGCCGCCGAAGCGGCGGTTCACGTCGCCGTCGAGCAGGTTCTTGGTCTGCACGGCAACCACCTCGTTCAATTTGGGGTCCAGCAGCACCGAGCGTTCGATCTCAGGCTGTGACAGCCAGGCCAGGAACTCCATGGCCGCGTCCTTGTTCTTGCTGTTCTTGTTGATGCCGTAGAACCAGCTGTTGGTGTAGGTGGTGCTTTCCTTGCCAGCCATGCCAGGCAGCGGTGCGAATCCGACCTGGTTCGGTTTGAGCGTGGAGGTCTTGGCATCGACCAGGCCGTCATAGCGCCACCACCAGACCGGATACATCGCCACCTTGCCTTGGGCCATCGAATTGGCGGCATCCGATTCGTTGAACGATACGGAGGCAGCCGGTGCCACCTTGTGCTTGAGCAGGACGTCAAGGTAGGCCTGCGTCGCGGCAACGGCCTGCGGCGAATTGAACGCGGGCTGCCCTTTCGCATCCATCAGATCGCCGCCCATGCCCCACAGGTAGTTGAACCAGATCATCAGGTTCTGCGCGCCGGTCTTGCCGTAATACATCGCCACCCCGGACAGATCGGTCTGGGCCTGGATGGTCTTGCCGGTCTCGACCATTTCGTCCCAGGTCGCTGGCGGCTTGAGGCCGAGCTTCGCAAACACGTCCTTGCGGTAGAACATCAGCTGCACATGCCCGCGAATCGGCATTCCCAGGATGTTCTTGCCATTGCCATCGCCATCGCGTGCCGCGCGCAGGTGCGCGTACGGGTACCGTTCGACCATGTCGATCTTTTTCTCCGCCAGCCGGGCATTGATCGGATCAAACAGGTTGTAGAGCGACGGCCCCCAGACATCCATGACGCTGAGCAGGTCGTATTGGGCGCCCTGGGCTACCAGTTCCGCGGTCAACTTCTCGCGCGTGCTGCCGAACGGAACATATTGGTACTTGACCTTGATACCGGTCAAAGCCTCGAATTCGGGCAATTTCGCTTCATGCGCCTTGAACTGGGGCGCCACCACGGTCAACAGGCTCAGTTCGGTACCTGCATACGGTTTGCCGGGCTTGAGCGGGCCACTTTGTTGGGCGAACGCCCATGGCTCCAGGCCCAAACCCAATGCGGCCGCACCAGCCTGCACCACGCTACGTCTTTTCATGGTATGTCCTCGCAGATGAATGTGAATTCAGAAAGAGTGTCGATGAACACGGATTTGCATACGATTGCAAACCTGATTACACCCTATACTTTTTGAAAATCAAGTATGAATTCGATTTCATCATGCGACGAAAATTCAATGCACCTACTTCTTACGACGTAGCCCACAGCGCGGGTGTGTCGCAGGCCGTGGTATCGCGCGCATTTCATGCCGATGCCCCGATCGCCGCCGCAACCCGCGCCAAGGTGCTGGCCGCGGCGCAGCAGCTGGGCTACCTGCCGAACGCCGTCGCGCGCAGCCTGATCACCAAACGCACGGGTCTGGTCGCCGTGCTGATTTCGCAGGACACCCAGCGTGAAACGTCTGACGTGTTGTTCACACTGGGCGTGGCACTGCAGGACCAGGGTTTTCAGGCGCTGCTGTTCTCGGTCGCGCAGGAGAGCGACTCGGCCCGCGCGCTCCACCAGGCCCTGGCACATGGCGTGGACGCCATCGTTTCATGCCTCGCCTTGCCGCGCACCGCCCTGGACCAGGCGTGGCATCGCCCTTGCCCCGTGATCATGTTCAACCGCTCGGCACCGGGAGAGCTGGCCTCCAGTGTGGCCACCGACCATGCCAATGCCACCCGCTTGCTGGCCTCGCGGCTGCTTGCCGCCGGGCACCAGCGCTTCGCCGTCGTGACAGGACCGGTCGACGCACCGGTCTCGCAACAGCGCGCGAATGGATTTTGCGAACGTCTGGCCAGCTTTGGCGTGCAAGACATTCGCTGCTTCCAGGGCGATTACCACTACGAGTCAGGACATGCCGCCGGCATGGCGTTGCTGGACCTGGCCGATACCGCGCAGCGACCCGACGTGATCTTCTGCGTCAACGATGCCATGGCGCTGGGCGTGCTGGACGCAGCGCGATTCGGGTTGATGCTGCAGGTACCGCATGACGTCTCGGTGGTCGGATTCGACAATATCACCTACGGGCAGCGACCCGCCTACAAGCTGACAACCATCAGCCAACCCTTCACGGACCTGGCTGAGCATGCTGCCGTCGAGATCCGCGCAAGGCTGGACAGCGACAGTGCCTGCCGGCAGATCCTGCTGCCGGCCCAGCTCATCGAGCGCGCATCGGCGAATCTGTTTCCGCGCGTGGCAGCATCGACCGGCCCGTAGTGCCGTCGGGCCCGAGGCGGCCGTTGTTCCGGCGGCAGTCCCAGGCGCCGCATGCGCGCCGCCAGCGGCCGCCGCGCGTTACTGCGAGCCTGCGCGGGCCCGCCCGGTCGCAGCCCGACCTGGCCGAACCCTCAACCCGGGGCTGACAACGTCTGCTCCACCAGGCGCTCCTCGCCTGGCGCGGCACCGGCGTCCAGCATCCCGATTTCCAGTTCAGCCCGCAAGACAGCACCGGCGGGCAGCTTGCGGACATGGCCCTTGCGCGTCTCGGCTTGCAGCCCGTCGACCTCCGCGGTGCTCGGCTCCACGCCAAACGCGTCCTGGTCCGGCGTACGGCAGAGCCAGCGCACCGCGTGGTTCAATTGGTCGGGACGATGGCGTACCAGGTCAGCGCTGCCATCCGGGTGGACCTGCAGCGTGCGGGCCCAGCCGCTGCTGTCGGAGAAGTAGCGCAGGTACAGCACGACTTCGGGATCGTAGGCCTGGCCGGGCCTGAACGTCAGATGGTGCTGCGGTTCCTTCTGCAGCAATCGAACCAGTTCGTCGAAGCCGGGAGGCGCATCGATCGATGCTGCCGGATTCTCGCGCACCCGCATCGCGCGCGGATCGCAGACCACCGACTGCACCAGTCGACCACCATCGACGGGACGGAAGTTGATGTGCGCGAGGTACATCAACGGCATGGCGCTGGCCTTCTGATTGTGGACTTCCATCACCACCGTGAAGACCGAAGCATCCGCGTAGAGCTTCACGGTCGGCACGGCGACATAGTTGCATTGAAATGCCTGCGTGTGCCGGTACCGTCCGGTCAAGCCGATATACGAGCCTCGCTGATCGGTACCGACCAGAATCGATGCCTGCTGGTAGGGCGCGCTGTGCAATTCACCATGCAGCGGATGCTTGTCGCCACTGCCGGGAACACCCATGCCGGTGGCGCCGCAATGCAACAGGAAGCCGCCATAGCTCGCAAGAAAATCGCGCGTCGGCACGGGTGCCTCGAACATCGAGCGCATCGTCAGGCGGCGTCCGCGCATGGTCGCGTCCCAAATCTGTTGCCCCTGAAACGGCAGCAGCACCAGATTGCCCAGGGCATTGACCAGCCGCACCGCACAGACCCCACCAGGATAGCGAAACACGCTGGCACGCAGTTGCCCCGCTTCCACCGCCAAGGTCTCCTGCGCGGTGCAGTGCTCGGGTGTGATATGGATCGTCGTCTGCATTGTCTTCACCTCCATCTCCCATGCTGTTCAAACGCCTTGTGCACGACAACCCTGGGCTTCAGCCCAATGGCATCCGCGCCTTGTTGAACTCCCGCATGCGCGCCAGCACATCGACGCCGATCTGGCGGTACACATGCAACAGGTCGACCAGCACCCAGTTCTCGCGGATCAGGCCGTGCTCGCAGCGCCAGAAATCCAGGCTGCGCATGGTGATCTTCTGACCGCCTGGCGCAATCCCCAGCCAGCCATCGCCGCTGATCGTGGCCGACATGCCAGGCCAGGCGGTGAAGCCGACATAGTCGCCGTCGGCAAAGAAATTCCCCTTGCCCCCAGTGCCCTTGCGATCGGGCATGCCGTTCAGGAACGGGATCTGGTGCCAGTTGCGAAAGCCCGCGATGCCACGCCCGGTGCCGATGCCGCTGGGGCCGTACCAGCTCAAGCGCGGATGCCAGAATTTCTCCAGTTCCATCGCCGCCACGCCGCCGCTGGCGAAATTGGCCAGACCGGCGAGCATGTCCTGCACCAATTGGCGGCTCGCCAGCGAGCGCACTGCGTCGCGCGGCGCCGGCACCAGTCCGTCCTGCGTCGCCGGGCCAGGCACATGCCATTCACGGCCCAGCGCCGGCACCATGGGCCATGCGCCAGCCTGCAACATCAATTCGGGGATGTCCCACAGCGCCTGCATTTCGACGACCTTGCCGTCCTGCATCCGATAGAACTCGTGAAACCGCAGCGATACCTGATGGCCGGTGGGCGGGATGTCCATCCATGGGCGCATGAACGTACCGGTGTAATAGCCGCAGCAGCCGACCCAGTCGCCGTCCAGCGCGCCGGGGCCTGCCATGACGATGGTGTCGCGCCGTTCCAGATCCGGGATGGCGCGCTGCAGCGGCTCGAAGACGTCCCGGTACAGCCCCTGCGGACCATCCAGATCGTCGTAGGGGGTTGCCAGATGCACGACGGCGTCGGGCGCGAACACCTTCGCGAGCGCGGCCCGGACCGTGGCGGGCTCATAGTCGTACTGGGCCTGGCGCAGCACCGCCAGAGCGGCTTTGTTGCGCGCGTGTGGATCGCTTTGCATGACTTGGATATCGGACCTCTCTTTCATGGATTGGCTAGCCCTTCACGGCACCTTGCGTCAGACCGCCGACGATCTGCTTCTGGAACACGACGATCAGGATGATCAGCGGAATCGTGATGCTGACCGCGCCCGCCACGCCCTGCATCAGGAACGCCTCGGTTTCGGCGTTGATGGCATTGGCAATGGCCGCCGGCATCGTCATATGGTTGCCACTGGTGAGCGCGGAGCTGAGCAGGAAATCGTTGTACGCGAGCAGGAAGCTGAACAGCCCGGTGGTCACGACGCCGGGCCACATCACCGGAATGATCACGCGCCGAAACGCCTGAAACCGGGTGCAGCCGTCGACCAACGCGGCCTCGTCGAGCTCGTTCGGAATGTTGACGAAAAACGAACGCAACATCCAGATCGTGAACGGCTGGTTGATCGCCACCAGCACGAAGATCAGCGTGAAATAGGTATTGCGGATGCCCAGCGCATCGAAGATGGTGAAGAACGACGGCAACAGGCTGGAATGCGGAATCGCGCGGAACATCAGCGCCACCAGCAGCAGCCAGAAACCCAGTGCGCCGCGAAAGCGCGACAGCGCGTAACCGGCCAGGCAACCGACCGTCAGCGAGACCGCCACGGTACAGATTGTGACCAGCGCCGTGTTGAGGAAATTGCGGTAGAACGCCTGCTCGATCCACAAGCGCGTGTAGTTCTCCAGCGTGAACGGTGCCACCCATTTCACCGGCGACGAAAATGCATCGACATACTGGCGAAACGAAATCACGGCGGTCCAGACGACCGGCAGCGATGCGATGACGAGCCAGAACGCCAGCCCGCCATACAGCAGCAGCGCGAGCGGCAGATTGCGTTTGGCAGCCATCACAGACCTCCCTTTTGTTCGCGCCAGGTCTTCACCAGCAGTGGGATCAACAGCACGACGATGCCCATCAGCGTCAGGACCGCCGCCGCACTGGCCTTGTACGGATTGTTCTCCAGCAGCAGGATGTTGTAGGTCAGGTACTGCACGCTGGTCGTGAACGCACCCTGGGTGAGAACCATCACCGGCTCGAACACCCGGTAGGCGTCCATCAGGTGGATCAGCGTGATGAAGACGAAAAGCGGCATCAGGTGCGGCACCGTGACGAAGCGCAGCTTCTGCCAGCGCGAGGCGCCGTCGATCGTCGCCGCTTCCAGCGCATCCTGCGGAACCGATTGCAGTCCTGCGTACAGCACGATGAAGGCAAATGGCACCACATGCCAGATACCGTAGACGATGATCAGCAAACGCGCCGACCAGGCCTGGGCCATCCAGAACACCTGGACGCCGAACTGCGACAGCAGGAAGGGGACCAGCCCGTTGTCGCGGAACAGCCACTTGATCGACAGTGCCGCCACCACCGGCGTGATGATGAACGGCAACAGCGAGGCGGTGATGAAGACGGCCTTGAGTCGCTGCGTCGCTCCGTTGACCCCCAGCGCCAGCAGAAAGCCGATGACCAGCACGAATGGCAGCGTCACGAAGGTATAGATCATCGTGAACTTCAAGGCGCCAAGGAACTCGTTGTCGGCGGGATCACCCTTGACCGCCCGAGCGCCGGCATCCGGTGGCTGGTCCACCTGCGCCGGTGCGGACTTGTCCAAACCCAGCACCTTGCGGTAATAGTCCAGCCCGACAAATCCGCAGGTCTGCAAAGGCCGGCCATCGACCCCGAGCCTGGCACGCTGGGTGAGGGTCTCACGCTTGCCGAATGGCGTGGACTCCTCCACCTTGACCATTTCCATCTCCAGCGAGCAATTGCGCACCGACAGGTACAGCGTGGTGGCCATCGGAACGGCCAGCAGCAGCAGCATCATCACCACCGACGGTGCGACAAATTGCAGGAAGGATCTGGTTTTCATCGTGGGCTCCGCAGAAACTATGACCGGGTGGGCCGGGATCGCGCGCAGCCGTCAACAGGATGCGCCCCGAATCGACCCAGTGCGCCGCGACCTATTTGATGAAGCCTTTTTCGGTGGCGGCCTTGACGTAGTTCGCCGCCGCGGCGTCCAGCGCCTGCTGCACCGTCATCGCGCCGCCCAGCGCTTCGGGAACCAGCTTGCCCAATTCGTTGGTCGCCAGGCTCAGGTAGGGTTCGGTTGGCCAGATGGGTGCTCCCGCCTTCATCGACAGCGTCACACCGGTACCAAACCGGGTCGGCTTGTAGATCGAGCGGATCCAGATCGTCAGGTCATTGCCCGAGCGCACCGTGGACTCGCTCAGACCGTCCATCAGCACCTGGAACACCGTGTCGCGGTCATGCGCCAGGTTCTTGGGCATGGCGACACCGTCCCACCACAGATGGGTAGCGCTCTTGCCACCCTTGACGGCGGCAGGTGCGGCGGCAAACTCCATCTTGCCGACCACCTTGGAAGCGGCCGGGTCGTCCATGCGCGCGGCGCGGCTGGCCCACAGCACGCCCATGGCGGCCTTGCCTTGCTGAAACTGGTTCATCACATCGTCGGAGTTCGACGCCAGGAAATTGGGCGTCATGTACCTGGACATCGACTTCATCAGCTCAATGGTCTTGACGCCGGCTTCGCCATTGAATGCCGGCTGCGCCGACCCTGGCTTGAACAGCTGACCGCCCAGACCCACGTAGATATTGACGAATTCGAGCGAAATGTCGAATCCCTTGGAGAACGTCTGGGCGATCGGAAACTCGATGCCCGGCTCCTTGGCCTTGATCACCGCAGCAGCCTGCAACATCTCGTCATAGGTGGCGGGAACCTTCAATCCCAGCTTGTCGAAGATGTCCTTGCGATAGAACAGATTTTGCGCGTTTTGCTGGAAGGCAATGGCCATCACCTGGCCATTGGACTTCACCAGCATGCTGTCTTCGATGTTGTATTTCGCGCGGTACTTGGCAACCAGATCGGTCAGCGGCATCAGCTGGCCCTTGGCCACCAGAGTCGAGTACACGCCACCGGAGACCACCGCACCGTCGAACGCCGACTTGCCATCGGACTCGAACGCGCGTTGACTTTCGACAACCACGTCGGGCGTCACCTTGACCGTGACCTTGATGTCGCCCTTGTTGCAGGACTCCATTTCCTTGGCAATGTGCTGCGTGGACGGGAATGCCGGCGCCACGATGCTGACCTCGCCTTTGCCGGTGATGGGCCCGCAGGCCAGCGCAATGCCGGGCATCAGGACTGCGCTGACGGCGATGGCCAGCAGGCTGCGACGGGGAACGTGAAATATGGAATGCATGAGGGTTTCCTGAGTGAACAATGTGGCCGGCGACTAGGATTGGTCCAGACGCATCCGGTTCTGCGTCAAGCCATCGAACAGATAACAACGCTCGGTCGGCACGGAGAAGCCGACGCGTTCGCCCATGCGGGCCCGAAATTCCTTGTCTGCCCTGGCGGTGATGAACCCGTCGGACGACTTGATGGTGACGGTGGTCGAATCGCCCAGCAATTCGAACGAAAACACCTCGCCGGTGACCTGTGCGTCGGCTTGCGCGGTCACGTGCATGTCTTCGGCGCGCATGCCCAGCACCATGTCGGACCGGGTCAGATTGCCGAAGCCACCCACGCGCACGGCGAACGTCGTGCCGCTGGAGGCGAATACACCGTCCTTGAGCGTACCGCTGACCAGGTTCATCGCCGGCGCACCGATGAAGCCGGCCACGAACAGGTTGTTCGGGTCGTTGTAGATCTCCTCGGGCGTTCCCACCTGCTGGATCTCGGCCTTGCTCATCACGACCACCCGATCGGCCAGTGTCATGGCCTCGACCTGGTCGTGCGTCACGTAGATCGTGGTGACGGCCAATTCATGGTGCAGGTGCTTGATGTGGGCGCGCATGCTGACGCGCAGCTTGGCGTCCAGGTTGGACAATGGCTCGTCCATCAGAAACACCTTGGGTTCACGCACGATGGCGCGCGCCAGTGCCACGCGTTGGCGTTGCCCGCCGGAGAGTTCCTTGGGCCGGCGCTGCAGAAACTCGTCGAGTTCCACCTTGCCCGACGCCTTCATCACCGCCGGATGGATCTCCGCCGTGGGCCGGCCGCGGATACGCAGCGGGAAGCTGATGTTTTCGTACACCGTCATGTTGGGGTACAGCCCGTAGCTCTGAAACACCATGGCCACGTCGCGGTCCTTGGGCTCCAGCGCATTGACGCAACGCTCGCCGATCCAGATTTCGCCCTCGGTCGGATCCTCCAGACCCGCCACCATGCGCATCGTCGTGGTCTTGCCACAACCCGAGGGGCCGAGCAGGACCAGGAATTCACCGTCGCTGATGTCCAGCGACATGCGCTTGACGCCAACGGCTGCACCCCAGGTCTTGACGATGTTCTTGAGCTGAATCCGGGCCATGGTGGGACTTTCAATGGTTTGTGAACAGGCCGCTCAGGCCGGTACCGACAGGACCTGCATCCACAGCGCCACGTCGTCGATCAGCGCCCATTCGCGCAGCACCTGGCCGTGCACCAGTTCCACGTGGTTGATGCCCATGATCTCGACGCTGTTTCCGCTGGCCGTACCGAACAGGCCGGTTGCCGCGCCGTGGTTGGTGTGCCGCGCGTGCGCGCGCCAGCGCAGCGCCACCCGTTCCGCGCGGCCAGCGCCCTGGTTCGACACCAGGTGTTCGATCTCGAATCGTCGGACTTGCATCGCCGCGAACAGCGCCTGCCAGTAGTCGGCGACCTCGACATGGCCATAGCGCGTGGTCTCGCACGGCCCGATATGGTGCACCGCCTCGTCGTACAGGCGGGTAGCGAGCTTGCCGCCCAGCGCCACTGCCTCGATGGCCTGTGCGTAGGCCTGCGCGTTGGGGCCATGATCGATGTACGACAGATAGCCATCAGGGGCAGGCCCGGCCTCCGGCTTGTTCCAGCCACCCCGCTGGTTCAGCCAGGTCTGCGCCAGCGTGCGTGGCTGCAGGCCGATCTGCAGCGCGATCGCGCCCTGGTCGCGCACCAGCCATTCATGCACGACGCGGTTGTCGCGGCACACGCAGTCGGCAATGGTTCTGGCATGCACGCGGCGTCCGGTGGCCGGTCCGAATGCGCCATCACCCCGGTGCGTCATGGTCGAAATGATGCGGTGCGAGCTGAGGTAGCCGTGGATGTCGTCGCCGGACTGGATGACGTCTTCGGCCAGCAGGCGCCGGTCCGGGAACATGGCCAGCGTGGCGCGTGTGCCGTCGACGACCGACTGCACGGTCGTGCTGACGGCCGCCGGCGTATCCACGATGCAGGGATCACTGTAGTACGTGCGGATGTCGTCGATGCGCCCGCCTTCCCAGATCCGGTCGGTGATGACACGGATGTAGTGGTCCAGGTCACGGAATTCGGCATCGAAGCCGCGCATGGCCGGCGCCGGTGTTGTCGTCGACAGGGGGGTCATTTGCGGCCTTTCGGTGGGGTACGCGGTGCACTCGATGCGCGCAGCACCAGGCGGGTTGGCAACACGACGGCGCGATTCTGGTTCTCGCCGTCCATTTCTTCCATCAGCAGACCGACCGTGGCTTCGATCATCGCGTCCGCGTCCTGCACCACCGAGCTCAGTTGGTACGAACCCCACGTCGCCTGCTTGACGTCGTCGAAGCCCACGACACTGACGTCCTGGGGAACGCGCAGCCCGAGCTCGATGCGCAAGGTATCCATGACCGCAATTGCCATGTGGTCGTTGGCGACGAACACGGCGTCGGGACGCTGCTCGGCGTTGACCGAGAACAACTTGCGGGCCGCAGCCTTGGCGTCCTCGAAGTCATAGTTTCCGACCGCGTGCGCAAAGAGGCTCTGCTTCGCCTCGGCCAGCGCATCGCGCAGGCCGCGTTCGCGCTGCTGGTTGGTCGAGGTGTCTTCCAGTCCGGCAATGTAGGCCACGCGCGTGTGCCCCGTGCTGGCCAGGTAGTGCCCCACCAGCTGACCGCCCTGGTAGTTGTCGGTGGTGACCGAACTGGTGTTCACGCTGCCGCTGCTGATGCGGTTGAACAGCACGACGGGAATGCCCGCTTCCTCGCAGCGCAGCGCGAGGGCGCTGGACATCTCGGTGGAGGCCATCACCATGCCGTCAACCTGGTACTGCAGGATCTCGGCCAGCACCGCATCGGTCTGGCGGGTGTCGGTGATGAACAGCAGCACGTGGTATCCGTCACGCTGCAGGCGCTGCGACAGCTTTTCCAACACCACCGGATAGAACTGATTTTCCAGGTACGACATCACGACGCCGATGATGCGGCTGCGCCGCGTGATCATGGTGCGTGCAATGGCGTTGGGCCGGTAACCGAGCTTGCGTGCGGCCTCCTCGACCTTGACGCGCGTCGCCACGGACACACTGGCACCCGGGGTGAAGGTCCGACTCACGGCGGACTGCGATACCTGGGCCAGCCGGGCAACGTCGAGGGAGGTGATCGAAGGCATGGGAGGTTCTTTCGGACTCAGGCTGCGGTCCAGCCGCCATCGACCATCAGGGCCGATCCGGTCACCAGCGCGGCCGCATCGCTCGCAAGGAACACCACCGCACCCATGATGTCCTCGAGCCTGCCGACCCGGCCCAGCGCGATGCGCGATTCGACGTAGCTGCGAAACGCCGGATCGGCGAACATCTGCGCGGTCATCGCGGTTTCGATGAAGGTCGGGCAGATCGTGTTGGCGCGGATGCCGTGCGGTCCCAGTTCCCACGCCAGCGCCTTGGTCATGCCCTCGACCGCGTGCTTGGTGGCGCAATACAGTGCCCGCCTCGGTCCGCCAACATGGCCCATCTGGGACGAGATGGTGATGATCGAGCCCGGTTTGCCGAGCGCGATCAGGCCACGCGCAACCTCGCGCGTGACGAACACGGTGGCCCTGACGTTGAGGTCCATCACGGCGTCGTAGTCAGCGTCCGTCATGTCGGTGATGAGGCTGGGGCGGTTCGTGCCGGCGCTGTTGACCAGAATCTCGAACGGGCCGTGTTGCGCCACATAGGCGGTGACCGCGGCCGAGTCGGTGACGTCCAGCGTGCTGGCGCTGGCCCGCCCGCCGGCGGCCCGGATCGCCGCGCAGGCGGCCTCGATCTCCGCTGCGCTGCGCGCTGCCAGCATGACGTGTGCGCCGGCCTGCGCCAGCGCATGCGCAGCCGCCAGCCCGATGCCGCGCCCTGCGCCGGTGACCAGGGCGGACCGGCCGCCCAGGTGCATCGAGGGGGTTTTCAGCAAGTCGCGGCTCATCGCAGCATCAGGGTCTGGCGTCCGGGCGTGGCGCAGCACGCTCGCCGCGATCGAATGCCTCCCAGCCATGCCCGTCGAACGGGTCCTTGCCGAGCTGGCGCATCACGTGCGCAAAATCCACGTTGACCCAGTTGTCGACAATCTTGCCGTCCTGCACCTTCCAGAAGTCCATGTAGCGGATTTCGACCCGTTTGCCGGTTGCAGCGATACCCATGAACTCGCCCGAATGCGTGGCCTCCTGGCGGCCAAACGCGGCCATCCACTCGCCTTGCGCAATGCGCGCCTCGTCGATGCAGACCTTGTCGGAGAAGGCGGCCTGAAACGGGCGCTGCCAGTTGTCCTGGAATGCGCGAACGCCGTTCTTGGTACCGCAGCCCGCGTTCCCCATCCAGCGAAAGTCGGAAGCAAAGAATGCCTCGATGCCGTCGATGGTGTGATCGTTCAGGCCGTCGACCATGGACTCGACCACGCGACGGGTCTCGGCCGTCTTCGACAGGTCGTTGTCACGCGTCAGTACGGCCTGCTCGGGACGCGCCCCCTTGCGCAGCGCCGCTGAGGAACCGGATCGGTCGGTCATGGTGCTTGACATCGAATGCAAGCCTCAGACCAGTGCCGGAACCGGCTGGTACCACGGCACCTCGGCGCGTTCGCCGTAGCGCCGCACACGGATGTTGGCCTGCTCGCCATGACCGGCAAAGTTCTCCATATGGCACAGACGCGAGCAGTATTCACCGACAAGCGCGGACGCCTTGTCGGTCGTGACCTTCTGGTAGGTGCAGGTCTTGAGGAACTTGCCGACCCACAGGCCACCGGTGTAGCGCGCGTTCTTGCTGGTCGGCAAGGTGTGGTTGGTACCGATGACCTTGTCACCGAAACTCACGTTGGTGCGGGGACCCAGGAACAATGCACCGTAATTGGTCATGTTCTTCAGAAAATAGTCCGGGTCGCGGGTCATGACCTGCACGTGCTCGGAAGCCAGTTCATCCGCCTTGGCCAGCATTTCTTCGTCGCTGTCGCAGACGATGACCTCTCCGTACACCTCCCAGGACTTGCGCGCAATGTCAGCCGTCGGCAGGATCGTGAGCTGGCGCTCGATCTCGGCCAAGGTATCGCGGGCCAATGCCTCGGAGGTGGTCAGCAGCACCGATGGCGAGGTCGGGCCGTGTTCGGCCTGACCCAGCAAGTCGACCGCGCAGATTTCGCCATCGACCGACTCGTCGGCAATGACCAGGGTCTCGGTCGGGCCGGCCAGCAGGTCGATGCCCACGCGCCCGAACAACTGTCGCTTCGCCTCGGCCACGAACATGTTGCCCGGTCCGACCAGCATGTCGACCGCTCCCACGGTCTGCGTGCCCAGCGCCATCGCGGCTACCGCCTGCACCCCTCCGAGCACCAGGATCTGGTCGGCACCGGCGAAATGCATGGCAGTGACGATCGCCGGATGCGGCGCACCCTGGTACGGCGGGGCGGTGGAGACGATGCGCTTGACGCCGGCGACCTTGGCGGTCAAGACGCTCATGTGCGACGAGGCGATCATCGGATACTTGCCGCCCGGCACATAGCAGCCTGCGGCGTTGACCGGGATGTGCCTGTGCCCCAGGATCACACCGGGCATGGTCTCGACTTCGACGTCTTTCATGCTGTCGCGCTGGATCTGCGCAAAATTGCGGATCTGCTTCTGTGCAAACTGGATGTCCTCGATCTCGCGCGCCGAGAGCTTTTTCACGGCCGTCTCGATCTCGGCCTGCGACAGCGCAAAGCTGGCCGGGTCCCAGTTGTCGAACTTGCGGCTGTATTCGCGCACTGCCTCGTCCCCGCGTGCCTGCACATCCTTGAGGATGGCTTGCACGGTCGCGCTGACCTGCACGTCGTCGTCGGCACGGGCCTGGGCATCCTTGCCCTTCTTGAGATATCGGATCATGGTGAGAGTCTTTCAGGAGTGGAATGAAAGGGCTTCACATGCAAATTGCATACGTATGCATTGTGAATTCCGGAGTGAAGAAAAGTAATCAGTGTTTACCCTGGGTTGGCATTGCGTTTGCGGGGCATGAGGACGTCGAATGCAATCCCGAACCCATTGCGATCGGAGATGGGCCTGCGCATGCGATTCATGCAATCCTGTGGCGATGGCCCACTGGGATCAGTTGCGCCGGCCACATTGGCTGCGCACACGCGCCAGCACGTCGATGTCGAGCTGCAGCAGTACCTGCAGGATGTCGATCGGCACCCAGTTCTCGCGGATCGTGCCCGCATCGGCGCGGTAGAAGTCCATCACGCGCATCGTGATGGCGCGCCCGGTCGACGGCAGTCCCAGCCAGCCGGCACCGGCATGGGTGAGATACCGGCTTGGCCAGCCGCCAGTGCCCGAATACGGGCCATCGCCGATACGCACATAGTGGCTCTTGCCGTCCTTGCTGCGGTCCACGGAGCGCGGCGCATGGGGTGCATTCGGAAATGCGGTGCGAAATGGCAACTGGTGGTGGTCGACAAATCCGTCCAGACCGCGCGTGGTACCGATGCCACTGGGGCCATACCACATCATCCGGGGGTGCCAGAACTGCTTTTGCGGCATGTTCAACAGGCCTTCGCGTCCGGCGTTCGTGGTGTCGTCGTAGGCGCCCAGGGAGGCCTGCATGTCCAGTGTCAGCTTCAAGCTGGCTGCCGACAGTTTTTCATCCTGCGCCGAGAACAGCAGACCGTCGGCCGATTGCGGCCCGGCCCAGCGCCCCTCACGACCCCGGCTCGGGGCGATCGGCCAGAAGCCCGCCTGGCGGATGAAGTCCAGCACATCCATCAGCACCGTGCTCTGGACGATCCGGCCCTGCTCCATCTGGTGGTATTCGCCGTAACGCAGGTAGACCAGCTGGTCGGTGGCCGCAATGCCGTTCCAGTCGCGACGGAAGGTGCCCGCCAGGTGGCCAACGCACCCGACATAGGCGCGCCCCTCGTACAGGCCGCCCATCACGATCTCGTCGCGCCGCTCCAGATCGGGAAACGCCTGCAGCAGGGGAGCCCACACCACCTGAGCGACTTGTGCAACCCCCTGGAGTTCGTTCCACGGATGCGAGCCACGCCATTGCGCTTGCGGGTGGTAGATCGCCGCCAGCCTGTCAGCAACCGTTGCCGGACTCGATTCTGCAATCAGATTCATGGCAGACCAGACATTGCGTTTGTCCTGCAGCAAGGCGTCGTGGTGCATGGTGGAATTCAACTCTTCAAAGGTTTCCAGCGCTTCGAAAGACCGGCTTGTCTACCGTTCACGCTCCGCATTCTAGTCATTTTGCATACGTTTGCAAGCCACTTGTGACGGCAGCAATCGAAACTGCGCCACAGAGCCGATCCGCAGCCTCGAACACAGGTGCTCAGCACGCCTGCCGCTTGACAGGACTACGCCAGAGCAGGTTCGATCGCCTCGGGCCATGGCCGCCAGCCGCAGTACGAAACAGCTGGCCGCCGGGCGGCCCAATGCGCTGCACGCAGGCCACCTGCGCCAGGTGCCTACACCGGCCAGACCGCGCCGTTCTCGTTGAGGATGGCGTCCAGCGGGATGTCGTGTGGCTGGGCTTCGAAATCGGGCAGGTAACCCTGCGTGAAACCCAGCCCGACCGTGAAGGGCCGCGGTTGCAGGATTGCCAGCGTGCGATCGTAGAAGCCGCCTCCGTAACCGAGCCGGTAGCCCCCGGGGCCATAGCCCACACACGAGATGAACAACAGGGTCGGCACGATCACCTCGGTGTCCTTGGGTTTCGGAATGCCGTAGGCATCCTCTTCCATGCGGCAACCCGGATACCAGGCATGGAAAACCATGGTCTTGTGCACCTTGTCGACCACTGGCAGTCCGATGCGCCGCGGCTGCGGCTGGTCCAGCAACTCGCCGTCCTCCTTCCAACGGTGCAAGGCCGGCAAGGGGTCGAATTCACCCTTGATGGGCCAGTAGGCGCCAATCACGGTGTCCGGCCGGCCAACCAGCCAGATCCGCATCACGTCCTGCAGCACGGCCGCGCGTTGCTGGCGGTCCGGCATATGCAGTCGCTGGTCGACGAGCGTCTTGCGAAGGGCTTTCTTGTCCAGCGTCTTGCCGTCGTCGGAGTTGTCCATAATCAGACCATGAAGTTTGCAGGCATTTTGACATCGATCGCATTGCTCGCTGCCTGCCTGACCGTGCCCGGCCGCGCGGTGTGGGCGCAGGACGCCTCGACCCGCGCCAGCGACGACGTCATCCTGGACATGAAGGACGCGTTTCGGAAATCCGACCGCAAGCGCCTGACAACCCTGCTGCCGGCTGTACGCGGCCATGCGCTGGAGGCCTGGGCTGCGTATTGGGAACTCAGGGCGCGCCTGGTCGACGCATCCAACGACGAAATTCGCGACTTTCTGCGCAAGTACGCCGGCACCTACCAGGAAGACCGTTTGCGCAACGACTGGCTGCTGATGTTGGGCCAGGTGAGGGACTGGGCCACTTTCATGGCCGAATATCCGGGCTTTCGGATGAATGACGACCGCGAGGTACGTTGCTATGCACTGCTGACCGACTTCAATGCCACGGGCGCCGACGTCGCCGGCCAGGTCGAACGGCTGTGGATGGAACAGCGCGACGCCGATGACGGTTGTTCGCACGCAGCTGAAATCCTGCTCAAGGCGCGCAAGATGAAACCCGAGGTGGCCTGGCAGCGTGCCCGTATCGGCATGGAAGCCGGCCGACTGGCGGTGGTCGCGCAAGCCGTCGGCCTGCTCAACCCGGATTGGACGAACAAGATCAAGACCATCTTCTCCAGCCCGGACCGCTACCTGGATGAAAAGCACACCGCCTTGTTGCCGCGCACCAAGGAATTCGTCACGCTGGGGCTGATCCGCATGGCAGCCGACGATCCGGCGCAGGCTGCCGGGCAGATCGGCAAGTTGCGCTGGCGCACCCAGCTGACGCAGGAGGAGCGCAGCTATGTCTGGGGCGTGATCGGCAAACGTGCTGCCCAGCGCCTGTCTGACGATGCGAGCAGCTATTTCGCCAATGCACAGGACAAGTACCTGAGCGCCGAGCAACTGGAATGGAAGGTGCGCGCTGCGCTGCGCGCCGGCAACTGGAAGCAGGTGCTCGACGCCACGGCAGCGATGGACCAGTCGCAGCGCATGGATCCGGCCTGGACCTACTGGCGCGCGCGCGCGCTGCTGTCCGCGGGCAGGCCGGCCACTGACCGCGCCGAGGCCACCGCGCTGCTCGAACGCATCGCCAGCGTGCGCGGCTTTTACGAGCAGCTGGCGCTGGAGGAACTCGGCCGCAGTGTCTCCGTACCCCAGGCCCCTGCGGCGCCGACCGAACAGGAAAAGGCCGAAGCGCGCCAGAACCCGGCGTTGCAACGCAGCCAGTATGCGATCCGGATCGGGCTGCGCAGCGAAGGCGACCGCGAATGGAACTACGCGGTGCGGCTGCATGAACCCGGCGGCATGGATGACCGGCATCTGCTGGCTGCCGCCGACCTGGCCTGTACGCAAGAGGACTGGAAGAACTGCATCAACACCAGCGAGCGCACCCGCGACGTCATCGACATGGCACAGCGGTTCCCGATGCCGCTGCACGATGCGGTGATCCCGCGCGCACAGCAAATCGGCCTGGATCCGGCCTATGTCTATGGACTGATCCGCCAGGAGAGCCGCTTCCTGATGGATGCCCGCTCCGGTGTCGGCGCCTCGGGCCTGATGCAGGTGATGCCGGCCACCGCCCGCTGGACCGCCAAGAAGATCGGCATGACCGATTTCAAGCCGAACCAGATCAACGAGCGCAGCACCAACATCGTGATCGGCACTGCCTATCTCAAACTGGCGCTCGACGATTTCGCCGGTTCGATGCCGCTGGCAGCGGCTGCCTACAATGCCGGCCCCGGGCGCCCGCGCAGCTGGCGCAATGGCCCGGTGGTGGAGGCCGCGATCTGGGCCGAGAACATCCCGTTTGGGGAAACCCGCGACTATGTCAAGAAGGTCTTGAGCAACACCACCAACTATGCGGCCTTGCTGACCGGCAAGCCGCAATCGCTCAAGGCCCGACTGGGCATGGTCGGGCCGCGCGTCGGCGACGCGCCGGAAGTCAACAAGGATCTGCCCTGACAGTTGCAAAGCAGGTCAACGCAGGAGTCACGCGCGTGAAACGAATTCTGGTACTGGGCGGCAGCGGCTTCATCGGCCGCCATCTGTGTGAAAAGGCCTACGCACTCGACTGCCGCGTCACGGTACCCACCCGGCGCAGGGACAGTGCACAAACCGTGCAGTCCTTGCCGTGGGTCGACGTGATCGAGGCCGACATCCACGACGAAACCGCGCTGACGCGACTCGCGCACGGCCATGACGCTGTCGTGAACCTGGTCGCCATCCTGCATGGAAACGTGGCGGCATTCGACCAGGTGCATGTCGCGCTGCCGCAAAAGCTGGTACGCGCATGTCAGGCAGCGGGTGTACGCCGCCTGGTCCATGTCAGTGCGCTGGGCGCCGCGCCGGATGCACCGTCGCTGTACCTGCGCAGCAAGGCCAAGGGGGAAGCGGTCGTGGCCGCCAGCGGCATGGACACCAGCGTGCTGCGTCCGAGTGTCGTGTTCGGCGCGCAGGACCGGTTTCTGAACCTGTTTGCCCGGTTGCAGGAGTTGTTCCCGGTGCTGCCGCTGGCCGGTGCCGAGGCCCGGTTCCAGCCGGTGTGGGTACAGGACGTGGCGCTCGCCATCGTGCGCCTGCTGCAGCGCCAGGGCCCCATCCCGGGCTTGATCGATCCGGTCCATCCCGCGGTCGTCGAAGCCTGCGGACCCGAAATATTCACGCTGCGCCAACTGGTGCAACTGGCCGGACGGCTCTCCGGCAATCCGCGCCCGGTGATCGCGTTGCCCACCAGCCTGGGACGGTTGCAGGCTTGGTTCATGGAGATGCTGCCGGGCGAACCGCTGATCAGCCGCGACAACCTGGCATCGATGCAGATCGACAACGTCGCCTCAGGCGTCGTGCCAGGCCTGAAGTCGCTGGGAATCAACCCCGCGTCACTGCGTGGCATCGCTGCGACCTACCTGAGTGCGGTGGGTGCGGATCCCTTGCTGGAATACCGGCGGCTGTCCGGGCGCTTGTAACAGACAAGCGCCCTGCCCCCTCAACGGAGCACGCTCATGCCTGTGTGTCTGAACGCGCCGCGATTCTCAATAGAATCGCCCGATGATCCCCCATACCGACACCTTGCTCGAGCGCATCGACGCCAAACGCGATGAACTGATCGCGCTGACCCAGGAACTGGTCCGCATCCCCACCATCAACCCGCCCGGCGACGCCTACGAGGCCTGTGCGCGGGTGCTCGGCGAGCGGCTGCGCAAGCGCGGCTTTGCGATCGAATACATCCGCGCCGACGGCGCGCCGGGAGACAAGGACAGCCATCCGCGCATCAATGTGGTGGCGCGTTACCAGGGCGCCCTGCAAGGCGGCGAGAACGTGCACTTCAACGGCCACATCGACGTGGTCGAGCCCGGTCCGGGCTGGACACATGACCCGTTTGCAGCCGACGTGGTCGGTGACCGCATCTACGGGCGCGGCACCTGCGACATGAAAGGCGGCATCGCGGCCAGCGTGATCGCCGTCGAGGCGATCCTCGATGCCGGTATCCGGTTTGCGGGCGCGATCGAGATCAGCGGCACGGTAGACGAAGAGTCGGGCGGATACGCCGGCGTCGGCCATCTGGCCAGCCTGGGGTATTTCAGCGCGCCGCGGGTGCACCACGTCATCATTCCCGAGCCGCTCGGGGTCGACCGCATCTGCCTGGGCCATCGCGGCGTCTGGTGGGCCGAAGTCGAGACCCATGGCCGCATCGCGCATGGCTCGATGCCGTTCCTGGGCGACTCGGCGATCAACCACATGGGCGCCTTCATTCATCTGCTCGATACCGAATTGGGTCCCAGGCTGCGCGACCGGCGCACGGCACAACCGGTGGAGCCACCGGGCGCCCGCGTGAGCACGCTCAACATCAACAGCCTGCACGGCGGCCAGATCGAGCAGACCTTCAGCCTGGACGCCGCGGGCCGCCCGACCGGCGACCTCCCCTCGCCGGTGGTCGCGCACAGCTGCCGCGCGGTGCTCGATCGGCGTTTCATCGCCGAAGAATCGCTGGAGTCGGTCAAGGCCGAGATCGTCGCGATGCTCGATGAACTCAAGGCCAAACGGCCGGGCTTCGACTACGGGCTGCGCGACATCATGAGTTTCCTGCCCACCGCGACCCCGAAAGACGCACCGGTGGTCGACGCCACCGCGCGGGCGATTGCGCGGGTGCTGGGGCGCGAGCCGAGCTACATCTCCAGCCCCGGCACCTACGACCAGAAACACATTGTGCGCACCGGCAAGCTGAACCAGTGCATCGCCTACGGCCCGGGCATCCTGGACCTGGCGCACCAACCGGACGAATACATCGGTATCCAGGCGATGCTCGATGCGAGCAAGATCATGGCGTTGGCCGCACTGAGTCTGACAGCGGGCAAGCGCGGCTGACGACGTTGCACTGGCGCTGGCAGCGGCCGCCACTTCAGGCGGGGTGAACGCCCATCGAGCGCACGATCACGCGACAAACCAATGCCGCGTGCGATTCGCAAACGCCACCAGCGACAACATCACCGGCACCTCGACCAGCACACCGACCACCGTGGCCAGCGCGGCGCCGGAATGCAGGCCGAACAGCGAGATGGCTACGGCCACCGCCAGCTCGAAGAAGTTCGAGGTACCGATCAGGCAGGCGGGCGCTGCAATCGCATGCGGCAGATGCAACCGATAGGCCGCAACATAGGCGATGGCGAAGATGCCGTAGCTCTGCAACACCAGCGGCACCGCAATCATCAGGATGATCAGCGGCTTGGCGATCAGCGTGCCGGCCTGGAAGCCGAACAGCAACACCACCGTGGCAACCAGGCCGACGATCGACCAGGGCTTGAGCGCGGCAACACCCCGCGCCAGTCGCGGTTCACCCCCTGCGCGCAACCAGGCCAGACGCGTCACCACCCCCGCCAGCAGCGGCAACACCACGTACAGCAGCGTCGACAACAACAAGGTCTGCCAGGGCACGCCCACATCCGTCACACCGAGCAGGAAGGCGGCGATCGGGGCAAACGCAAACACCATGACCAGGTCGTTGACCGACACCTGCACCAAGGTGTAGTTGGGGTCACCCTGGGTGAGCTGGCTCCAGACGAACACCATGGCGGTACATGGCGCAACGCCGAGCAGGATCATGCCGGCGATGTATTCGCTGGCCGATCGCGGGTCGACCCAGGGCGCGAAGACATGGTGGAAGAACAGCACCGCCAGCGCAGCCATCGTGAACGGCTTGACGAGCCAGTTGATGACCAGCGTCAGCATCAACCCGCGCGGCCGACGGCCGACATCCTTGACCGCCGCCAGATCGATCTGGATCATCATCGGATAGATCATGATCCAGATAAGCACGGCCATCACGAGATTGACATGCGCCCATTCGATCGTCGCGATGGTCTGGAACAAGCCCGGCAACCACAGGCCCAGCACAACGCCGGCCATGATCCCCAGACCCACCCACAGGGTCAGAAAGCGTTCGAACAAACCCATCGGGCAAGGCGTCTGTGCGTGCGTCGATCGTTGATCTGCCCGAACCGGGCAAGCGCTTGCGAGGCCCCGCGCGCGACCGCAGGCCCGCGCCGTGACCGATGGCGTGTCATTTGGCCTCGTCGATCATCCGTATCGTCTTCTCTTCGACGTCACGCGCCACCGGCAGCAGCTCGGCATCCTGCGACAGCGAGGTCAGCATCTTGACCGGAGTGATCAGACCGATGCGGGTGCTGCCTTTCTCGGTATAGACCGAGATGCGGCAGGGCAAGGCCATGTTCAGCCGCATGTCGGTCGAAAGCACCTTGGCGGCCTGGGCCGGATTGCAGACCTCGAACACCTGGCATTGCTCGGCAAAGTCGATGCCCTTGCTGCGCAAGGTTGCGCCCAGGTCATGGACATGCAGCACGCCAAAGCCGTTGCGCTTGACGGCGGCGTCCAGGTCTTGCGCGGCCTGCGCGAATGGCTTGGCTGATTCGACGATGTAATACATGGGGTACCTCCCGGATGGAACAAACCCTTGTTGTACCCGATTGGGCCGCGACGCGGGTGCGTTGGATCAATCGCCACCACCGCGTCGATGGTGGGCACCAGCAACCGCTACAGCGTCAGGATCGTGCAGCCCGTCGTCTTGCGTGCTTCCAGGTCCCGGTGCGCCTGCTGGACCTGGTCCAGCGGATAGCGCTGGTCGATCCGGATCTTGACCTTGCCGCTGGCGACCACCTCGAACAGCTGGTCGGCCATTGCCTGGGTGCTCTCGCGCGTGCTGATGTGGGTGAACAGGGTCTGGCGCGTGACGTACAGCGAACCTTTCGCCCCGAGCATGCCGGGCGCAAACGGCGGCACGGCACCCGAAGAATTGCCGAAGCTGGCCATCAGGCCGAACGGCGCCAGACAGTTCAGCGACTTTTCCCAGGTATCCTTGCCCACCGAGTCGTACACCACCTTGACACCCTTGCCGCCGGTGATGTCCTTGACGCGGGCCTCGAAGTCTTCGGTGTTGTAGTTGATCACATGGGCCGCGCCATGCGCCTTGGCCAGCGCACACTTGGCGTCGCTGCCTGCGGTGCCGATCAACTGGTAGCCCAGCGCCTGGGCCCACTGGGTTGCGATCAGGCCGACACCACCGGCCGCAGCGTGGAACAGCACATGGTCGCCAGCGTACAGCCCCTGCACCGGCAGCGTCTTCTTGAGCAGATACTGCGCGGTCAACCCCTTGAGCATCATCGCCGCGCCGGTATCGAAATCGATCGCATCGGGCAGCTTGCAGACACACAGGGCCGGCATCACCCGCTCCTCGCAATAGCTTCCCGGCGGCTGGCTGGCATACGCGGCGCGATCGCCGACCTTGAGGTGGTGCACGCCCGCGCCCACCGCCTCGACGACGCCCGAGGCTTCCATGCCCAGTTGCAGCGGCATCGGCAATTGGTACAGGCCATCGCGCTGGTAGACGTCGATGAAGTTCAGTCCGACGGCCTTGTGGCGGATGCGGATCTCGCCCGGACCCGGCTCTCCGACCTGCACGTCGACCAGTTGCAGGACCTGCGGTCCACCATTTTTCTCGATACGGATTGCCTTGCTCACGGGATCTCCCTTGCTTGCATGTGAATCGGATCAGGCACGCCAGTTCGGCGGCCGCTTGTCGATGAATGCCTGCACACCTTCGAGCGCGGCTTCGTCCATCATGTTGCAGGCCATGGTCTGCGCCGCGTCGGTGTACGCTGCTTCAATGCCTTTTTCCAGCTGCCGATAGAACAGCGATTTGCCCAGCGCCAGTGCGATGCGGGGTTTGGACACGATGGCGTGAATCCACTGCTCGACCGCCGCGTCGAGTCTTTCCGGTTCCGTCACGCAATTGACGAGTCCACGCGCCATGGCGGCCTCGGCACTGATGAAGGCACCCGTCACCAGCATCTCGAACGCCGCCTTGCGCCCGATGTTGCGCGACAGGGCGACGCTGGGGGTCGAGCAGAACAATCCGTAATTGATGCCGCTGACGGCGAAACGCGCCTCGCGCGAGGCCGCGGCCATGTCGCACATCGCTACCAGCTGACAACCCGCCGCGGTTGCCATGCCCTGCACCTTGGCGATCACCGGCACCGGCAATTGCTGCAGCGCCAGCATCATGTCGCCACACTGGCGAAACAGCTTCTGGTAATACTCCATCGAAGGCGCGGCGCGCATCTGCTTGAGATCGTGGCCGGCGCAAAACGCCTTGCCGGCGGCCTCCAGCACAACGACCCGCACCGAGGCGTCCTCGGCAATGTGGGCGAACGTCTGCTGCAATGCAGACAGCAGCTCCTCCGACAAGGCGTTGAATGCGGCCGGCCGGTTCAGCGTCAGGGTCAACACGCCGCGGTCGTCGCGCCGGATCAAGAGGCAATCGTTGGAATGGGTGGTCGTCATGGTGCTCGCCTTCACGGAGTCTGGATACTGGTTGATCGGGTACAGGCGTCCAGGGCCTGATCGATGTCCCGCAGGATATTGTCGATGCATTGGATTGCCACCGAGACGCGCTACTGTCGATGCCGGTGCCTCGATACGGCCATTACACTTTACGTCATCCCGCTTTGCTGCCGTGGTCGAAAATGAGCGGGCTCGCACGAACCATCCGCTGTTGCCCGGCAAGCGCGGGAGACTGACACATGCACACACTGACTGACTTCCCCATCACCCGCAAATGGCCCGCCCGGCATCCAGACCGATTGCAGTTGTATTCACTGCCCACGCCCAATGGTGTGAAGGTGTCGATCATGCTGGAAGAAACCGGCCTGCCCTACGAGCCCCACCTGGTGCAATTCGAGACGCAGGACCAGCTCTCGCCCGAGTTCCTGTCGCTCAATCCGAACAACAAGATTCCGGCCATCATCGACCCGCACGGCCCTGGTGGCGCGCCGCTGGCGCTGTGGGAGAGTGGCGCCATCCTGGTCTATCTGGCCGCCAAGTCCGGGCAATGCATGCCGGCCGACGACGCAGGCAAGTACACCACGCTGCAGTGGCTGATGTTCCAGATGGGCGGGATCGGGCCGATGTTCGGTCAGGTCGGCTTTTTCAACAAGTTTGCCGGCAAGGACTATGCAGACAAGCGCCCGCGTGACCGCTATGTCGCCGAAGCGCGCCGCCTGCTGGGCGTGCTGGACAGACAACTCGACGGCCGCCCCTGGATCATCGGTGACATGTACACCATCGCCGACATCGCGGTGTTCCCGTGGGTGCGCAACCTGATCGGTTTCTACGAGGCCGGTCCGCTGGTCGGCATCGGCGATTTTCCGCAAGTCACACGCGCGCTCGCCGCGTTCGTGGCGCGGCCAGCCGTGGTGCGGGGCCTGGCCATTCCGGGCGGCGACTGACAACCCGCCGCGAATCGACGTTCTGGAGAATCACACATGCTCACGCTCTACATCGGCAACAAGAATTACTCTTCCTGGTCCATGCGTCCCTGGGTGCTGCTCAAGCAGGCGGGCATCCCATTCGAGGAAGTCATGGTCCGATTCGATTCGTTTTCGGCCGACTCCCGGTTCAAGCAGCGGCTCGGGCCGATCAGCCCCTCGGGCAAGGTGCCGGTGCTGGTCGACGACGGCTTCGCGATCTGGGACTCACTGGCCATTGCCGAATACCTGGCCGAGAAATTCCCGGATCGGCAGCTCTGGCCGCGGGACGCCCGCGCACGGGCCCGTGCCCGCAGCATCAGCGCCGAGATGCATGCGGGCTTTCAGAACCTGCGCAGCGCCTGCACGATGAACATCGAAGCCGATCTGTCGCAGATCGGCGCCCTGGTCTGGCGCGACAAGCCGGCGGTACGCAAGGACGTCGCGCGTCTGATCGAGATGTGGAGCGAACTGCTGGACGCGCACAAGGGGCCGATGCTGTTCGGCGATTTCTCGATCGCCGATGCGATGTATGCGCCGGTGGTCATGCGCCTGACCCGTTTTGCGCTGCCGGTACCCGAGCCGATCGCTGCCTATCTGCAGCGGGTCCAGGAGTTGCCCGGCGTCGCAGCCTGGATTGCCGATGCCTTGCAGGAACAGGATTTCCTGGAATTCGAGGAGCCGTACCGGCTCGCGCGCTGAGGCGCGCTGCAGCTTGCTGACAGCGTCTTGCGCGGGCTGGCAACTGTCGGCTGAGCGCCGGCGAACGATCGGCGAGGCGCGGTGCTCCGCAGGGCTGTCGCTCGACCGTGCTGCAGATGCATCGGGTTGTCGATCCACCGACGTCTCGATCGGTGCGCCTACACTGCCTGTCATGCACATCTACCTGGTCGGCGGAGCGGTACGCGACACCCTGTTGGGATTGCCCGTCAAGGACCGCGACTGGGTGGTCGTCGGCGCTTCGCCCCAGCAACTGCTGGCCCTCGGCTACATCGCCGTGGGCAAGGACTTTCCGGTGTTCCTGCATCCGGTCACCAAGGAAGAATATGCACTGGCGCGCACCGAGCGCAACACGGCACCCGGCTACAAGGGGTTCGCTATTCACGCCGCGCCGGATGTCACGCTCGAACAGGACCTTGCCCGGCGCGACCTGACGATCAACGCGATCGCGGTGGCGCAGAACCAGCTGGATGCCGGCGGCAGTTTCGACCCGGCAACAGCCCGGCTCGATGATCCTTTCCAGGGCCGGCGCGATCTGCAGCGACGCCGCTTGCGCCATGTCACCGATGCCTTTCACGATGATCCGGTGCGGATCCTGCGGGTGGCCCGGTTTGCGGCCCGGTTCGCAGACTTCCATGTCGCGCAGGAAACCGCGACACTCATGCGCAGCATGGTCGCCAGCGGTGAAGCCGATGCGCTGGTGGCCGAACGTGTCTGGCAGGAACTGGCGCGCGGCCTGATGGAGGACACACCGTCGCGCATGCTGCAGGTCCTGACGGATTGCGACGCGCTGGCCCATTTGTTGCCGGAGCTGGCCGCCAGCGAGCATGCGCATCCCGACGCCGCGCGTCGCACCGCAGCGCGCGTGGACCAGGCCGCCAGCTCGCGCTCGCCGTTGACCGTGCGGTTCGCCAGTCTGTGCCGTTCGGTGGCCGACACGCGGACGCTGGCCGACCTGTGCTCCCGTCTGCGGGCACCCAACGACTGCCGCGACCTGGCCCTGCTGGCCGCCCGCGAGGCAGCCGCCGTGGATGCCAGCGGCATGCTGGACGCGGCTGCGTTGGTGGCACTGCTTGAGCGCTGCGATGCGTTGCGCAAACCGATCCGATTCCGGGAGCTGCTGCAAGTCTGCGCCATCGCCGCCATGGTCGAAGGCTGGGGCGATGTCACTGGCCACTATGCGCCGCAGCAACGGCTGGCGTCCGTGTTGTCCACCGCCCTGGCCGTGCCCACCGAATCGATCGCCCGCCAGGTCATGGCCGACGGACGCAGCGGGCCCGCGGTGGGTGCGGCCATCCAGGCTGCGCGAATTCAGGCTGTTGCTGCCGTGGCCGGTTGACTGCACGCCCAACGGGATCGTCACAGGATGTCGAACCCGCGTCCATCAGGCAGCCGGTAGCGCGAAAAATCGCGCACGTCCAGGGTCATGATGGTAGTCACGCCGGTTTCCGTCGCCAGCCAGACCAGCGAAGCGTCGGCAAGATCCATCTCGGTACGCGGCGATTCGGTGTAGCGCGCCATCAGTGGCACGAAGTCGTCCAGCAACTCCTGCTGAAACGGGAACACCGACATGGCGCGTGCGCCGATCCAGCGCAAGAACGTGTACCGCTGCGGCGGGGCCAGCAGGTAGCTCGCCTCGACGACGCAAGGCCAGGTCGTGGATAACGACCACTGCTCCTCCGACGCCTGACGAAACAATGCGAGGTAATGATCGGCACGTGGTTGCCGGGTACCAAACAGCGCGACCATCGGGCCAGCATCAACCAGCGCCGCTGTCATGCTTGGCCTGGAGTTTTCCAACAATCTGCGCGCGCGACGCATCCGTATCGTACGGCCGCTGCTCGCCGGCAAACGCGGCCGCCTGGGAAAGATACTTTGCGTCGGGCTCCTGCGCTTTGAGTTCCAGCATGAGTTCATACGCATTCTTGCGACCCAGTGCACGTTCGACGGCATCGATGATGAACTGCGACTTGGTGACACCTTGTCGCCTGGCGGCCTGCTCCAGCTGTTTCTCCAGCAAGGGATCCATTCGGACGGACACTGCCATGGTTGGCTCCTGATGCATTTCTGTATTACAGTATAACGATCGATGGCAGAGATGGCTAACTGCGAGCACAAAAACCGTTCGAAGTGTCAGCCCACCAGCGCCAGTGCCGCGTAATCACCCAGCTTGTCCCCCAGCCCAGCCTCGACCAGGACCACACCATCGGTGAGCGCCGCCAGTTTGCCGCTGACATGCGATTGCAGGCGCGGCAACAGGAATTCCCGGTGGTGCCAGAACACGCTGCCGCCCAGGCTGATTTTCTGCAGATCGAGCGTGATGACCAGGTTGTAGAGCATGCGCCCCATCACGCGGCAGACCGCGTCGACGATGGCAAGGGCCTGCACCTGGCCCTGCTGGGCCTGTGTCAACAAGGCCGCAGCGTCGGTGAAACCGGCCTGCGCAAACCGCCGCGCCAGCGCATTGCCCGCCACCTGGCCCTCGACATCGCCGACGTTGCCACAACCACACAGGGCATCGATGTTGTCGTCGACAAACATATGCCCGGCGTGGCCGGCGTTGCCGTTCTTGCCGCGCAACACATGGCCGTCGACGCACAGCCCGATACCGATGCCGGTGCTCCAGGTCACGTACGCGCAATGGTCCAGGCCTTGCAACGCACCCCAGCGTCGCTCGGCCACCAGCGCGGCGATCGCGTCGTTGGCCACATGCACGGACGGGAACGCGGCGCGCAAGGGCGCTTCGAGCACCGCACTGGTCCAGTCGTTGGGCAGGCCACGCGCCGGCCCGGCCAGGCCACCACAGATATTGGGAGCGGCCAGTTCGACACAGCCGCCCCGGATCAGAAACGGGCCACAGGCAGCCACCCCCACCGACTGCACATCGGCCACGGATACGCCGGCGTGCGCACAGCTCGCGCTGATCAGATGCACAACCTGCTGCGCCAACGCGTCGTTGTCGCCCTGCGTGGCAGTGGGTGCACTGACCTTGCCGCGCAAGCCTTTCGCGTCTGCAATGCTGACAGCCACCTTGGTGCCACCCACATCGACACAGGCGCGGGTTCCGGAAATTGCGCCAAGAAACGCCGACAGAGGCTGTGGATCAGTGTGTGGAGCGGGGTTCACGATGGCAACCGGTGGACGATGGTGGATTGATCGTAGCAGCGCGGCACATCACCATCGGGCACGCGGTGATCGGCGGTCAGGCCGTGCCTGGCGGATCATCGCCATCGATGGCCTTTTGTTCGTCGCTGCAATAGACCGCGCTCAGGTCGGCGACCCACGCCTGCCGCAGACCCGCCCGTGTGCGCTCGCGACCCCGCTCGGACAAGGGCCAGCGCGGCACCGGCACGTCGGCGCTGATGACAACTTGGGGGTGGGTGATCAAAACCAGACGGCGCTGACGTTCACGCACGGCCGTAGTCGTCCTGCAGGCGTTCGATGTCGGCCTCATCCAGAATTTCGCCCCACTGCACTTCGACGATCTCCATCGGTTCGGCGGTCCGGTTGGCCAGCCGGTGCACCGCACCTTGTGCGATATCGATATGGTCACCGACGGCCAGTTCACGCACTGCCCCGTCCACTGTGACACAGGCCACGCCGCGCACCACGACCCAGTGCTCGGCGCGGTGCTTGTGCCGCTGCAGGCTGATCTGCTGGCCCGGATGGACCGCGATCCGCTTGATCTTGCTGCCGGCTTGTTCGCACAGCGTGTCGAACCAGCCCCAGGGACGCTCGGTCCGTGTGTCGGGGTTGTTGGCGGGCTTTGGTGGCATAGGAAGGGTCAGCGGCTGCGCAGCCCCGCATGGTAACGCTGCAGCGCCGCGCGCCACGGGCCGCTTCAACCCAGCTGCGACTGCGTCCAGCGCACGATATCGGCCGCACCCATGGCGCCGGGCTGGCGGGCGATCTCCTTGCCGCCGCGAAACAGCGCCAGCGTGGGAATGCTGCGGATGTTGAAACGCTGCGCCAATGCCGGAACCGCTTCGGTGTCCACCTTTGCCACCCGCACCCGGGGTTCGAGTTGCGCCGCGGCCTGCTCGAACGCGGGTGCCATCTGGCGGCACGGCCCGCACCACGGTGCCCAGAAGTCGACCAGTACCGGGATATCGCTGCGCCCCACATGGCGCTCGAACGCCGCAGCATCCAGGGCAGTCGAGTGGGCCGTGAACAGGGGCTGGTGGCAACGCCCGCAATCCGGTGCATTGGCGAGATCGGCGTGCGCCACCCGGTTCGTGGTGTGGCAATGGGGACAGACGATATGGGCGGGATCGTTCATGGTGTGTGTTTCCGATGGTCGGGTCATGCCTGCGCCAGGTCGGCGTAGGCTCCATACCCGGTCAGCTGGGGATGAAATGCCCTGCTTCAACCCGCAACCGGTCACCGCGGATCAGGTGACGCGGTCCAATCGCCAGCCCACCGGTGCGCGGACGTCACAACAAGCGCACGAGCAATGCAGCCGCCATGCTGACCAATACCGTGGTGGCCACCGGCAGGTAGAAGTCGCGCCCGAACAGGCGAAACTGGAAGTCGCCCGGCAACTTGCCGAATCCGAGCTTGCGCAGCACCGGTGTAAACCAGTTGATCAGCAGCAGCACGAGAAAAACAACGATCAACCAGCGAATCATGGAATGCTCATAAGGTGGGGCTGCGGTCACCTTGCCCGAATCCGATCGCGTCCCAGGGTGTGCCGCGGCAAAAGCCGATGACCTTGAACAACTCGCCCATTTCATGCTCCGCCACCAGCGTGTGGGCCATGCTGCGTTCGGCCAGGGTGGCTGCGTCCAGCATGGGGCCCAGACCGCAGTTGAGCAGAAAGCGCGCCTGGCTGGTATACCCCAGCAGATGCCAGGCATCGGCCAGACCACGCTGGTCGGCCGCCTGCTGGGCCGCCAGCGCGATGCCGGTGAAGTTCACATGCGCAGTGATGTCCTTGTCGCCGATATCCTGCAGCGGGTCGGTGTCAGCCCGGTGCGCCCGGTGGCACATCACCGTGCCCGTGGCGCGTTGCGGGTGGTAATACTCGCGCTCGGGAAATCCGTAGTCGATCAGCAACACCGCGCCCTGCTCCAGCCGGTCGACCAGCGTACCCATGAAACCGTGCGCCTGCGCATGGATCTCGGTCAGGTAATCGTGCATGCCGTCGATGGCCATCGGCGGGCGCAACACCGTTGGCCGGTCCTGCCAGCATGGCTGCCGGTCGGCATCCAGTGCAACACCCCGCTCGTGCCATTGACCGGCGACACGCGCCAGCAACTGGACCGGCATCGCATCGAGCAGCTCGTTGCCCAGCACCACACCGCGCAGCGTGTCGGGCAATTGCGTCAACCAGCGCACCTTGTCGGCAAACGGAGCCAGCAGGCCGCGCTGGCGCTGCTGCAGGCTGCCCGACAGATCGACGATGGAGTAGCTGCGCACCCGCTCGCCCAGGGCCTGCAGCAACTGCGCGGCCATGGCGCCGGTACCGGCACCGAACTCCCACAGGCTGTCGGTCTGCGTGTGTTCGAGCGCTTCGCCCACCTGCACGGCCAGCGCGCGTCCGAACAGCGGCGAGATGCCGGGCGCGGTGGCGAAATCACTGGTGCCGCCCGATCCGTCCTGCGGCAGGTTGCCGATCTGACTGTCGCCGCGGCTGTAGTAACCCAGACCCGGCGCGTACAGCACTTCGGCCATGAAGCGGTCGAAACCGATCCAGCCGCCATGGTCGTTGATCACCTGCGCCAGATGGGTCTGCAAGTGGCTCGTTAAACTCGGGGTTGTCACCATTGCCCGGATTGTCCCTGAATGCCCGCCGCCCCCGCCCGTGTTGTCCTCGTCACCGGTTCGGCCAAGCGGCTCGGCCGTGCCATCGCCCTCGATCTGGCCGGCCAGGGCTGGCAGGTTGCGGTGCATTACCGCGATTCGGTCGAAGACGCCCACCGCACCGCTGCGCAATGCGCCGACCTGTCGGGCAAGAGCGCGTCGTTCCGGGCCAATCTGGCCAATGAAACGGCGGTGCGGCATCTGCTGCCGACCGTGGTCGACCATTTTGGCCATGTCGACGCGGTGGTCAACAGCGCATCGACGTTCGAAAACGACGACGCCGGCAGTTTCGGATTCGCGGCCATGGAAAAGCACATGCGCAGCAATGCCGGCGCCGCCATCCTGCTGGCGCAGGCGCTGTTTGGACATATCACCGAACGCCGGGCGCAACGGGATGTCGACGGCGGCTGCGACGACGGCGACGAGACTTCAACCTGCGCCGCGGCCTTGCCGCAAGGCGTGGTGGTCAATCTGCTGGACCAGAAACTGTGGAACCAGAACCCCGACTTCATGAGTTACACGCTGTCCAAGGCCGCGCTGGAAGCCGCCAACACGATGCTGGCGATCGCCCTGGCGCCGCTGGTGCGGGTGGTCGGCGTCGCGCCCGGACTGACCTTGACCAGTCCGCTGCTGGACGACGCCAGCTTTCGCACCCGCCACAAGATGGCCCTGCTCGATCAATCGTCGACGCCGGCCGACGTTGCTGCCACGGTGCGTTTCGCACTGGAGAACCGCTCCATCACCGGCACCTCGCTGCTGGTCGATGGCGGCCAGCACCTGATGCGTTTTCAGCGCGATTTTTCCCTGATGTGAACGTATACCGCGTTCCACACACCCTGGACTCCCACACCATGACCACAGCCCGCGGCACCCAGATCCTGACGCTGAGCGGATTGCGGTTCGCCGCCAGCCTGGGCATTCTGGACATCGAAAAGAGCGGCCCGCAGCCGATCCAGGTCGACGCCGAGTTGAACATGGGCGCGCAAGACCTGCACCCGAAGGACGACGAGATCAACCATGTGCTGGACTACCGCAAGATCCGCCAGATCATCATCGACGAATGCACCGCCGAACATGTGAACCTGCTGGAAACGCTGATCGGCAAGTTGTCGCATCGGCTGATGCAGATCCCCGGCGTGCTGGGCGTGCGCGTGAAGATCGCCAAGCTGGAAATCTTTGCCGATTGCGAAGTGGCGATCCGGGTGGAGTCGGGGCAATGGTGATGGAGTCGACCCGGATGGAATCGCCCGCGGCAACGGGAGCGGCGCGGTCAGAATTGCCCGTCGCCGGCGCGCGGCTGAAGATCGAACGCGAGACCCACAAGCTGGAGAAGCGCCTGTGCCGGCTGGTCGGCCAGGCGATCGTCGACTACAACATGATCGAAGAGGGCGACAAGGTCATGGTCTGCGTCAGCGGCGGCAAGGACAGCTACGCGATGCTCGACATCCTGCAAAAGCTCCAGGCGCGCGCGCCGGTGCGCTTCGAGCTGATCGCCGTCAACCTGGACCAGAAGCAGCCCGGCTTTCCGGAGCATGTGTTGCCGCACTACCTTGCCAGCCAAGGCGTGCCGTTCCATATCGAGAACCAGGACACCTATTCCATCGTCAAGCGGCTGATCCCCGCAGGCAAGACCCTGTGCAGCCTGTGCAGCCGGCTGCGCCGCGGCATCCTGTACCGGGTGGCGGACGAACGGGGTGCCACCAAGATCGCGCTGGGCCATCACCGCGACGACATCCTGCAGACGTTTTTCCTGAACATGTTTTTCGGCGGCAAGCTCAAGGGCATGCCGCCCAAGCTGGTCAGCGACGATGGCAAGCACATCGTGATCCGGCCAATGGCGCAGGTCGCCGAGAAAGACCTGGTGCGCTGGGCCGCCCACCGCCAGTACCCGATCATTCCGTGCAGCCTGTGCGGCAGCCAGGTCAACCTGCAGCGCAAGCAGGTGGCCGCGATGCTGCAGGAATGGGAGAAGCAGCATCCGGGCCGGATCGAGAGCATGTTCACCGCGTTACAGAATGTCGTACCTTCGCACCTGATGGACGGAACGCGGCATGATTTCAAGGGTCTCAAGGCCACTGGCGTGGCTGACGACGATGGGGACAAGGCCTTCGATACCGAAGAGTTTCCGGTTCAGGGCATGGCGGCCATGCAGGTGGTGCGGTTCGACGGCTGAGCGGGCCCACGGAGCCAGTCGGCGGGTAGACGACTGCCAGTGTGATGCCCCACGGCCAGCCTGCGTTGCGACATCCACCAGCCCGATATTCCGTACCCCGCAGGAGCAAAAAGTGCATGCAGATGGCAGCTGAACGATTTCCGCGCTGGTTGGCGCTGCTGGCCCTTGCCTGCCTGGCGGCGTTGCTGTCCGGATGTGCAGGCATGCGCATCGTCGACACGGACGTCCGCGCCTTTTCAGCGGATCGCGGTGTCGAGGTTCCAGCGACCTATCGCTTCGAACGCTTGCCGTCGCAGCAGGCCCGGGGTGACTTCCGTGATCGGCTGGAGGCGATCGCACAGGCCGCACTGGCCAAGGTCGGCATGCAGCGCGACGACCTTGCACCGCGCTACAGCGTCATGATCGAGTTGCAGATGGCCCGTGACCCGCGCGCGCCCTGGGATGACCCGCCCCTGTGGGGAGGCGGCCTGTACCACCGCAACGCCGTGGTCCTGCCCAACGGCGGCGTGGTGTTTGTCCCGATGGTCGCGATGCAGTTCGACATACCGTATTTCCGCCGCGAAGTGCATCTGCTGGTGCGCCGCTTGTCCGATGGCGTGCTGGTATTCGAGAGCCGCGCCAACCACGACGGCCGCTGGAGCGACGACGAGGCCGTGCTGCCAGCGATGTTCGAGGCCGCACTCAGCGGATTCCCGAACCCACCCGCCGGTGTACGGCGGATCGATATCGAGATCCCGCGCTGAGCGTGCGCAAGAGTCTGCGCAAGGCGGCCAGACGATCAGGCGCAAGGATGCCCAGGGCAGGCCAGGCGCCCTTGAACGCATCGATCCGAGCGATCAGGCGCGAGACCTCGGGGGTGATCTGAAGGGTGTCAGAGCGAAGCATGAAACCAGCAATACACCCAATAGCAACCATTTCGCGATGGCGATCGCTGTGCCGCAGCCATGCTGCTCTTACGTTAATCGGTCGCCTGGCTCGAAGCGACGATCGTTCGCATGCTGTAGCAGCGCCTTGGCAGCGTCTATCCGAAGGGCCAGAGCAACGGTATCGTCATGCATGATCCGGAGCAAAAACTGCTGCGGATCTTCATCGGCAAAGGCAGCTTTTGGTCCGTCATCCGCGATACGTTGATCGGCGCTGGCGGCCACCACAGGGGTCGACATCTGCGGCTGCACGGTCAGCCCGAGCTTCGCGCACGCCGCCTCGAAGGCAGACGGCGTCATCACCGCGATCGTGCGCAACAAGGTGGCCTGCCCTTCTTCATTGGGCGCAATGTCGAGCCACGGCGTGTCGGCAAAAACCGGCACCAGATCGGGCGCCAGAAAGGCGGACCAGTTGCCGCTGCCCGGTTGCAGCGCCGGCACCAGCGCGGCATGGATGAACTGGCGCTGCTTTGACGCGTCCGAGGTCGGCATCAGGCGAACGCGGCCGGGCTTGATATCCGCCAGAAACCGCTGCCGCAATCCTTCCAAGAACGCATGCGCCTGCGCAACCGCGATCGGCTCTGCGAGCGAGAACCACAGCTCAAGCGCATCGACACCGGAGACGGCGATCGCCGGGGCAGGAAGTTCGAGCTCGATTTGTACACCGCGCCAGACGCTGGACAAGGCCTCCCAATCCGGCGGCCCTGCCAACGCCATCACCATGGCACGCACCCTGCCCGATGGGTCTATCAGCGCCGCTGGCTGCGCCTCGGCTTCACCACGACCCTGCTCTGTGCGGGGGAGGTACAGGCGATCGAGTTCTGACTGCAATCGGTTCATGGTGGTGCGGGTGGGTTGTAGCCAGACGCTGCTACTCCCGTGCCGGATGGGTACCTCCGATTGTGGGGGGTGTCTGCATTCTTGTTTTGGAAGGCCGGAAAGACTTGTCCAACAGATACAAAGGCGAGAGCCGCATACGCTTTACCGCTCAGGTGCATGGTATGGG
>CAZLDV010000009.1:0-18862 GCA_964558425.1 uncultured Rhodoferax sp. | reverse complement strand
CAGTTCCATACCTTGTACCTCTCAGGTGCAAGGTAGGGAACTGACCCCGGCTCTCACTTAGGACCGAAGTCATAGTGCTTGTTCTCAAATGCCTCAACGAGGGTCACGAGCACGTCGCGCTCGTCCGCCTCAGGGGTTTGCTCCTCGGCCTGAAAGATAGACTCCAGCCGGCGAAAAGCCGCCTTCAGGTCGCCGTCGTTTCGAATCGGCTTGATATTCACTCACGTTCTCCACGTCAATCCGGTCGTACTGGGCATGGGTACCGACGAATTTCACCCAGACGATGCCGGCCCGGTACTGCATTTCCACCACAAGTCTGTACTTGTTGCCGCCGACGTTCAACACCATGCGGTTGTTCCCGCAAATGCTGGCGCTGGGATACTGGTTCTTGACCTCCTGGAGAGATCAACGTTCGCGCAACGGCTCCTAAAATCATCCCATGGAACCCACCCGCATCATCGCCGTGCGCCATGGCGAGACCGACTGGAATGCCAGCGCCCGCATCCAGGGCCTGCGCGACATACCGCTCAACGACCGGGGTCAGTGGCAGGCCGGGCGCGCGGCGCAGGTGCTGGCGCAGGCAGGCGAGTCGGTGGCGGCGATCTACAGCAGCGACCTGGCGCGCGCATACGAGACCGCACGCCGCATTGGCAGGGCGCTGGACCTCGACGTTGCCACCGACGAACGGCTGCGTGAACGCGGCTTCGGCGACTTCGAAGGCCGCACCTTCGTCGATCTGGAACGGGAGTTTCCACTCGACACGGCGCGTTGGCGTGCACGCGACCCGGACTGGGCGGCGCCGGGTGGCGAAACACTGCTCGCACTGGGTGAACGTGTCCAGACCGCCACCAATGCGCTGGCGCGTCGCCATCCGGGCGAACAGATCGTGCTGGTGGCGCATGGCGGCGTGCTCGACGTGATGTACCGCCTGGCGACCCGCCAGTCGCTCGATGCGCGGCGAAGCTGGGAGTTGGGCAACGCCAGCATCAACCGCCTGTTGTGGACACCCCAGGGCATGAGTCTGGTCGGCTGGTCCGACACCCGCCATCTGGAAGCGGATTGGCGCGACGAAACCACCGCCTGAACCCAGGCATCCAAGACAGAACGGCCCGCGCCAAACACCTTCTGCACAGCCACCTGCCGTACAAGCACCATGACCGCCAGCCAGATCATCGTTCTCGCGATCCCGGTGTTCCTGCTGATGATGCTGGGCGAATTCTTGTGGTCGCGCCATCGCGGCGTCGTGGTGTACCGGTTCAGCGATGCGATCAACAGCCTGAGCCTGGGAAGCCTGAGCCAGCTCAGCGGGCTGTTCACCAAGCTGCTGGCGGTCGGCATCTACAGCGCGGTTTTCCACAGGATCGCGCTGTTCCCGGACCTGGCGTTCTGGAGCACCTGGTACGGCGTGGTGCTGGCGCTGGTGTTCTACGATTTCTGCTACTACTGGCTGCACCGCGCCGGCCACGTGGTCGCGGTGTTCTGGGCTGCCCATGTGGTGCACCACCAGAGCCAGCACTACAACCTGTCCACCGCATTGCGCCAGACCAGCAGCGGCGCCCTGCTCGGCTGGGTGTTTTTCCTGCCGATGGCGCTGGCCGGCGTGCCGCCGCCGGTGTTCGGCATCGTCGCGCTGATCGACCTGCTGTACCAGTTCTGGGTGCATACCGAGCTGGTGCGCAAACTGGGCTGGTTCGACCGCGTGTTCTGCTCACCCAGCAACCACCGGGTCCACCACGCCGTCAACGAGCCCTATCTGGACAAGAACTATGGCGGCATCCTGATCCTGTGGGACCGGCTGTTCGGCACTTTTCGGGAAGAGGACGAGCCCTGCGTCTACGGCACCCGTGGCGACCTGCGCAGCTGGGACCCCCTGTGGGCCAACCTGGAGGTCTACACGCAGCTGGCTCAGGACAGCTGGCGCGCGCGCAGCTGGCGCGACAAGGTACTGGTATGGATCAAACCACCCGGTTGGCGCCCACCGGATGTCGCCGCACGCTGGCCGAAACCGGCGTTCGACATCAACCGGGTGCAACGATATGACCCGCCGGTGGGCCGCGCGGCCATGCTGTTCGTGGCCGCCGGATTCCTGCTGCTGCTGGGCGGCGTCGGGGCGCTGTTGTGGACTGCGCATGCGCACAGTGCCACGGCCGTGGCGGTCTGGAGCGCCGCCTTGCTGGTGACCTTCTGGACCCTGGGCGCGGTACTGCAGTCGCGGCTGGGCGCAGGGGCCGCGTTGCTGGTCGCATCGGCGGTGCTGGCCACCGCCAGTGCCACGCTGGGTCTGCGCGAGCTGCACTGGCTGTTCAAGCCGCTGACCATGGTCTTGGCCATTGGGCTGGTCCTGCGCCGAGACGACGGCGGCCCGAAGCCGTGGTTGCTGGTGGCTGCCCTCGTCGCCTCGCTGGCGGGCGACATCCTGCTGATGCTGCCGGCCAACCTGTTCATCGCCGGCCTGGCCGCGTTCCTGCTGGCGCACCTGTGTTACATCGCGCTGTTTCGCCAGCAACTGCCCTGGTTCCCCAACCGCGGCGCCTTGGCCATGGCGCTCGGCGTGGGGTTGGCGATGTTGCTGATTCTGTGGGGCTCGCTGGCTGATCCGGTTCTCAAGGCCGCGGTCAGCGCCTACGTCCTGGTCATCAGCCTGATGGCCGCGCAGGCGATCGGCCGGGCCGACGCCCTGCAAGGCCGCGCCGCGATGCTGGTCGCAGCAGGCGCCTGCGTCTTCATGCTCAGCGACACGCTGATCGCGATCAACCGGTTCATCATGCCGGTGCCCCTGTCCAGCCTGTGGGTGTTGTCGACCTATTACCTGGCGCAGATCCTGATCGTGTTGCATGTCAAACCAGACACCGATGCACCGGCGAACACGAAAGACAGGTCGGCGCTGCAAGCTGCCGACGCCATGGCACTGACACGCGAAATCCGCCTGCGCGGGTCTCGCAGGAAACGTCGGCGTTGATCGCGGCAGCCGCGCACGGCGCTACGCCACGTTGGCAGCAGTGTCCTCATCGCGCGCAATCGCCCCATCCACCAGTTCCACCACACGGTCGCAGCGCGCCGCCAGCCGCGGATCGTGGGTGACGATGACGAACGAGGTGTGGCGCTCACGGTGCATGCGGCGCAATTCTTCGAACACTCCGTCGGACGAGGCAGTGTCGAGGTTGCCGGTGGGCTCGTCGGCCAGCACCAGCGGCGGGTCGAACACCAGCGCGCGGGCAATCGCCACGCGCTGCTGCATGCCGCCGGACAACTCCGACGGCCGCTTGCCCATCGCGTCGGACAAACCCACGGCCGCCAGCAGTTCGCGCGCCCGGTCGCGTTGCTGCGCGCTGACGCGGCCCTCGCGGATCAGCCCCGGCATGGTGACGTTCTCCAGCGCGGTGAATGCCGGCAGCAGATGGTGGAACTGGAACACGAAACCGATCGTGTCGCGCCGCAGCAGCGTCAAGGCTCGGTCGTCGAGCGACGCAACGGCGGTGCCATTGATCCGGTAACTGCCCGCGGTCAGGTGTTCCAGCAAGCCGATGATGTTGAGCAAGGTGCTCTTGCCCGAACCCGAGGGCCCGATCAGCGCCATGAACTCGCCGCGATCGATGGTCAAGGTCAAGCCGTGCAAGACCTCGGCTTCACTGGGCAGGCCGATGTTGTAGGACTTGCGCACCTCGTGCAGCGCGATCAGGCTCTCGCCCTGTGTGGATGCCGGCTTGTCGGGCACAGGATCAGATCCGGATGGCCTGCGCCGGGTCCATCGCCGCGGCACGCCGCGCCGGTGCAATGGCCGCGATCACGCCACACACGCTGGCGATCAGCGCCACCTGCACGGCCAGCGCGGCCGGCAGGGTGATGGCAAACAGCGGCGCTCCATCCGAACCGCGCACGAAGGCCGTGAACACGAAGATCATCAGCAGCGCCAGCCCCAGGCCCAGCACCGATCCGAGCGCACCGACGATGCCCCCCTGGACCAGAAACACCCGCACCATCTGACCCCGGGTTGCGCCCATCGCACGCAGGATGCCGATCTCGCGGCGCTTCTGGACCACCGACACCACCAGCACGCTGGCGATACCGAGCACCACCACCAGCAACACGATGACGCGGATCAGACCGGTGGCAACGGACTGCGCATTGAGGGCGGAGACCAGTTGCGCATTGGTTTCCTGCCAGCTCTCGACCTTGTACGGAAACTGGCGCCGCATGTCCGCCGCGATGTCTTTCGCGACCCAGACATCGCTCAGCGCCAGCTCCAGGCTGGTTGCGCCTCCCGGCAGGCCAAGCAGGCTTTGCGCCAGCCGCAGCGGGACGATGACGGTACGCCGGTTCAGTTCACGCACACCCAGGTCGACCAGTGCCGTCACCCGCACCGTCTCGCTGACGCTGCCGGTCAGCACACTGAAACGGTCGCCTGGGCGCAGTCCGAGGTCGGACGCCAGTTCGACACCGATGATGCCCTCACCCGGCTCCAACCGGGCCGTGCCGTCGACCACCTTCTCGCGCAGACGCACCACCTTGTCGTAACGATCCAGCTCCACGCCCGACACCGCCACCGACTGGGTCGCTTCGCCGCGGATCGCCAGACCACCGCCAGCGACGATCGGCGACACCGCCGCGACACCCGGCCATTGCTCCAGCAAGGGCAACAAGGTCTGCCAGTTGGCGACCGAGCGCAGGCGCTGTGCCTTGGACTGGGTGTCGCTGAACACCATGACGCCACGCTCGGCCAGGCGTGCCGGCGTGACCGTGTCATCGCGCGCCTGCAGCGTCACATGCGGCTGCCCGCCCAGCGTCTTGTCGAAGGTGTTTTTCTGCAGCCCGGTGATCAGCGCCGAAATATAGGCAATCACCGCGACGCCGGCCGCGACGCCCACCATGATCAGCACCGTTTGCAGCCGACCCTCGCGCAGGAAGCGCACCGCCACGCGGATCTCGAAGCCGAGCCAGGCCACCGGGGTGATCACAGGCTAACGCCCCATCATGTTGGTCACCTGCGCCGCGCCACTGCCCGCGGCCGCCTTGGCCGTGGGGTCACGCAGATCGGGCTCGACGACGCGCGCGCGCACACGTCGCCCCACGGGTAGCAGCATGTCGAGCACCACCTCGTCGCCTTCGGACAGGCCCTTGCGCACTTCGGCGGCACCCAGCGTGCGCAGGCCCAGGACCACATCGCGCTCGGCGATCCGCCCATCCTCGATCACCCGCACCCGGGCCGCATCGGCATCCTGCGGATGCACCAGCGCCGCGATCGGCAACACCAGCGCACGCGCGCGACGGCCGGTCTCGACCTCGATCGACAGCGTCATGTCCTCGCGCAGGAACGCCGGCGGCGCCTCCAGCAACGCGAACTTGATCTCGATGGCCCCGCGCTGCGGATCCACCGCGGGCGCAATCGACAGCAACCGGGCCGCGAAGCGGCGCCCCGGGAACGCATCGGCCACCACCGCAGCGCTCTGGTCGATCGCCAGCTGGTCGAGGAAACGTTCGTCGACCTGGGCGCTGACCCGGGTCGGACCATCGAGTGCCAGCGTCAACAAGGCCTTGCCGGGCTGGACGATCTGTCCCGGTTCGACCAGCCGGGCCAGTACCTTCGCATCGGTTGGCGCCCGCAACCGGGTTTGCGCCAGCCGCGCCTGTGCGGCAACGACGCTGGCCTGCGCCAGCGTCAACTGTGCCTGGGCCTGCGCCACCTCGGTACCCTGTTCGCCGACGGCCTGCGCCTGGGAGCGTGCGCCGGCCAGCTGGGCTGCCGTCATGTCGCGCGCGCGGCGTGCCTCGTCCAGACGCGACGGACTCAGAAACCCTTGCGCCACCAGCTGCTGCACCCGCGCAAATTCCGACTGGGCGGCATCATGGGCCGCCTGCGCCTGCGCCACGCCCGATTGCGCATTGCCACGCCCGGTGCTGCGCAGGCCGGCCAGGCGCGCCTGGGCCTGGACCTGCGATGCCTGCGCCTGGCGCAGCGCGGCGCGCAGTTCGGCCGCCTCCAGCTCCACCAGCACGGCGTCCGCGCGCACCGTGTCACCCTCGCGCACCAGCACCTGCGCGACCCGGCCAGTGACGGTGCTGCCGACATCGACCCGCGACAAGGCCTCGACCCGGGCAGCGAACTGCAAGGTCCGCACCAAAGGCGCCTGGTGGACCTCGACCACGTCCACCAGCACCGGCCGGTGCATCCACACAAAGGCCGCGACGACGACCAGCGCCAACGCCGCAAGCACCAGCCCGACCCGCATCCAGCGACGCATCATGGACCCTTCAGCTGCCGAACATGTCGGCGCCGCTGCGGCTCGGTGGCGCAACGCCCAGATGCCGGTAGGCGGCCAGCGTCGCGATGCGCCCGCGTGGGGTGCGCTGCAGAAAGCCTTGCTGGATCAGGTACGGCTCGATCACGTCCTCGATCGTCTCGCGCTCTTCACCGATGCTTGCGGCAACGTTGTCCAGCCCGACCGGTCCGCCGTCGAAGCGGTGCACCACCGCCTCCAGCAACTTGCGGTCCATCACGTCGAAGCCTTGCGGATCGACGTCCAGCATCGCCAATGCGCGGTTGGCCATGTCCAGCGTGATCGCGCCGCTGCCCTTGACCTCGGCGTAGTCGCGCACCCGGCGCAGCAGGCGGTTGGCAATCCGGGGCGTGCCGCGCGAACGGCGCGCGATCTCGAAACCGCCGTCGTCCTCGAGCGGCACCTTGAGCAGGCCGGCGCTGCGGCGCACGATCAGCGCCAGTTCGTCGGCCGAATAGAACTCCAGCCGCGCGACGATGCCGAACCGGTCGCGCAGCGGGTTGGTCAACATGCCGGCGCGCGTTGTCGCGCCAACCAGCGTGAACGGCTGCAGATCGAGCTTGATCGATCGCGCCGCCGGCCCTTCGCCGATCATGATGTCGATCTTGTAGTCCTCCAGCGCCGGGTACAGGATTTCCTCGACCACCGGCGACAGGCGGTGGATCTCGTCGATGAACAGGACGTCGTTCTTCTCCAGATTGGTCAGCAGCGCAGCCAGGTCCTTGGGTTTTTCCAGCACCGGGCCACTGGTCTGGCGCAGGTTCACGCCGAGTTCATGCGCGATGATGTGCGACAGCGTCGTCTTGCCCAGGCCCGGCGGCCCGAACAGCAGCACATGGTCCAGCGCGTCCGAACGCTTGCGCGCCGCGCCGACAAAAATCTCCAGCTGCTCGCGGATCTTGGCTTGCCCGACATATTCGTCCAGCAGCTTGGGCCGCAACGCGCGTTCGACCACCTCCTCGTTGGGCGACGCGGCCGAGGCCGACAACACCTGGCGTGCGGGCGCAGTTGCAAAATCGTCGGTGTGGATGGTCACAATGCGCGGCTGGTCGGGACTGCTGTCAAAAGGAACGCCTGACTATACTGCGCGGCCCTGGGCCAAGCCGGGCGCATTCAAGTCATCGGCCGATTGTGCCGATAGCAACCCATGGCCTCGATTGTTCCCCTCGCACCGTCACGTCGTCGGCGCAAGCGCCTGCTGTTCTGCATCGGACTGGTCTGTCTGTGGGCCCTGCCTGCGCTGGCCCAGGAGGCCGCCACCAAGCCGGCGACGCGACCAACCCCGAAAGAGATTGGCCAGCAGGTGCGCCAGGCGCTCGAAGCTGGCGTGGTACGGGGCAAGGAACTGGTGGTTGGCGCGTCCGCAGCCGGGACTGGCGTTGGCACGGCGGCGCCAGCCAAACCCAAGGCCCATCGCGCCGCCCTTCGCGCCAAAGCCGCTGCGCTGGCGGCGCGCAAGGAGCCGATCGAAGAAATCATCGAGCCGGCCCACGACAGCGCCGCCGCGCAATGGGATTACGCCGGCGCCAACGGGCCACAGGCCTGGGCCAGCCTGAAGCCGGAATTTGCCGCCTGCGCGGCCGGCAAGCGACAGTCTCCCATCAACATCGACGACTCGATCACGTTGCGCGGCCCGGCCGAGGCGATCGGCTTCGACTACAGCACCAGCAGCGCCACGGTCGTGAACAACGGCCACACGATCGCGATCGACGTGCATGGTGACAATGGCATCACGGTGCGCGGCTCGCGCTACCAGCTGATGCAAGTGCACTTTCACCACCCGAGCGAGGAACGCATCAACAACCGCGGTTTCGCGATGGTGGCGCACCTGGTGCACAAGGACTATCTGGGCCGGATCGCCGTGGTCGCCGTCTTGCTGGAGCCGGGCGAGGCCAATGCGGCCATCAACGCGTTCTGGACCTACATGCCGCTGGGTCCGGGCGACCAGGTCGCGATGCCACCGGGCTCGGTGGCGTTGTCGCAGTTGCTGCCCAAGGACCGGCGCTACTACCAGTTCATGGGCTCGCTGACCACACCACCGTGTACCGAAGAGGTGCTCTGGATGATCCTCAAGCAGCCGGTGACGCTGAGCCAGGACCAGCTGCGCCTGTTTGCCCAGCAGTTCCCCAACAACGCACGGCCGACACAGGCCATCAATGGCCGGGTGATCCGCGACGCGCAATAGCATCGGAACCTTCGGGTATCCGCGCTGCGACCTGTTGCTGCCCAATGGCGGCACACCGGCTTGCACCGCAGGCATGGCCACATCGGTCGGGCACAATCGGACCGACCCGACGCCGTGTCGGAACGAATGGACCCCGCTCATGCCCAAAGTCGATATCTGGTCGCGCCTGACACCACAAAGCCAGGCTGCGGTTGAAAAGAGCCGCGAACAATACGCCAACCTGCCCCGGCAACCGGGCGCTGCAACCGACGCGCTGAGCGTCATGCGCGCCGGCTACAACCATGAACGGCGCTACTGGAACGCTGTCCCGGTGGAACTGCACGCCGTGCGGGACCTGTCACTGGACACCCCGCACGGCAACGTGCCACTGCGGTTGTACAAACCCACCGATGCCGCGGTGTTGCCGGTGGTTGTCTATTCCCATGGTGGCGGTTACATCCTGGGCAACCTGGACACCCATGACCGCATCTGCCGCCTGCTGGCGCAAAAGAGCGGGTGGGCCGTGCTGGCGGTGGACTACACGCTGGCGCCCGAGAAGAAATTTCCGGTGCAATCCGAGCAGGTGTTCGCTGCATTGACCCATGTGGCCACCCATGCCGCCGAGCTGGGCCTCGATGCACGACGCATTGCCGTGGCAGGTGATTCGGCCGGCGCCCATCTGAGCCTGGGCGCAAGCCTGCAGGCCCGCGCGTCGGGCAACCAGCCCAGGATCTGCGCGCAACTGCTGTATTACGGCGGTTTCGGACTCAGGGACTCGGCCTCCAAGCGCCTGTACGGATGGTCCGATCTGGACGGACTGGGCGATGAAGACGGCAAGATCTACAAGAGCCACTACATGGCCAGGCCCGAAGACCGAGACGATCCACGCGCCGACCTGCTGGCGTCCGACATGGCCGGATTGCCGCCCACCTTCATCGGTGCCGTGGCGTATGACCCGCTGCGCGACGATTCACTGGCGCTGGCCGCGTTCTGCAAGGAACGCGGCGTTGCGCACACGCTCAAGGTCTATGAAGGTGTGCTGCACAGCTTTCTGCACTACTCGCGGCTGGAGCCGATCGCGATGCAGGCCATCGAAGATGGCGCTGCGTTCCTGCGCGAAGCCGCCTGACGGCGACACCACGCCGCCACCCGGTCACGTGACCAGCCGGGCATCGAGGGACGCTGCCCTCGGCCCGGCGGACGTGCTCAGCCGCGCGACAAGGACTTGAGCGCCAGCTTGATGCCTTCGCTCACGCCCACGCCGGGCGGCAGAATCTTGAGCGCGAGCGCGGCCTCCTTGTCGCTGTAACCCAGCGCCACCAGCGCCTGCAGGATGTCGGCTTGCGCATCGTCACCGGCCGCGGCAGGCGCGCCGATATCGGCACCCAGCTTGCCCTTGAGTTCGAGCAGCAAGCGCTCCGCGGTCTTCTTGCCAATCCCGGGCACCTTGATCAGCCGGGCCGATTCCTGGCTGGTCACCGCATGGGCCAGGTCCGATACGGTCATGCCCGACAACACCGCCAGCGCGGTGCGCGGACCGACGCCGGCAATCTTGATCAGTTGCCGGAACGACTCGCGCTCGGCCGCGCTGCCAAAGCCGTACAACACCTGGGCATCCTCGCGCACCACGAAATGCGTCAACAGGCTGACCGGCTCGCCACGCGCCGGCAGGTTGTAGAACGTGCTCATCGGCACGAACACCTCGTACCCCACGCCGCCACACTCCACCAGCACCTGCGGCGGGCTTTTTTCACCGAGGATGCCGGTCAACTTGCCTATCATGGAGTAACCTGTCCTTCCCTGTCGCGGGCGCCACCGCGGTACCCACGCCGGAATTATCAACGTGATCCTCAGACACCTCTTCTCGCCACCCAACAATACCCGGCTCACCCACCTGTGCGGCCCCACGGACACGCATCTGCGCACCATCGAAACCGGCCTGCAGGTACGGATTGCGCATCGCCATGAGCAGTTCAAGGTGGAGGGACTCAAGGACAACGCCCGTCGCGGCATGGAGATGCTGCAGGCGCTGTACGAAATGGCCGACCGCCCGATCGACACGGCCACGGTGCAGCTGATGCTGGCCGGTGACAGCGACATGAACGACGCACAGGGGCCGGGGTTGCAGACGCGCCGCGCCGACCTCAAGCCCCGCACGCAGAACCAGGCCACCTACCTGGACAACATCACCCACCACGACGTGACCTTCGGCATCGGGCCCGCTGGCACCGGCAAGACCTATCTGGCGGTGGCCTGCGCGGTGGATGCGCTGCAACGCAGCGCGGTGCAGCGCATCGTGCTGACGCGCCCGGCGGTGGAGGCGGGCGAACGGCTGGGCTTCCTGCCCGGCGACCTGAACCAGAAGATCGACCCGTATCTGCGTCCGCTGTACGACGCGCTGTATGAACTGATGGGATTCGACGCGGTGCAAAAGGCGTTCGAGCGCCAGGCGATCGAGGTTGCACCACTGGCCTTCATGCGCGGGCGCACGCTGAACAACGCCTTCATCATCCTGGACGAAGCGCAGAACACCACGCCCGAGCAGATGAAGATGTTCCTCACGCGGATCGGTTTCGGCGCCAAGGCGGTGGTCACCGGCGACGTCAGCCAGATCGACCTGCCCAAGTCGCAACTCAGCGGCCTGGTCGAGGCCGAGCAGATCCTGCGCCGGGTCAAGGGCATCGCCATCACGCGACTGACCAGCGCCGACGTGGTGCGCCATCCGCTGGTGGCGCGCATCGTCGACGCCTACGACATGCGCCGCGGCGAACCGCCCGACGATCCAACCCCCGTGAAAGCCGCGGCCCGCAAACGTGCGCGCTGAGCCCCCGGCGCATACGCATGTTGCATCAACTGGCCTTGTCACTGCAGTTCGCGCTCGATGCGAAGGACGCCGAGCGGCACCGCGCGGCATTGCCGCGCCACCGTGTCACGCGCTGGATCCGCCACGCGCTGGAGCGCGACGCGCAGATCACGGTACGCATCGTCGGTGAAGCCGAAGGCCGCACGCTCAACCGCGACTACCGGCACAAGGACTACGCCACCAATGTGCTGACCTTCGGCTACGACGCCACACCACTCTGCGCCGACCTGGTCCTGTGCGCGCCGGTGGTCGCGCGCGAGGCACGCGAGCTGGGCCGCGCACTGCAAGACCATTACGCGCACCTGATCGTGCACGGCAGCCTGCATGCACAAGGCTGGGACCACGAAACCGGCGCTGCCGATGCGCGCCGCATGGAGGCGCGGGAAACCGCGGTCCTCGCCGGGCTGGGTGTCGCCAACCCCTACGACTGACGGGCGCCTCAGGCGGCTGGGTCGATACGCAGCGGTATCGTGATCGGCCCGTCATTGACCAGCGCAACCTGCATCTGCGCGCCGAACTGGCCGTTCTGCACCACCGGATGCAGCGCCCGCGCCTGCTCCAGAAAATACCGGTACAGATGCAGGCCGCGTTCGGGCGCCGCGGCCTTGGTGAAACCCGGCCGGTTGCCGCCCGCGGTATCTGCCGCCAGCGTGAACTGGCTCACCACCAGCAAGCCGCCCTGCACGTCCTGCACGCTGAGGTTCATCTTGCCATGGGCATCGCCGAAGATGCGCAGCTTGAGTATCTTGGCCAGCATCCGGTCGGCGTGGCGTTCGGTGTCCAGTGGCTCGGCACACAGCAGCACCAGCAAGCCGGCACCGATCTGGCCGATCACCTGGCCTTCGACCGTCACGCTGGCCTGGCTCACACGTTGCAGCAGGGCAATCACAGCAGATCCTGTTCGTCTTCGAAATGCGACTCGACGTTGCTGGGCAGCAGCTCGATGGTGGCGCGCAAACCCGGCACCGCGCTCATCAGCGCCTGCTCCACGCTCATGCGCAGCGCCGCGGCGCGCCCCAGCGTCCAGTTGGACGGCATGTGCATGTGCAGGTCGACAAACCGCCGCTGGCCCGAGCGCCGGGTGTTGACATGGTCGAAGCGGATGGTGGGATGGTCGAATTCCTGCAGCGTGCGTTCGATCTGCTGCTGCAGTTCGGGCTCCAGTGCTTCGTCCATCAGCCCCTGCGACGAGCGCCAGACCAGGTGGAATCCCTCGCGCACGATGTTGATCGCCACACCGATGGCCACCACCGGATCGAGCCACAACCAACCGGTGACGCCCACCAGCGCGATACCGACCACGACACCGACGGAGGTCCAGACGTCGGTCATCAGGTGCTTGCCGTCGGCCTCCAGTGCGATCGAACGGTGCTGGCGCGCCGCGCGCAGCATGACCCAGGCCAGCAGCCCGTTGAATACCGAACTGATCACCGACAACGCCAGGCCCCAGCCAATGGCTGTCAGAGGCTGCGGGTCCAGCAAACGCTGCACGGCGGCCCAGATGATGCCGCCAGCGGCGCCAATGATCAGCAGCCCCTCGAAGCCGGAGGAAAAATACTCGGCCTTGTGGTGTCCGTACGGGTGATCGGCATCGGCGGGCCGCTTGGCGATCGTCACCATCAGCAAGGCGAACAAGGCGCTGGCCAGGTTCACGACCGACTCCATCGCGTCGGACAGCAGACCGACGGAATCGGTGATCTGCCACGCCATCGTCTTGAGCGTGATGGTGACAATCGCCACCACCACCGATGCCTTCAACAAGGCCGTCGGCGTCAGGAAGTGGTCGGAAAGGAATCGCATGGCCGGCATTGTCGGCCATGGCGCCGGGCAGGGCCCGGAACGGATTCAGGCCAGCGTGATGCGCATGAACTTGCGCTTGCCCACTTGCACGACATAGGTGCCGGCGCCCAGCTTGAGGCCCTTGTCGCTGACCGTCTGCGAGTCGATGCGGACACCACCGCCGTCGATCAGGCGGTTGCCTTCGCCGCTGGAGGCCGTCAGGCCGGCGAGCTTGAGCAGTTTGCCGATGCCAACCGGCGCGCCGTCTTCCAGGGGCAGCGCCAGCTTGAGGACCTCGTCGGGAATTCCGCCCTGGGCGCGATGGGCGAAATCGCGCTGCGCTGCGTCGGCGGCGGCGGCCGAGTGAAAGCGGGTGGTGATCTCGCGCGCGAGCGCCACCTTGGCGTCCTTCGGATTGCGCCCCTCCGCGACCTCGGCCTTGAGTGCGGCGATCTCCGATTCGGTGCGAAAACTCAGCAAGGTGTACCAGCGCCACATCAGCACATCGGAAATGCTCAGCACCTTGGCGAACATGGAGTTGGCCTCCTCGCAGATGCCGATGGTGTTGTTCTTGCTCTTGGACATCTTCTCCACGCCGTCGAGCCCTTCGAGCAGCGGCATGGTCAGGATGCACTGCGGCTCCTGGCCGTATTCGGTCTGCAGATGGCGACCCACCAGCAGGTTGAATTTCTGATCCGTGCCGCCAAGCTCCAGATCCGATTTGAGCGCGACGCTGTCATAGCCCTGCATCAGCGGGTAGAGGAACTCGTGCACGCTGATCGAGCGCCCTTCCTTGAACCGCTTGGCAAAATCATCGCGCTCCATCATGCGCGCCACCGTGTAACGCGCCGCCAATTCGATCATGCCGCGGGCACCCAGCGGATCGCTCCACTCGCTGTTGTAGCGAATTTCGGTGCGTGACGGGTCCAGCACCATCGATGCCTGCTGGTAATAGGTCTGCGCGTTGGCCTCGATCTGTTCGCGTGTCAGCGGCGGTCGGGTGGTGTTGCGGCCCGACGGGTCGCCGATCATGCTGGTGAAGTCGCCGATCAGGAAGATCACGGTGTGCCCGAGGTCCTGCAGCTGGCGCATCTTGTTGAGCACCACCGTGTGTCCGATATGGATGTCGGGCGCCGTCGGGTCGAGCCCCAGCTTGATGCGCAGCGGAGCACCACTGGCCTGCGACCGGGCCAGTTTGCGCACCCAGTCCTCTTGGGGCAGCAGTTCGTCGCAACCACGCAGGCTGACCGCCAGTGCTGCGCGGACCTCGTCGGTGATCGGAATGTCGGTCTTGGTGGTTACATTCATGTCGCTTTTTTCGCTTGCGTGACAAGGGTGCGTCGCTATAATTTCCGCTTTTCCTGGCGCCCGATTCTAAGTCGCACCAGGAGTAACGCGGCGGTAGTGCATGGCCGTCGCCAATAACTCGAATACGTTGGGACACCCGAATTGACTCACGGTACTCTTGCCGTAGTGGGAGCGATCTGCACTGCTACCGGCCGCGCCATTGCGCGGCATCCCAGGCGACTCACCGGTGTCGTGGCAGCCATGCTGCTGGGCGCTGGCTCGTTATCCATCGCATCCCTGGCGCCCGACGCCTCCGACCTTGCGGTCTCGCAGATCACCGAGTCGGTCGAGCCACTGCCGATCCAGGCGCAGATCGACGAACTGGCGGAACACGCCCTGCGGCTCTACCGCTCCGACCTCACCCGCTCCAGTGACAGCGCCGACAGCCTGCTCAAGCGCCTGGGCATCGACGATCCGGTCGCCGCAGCGCATCTGCGCACCGACACGCTGGCCAGGCAGGCCTTGCTCGGTCGCGCCGGCCGCAACGTCCGCGTCGAAGCCACCGACGACAACCGGCTGTTGCGCCTGACCGCGCGCTGGGCACCCGATGACGACGGAACCTTCAAGCGCCTGGTGGTCGAAAAGACCGACAAGGGTTTCGGTTCCCGCATCGAGACCGCGCCACTGGTGGCAGCGTCGCGCCTGGTGAGCGGGGTCATCGAGACATCGCTGTTCGCGGCCACCGACGAATCGCGCATCCCCGATCCGATCGCGATCCAGGTGGCCGAAATTTTTTCCAGCGACATCGACTTCCACCGTGCGCTGCGCAAGGGCGACCGGTTCTCGATCGTCTATGAAACCCTCGAAGGCGACGGCGAACCGCTGCGCAACGGGCGCGTGCTGAGCACCGAATTCGTCAACAACGGCAAGACGCTGCAGGCGATGTGGTTCAAGGAAGACGAATCCAAAGGCAGCTATTACACGCTCGATGGCAAGAGCATGCGGCACAGCTTTCTGGCCGCACCCCTGGCGTTCTCGCGCATCTCCAGCGGCTTCCAGATGCGTTTCCACCCGATCAAGAAAGAATGGCGCGCGCACAACGGCGTCGACTATGCGGCCGTCACCGGCACACCGGTTCGCACCGTCGGCGATGGCGTGGTCGAGTTTGCCGGCTGGCAAAACGGCTACGGCAACGTGGTCTATGTGGCGCACAGCAACCACATCACGACGGTCTACGCCCACATGAGCCAACTCTTCGTGCACCGCGGCGAACAGGTCGAGCAAGGCGAGAAGATCGGCGCCGTCGGCTCCACCGGCTGGGCCACCGGCCCACACCTGCATTTCGAGTATCGGGTCAATGGGGTCTACCACGACCCGATGACGATTGCGCAAAACAGCGAATCCGTCCCGGTATCGGCCGCCGCCAAGGCCATCTTCGACCGCGAAGCCGCGATGGCCCGCGTCCAGTTGACGGCAGCCGCCACGATCGGCAAGGTCGGCTTCGAATAAGCGGCCGGGGGCCGACTGCATCATGAGCCCGGCGGGCCGCCTCCCCGAGGGCAACCATCGGCAGCTACCGCCGGACGCCACGCCCGAGCACGCACCGCTGTTCATCGGCCTGATGTCGGGCACCTCGCTCGACGGTGTCGACGGTGTGCTGGTCGATTTTTCCGGCGCCGCGCCGCGCGTCGTGCAACATGCCTACGCACCGTTCGACGCCCCGTTTGCCGCCGAGCTGCTGGCGCTCAACAGCCCCGGCGCCAACGAGGTACACCGCGGCGCGCTGGCCACCAATGCCCTGGCGCGCAGTTATGCCCTGATCGTGCACCGCTTGCTGCAGGCCGCATCCGTGCAGCCGGCGCAAGTCTGCGCCATCGGCGCGCATGGACAGACCATCCGCCACCGGCCACAGGAGTTCGATGGCAGCGGCTACACGGTGCAGCTCAACAACACGGCATTGCTGGCCGAATTGACCGGCATCGACGTGGTGGCCGACTTCCGCAGCCGCGACGTGGCGGCGGGCGGGCAAGGCGCACCGCTGGTCCCGGCCTTCCACCAGGATGTGTTCGGGCGCTTGTCAGAGCGCACCTGCGTGCTCAACATCGGCGGCATCGCGAACCTGACGGTGTTGCCCAGCGCGCAGCGGGGCGCAGCGTCGGTCCTGCTCGGCTTCGATTGCGGCCCCGGCAATGCCCTGCTGGACCATTGGTGTCTGCGCCATACCGGCCAGCCGTTCGACCGCGATGGCGCCTGGTCGGACAGTGGATCGGTGCACGTCCCCTTGCTGCAGCAGATGCTGGCCGAACCGTATCTGGCCAAGGCGCCGCCCAAGAGTACCGGCCGCGACCTGTTCAATCCGCCCTGGCTCTCGGCGCAGTTGCAGCCCCATGGCGGGCTGCCGGCCGCGGACGTGCAGGCCACACTGTGCGCCCTTACCGCCCAGACATGCGCCAACGACGTGCTGCGCCATGCGCCGGGCACCCGAATGCTGGTCGTGTGTGGGGGTGGTGCGCTCAACGGCGCGCTGATGCGGCGCCTGCAGCAGGCCTTGCCGCATGCGGAGGTGCAGTCGTCTGCACAGCACGGCCTGCCGCCGCTGCAGGTGGAGGCGACCGCCTTTGCCTGGCTGGCGCGCAAGGCGCTGCGGCGCGAAACCGGCAGCCTCACAAGCGTCACGGGCGCCAGTGGCGCCCGTGTACTGGGGGCAATCTACCCCCGGTGATCGAAGCCGCGCAAGCGGCCCATGGGATCAGGTCGAGAAACTCGAACCGCAACCGCAGGTGCTCGACGCACCGGGGTTCTTGATGACGAACTGCGCCCCTTGCAGGTCTTCCTTGTAGTCGATCTCTGCGCCGACCAGATACTGGTAGCTCATCGCATCGATCAACAGCGACACACCATTCTTGGTCATCGTCGTGTCGTCGTCGTTGGTGACTTCGTCAAACGTAAATCCATACTGGAAACCCGAGCAGCCGCCGCCTTGCACGAACACGCGCAATTTCAGGTCAGGGTTGCCTTCTTCGGCAATCAGGTCCGCCACCTTGGCAGCCGCGCTGTCGGTGAACAGGATCGGATCGGGCATGTCGGTCGGCAGGGATTCGGCTACGGCGCTCATGGGCGACTCCAGTTCAGTAAAACTACCCGCATGCTAACGCAAGGCACGCATTCGCCTTGCCATTTTGTATTTGCCGCCAATACCAGTGTGGGTTTACCCACGCCGGCTTGCACCGGAGGCATCTGACCATGAATGGTCGCGCTCGGGCGTCCACTGCTCAAGTTCAGCTTTCAAAAAGAGTACGAGCGACAGGATGGCGCCTCGGGCACTGGCATCGTCAAGAGCCTCCAAGCAGGCCATTCTGCGTTTGACGCGCACGACGGTCCACGGGTACCAACCCTTGATGACCGGACGAATGAAGCCAGCGTCGAGCAACAGGGACCGGTGGTCATCGGTGATGTCCTTCGACTCCAAGACGCCGTGATGCTTGTCCTGCATGCGCTTGAATGCGCCATGCGCCATGCAAAAAACCGCCACAAGGACGGCTTTTGAAGAAGGCGCTGCCGGCCCCGGCATACCGGGAGAACCAGAGCGGTGGTGCCCACACACCCAGCCAAGGCGCTTTGCCCCGGCTGGAGTCGTGTGCCGCGATCGCAGCAGGTGCGCGAATCAGCGCTTGGAGAACTGCTTGCGCCGGCGCGCGCCGTGCAGGCCGACTTTCTTGCGTTCCACTTCGCGTGCGTCGCGGGTCACGAAGCCGGCCTTGGACAACTCAGGCTTGAGCGTCTCGTCGTAGTCGATCAGCGCGCGGGTGATGCCGTGGCGGGTTGCACCGGCCTGGCCGGACTCACCACCGCCGGCGACGTTGACCATGATGTCGAAGGTCTCGACATGGTTGGTCAGGTGCAGCGGCTGCTTGCAGATCATGATCGAGGTCTCGCGGCCAAAGAACTGCTGGATGTCCTTGCCGTTGACCGTGATCTTCCCCGTGCCTTTTTTCAGAAACACGCGGGCGACGCTTGATTTGCGACGGCCGGTGCCATTGTTCCATTCACCAATCATTCTGAAGGCTCCTTAAATTTCCAACGCTTTGGGCTGCTGGGCAGTGTGCGGATGCTCTGCGCCGCCGTACACCTTGAGCTTCTTGATCATGGCGTAACCGAGCGGACCCTTGGGCAGCATGCCCTTGACGGCCTTCTCGAGCGCGCGGCCCGGGAAACGGGATTGCATGTCCTTGAAGTTGATGGACGAAATGCCCCCGGGGTAGCCGGAATGGCTGTAATAGATCTTGTCGGTCGACTTGGCGCCGGTGACACGCAGCTTGGCTGCATTGATGATGACGATGAAGTCACCGGTATCGACGTGAGGCGTATAAATGGCCTTGTGTTTGCCGCGCAAACGGAGAGCAACTTCGCTGGCTACTCGTCCGAGGACCTTGTCGGTCGCGTCAATCACAAACCACTCGTGCGTCACGTCAGCGGGTTTTGCGCTGAACGTTT
>CAZLDV010000008.1:58304-69323 GCA_964558425.1 uncultured Rhodoferax sp. | reverse complement strand
ATCTTTGCCCCCTGGCATAACTGCGGCTCGCCCTGAATCAATCACTCGTTCGTTTGAACGGCAGCTCCTTCTCCTTCGTACATGCGTCAAGGTAGTCCGACCAGTGCTGCATCATCTTTGCCCGCTGCTTGAGGTATGTCGCATGGTTGTACGCCGCACTCACCTCGTTTCGTTCTTGGTGGGCAAGCTGCAGTTCGATGTGGGCGTGGTCAAACCCCATCTCGTGCAGCAAAGTTGAAGCCACTCCCCGAAACCCATGCCCGGTCATCCGACCCTTGTAACCCATCCGCTGCAACGCTTTCAGGATGGTGTTGTTGCTCATCGATTTTTCGTGATCCCTTTCGCCGGGAAAGAGCAGAGGGCTATGGCCCGTGACCAGATGCAGGGTCTTGAGTATGCTTACGGCCTGGGTGGACATCGGCACGATATGAGGGGTTTTCATCTTCATGCGGCTGGCCGGTATGTCCCAGCGCATGTCTCCAAGGTCAAACTCATCCCAGCGTGCGCCGATGAGTTCGGTCGTGCGCACGAAGGTCATTGCCATGAGTTTCATGGCCATTCGCGTGATGGGCGTGCCTTGGTAGGCATCGATACGGCGCATTAACTCGGGTAGCTCCTTGCCATCGATTCGGGCCATATTCTGCTTTTGGCGCGACGGGAGTACATCGCTGGGCTTTATGTCGGCGGCAGGATTTCGCTTGGCCAGACCATGGGCGATCGCGTAGCGAAATACTTGGCCCGAAGTCTGCAGAGCCCTTTGGGCCAGATCATTTGCGCCGCGTCCCGAGATGGCTTTCAGCATGGCGACCAGTTCCGAAGCTTGGATTTCTGTGACGGGGCGGGCGCCGATATGCGGGAAGACATCGGCTTCAAAGCGCCGCATGACCTGGCCGGCATGTTGTTCGCTGCGCGCGGGCTTCCAGTGACTCCACCATTTCCGTGCTACCGACTCAAACGAGTTTTCAGCGGCCGCCCGGCTTGCCAACTTGTCGGCCTTTCTGATGACCATGGGGTCGCTGCCGGCGGCCAGCATCTTGCGGGCCTTGTCCTGACCTTCACGCGCCTGTGCCAGCGACACAGCGGGGTAAGCGCCCAACGCCAGGACCTTCTCCTTACCGAGCACACGGTATTTCCAGCGCCACAGCTTCGAGCCGGCCGGGCTGACAAGCAAGTACAAGCCTTTGCCGTCGCTCAGCTTGCCGGGCTTGGCGCCAGGCTTTGCCTTCTTGATGGCGGTGTCTGAGAGCGGCATGACGAACTCCAGAATTCAGTGCTTTCTGGAAATACCCCCAATCGAATACCCCCATACCCCCAAGAATACCCCCAACAGACGTTGGCTTGCAATAGGGCTGATTGGACGGCACTAAACGAAAAAGCCCCGTGGATAGGGGCTTTCAAGGAGGTTTGGCGGACTTTTCTGGACGGCTATGAACGCATCCCTGGCGGAGAGGGTGGGATTCGAACCCACGGTACCTTGCGGTACGCCTGATTTCGAGTCAGGTACATTCGGCCACTCTGCCACCTCTCCTGTGTCGAACGGGGGCAATTGTAGCAGTCAGCCTTGCCGGCAGGCCTTGCGCAGTGGGGCCTGCATGTGCACAAATCAGCGGCGAGTGTGAACCAGGTCAGGCGGCGTCGGCGAGCTGTTGCAATGCGGCTGCGATCTCTTCGTCTGACACGCCGCCCGCTGCAATCAATTGGCCTTCGAAGGCCGGCAACGCCGCTGCGCCGAGTTGCTGCAGACGTGCGATGGCGGCGCCGGCGTCCTTGGGTGACGCGAAGCCCTCGCTTTGCAGCAGCAGCCGACCTTTGGCGTCGACCAGCTTGAAGGCAAATTGCCCGTCTTGCGCGCGGTATTGCTTGAAGCTGGGCAGCGCCGCCTTGTCGGCCTTGGTTGTCCTGGCCTGGCTGCTGATGGCTCCCAGGTTGCGCAAGCCCACTGCCTGGCGCAGCGTGGCCATGAAGGGTGTGGAGATGGCGCGGGCCTTGGTGGCACCGCGCAGCAAGATGGCCTCGATCTTCGCGGGCTCGCGCATCAGCGCTTCATAGCGTTCCCGCATCGGCGTGATTTCGGCGTCCAGCCGCTCGAACACCATGGCCTTGGCATCGCCCCAGGATATGCCCTCGGCATATGCCTGGCGCAAGCTGGCGGTCTCGGCTTCGCTGGCAAAGGCCTGGAAAATCTGGAACAGGGCAGAACCATCCACCTCCTTGGGTTCGCCGGGCGCGCGCGAATCGGTGACGATGCCGGCGATGCGCTTCTTCAGCTGCGCTCGTGGTGCGAACAGCGCAATATGGTTGTCGTAGCTCTTGCTCATCTTGCGTCCGTCCACGCCGGGCAAGGTGGCGACCGACTCTTCGATCACGACTTCAGGCAAGGTGAAGTGTGCCCCGTAGCGGTGGTTGAAGCTGTTGGCCATGTCGCGCGCCATCTCCAGGTGCTGCACCTGGTCGCGCCCGACCGGCACCTTGTGCGCGTTGAACATCAGGATGTCGGCGCCCATCAGCACCGGGTACATGAACAGGCCGGCGCTCACATCGGCGTCGGTGTCGGCACCGGCAGCGGTATTCTTGTCGACAGCGGCCTTGTAGGCATGGGCCCGGTTCAGCAGGCCCTTGCCGGTGACGCAGGTCAGGAACCAGGTGAGTTCGGGAATCTCGGGGATGTCGGACTGGCGGTAGAAGGTGACACGTTCCGGGTCCAGCCCGGCGGCCAGCCAGCTGGCGGCGATCTCCAGTGTGGAGCGCTGGATCCGTGCCGGCTCCTCGACCTTGATCAGCGCGTGGTAGTCGGCCAGGAAATAGAAACTCTCGACATCGCTGCGCAGGCTCGCGCGCACCGACGGCCGGATCGAACCGACATAGTTGCCCAGGTGGGGCGTGCCGGAGGTGGTGATGCCAGTCAGAAAGCGCGTGATGCTCATGGTGCAGAAAGTGGGGAAATCAACCGAACAGCCAGGCGAACGGGGACAGGATGGCGTTGAGCAGGCCGAAGGTCAACGCCATCAGTGGCTGCATCCAGAAGGTGCTGACGACGCCCATCAACAACAGCGCCATGACGATGAAGAAACCCCAGGGCTCGATCCGTGCCACCAGCGCCGCCTGCCGGTTGGGCAGCAGGCCGACCAGCACGCGGCCCCCATCGAGCGGTGGCAAGGGGAACAGGTTGAGCACGAACATCACCACGTTGACCAGCACGCCGCCCTGGCACATCTTGAGGAAGAACATTTCGCGCACGCCGACGCCTTGCAACGCGATCAGCAACACGCCCCAGCCAAACGCCTGGATCAGATTCGACACCGGTCCGGCCAGCGCGACCCAGACCATGTCGCGCTTGGGGTTGCGCAGCTGGCCGAAACGCACCGGCACCGGCTTGGCGTAACCGAACAGGAAGGCGCCCTTGGTTGCGAACAGCAGCATCAGCGGGATCAGGATCGTGCCCACCGGGTCGATGTGCTTGAACGGGTTGAGCGTGATGCGCCCGAGCCGATCGGCGGTGTCGTCGCCGAAGTGCCGCGCCGCATAACCATGGGCGGCCTCATGCACCGTGATCGCGAACAGCACGGGCAGCGCGTAGATCAGGATCGATTGAATCAGGTTGGCGGTGTCCACGCGGCGATTGTCTCCGATGCGGGCGCGGGGTCGCCCCAGGTCTTCGTGTCCATTCGCAGGGCGCCTGCCGCCATGCACGGCAGGAGGCACTCTTGCGAGGCCGCTGTGCAGTGACTCACAGGCCCAGCGCGGCGACATCGCCACGCCCCTGGCGCAGCAAGACCACCTCGCCGCCTGTCAGGTCCACGACGGTGGTTGCCTGGTTCGGGCAGGCGCCGGCGTCCAGCACGCCGTCGATCAGGCGTTCGTACTGCTCCCTGATCTCCTGCGCATCGTTCAAGGGTTCGGTGGCACCCGGTGGTATCAAGGTGGTGGACAACAAGGGGCCTTGGTGCAGTGCCAGCAACTCCTGGAGCACGCGCTGCGTGGGCACCCGCATGCCGATCGTCTTGCGCTGCGGATGGCTGATGCGCCGCGGGACTTCCTTGCTCGCGTCCAGGATGAAGACATACGGGCCCGGCGTGACGGACTTGAGCAGGCGGTATTGCCGGTTGTCGACACGCGCGTAGTTGGCCAGTTCACCCAGGTCGCGACAGAGCAGCGTCAGATGGTGCTTGTCGTCGATGCCGCGGATCCGCCGCAACCGGTCGACGGCAGCCTTGTCGTCGAGATGGCACACCAGCGCATAACTGGAATCGGTCGGCACCGCCAAAATACCACCGCGTTCGAGCAAGGCCACCGCCTGCTTGAGCAGACGCGGCTGCGGATTCTCGGGATGCAGTTCGAAATATTGCGCCATGTCGGTAACGGCCGGCGGCTACTGGATGCGTGATTCCAGCAACTCCCACACCGGTGTCAGCCCGCCCGGCAACATCGGCAGCGTGCCCAGATCGGTATGGGATTCGTCCGGGCTGTGGAAGTCGCTGCCACGCGAAGCGGCCAGTCCGAACTCGCGGGCGGTCTGGGCGTAGGTCACATATTCGGCCGCGGAGTGGCTGCCGGTGACGACCTCGACCGCGCGTCCGCCATGGTCCTTGAACTCGCTGAACAAGGCGTATTCTTCGTTGGCACTGAACTTGTAGCGCGCCGGATGGGCTATCACCGCGACGCCACCGGCCTGATGGATCCAGCCCACGGCGTCTTTCAGGGTCGCCCAGCGGTGTTCGACAAAGCCGGGCTTGCCGTCGGTCAGGTACTTGCGGAACACCTCGCTGGTGTCCTTGCAGACACCGCTTTCGACCAGGAAGCGGGCGAAATGCGTGCGCGAAATCAGTTCGCGGTTGCCGGCGTAGGTAAGCGCACCTTCATAGGCGCCTCGAATGCCGACCTTGGCCAGTCCTTCGGCCATGTCCAGGGCACGTTGGCCACGCCCGCCGCGGGTGCGTTCCAGGCCGGCAGCCATGCGCGGGTCGCTGGCATCGAACCCCAGGCCGACGATGTGCACGGTCTTGCCGATGAAGGTGACGGAAATTTCGGCTCCGGTCAGGTAGGACATGCCCAGTTGGCGTGCGGCGGCGGCGGCGCGCGCCTGACCGCCGATTTCGTCGTGGTCGGTCAGAGACCACAATTCGACGCCATTGGACTTGGCGCGCCGGGCCAGGGCTTCGGGGGTCAAGGTGCCGTCGGAGACGACGGAATGGCAATGCAGGTCGGCGTTGAGAAGCGGTTTCACCCGCGCATTTTAGTTCGCGGGCCTGGCGGCCCGGATTCAGCCGTCGGCGTTGATCCGGGTGATCAGTTCCTGCAGCACCTGCTCGGCCTTGTCGTTGCCGATCTGGCAGGTGCCTGCGTTTTCATGGCCACCGCCGCCGTAACTGAGCATCAGCTCGCCGATATTGGTCTTGGAACTGCGGTTGGTGATCGACTTGCCGACTGCAAAGACGGTGTTCTGCTTTTGTACACCCCACATCGCGTGGATCGAGATGTTTGCTTGCGGGAACAGCGCGTAGATCATGAAACGGTTGACCGCGTAGATGGTCTCTTCGTTGCGCAGGTCCAGCAGGGCCAGGTTGCCGTGCAGGGTCGTGCAGCGTGTGATCTGCGCCTTGGCCTTGTCCGCATGCTCGGCATACAGTTCCTCGCGCTCCACCATGTCGGGCAGGGCCAGCACCTCGTCGATGCCGTGGTTGCGCACGTAGTTGATCAGATCGAGCATGAGCTGGTAGTTGCTGATGCGGAACTCGCGGAACCGGCCCAGCCCGGTGCGTGAGTCCATGATGTAGTTCAGCAGCACCCATCCCTTGGGCTCGAGGATCTCGTCGATGGTGAACTCCGCCGCGTCGCTCTTGTCCACCGCGATCATCATGTCGTCGAACGAGTCGGGGAAGCGGCTCTTGCCGCCATAACACTCGTAGACCACCCGCGCCGCGGACGGCGCTCCCGGATAGATGATGTAGTTCTTGGGCCGCTCGCCGGTATTGCGCACCGTCTCCGACGCATGGTGGTCGAACACCAGATGGGCGCCGGGAACATACGGCAGGTTGGTCGTGATGTCCTTGTCGGTGATGGCGACCTTGCCATCCTGCATGTCCTTGGGATGCACGAACTTGATGTCGTCGATCAGACCGATCTCGTTGAGCAGGATCGCGCACACGAGGCCATCAAAATCGCTGCGCGTCACAAGGCGGTATTTCTGGTCGGACATCGGGTTCTCCACTGCGGCGGGTTGCGAAAAGTCGATTCTATTCGCGCCAGTGCGCCAGGAGGTGCCAAGGACGGCCTGCAGGCGACGGGTTGGACCGCGATCCGGCGGCCCGCACCAGCGCCCGGTGTCAACCCCGCGCAGTCGCGACGGCTTCGACCAGGAACTTGAGCTTGCGTGCGCCGTTCCACTCATCGGCGTCGAGCCGGAACGCGATGTGCGCGCGCGCCGGCAGGCTCTCGGTATGGTTGAACCAGATACCGTCGATCGGCGTGCCCTGGTGCCTGAGCTTGAGTGCCAGGTGCCTTTCACCGACCAGGCGCTGCGACACCACCTCGACTTCCTCGCTGAAGACCGGCGGCGCGAAACCCTGGCCCCAGACCTCCTTGTGCAGCGTGTCGACCAGGTCGACGCGGCGGTACTCGGGCGCCAGCGGACCATCGGTCTCGAGCCGGCGTTGCAGCGTGGCACTGTCCAGCCATTGCAGGGCCACTTCGGACAGCGCCTGCGCGAAGGTATCGAGCTGCTCCTCGGCAATGGTGCAACCAGCGGCCATGGCATGCCCGCCGAAGCGCAGCAACACGCCCGGGTGGCGCTTGGCCACCAGATCGAGCGCGTCACGCAGGTGAAAGCCGGCGATGGATCGGCCCGAACCCTTGAGTTCGTGCTCCTTGCCGGGCGCCTGGCTGGCCGCAAAAACGAAGGTCGGCCGGTGCAGCCTGTCCTTGATGCGCGAGGCGACGATGCCCACCACGCCTTCATGGAAATCGGGGTCGAACATGCAGATCGCCGCAGGCGGCGCCTGGCCTTCCTCGAACAGCGACTCGGCGATCAGCATCGCCTGTTCGCGCATGTCGCCCTCGATCTCGCGTCGTTCGCGGTTGATCGCATCGAGTTGCCGCGCCAGTTCGGCGGCGCGCCGCGGATCATCGGTCAGCAGGCATTCGATTCCCAGCGTCATGTCGCTCAGGCGCCCGGCCGCGTTGATGCGCGGGCCCAGTGCAAAGCCGAAGTCGAAGGTGGTGGCGACCTTGGCCGAGCGGCCAGCGGCGCTGAACAGTCCGGCCATGCCACTGGGCATGGCGCCGGCGCGCACCCGCTTGAGTCCCTGGGCGACCAGTCGGCGGTTGTTCGCGTCCAGCCGGACCACGTCGGCAACCGTGCCCAGGGCCACCAGTGGCAACAAGGCATCGAGTCTGGGTTGATCCTGCAGCGTGAAGACGCCGCGTGCGCGCAGCTCGGAGCGCAGCGCCAGCAACACATAGAACATCACGCCGACACCGGCGATCGACTTGCTCTCGAACTGGCAGCCCGGCTGGTTCGGATTGACGATCACGTCGGCCTGCGGCAGCGTGGCGGCCGGCAGGTGGTGGTCGGTCACCAGCACCTGCAGTCCGAGTGCGCGGGCATGGCCCACTCCCTCGATGCTGGCAATGCCGTTGTCCACCGTGATCAGCACATCGGCACCGCTGTCCTTGACGCGCTGTGCGATCGGCGCGGTCAGTCCATAGCCGTCACGCACCCGGTCCGGCACGATGTAGCCCACATGCCGCGCGCCGAGCTGGCGCAACCCGCGCAGGCCGACCGCGCAGGCGGTGGCGCCGTCACAGTCGTAGTCGGCCACGATGCACAGGCGCTTGTTCTGCGCGATCGCGTCGGCCAGCAAGCGGGCCGCTGGCCCACTGCCCAGCAGACCGGTCGGGGACAGCAGCCGATGCAGGCCTTCGTCGAGTTCATCCATCGTGCTGACGCCGCGGGCGGCGTACAGGCGCGCCAGCAGCGGATGGACACCGGCCTGTTCCAGTGCCCAGACGGCGCGCGGCGGGATGTCGCGGATGGTGATCTTCATAGCAGATGGAGGTAATCTCTCAAGCCCGGTGGCTGGAAGCGGCGTTGCAGTCGCGCGCGCCAGCCCAGCGTGGCCGGCGTCAGGTGCAGCGCGTTGCGTTCGGAGCACAACACCAGTTCGCAGGGCTCGCCTCGGTCGAGCGCGGCAGCCAATTGCTGGCAGATGCCCTGGTCGATGGCTTGCCAGGCTGTTGCCCATGCCGCCCAATCGCGACGCAGCGCGGGCAGTCGCAGCGCGTCGGCGCGCTCGGGTTCGGGTGCGATCGGTGTGCCAGCGGGCAGCACGCCGCTGCCGCTGATCCAGAACGAGTTGACGGTTGCCAGGCCGTGAGCGCTGCGTGCATCGTTGATCGGATGGGTATAGAGCAGCATCTGCATTTCATTTTGCAGCCGGCGCACGGCGGCAGTGGCCGGCATCCAGGGGCCGAGGTCGGTATCGAACACGCGGTCCAGCGACGCGCTGGGCAGTGTGGCCAGGGGTTCGCCGCGCGCCAGCCAACGCCCCGGCAGATCGAACAGCAAGTCGATGCCGTCCTGCGCGAAGTAAGGCGCCATGGCCTGCAGCAGGGCTTCCGATGTGTCGCGTGGCAATGCCAGCGCGGCGGGTTCCAGCATCCGGATACGGTCAGTACCGACTTCCCAATGGGCCGGCGTGATCCAGGCCCAGCCGCTGCTGCCGGGATCGCTGCCGCTGCGCGCCACCGACCATGCGGCCCAGGGAATCAGACCGTCCGCCGCCGCAATGCCAAGCGATTCTGCCAACGCGCGTTCGTGGGGCGGCGTGCGTGAATCGGGCGAACCCGCTGCGCTGCGCGACACGCTCAACCGGCCCAGCAGCCGGTCCAGTGTCGGCAATCGCAGGGACGCCATCACCTGGGCGCAGCCCGGATCGTCGACCACCGCATACGGAATCAGCAACTGCATCGGTCTATTGTCCGCGCAACTGCACCCTGCTTCTTCGGGGTCGGGGGCGGGATGCCACAATTGCCGCTGTATCGTCCATCTGCTGAACAGAACATGCGCTTGTCGTACCGCCGCTGATGCCAGTGCCATTCGAATTGGCCCTGGGCTGGCGCTATACCCGTGCCGGTCGCGCGACCCGGCGCAACGGTTTCATCTCGTTCATCTCCGGCGTCTCGATGCTGGGCATTGCCCTGGGCGTGGCGGCGCTGATCATCGTGCTCAGCGTGATGAACGGTTTCCAGAAGGAAGTGCGCGACCGCATGCTCAGCGTGGTCTCGCATATCGAGATCATGGCGGCCGGCGGCGCTGCCTTGCCCGACCTGGCGCGCACGATGGAACAAGCCAAGCGCAACCCGGCGGTGATCGGCGCCGCGCCCTTCATCGCTGCGCAGGGGCTTTTGGCCCGCGGCGAGGACATGCGGGCCACGCTGGTGCGCGGCATCGATCCGCGGCGCGAACCCGAGGTGACCGACCTGGGCGAGTCGATGGGTCGCAGCGGCCTGACGCGGTTGGTGCCGGGTTCGTTCGGCATCGTGCTCGGCGTCGAGCTGGCCCGCGCACTGGGGGTGCGCGAAGGCGACAGCGTGACGCTGATCACCCCCAGCGGGCAGGTCACGCCGGCCGGTGTCGTGCCGCGCCTCAAGCAGATGACGGTGGTCGGCACCTTCGAGTCGGGCCATTTCGAATACGACTCGGCGCTGGCCTTGGTGCACGTGGATGACGCGGCGCGCCTGTATCGCCTTGAAGGGCCGACCGGCATCCGGCTCAAGCTGCGTGACCTGCACCAGGCCCGTGAAGTGGCGGCCGAGTTGTCGCGCACATTGACCGGCGACCTGGTGATCCGCGATTGGACGCGCCAGAACCGCACCTGGTTTGCGGCGGTACAGGTGGAAAAGCGCATGATGTCGATCATCCTGACGCTGATCGTCGCCGTGGCCGCGTTCAACCTGGTGAGCACGCTGGTGATGACGGTGACCGACAAGCGCGCCGATATCGCGATCCTGCGCACGCTGGGAGCGAGCCCGGCGTCGATCATGGGCATCTTCGTGGTGCAGGGCGCCATGGTCGGCGTCATCGGCACGTTGGCGGGCCTGGTGCTGGGCATGGGGATTGCCTTCAACATCGATGTCATCGTGCCGGCGCTGGAGCACCTGCTGGGCGCCACCTTCCTGCCCAAGGACATCTATCTGATCAGCCGCATGCCCAGTGATCCACAACAGGGCGACATCGTGCCGATCGCGGTCATTTCGCTGGTGCTGGCTTTCCTGGCGACGATCTATCCGAGCTGGCGCGCCAGCCGCGTCAACCCGGCCGAGGCCTTGCGCTATGAGTGACGTGGTCGTGCTGGCCCAGGGTCTGACCAAGCGTTTCAGCGAGGGAAGGCTGGACGTGACGGTGCTCAACGGCGTCGATCTGCAGGTGCGGGCCGGCGAAACCCTGGCGATCGTGGGTGCCTCGGGTTCGGGCAAGAGCACCTTGCTGCATCTGCTGGGCGCGCTCGATGCGCCCACCAGTGGCAGCGTGCAGCTGATGGGCACCGACCTGTCGACCTGCAGCGCGGCCGAACAGGGCCGCTTGCGCAACCGGCATCTGGGTTTCATCTACCAGTTTCACCATCTGCTGCCGGAGTTCAGTGCGCTGGACAACGTGGCGATGCCGCTGTGGATTCGCCGCATGCCACCGGCGGATGCCGCGCGCCGGGCCCATGCGACGCTGGCCAGCGTCGGCCTGCAGGACCGTGTGCACCACCGTCCGTCGGAACTCTCCGGCGGGGAGCGCCAGCGGGTGGCGATTGCCCGCGCCCTGGTCACCGAACCGGCCTGTGTGCTGGCCGATGAGCCCACCGGCAACCTGGACCGCAACACGGCCGATGGGGTGTTCGAACTGATGCTGGGGCTGGCGCGCGAACACGGCACGGCGTTTGTCGTCGTGACCCACGACGACAGTCTGGCCCGACGCTGCGCGCGCCATTGCCGGCTCGACCATGGGGTGCTGACCGCGGCAAGCTGAGCCGC
>CAZLDV010000008.1:19321-58204 GCA_964558425.1 uncultured Rhodoferax sp. | reverse complement strand
CGCCCGGACGGGCGTTGCCCCGAGTCGGGTTCAGGAAAGCGGCTGATGGCCGCCGTTGTCGCCATAAGCCTCTTCACGGTACAGACCGAGCGCGCGCATGACCGGCAGGTCGTTGAAGGTGAACAGGCAGGCGTCGTCGGTGGTGGAGCCATTGGCGTGTTCATGGATCGCCCACGACGGCAGGCAGAAGATGTCGCGTTCCTTCCAGTCGAGCCGCTTGCCGTTGACGATCGAATGACCATGTCCCTTGGCGCACTGGTAGACGAAGCTGCCGGTGTGGCGATGGGCCCGTGTCTTCTCGCCGGGGCGCAGCAGTTGCATGCTGGCGCCCATGGTCTGCATGACCGGCCCGCCGGTCAATGGATTGATGTATTCCATCATCACGCCGTCGTAAGGCGAGCCGTCGCTGACCTTGGCATGGCGCAACAAAGCCTCGTAGGTCGGCTCCCATTCGTATTTCAGCAGCGGCGAGTAGGGGTGAGCCCAGCTGCCGGTGGCGGGCCGCAGGCCCGGCGCGCCGTAGCTATGGGTCGAGTCGTCGACCGGATACGTGACCGCCTGCGTCTGGCCGGCATGCACTTGGAAGAAGTTGGCCTCCAGCGCATTGATGAGCGGTATGTCCAGGCCGTCCTGCCAGATGCAGGTCGTGCCGTCGGCGCAAACACCGTGTTCGTGCCAGGTGCCATTGGGAGTCAGGACGAAGTCGTTGCGCCCCAAGGTCATCTTGTGACCGTCGACGACGGTGTAGGCGCCACGGCCTTCCATGATGAAACGCAGCGCCGAGGCCGAATGGCGGTGTGACGAGGCCACTTCACCCGGCTTCATGACCTGCAACCCGGTATACAGCCAGCCCACCGCTGCCGACACATCGCGCCGATGCGGATTGCACAGATAGACCACGCGCCGTCCTGCCCTTTCCGGCGAGACCAGCGCCAGTGCGCGCAGCACGTGGGGGCGCAGTTCCTCGTAGTGCCAGACCATTGGCACCGATCGGGACTGCGGGTACCAGGGCTCGATTTCGTTGGCAACGGTCCACAAGGCGCCGGATTCCAGCTTCTGGAGTTCCTGGTAGTAGTCACGCAACTCCTGCGTTTCTTCCACGTTCGAGCGACCAATGATGTCTTCACGCATGAGGGGCTCCTTCAGGGGTTTGCAGGCAGCAGCTTGCCTGCGTCGACGCCAGCCAGCGACTCTGCCGGCCCGTGCTGCGCCGCTGCGCCACGGAAATGCAGCGGTGCGCGTGCGCCGCCTTGCTCTGCAGCTACAGGATGCGGTTGAACCACAGCAACGACAACGCCGCCGATCCGATGGCCAGGATCGATGCGACCAGCGCCAGCAGACCGGAGATCTCGGTTTCCTTCTTTTCGACGGTCAGGCGCGAGCTGAGCCTTTCGTAGACCTTCTTGAGGTTCTCCGCCGTGCCGGCATAGAAATATTCGGCCTGGGTCTGCGTGGCCACCGCCTTGAGAGTCGGTTCGTCCAGCCGTACCCGCATGGACCAGCCGTCGAAGCCGATGGTCTCTCCTTCAACGGTGCCCACTCCGACCGTATACACCCGTACGCCGTGGTCAGCTGCCATCTTGGTGGCCTCCATGGTGTCGATGCCGCTGGTGCGTTGGCCGTCGGTGAGCAGGATGATGGCGGCGGTGTTGTAGGAGCCCGGGGCCACCGGTACGAATTCCTTCTTCGGATTCTTGGGTTTGACCTGGTCGATGGATATGCCGCGCTGGCGCTGGTTGCCATAGGTCAGCGCGGACAGGTCGATGCCTTCGTCGGGGAAGATCTCGGACAAGGCCACGACGATGGCGCTACCGATGGCAGTCGCACGCTGGAGCTGGAACTTGTCGATCGCGGTGACCAGGTCTTCCCGGCTGAGCGTGGCCGGCTGCACGACCGATGCGGTGCCGGCGAACGCGACGATGCCCACTTTCACACTGCGCGGCAACTCCTTGAGGAAGGCCTTGGCGGCATCCTGTGCCGCCACCAGCCGATTGGGCTTGACGTCGGTGGCGCGCATGCTGCCCGAGACATCCATGGCCAGGATGATGGTCTCCTGCGTCGAGGGCAACGCGATGACGGCAAACGGGCGCGCGGCAGCGAGCAGCATCACGCCGATGGCGAGCAGGAACAAGGCCGGCGGCAGGTGGCGACGCCAATGCATGCCGCCGCCCATGGCCTCCTTCACGATCGACAGACTGGCATACCGCAACGCGAGCTTGCGCTTGCGCCGCAGCAGCCACAGATACACCAGCACCAGCAAGGGAACGGCCAGCAGCAACCACAGGAACTGGGGCCACAGGAAGGTCACCGGAATAGTCATCATCGTGCAGTCTCCTGGTCAACCGGCGGCTTGCGCGCGCGTGGCGACGGTGCTGGCGCCCGAGAGCCGGCTGCGGCGTCTGCGCAGATCGGCAAACCGCAGCACCGCCTGAACGAGGTCGTCGTCGGTGGACAACTCCAGAGTGTCGACGCCGACCGTGGCAAAAGACTGTCGCAAGTCGGCCTCCCGCTGCGCTGCGATACGCGCAAACCGCCTGCGAAAGCCGCTGTCGTGGGTGTCGACCAGCAGCTGCTCGCCTGTTTCGGCGTCCCGGATCGGGACCAGTCCCAGATCGGGCAATTCCAGCTCCATCGGGTCGAGCAGGCGGATCGCCAGCACGTCGTGGCGCTGGGCCAATTGGCCCAGCGGCTTCTCCCAGCCAGGCGCACTGATGAAGTCCGACACGACAAACACCGTCGAGCGCCGGCGTATCGTGCCCAGCGCCGACTGCAGCAACTCGTCGAGCCGGGTGCCACCCGATTCCGGCGCCAGCGGACGGCTCTGCATGGTGTGCAGCAGTTCGAGCACATGCATGCGGCCACCGCGCGCGGGCAGCACGGTATCCACTCCGGAGCCATACAACAACGCCCCGACGCGGTTGCCGTGGCGTGTCAGCATGCGCGCCAGCACCGCGACGAACTCCGCCGACACATGGCGCTTGCGTTGGTCGCTGGAGCCGAAATCGACGGAGGGACTGAGGTCGAGCAGGAACCAGGCCGCCATTTCGCGGTCTTCGGTGAACACCCGCACATGCGGAACCTGCAGCCGCGCGGTCACGTTCCAGTCGATGTGGCGCACGTCGTCGTGGTGCTGGTATTCGCGCAGGTCGGCCAGGTCCAGACCGGTACCGCGCAGCAAGGTTCGGTAGTCGCCCTGCAGCATGCCATCGAGCCGGCGGATGACAGTCCATTCGAGCCGGCGCAGCAGGTGTTCGGCACCCGGGATGCCGGGCATCGGCAGCATCGCCGGCGCAGCCGGCTGCGTCTTGTTGCGGGAACGAAACAGGCCGAACATCGCAGTGCGGCTCAGGCGGCCATCGCCTCGTGTTCCAGCGGCCGCGGTGGCGGCGCAATGCGCGCCATGATCTTGCCGATCAAGGCATCGGCGCTCAAGCCCTCCGACAGCGCTTCGTACGACAACACCAGCCGGTGCCGGAACACGTCGGGCACCAGGTCGGTCATGTCTTCGGGCAACACGTAGCTGCGTCCGCGCAGCATCGCCAGCGCGCGGGAGGCCTCGGTCAGGTTGATCGTCGCCCGCGGGCTGGCGCCGAACGTGATGAAGCGGCGCAGTTCCTTGAGTCCGTGCTTGTCGGGGTTGCGGGTGGCCGACACCAGCTTGACCGCATAGGTGATCAGCGAAGGGTCTACATACACCTGACGGCAGGCCTTGTGCAGTTCGGCCAGTTGCGCGGTGCTGGCCACCGGATTGGCGGTCACCGAGGGGCCGGTGACCCGCTGAACGATGACGAACTCCTCTTCGTCGCTCGGGTAGTCGACCAGTACCTTCATCATGAAGCGGTCGACCTGCGCCTCTGGCAGCGGGTAGGTACCTTCGGTTTCGATCGGGTTTTGCGTGGCCATGACCAGGAAGGGTTCGGGCACCTTGTGGGTTTCGCCGGCAATCGTGACCTGGCGCTCCTGCATCACCTCGAGCAAGGCGCTTTGCACCTTGGCCGGCGCCCGGTTGATCTCGTCGGCGAGCAGCAGGTTGGTGAACACCGGGCCCAGCGCAGTGCTGAAATCGCCGGTCTTCTGGTTGTAGATGCGGGTGCCCACCAGATCGGCCGGAACCAGGTCCGGTGTGAACTGGATGCGCTTGAAGTTGCCGCGGATGGTCTTGGCCAGCGTGTTGACGGTCAGCGTCTTGGCCAGGCCCGGTACGCCTTCGACCAGCAGGTGGCCCTGCGCCAGCATCGCAACCATCACGCGTTCGAGAAAGCGGTCCTGGCCGACCACCACCCGCTTGACCTCGTACAGGATTTGTTCCATCAGTTCGGCCGTCGTGATAGTGCCTGTGGGTTGCGCGTCCATGTCGGCTCCTGTGCTGTGAAGAAAGGGTTGCAGAAAGATCCAGGTTCGCGCCCCGCATCAGAACGGGTGCTGGCCGACCGCTGCGGCGGCGTTTTCGATCGGCACCGCGAATCCGATGCCGATGAAGGTGCGCTGCTCGCTGGGATTGAGGATCGCGGTGACGATGCCGACCACCTGGCCGTCCATCGTGACCAGCGCGCCACCGGAATTGCCCGGGTTGGCTGCGGCGTCGAACTGGATCAGGTTGGTCATTTCCTGCTTGCCTTCTGGCGAACGGAAGGTGCGATTGAGCCCCGAGACGACACCGGCCGAGGTCGAGGGCCCGATGCCGAACGGAAAGCCGACAGCCACCACCTGGTCACCGGGCACCAGGTCGGCGGTCGATCGCATGGTCGCGGCGTGCAGGTCGTCGGGTATCGTGTGCGCCTGCAGCACGGCCAGGTCGTCCTTGGCCTGAACACCCTGTATCGACGCCTCGGCCTCCAGCCCGTCGGCGAACACCACCTTGATCGTGTCGGCGCCGGCGACGACATGCAGGTTGGTCAGGATAATGCCTTTGTCGACGATGACCACGCCGGTGCCGATGCCCTGTTCGGTGTCTTCCCGGCCTTTGATGCCCTTTTTGTAACTCGTCACCCGCACGATCGAGGGCGCAATGGCGTTGGCTGCGCGTGCCGCCGCCGACGGCAGTGTCGTGGTCTCCAGGGTCTTGAGCACGGCGTGGTCGATGTCTTCCTGCGTCAGAACCCGGGCCGCCGGGTGCGACAGCGTGACGGCCACGATGGCCATCGCAACGAGCAGCAGTCCGATGGCGCCCCACAACCAGCGGGGGTCGGCAGCGACTGCCTTGACCTTGCGCGCGCGCGCAGCGGCCCTCATGGCCTTGGCTGCCGCGTCGGCGCCAGCGTCGTTGGCAGGGGAGGGCGGCAAACGGGAGCGGCTGTAAAGGGCTGGCCTGCGCATGGGGTCACCTGCAACGGTTGATCGTGGATGGAAATGACGGTATCACGGTTCCGGTGGGCGTGCACGGGGCATGCCACCGGCCGGCCGTGGGGAGTCCGCCGACGAACCGGTCGACCCATTTGCTGCCGGCGTCGCCGGTGGCCGACCGCCTGACCCGTGGGTGGATGACAATGGCCGGATGCGCTGGTCGCATGGCAGTGCGACCCTGGTGCCACCGCCACGACAGTCTTGTGGCAAGGCCGTGCCAAGGCAACTGCGATTGGAGAGGGTCTTCCCTGCATGTCGGTCTGGATCGATACCCATTGCCACCTCGACGCACCCGAGTTTGCGGGCGCGCAATCCCAGGTACGCGAGCGCGCGGCGCAGCGCGGCGTCATGCATTGCGTGATTCCGGCAGTGAGCGTCGGCAATTTCGCTGCCGTGCGCGCGCTGGCCCATGCCGGTTCGGACAGCTATGCCTTGGGCATCCATCCGCTATGGGTTCCCCAGGCTGACCAGGGTGATCTGGAACAACTCGCCCAGGCTCTGCAAGCCCATCGCGACGACCCGCGCCTGGTCGCGGTGGGCGAGATCGGCCTGGACTTTTTCGTCCCGGCCTTGTGCACGCCCACGATGCGGGCGCGCCAGGAGCACTTCTATATGGAGCAGCTCACGCTTGCGCGGCAATTCGATTTGCCGGTGATCCTGCATGTGCGCCGCTCGGCCGACCGTTTGTTGCGCGGGCTGCGCCGGGTGCGTACCGGCACGGCCGAGGGCGGGAGCGGTATCGCCCACGCGTTCGCCGGCAGCCTGCAGCAGGCGCAGGCCTTCATCGCGCTGGGGTTCAAGCTTGGCTTCGGCGGCGCGGTGACCTTTGATCGTGCGTTGCAGCTGCGCCGTCTGGTGACCGCATTGCCATTGTCCGCGCTGGTGCTCGAAACCGATGCGCCGGACATTCCCCCGCACTGGCTCTATACCCCTGCCGCTGAACGGGCGCGGGGCCAGCGCCAGGGCATCAACGAGCCGGCCCAGTTGCCAGCCATCGGAGCCGTGGTGGCGCAACTGCGCGGCATGCCGGCCCAGACCCTGGCCGAGGCAAGCTGCGAAAACGCCCGCGCGGCACTGCCAAGGTTGCGTGCCTTGCTGGTATAACCCCCCATGATGACGACCGACCCCCCGTTGCTGGCCGATGTGCATTTTTCCGACGAAGGCCCGGTGCGGCATCTGCATCTTGATTCGGTCTGGATCCAGGGCTCGATGCTGATCGACTCGCCGCAGGTGCTGGTGCACCAGTACATCCAGCGCATGATGGCCTGGTTGTTGTTCGTCGAGCCGGCATCGGTGCCAGGCCGCCAGGCCATGCAGCTGGGCTTGGGCGCAGGGTCGTTGACCAAGTTCTGCGCCAAGGTGTTGCGCATGCGCACGGTGGCGGTCGAGATCAATCCCAAGGTGCTGGTGGCCTGCCGCGGCTGGTTCAAGCTGCCGCCGGATAACGCCCGCATGCGGGTGGTACTGGCGGACGCTGCGCAGGAGATTCGCAAGCCGCAGTGGTTCGGCGCCATCGACGCGCTGCAGATCGACCTGTATGACCATGACGCTGCAGCGCCGGTGCTCGACAGCGAGGCGTTTTATGCCGACTGCCGGCGTGTGCTCACCGACGAGGGTTGCCTGACGGTCAACCTGTTCGGCCGCTCGTCCAGCTACGCGCGCAGCGTGGAACGGCTGACGGCGGTGTTCGGCGCCGACGCGATATGGCCGTTCAAGGCGACGCGCGAAGGCAACACCGTCGTACTCGTGCAAAGGACGGCCAGCCGGCCGTCGCGCGCCGAATGGCAAGCCCGAGCGCAGGAGATCGAACAGCGCTGGGCCGTGCCGGCCGCCCAGTGGGTGCGGGTGCTCAAGCCGATGGTGGGGGCCCGATGACCGCATCCGCCACCCATCGGCCAACATCAACCGCCAAAGGTCCGCTGGACTGGCGCGCGCTGGTCGGGTGGTTGCGCGACGACGCCGTGATCACCCCCGACGAGGCCGAACGCACCATCGCGCGCTGTTCGCAAGCCGAAAGTGCGCAACACCCGCTGGTGCGATTGGCCAGTGTCTCGATGCGCCGCGCCGTCGACCAGCGTGCGCTGGATATCGAGACCCTCACCGAATGGCTGGCCGGCCGCTGTGGCCTGGCGTATCTGCGCATCGATCCGCTCAAGGTCGATGTCGGCAAGGTGGCCGACGCCATCAGCGCGCCGTATGCAGAGCGCCACCGCATCTTGCCGGTGCAGGTGACGGCCAGCGAACTGGTGGTGGCCACGTCCGAACCGTTCATCACCGACTGGATTGCCGAAGTCGAACGCCAGAGCCGGCGCACGGTGCGCCGGGTGTTGTCCAGCCCGCAGGAGGTGGTTCGATTCACGGCCGAGTTCTATGCGCTGGCCAAGTCGGTGCGCTCGGCGATGAAGGCGGGCGGCGCCAATGCCGGCGCCAGTTTCGAGCAACTGGTCGAATTGGGCAAGACGAACAAGCAGCTGGACGCCAACGACCAGGGCGTCGTCCAGGTGGTGGACTGGTTGTGGCAATACGCATTCGACCAGCGTGCCAGCGATATCCATCTGGAGCCGCGCCGCGAGCAGGGTGTGATCCGGTTCCGGATCGACGGCGTGCTGCACCCGGTCTACCAGATGCCGATGGGCGTGCTCAATGCCATGACCGCGCGCATCAAGCTGCTCGGGCGCATGGATGTGGTGGAGAAGCGCCGGCCGCAGGACGGTCGCATCAAGACGCGCAACCCGCGCGGCGATGAGGTCGAGATGCGGATCTCCACCTTGCCCACGGCGTTCGGCGAAAAGATGGTCATGCGCATCTTCGATCCGGACACCGCGGTCAAGGACCTCGATGCGCTCGGTTTCGCGGCGCACGACGCGCAGCGCTGGGAAGCACTGGTCAAGCAGCCGCACGGCATCGTGCTGGTCACCGGGCCGACCGGGTCCGGCAAGACCACCACGCTGTACTCCACGCTCAAGCGGGTGGCAACCGAGGAGGTCAACGTCAGCACGGTCGAGGATCCGATCGAGATGATCGAGCCCTCGTTCAACCAGACCCAGGTGCAGCCGCAGCTCGATTTCGGATTCACCGAAGGCCTGCGCGCCTTGATGCGGCAGGACCCCGACATCATCATGGTCGGTGAGATCCGCGACCTGCAGACCGCCGAGATGGCGGTGCAGGCGGCGCTCACCGGGCATCTGGTGTTTTCGACGCTGCATACCAACGATGCGCCGTCAGCGGTCAGCCGGCTGATCGAGCTGGGTGTGCCGCCGTATCTGATCAATGCCACGCTGCACGGCGTGCTGGCACAAAGGCTGGTGCGCACCTTGTGCGGCAAGTGCCGGGTGCGCGACCCCGACGCGAACCGCGCCGACCTCGCCGAGTTCGTCAAACCCTGGCAGATCAACGGTGGCTACCGACCGTACAAGCCGGTGGGCTGCGTGGACTGTCGCATGACCGGTTTCCGTGGCCGCACCGGGTTGTACGAATTGCTGGTGGTGACGGAGGCTTTCAAGGCCACCGTGACACGCGAGCCCAACGTCGATGCCTTGCGCCGCCAGGCCGTCAAGGACGGTATGCGGCCGTTGCGCCTGGCCGGTGCGCTGCAGGTCGCGCATGGCACCACCGTGATGGCCGAAGTGTTGTCCGCCACTCCACCGCTGCAATAGCACGCGCATGCGCGCGCCGCTGTCGCCGGCGCGACTTGCACCGGGCGGGTACGTGATTTCCACATGGTCCTGTAGGTGGTATCCACATCGCCTGGGTCGCTTTTGGTACGGACAATCGCGCTCGAATCTATTCTTCGAGGAGCGTTTGCATGCGGATCAAGAGTCAGAAGGACTTTTTCTCGGGTTTGCTGTTCATCGCGGTGGGGATCGCCTTCGCGTGGGGAGCCACCAGCTACAAGGTGGGCGATGCGGCCCGGATGGGACCGGGCTATTTCCCTTTGCTGTTGGGCATCTTGATGGGAATCATCGGCCTTGCCGTCACATTCTCGGCGCTGGTTGTCGAAACCGAGGACGGCGACAAGATCGGCAGTTTTGCCTGGCGACCGTTGTTCTTCATCATCCTGTCGAACCTGATCTTCGGCGTGTTGCTGGGCGGCTTGCCCGCTTTCGGCCTGCCGTACATGGGGTTGAGCGCAGCCATCATCGCGCTGACCTTCATCGCAGCCCTTGCAGGCAGTGAATTCAAGTTCAAGGAAGTGCTGGTCCTGTCCATCGTGCTGGCGGTGGCCTGTTACCTGACGTTCATCGTTGCATTGAAGCTGCAGTTCCCGGCGTGGCCTGCATTTATCGCCGGCTGAAGGAGAAATCATGGAACTGTTTAGTCACCTTGCAATTGGTTTCGGTGTCGCGTTCACGCCGATCAATCTGCTGTATGCCTTCATCGGCTGCCTGTTGGGCACGCTGATCGGTGTGTTGCCGGGCATCGGCCCGTTGGCCACCATCGCGATGCTGCTGCCGGCCACCTACGCCTTGCCGCCGGTGTCTGCGCTGATCATGCTGGCCGGCATCTATTACGGTGCGCAATATGGCGGCTCCACCACGGCCATCCTGGTCAACCTGCCGGGAGAGGCGTCGTCCGTCGTCACCGTCATCGACGGTTACCAGATGGCGCGCCAGGGGAGGGCCGGGCCGGCGCTGGCGGCTGCCGGCTTGGGTTCGTTCTTCGCCGGTTGCGTCGGCACGCTGGTGCTGGCGGGTTTCGCGGTGCCATTGACCGAAGTTGCATTCAAGTTCGGCCCGGCCGAATATTTCTCGCTGATGATTCTGGGCCTGATCGGCGCCATCGTGCTGGCCTCCGGATCCGTTCTCAAGGCGGTGGGCATTGTCTTGCTCGGTCTGCTGCTGGGCCTGGTCGGTACCGACGTGAACTCCGGTGTGGCGCGCTTCAGTTTCGACATCCCGGAACTGACCGACGGCATCGGCTTCATCGTGATCGGCATGGGGGTGTTCGGTTACGGCGAGATCATCAGCAACCTGGGCAAGAGCGAGAGTGACCGGCAGGTGTTTGCGGCCGAGGTCAAGGGACTGATGCCGACACGCGAAGACTTCCGCAACATGTGGCCGGCGGTGCTGCGCGGAACGCTGCTGGGTTCGGCGCTGGGCATCCTGCCTGGCGGCGGGGCGACGATGGCGTCCTTTGCGTCCTACACGGTGGAAAAGAAGACCCGCATGCGCCCCGGCGAAGTTGCGTTCGGCAAGGGCAATATCCGCGGTGTCGCGGGTCCCGAGTCGGCCAACAACGCGGCGTCGCAGACCTCGTTCATCCCGCTGCTGACGCTGGGTATTCCACCCAACGCGGTGATGGCGCTGATGGTGGGCGCGATGACGATCCACAACATCCAGCCCGGCCCGCAGGTCATGACCAGCAACCCGGAACTGTTCTGGGGCCTGATCGCCTCGATGTGGATCGGCAATGCGATGCTGATCATCCTGAACCTGCCGCTGATCGGCATCTGGATCAAGTTGCTGACGGTGCCGTATCGGTGGTTGTTCCCCGCGATCGTGTTGTTCTGTGCGATCGGCGTGTATTCGACCAACAACAATACCTTCGACATCTGGATGGTCGCCATCTTCGGCGTGATCGGGTACCTGTTCATCAAGCTGGGCATCGAGCCGGCGCCGTTGCTGCTCGGCTATGTGCTGGGCCCGATGATGGAGGAGAACCTGCGCCGCGCCTTGTTGCTGTCCCGTGGTGACTGGAGCGTGTTCGTGACCCGTGGCCTGTCGGCCAGCCTGCTGGCGGTGGCAGCGTTGTTGCTGGTCATCGTGTTGTTGCCGGCGGTCAAGCGCAAACGCGAAGAGGCGTTCGTCGAGGAATGACGCGCCGGCGCGACGGCAACTCCTGAAACAGACGGCGCCCGCGGGCGCCGTCTGTGTTGCTGCCCGCTGCCCGCTGCAGGCGACCGGTCAGGGTTTGGCCTTGCCGGTCTTGCGCGCTGGCAAGCGCAGCACCGGTGGCGGTTTGGTCGCAGGCGGCGCGGACACCGCCTGGGTGGCCTCTGCAGCGGCCAAGGCGTTCTGACGGCTTGCCAGTTGCTCCAGACGCTGTGCCACCGTGATGGCCGGCTTGCCACTCAAGGCATCCAGCCGGTCCCCCATTGCCAAAGCGATCTGGTCGATGCGCAACTGTGCCGGTGGGTGGGTGCTCAGCGACAGACTGAAGACCGGGTTGTCCGGCGTTGCGGCGCGCAGCTGCTGCAACACCGCTGGCAAGCCGTACGGGTCAAAACCCGAACGGGCCGCCAGCGCCACGCCCAAGCGGTCGGCCTCGTATTCGTCGTCCTGGTCCAGGCCCTTGCTGTACAGGTTGCGCCCCAGACCGATGAGTTGGGCGGACAAGGCGCCGCCCAGGTTGTTGTTCAGTTGCGTGCCGATCAGCTGGGTCACGATGCCGGCGCGCGCGTTCTTGCCGATCGCCTCCAGGTGGTGCTTGCGCACGACATGGGTGATTTCATGCGCCAGGATGCCTGCGAGTTCGGATTCGTCGGCGGTGTGGTCGATCAGTCCCTTGGTCACGAATACAAAGCCGCCAGGGGCGGCGAACGCGTTGAATCCGTTGTCGTCGAGCACGGCGAAGGTCCAGGGCAGGTCGGGGCGCTCGCTTTGCAGGCTCAGCCAGCGTCCGAGCTGGTTCACGTAACGCTGCAATTGCATGTCCGGATGCAAGGCCTTGCTGCCCAGCAGGACTGCCGCCAGTTGCCGACCGATCTCGATTTCCTGGGGCGTGTCGACCTTGGCGGCGGACTGGGACAACAAGCCCATCAGGTCCGCGGCCATTCCCGCTTGGCCGGCAGCCCTGCCGCCGGCGGAGCCGCCCAACGCGTTGCCCAGCAAACCGGCCGGGTTGGACGGCATAACCGGAGCCATCGGCATGGCGGGAGCGATAGGTGCCGTCGGCGCGACCGGCTGCTGTGGCAACACCGGGCTTTGCTGCTGCGGACGCAGCAGCTGCTGAAAGATCGTGAGCGCCTTGGCCGCATCCGCACTTTGTGCCCGGGCGCCGGTTCCGGGCAGGCTGGTTGCGAGCAACAGCGCCACCGACACCGACACGGCGATGGACCGGCTTGGCCGGCGGCGCAGATGCAGTGGAAGTCGGGTCATCGATCGGCTCCCATCGCGCCACCGCCACCGCCAGCGCTGGGCGCTTGCGGGCTGGCCGGCCGAGGTGGCACTGGCAGCGGATCGACCTGTTGGGGCAGCAGTTGGGCGGCGCCTGCGAACTGTTGCGCCTGCGCCGCATCCACGCGCAGGGCTTCCATCATCGTGACCGCGTTCAGGTTGGGCTGGGCATTGGCGATGTCTTGCGCATCCAGGCCGCGGATGCCGATGGTGGCCGTGGCGGTGCGGGACTGCGGGGCCAACGCATTGCCGCCCCCAAACAGGCCGCTCAGGCCGCGCAATGCGCCGGTGGCGAAGTTGCCCCCCTGCGCCACGGGAACCGTGCCGACGTCGAACAGGTGCACCCAGCCGGTCTGGCCCTGCGCGGTACGCACTTCGATCCACGGCCCGCGACGGGACGCCAGCCGGGTGAGCGGTGTCTGCACCGGCAAGGCAGCCAGGCTGGCTGCGGAGTCTGCCGGGGATTGGCGCAGTTGCGCCTCGCGTTTGACGGTGACCGTGTCATTCTGAGACCACGCTGCCGGATGGATCAGCAGCGTCGACAACACCAACAGTATGCTCTGGCAGCTTCGTTTGCCCATATCCGGTTCCCGTCTTTCCACGCATTATTGTCGTATTCGGATGGTTGTGATACCCCACCACCGGGTCGATCCGCAAGGACCAGACGCATCCGCGCGGGCCCGCCAGCGATGCCACCTACGGCGCCCGCTCGCGGCCCGTCCGGCTGGGCACTCAATCTTGCGTGTCCAGCACCGACTTCCTGAGCCGGCTCGGGGCCAAGGCGCCGGCCGAATCCAGGATCGGGTAGGCGATCGAGCAGATATGCGAGTTGATGCGCTTGAGGTCGCTGATCAGGTCCAGGTGCAGCGAGCTGGTCTCGATGCTTTGCATGGTCTTGTCGGCCAGCCGTCCCAGATGGGTGGACGCGTATTCGCGCTCGAGCTCGCGAAAGATCGTCTTCTCTTCGATCAGTTTCTGGGCGTCGCGCACGTTGCCATGCAGGAACACGCTCATGCCCAGCTGCAGGTTCTCCACCAGGTGCGCGTGCAAGACGCTGATTTCCTTGATGCCGGCTTCGGAAAACTCGCGCCCGGTCTTGATCTTCTTGTCCTCGATGTCGATCAGCACCCGTTCGACGATGTCGCCGATCTGCTCCATGTTGATCGTGAAGCTGATGATGTCGGTCCAGCGCTGGCCTTCGCTGTCGCTGAGCGCTTCGCGCGAAATCTTGGTCAGGTAGTACTTGATGTCCGAATACAGTTCGTCGACGGTGTCGTCGAGCTTGCGCAGTTCCAGCGACAGCGCGCTGTCGTTGTTCTTGATCACGCGCATCATGCCGGTCAGCATGGTCTCGACGACGTCTGCCTGATGCATCGCCTCGCGCACCGCGCAGGAGATCGCCAGCGACGGGGTCGCCAGCGCGGTCGGGTCCAGGTGACGCTGGCGTCCGGCAACCGTGGAGACCGCCGACTTGGGCAGCAGCATCTGGCACAGACGCGCGATGTACGGCGTCAGGCCGATGAAGACGATACCCACGGCCACGTTGAAACACAGGTGGTAGACCACCACCACGGTGGCGGAGTCGGACAACCAGTCGCCAAGATAATGAATCCAGAACCCGACAAACGGCGCGGCAATGGCGATGCCGATGATCTTGAACACCAGGTTGCCCAGAGGGACCTGGCGTGTCTCGATGTTGGTGCCCAGCGTGGTCAATACGCCGAGCAGGCCACTGCCCAGATTGGCACCCAACACCAGGCCCAGTGCCACGTCCAGTGGAATCACCTGCGTGGCGGCCAGGGTGGCGGTGAGCAGCACCATGGCCAGGCTGGAATAGCACATCACCGTCAACATCGCGCCGGCAAAGATTTCCAGCATCAGGTCGCTGGTGAGTGAGGCCAGCAAGGCCTTGACCGCGGGTGCCTGTGTCAGCACCCGTGCCGACTGGGACACCAGGCTCAAAGCCAGCAGCATCAGGCCCAGGCCGATCAGGATGCGTCCGACGCGGCCGACCGTCGTGGCTTGCCGCGCAATGTACATCACGACACCGACGAAGATGAACAAGGGTGACAGCCAGGACAGGTCGCGCGAAAACAATACGGCCATGACGCTGGTGCCGACGTCGGCGCCCAGCATCACCACCAGCGCGGAATCCAGCGACATCAGCCCCTGGCCGACGAAGGATGCGACGATCAGTGCGGTGGCAGTACTCGATTGCACCAGCGCCGTGACACCCAGACCCGACATCACCGCCGTGGGTCGATTGCGCACGCTCTTGGCCAGAATGTTGCGCAGGTTCGCGCCAAACACCCGCAAGATGCCGGTGCGCACCAGTTGGGTGCCCCATACCAGCAGGGCAATCGCGGCGAGAAGGTTGAGCAGGTGGGTCAAGTTGTCTTTTCAGCGAGAGCGACGGACCCGCAAGAGTTCGTCCAGGATCATGGCTAGCGCGCCAATGGTAATCGCGCTGTCGGCAATGTTGAAAGAGGGGAAATACCAGCCAGCATGGTGGAACTGTAGAAAATCCACGACATACCCATACGCCATCCGGTCGATGACGTTGCCGATTGCGCCGGCCAGGATGCAGGCCATCGCGAATGCAAACAGCCGCTGGCCCGGATGCGATCTGAGCATCCAGACGATGAACAAGGCTGCAACCACGCCGATCGCGGTGAAAAGCCAGCGCTGCCATCCCGATGCTCCGGCCAGGAACGAAAAGGCCGCACCTTCGTTGTGCACCCGCACCAGGTTGAAAAAGCGGGTCAGCTGGACACTGTCGCCGAGCCGAAAGTTGCCCAGCACCATCAACTTCGTGAGCTGGTCGACGATCAGGATCAACAGCGACAGGCCCAGCCAGGGCCACATATCGCCGACACCGCGTTGGAGACGGCCGGCCTTCATGCCGCGTGGCGCAGTTCGCCCGTACCGTACAGATTGGCGGTACAGCGGGCACACAGCGCTGGGTGCGCCGGATCGTGTCCGACATCTGCGCGGTAGTGCCAGCAGCGGTCGCACTTCGGATCGGTGGCAGGCACCGGCGTGGTTCTGAGTTCGGGTCCTGCCGCAACGTTGGCGGCCGAGGTGATGAACACGAATCGCAGGTCGTCGCCCAGGCTTTGCAGCGCAGCCAGCGTCGGGGCCTGGCTGTCCGCGGGAACGGCGATGTCCAGTCGCGCCTGCAGCGATGAGCCGACCGAGCCTGACTCGCGCAATGCCTCGATTTCCTTGTTCGCCAGGTCGCGCACCGCGCGGATCAGGCTCCATTTTTCGAGCAAGGCGGCATCGGGCGGCGCCATCTGGGCAAAGACACTGGTGAAGATCGACACCCGATTGGCCGGTGGAATCTTGCCGGCCGCCGACAACACGCTCCAGGCCTCTTCGGCAGTGAAACTCAGAAAAGGCGCCATCCATCGCAACATCGCCTGGGTGATCTGCCACAAGGCGGTCTGGGCGGACCGGCGCGCATGGGAGTGGGCGCCGGTCGTGTACAGCCTGTCCTTCAGGATGTCGAGGTAGAACGCGCCGAGGTCTTCGCTGCAATAGATCTGCAGCTTGGCCACCACCGGGTGAAACTCGTACACCTTGTAATGTTCCAGGATGTCGGCCTGCAGCTCGGCTGCGCGCGCCATCGCGTACCGATCGATCTCCAGCATGTCGTGCGGCGCCACGCTGTCGGTGGCGGGATCGAAATCGCTGGTATTGGCGAGCAGGAATTTCAAGGTGTTCCGGATCCGCCGGTAGGTGTCCACGACCCGTGCCAGGATCTTGTCGTCGCCGGCGATGTCGCCCGAGTAGTCGCTGGCGGCAACCCAGAGCCGGATGATTTCGGCGCCGAGCTTTTTCCAGGTTTCCTGCGGATCGACGCCGTTGCCCAGGCTCTTGCTCATCTTGCGCCCCTGGCTGTCGACGGTGAAACCGTGGGTCAGCAAGCCGCGGTACGGAGCGCGGTCGAACATGGCGCAGGCGGTCAGCAACGACGAGTGGAACCAGCCGCGATGCTGGTCGTGGCCCTCCAGGTACAGGTCGGCTTCGGGGCCGCTGGCGTGGCCGCTGCCGGGGTGCGAACCCTTCAGAACGGTCGTGTGGGTCGTGCCGGAGTCGAACCAGACTTCCAGGATGTCGTTGCTCTTGGCGTAGTGGCGCGCATCGTCCTCACCCAGGATCGATTCGGCGCTGGCCTTGCTCCAGGCTTCGATGCCGCCGCGTTCCACCATCTCGGCGGCCTGGTCGAGGATCTCCATCGTGCGCGGATGCAGCTCGCCACTGTCGCGGTGCAGGAAAAACGGCAAGGGAACGCCCCAGTTGCGCTGGCGGCTGATGCACCAGTCGGGCCGCCCGGCGATCATGTCGCGCAGGCGGTTGCGGCCGTTCTCGGGGTAGAAAGCAGTCTGCTCGATGGCGTCCAGCGCCAGCTGACGCAGGGTCTTGGGCGCCTTGTCCTTGGTGAAGACACCCACGCCTTCGTCCATGCGGATGAACCACTGCGCGGCGGCGCGGTAGATCACCGGTGTCTTGTGGCGCCAGCAATGCGGGTAGCTGTGGCTGATATGGGTGCTGGCGAACAGGCGATCCGACTCGGCCAGCACCGCGATGATGCGCGGGCAGGCCTTCCAGATGTTCATGCCACCGAACAGCGGCAGGTCAGCGGCATATTGGCCGTTGCCCTGGACCGGGTTGAGGATGTCGGTCAGCGCCATGCCGTGGGCCACGCAGCTGTTGAAGTCTTCCACACCGTAGGCGGGCGACGAATGCACCAGGCCGGTACCGTCATCGGCGGTGGCGTAGTCGGCCAGGTAGATCGGTGCGCGCCGCTCGTAGCCGGGGTCCACATGGGCCAGCGGGTGCAGGAACGCGATGCCGGCAAGCGCCTTGCCGGTCGTGCTGGCCAATACCGAGCCGGTCAACCGGTAGCGTTCCAGGCACTGCGTGACCAGACTGGCTGCCAACAGCAGCAGCCCGCGCTCGGTGTCGACCAGTGCATATTCCAGTTCCGGATTCAGGTTGAGCGCCTGGTTGGCAGGGATGGTCCAGGCGGTGGTGGTCCAGATCACGGCGAATGCCTGTTTGGGCAACGCCGTCAATCCAAACGCAGTCGCCAGCCGGTCGGGCTCGGCGCAGGGAAAACCGACGTCCAGCGTCTGCGACTTCTTGTCGGCGTATTCGATCTCGAACTCCGCCAGCGATGAACCACAGTCGAAACACCAGTACACCGGCTTGAGGCCGCGGTAGACGAAGCCGCGCTCGATCACCCGCTTGAAGGCGCGGATTTCATCGGCCTCGTTCTTGAAATCCATCGTGCGGTACGGATGGTCCCATTCGCCGAGCACGCCCAGGCGCTTGAAGTCGGCCATCTGCAATGCGATCTGCTCGGTGGCAAATGCCCGGCTCCTGGCCTGCATTTCGTCGCGCGGCAGGTTGCGTCCGTATTTTTTCTCGATCGCGTTCTCGATCGGCAGGCCGTGGCAATCCCAGCCCGGGATGTAGGTCGCGTCGAATCCTTCGAGCTGGCGCTCCTTGACGATCATGTCCTTGAGGATCTTGTTGACCGCGTGGCCCATGTGGATCTGGCCGTTGGCATAGGGCGGTCCGTCATGCAGGACGAACTTGGGCGCACCCATCCGCGCGTCGCGCAGTTGCTTGTAGACGCCCTGTTCGTCCCATTCGCGCGCCCAGACCGGCTCGCGTTTGGGCAGGTCGCCGCGCATCGGAAACGGTGTTTCGGGAAGATTCAGGGTGTTGCGGTAATCAATCTTGTCGGTCATGGTGCTGGGACCGCGGTCGAGCGCGGTCCTCTCCTGGAGGCGGTGTGAACGGGCGGTCCGGGCGAGGGGGAGGCCCGCCCGGCATTGTCTTCGCTACGGCGAAACACCTGGGACCCGTCGCCGGTGTGGCGTTCGGGCGAGGCCTTTCGCCCGCTAAATTCGGTCGCGGGTGGTTTGTCGATGGGTCTGCGCGTGATTCGAGGCGAAATACGCCCGTGCCGCGTCGCGGTCCTGGGCGATGCCGCGTTCGAGCGCAGCCAGGGACTCGTACCGGAGTTCGTCGTGCAATTTGTGCAGCAGTTCCACCCGGATGAGTTTACCGTAGCCATGCTCGTGGCCCCACTGCGCCGGCCAGTCCAGGCAATGGGTTTCGAGCAGCACCCGACCGCCATTGACATCATTCGGATCAAGGGACGGGCGGATGCCCAGATTGGCGACGCCCGCTTGCGGCGCCACGCCCAGGCCATGCACCTGCACCACAAAGATGCCGCTGGCGGCCGGCTTCCAGTGCGCAAAGCGCAGATTGAGCGTCGGGAAACCCAATTCCCGACCGAGCTTGCGGCCGTGCACGACATGGCCCGAGATGCGGTACGGATGTCCCAGCAAGCGTTCGGCGTCGGCCATCCGGCCGCCGGCAAGTGCTTCGCGCACGGCCGAACTGGAGACCCGCAACCCATGGACTTCGTAACTATTCATGCGCGCCACATCGAACCCCTGCGTGACGCCAGCGGCGTCGAGCATGGCGTAGTCGCCGGCGCGGCGGGCCCCGAAACGAAAATCGTCGCCAACCAGCACATAGCGTGCACGCAGCCCCAGGCCGAGCACGTTGCGGATGAAGTCCTGTGCTGCCTGCGCCGCCAGTTTGGCGTTGAATGGCATCACCACGGTCTGGTCCACCCCGCAATGGGCCAGATCGAGCAGCTTGTCGCGCACGCTGGCGATGCGTGCAGGCGCCTGTTCCGGGTGGCCGGCACGCGCGGCGAAGAAGTCGCGCGGATGCGGCTCGAAAGTCAGGACGCAACTCTGGATGCCACGCTGGGCCGCCTCGGACCGCAGCAAGGCGAGCATGGCCTGATGGCCGCGGTGCACGCCGTCGAAGTTGCCGATCGTGAGCGCGCACGCGGGGGCCAGATTGGCATGTTGCAGGCCTCGAAAGACTTTCATGCAGAGGATGAGTGGCTTTTTTTCGGGAGCGCCGGGAACGCCATCATGGTGACTTTCCCGGTCGCGAGGGTATGGAAAACAGGTATATTGTGGCCCACCGTTGCAGCCCGCGTCCGCCAACGTTCCGACAGACCGCCGCAACCGGTTCCAGCATCGCACGCTGGTGTTTCAGGAGGGATATCTTGAAGGTCTTGAAGCTCTCGGCCCAGGGATTGCCGCAGTCCTGGATTTCACTCGAGCAAGCCGTCATCCATTACGCATCGGGAGAGGTGCGGTGGGAGTCCGGTGGCGAGGTGGCTGTGTTCCATGGCGGGCACAACGCGCTGACCGGAGCGCAGTCGATCATTGCTGTCAACAGCATCATCGGCACCAAGGGTGTCCCCAACATCAACCCGTTCCACCTCAAGCCCAGCCTGAGCAACAGCAAGTTGTTCGCCCGCGATCGCAATGTCTGCGCCTACTGCGGCGAGCAGCACCACGAGGAGAGTCTGACGCGTGAGCATATCGTGCCGTTTGCCCAAAATGGCGTCGACACCTGGATGAACGTGGTCACGGCCTGCCGTCCGTGCAACCACCGCAAAAGCAACCGGACCCCGGAGCAGGCCCACATGCCGTTGTTGTACGCGCCGTATGTGCCCAGCCTGTGGGAGGACTTCATCTTGCGCAACCGACGCATCCTGGCGGACCAGATGGAGTTCCTGATGACCCATCTGCCCAAGTCATCGCGCCTGATGGCCTGATGCCGTTCAGGCCGCCAGCAGCGGCCGACCGTCCACTGCCTGGCGGGCGGAGTGCTCCGCTGCCCGCATGTCGGAGGCAGCTCCCCGTTCGCGCAGGAAGAAGGTGCACATCGGTTCCTTGCCCTTGACGGCAATCGTGCCCCGGCAATCGAATCGGTATTGCCGACGCAACAATTGCCAGACTGCGGCGGAGACCTGAACCTTGCCGGCCTGACCGGTCGACTCCATGCGGCTGGCAATGTTGACCGCATCGCCCCAGACATCGTAGTGCAGGCGCTTGACGCCGATGACCCCGGTGATGGCCGGGCCGATGTGCATGCCCGCCCGCACCGACAGCGCATGGCCGCTGCGGCGGTTGTAATCGGACACCGCGGCGAGCATGTCCAGCGCCAGCTCCGCCACCGGGCCGGGTGCGTCCTTGCCGATCACCATGTAGGCGTCACCGATCGTCTTGATCTTTTCGACCCCATGACGGTCGACCAGGGCGTCGAATTCGGAAAACACGGTGTCCAGGACCCGCAACACGGCATCGGGAGGGTGTGTCGCCGAGAAATGGGTGAAACCAACGATGTCCACGAACAGCACGGCAACCCGCGCGTGCTTTTGCGCGGCCACCGTATTGCTGCGCTTGAGTTCATTGGCGATGGGCATCGGCAGCGCGTTGAACAGTACCGCGTCAGCGCGGGCGCGTTCCTGCGCAACGAGGCAGGTTTCGTCGTAGAGCGCGCGGTTCATCGCCATCAGGTGGGCATCGAGCAGGACGGCGACGATGGCCAGCGCGACCAGGTTGATTGCCGCGCCGCTGGTGTAGAACACGCTGACACCATCGAACCAGAGGATTGCCGCCAACAGTGTCGCTGTGCTGAGGATGCCCAGCACCTTGCGCAACAGGCCCGGGTCGCCGAAGACGCACACCATGGTCAGAAGGAAGATGGCGTAGGTCGACATATCGCCGCTCAGTACCCATGAAATGAAGCCGAACCAGGTGAACAGTGCGGCGCCCAGCACCATGCAGAGCGACAGGCAGCTCCGGCGCGCGCGATGCTGCGCCAGCCGTGTCGAGAGGCCCAGGAACAGAGCGAAATACAGCGCTGCAGCGCCATGCCAGACCAGCAGCTGAAAATGCTGCGGCTTGTCGCCCCAGGTGCCATTGGCGAACAATAGTGGATCGACCACCAGCAGCATCAGTGCCGTGACCAGCAGGCCCAGCCGGTACAGGGGCACCAGCATCCTGAACGAGCGGGCGATCAGCCAGCGTTCGAAGTCAGCCTCGTGATCGATGGCGCGGGCAATCGTGTGCATGAACCCTCCGGCGCAGGCCTGCAATCGGCGCCGGATGACGACCCGACCCTTGCATGCCGGCTGCGATGGTCGCCCGAATCGGCATCGATCGGGGGCCAGCGCGTGCTCCTTTGGGGGGACAAATGCGGCGGCGCAACGCGCATCGGCCCGAACGGTGTCAGGCGAAAACGCCGGCTGCGTTCTGCATGCGGTCGGCCACTTCGCCGAGCTGGTACAGGCTGTCGCCGAAGACGATTTCCATCTGGGTCAGCCGCTTGAAATAGTGGCTGACGATGTATTCGTCGGTCATGCCGATGCCGCCATGCAGTTGCACCGCCTGCTGGCCGACCAAACGCATCGATTGGCCGAGCTGGTACTTGGCGCGGGCCATTGCCGCGCGGCGTTCGGCCGCCGGCGCATTGAGTTTGAGCGACGCGTAATAGCTCATCGACCGCGCCAACTCGAGCTGCATCTTCATGTCGGCCACACGGTGCCTGAGCGCCTGGAAGCTGCTGATCGCGACGCCGAATTGCCTGCGGGTGTTCATGTAGTCGACCGTGATCGCCAGTGTCTGTCCCATCACGCCAATGGCTTCGGCGCAGGTGGCCGCGATGCCGACATCGACCGCATGCTCCAGCACCGGCAGGCCCTGCAGGCTGATCAGCTGTGCCGGCGCATCGTGCAACAGCAGTTCGGCGGCGCAGGCGCCATCGAACGTGCCATACGCCCGGGTCGTCGCCCCGGATGCACCACGCTCGACGAGGAAAGCAGCCACTTGTCCATCGATGCTGGCGCTGACGATCCACGCATCGGCCTTGGCTCCCGCCGTGACCACGCTCTTTGTGCCGGTCAGCGCCCATGTGTCGCCCTGACGGGCGGCGGTGCTGGCGCAGGGTTCAAGCCGGTAACGGCTGGCGCGCTCCTGGTAGGCCAGCGTGACGATCTTTTCGCCACTGGCGATGGCCGGCGCCCATCGGGAGGCCAGCTCCCTGGGTGCATGGTGGCTCAGGACCGCGCCGGCGATCAGGGCCTGTGGCAACGGTTCGAGCACGATACCCCGGCCCAGTTCTTCCATCACCACCATGGCTTCGATCGGGCCCATGCCCAGGCCGCCGTGCGCCTCGGGGATGTACAAACCGCACAGACCCAGCTGCGCCAGTTCGCGGTAGGCATCGGCCGAGAACCCGCCGTCGCTGGCAATCGCGCGGCGGCGTTCGAAGGTATAGGCCTTGTCGACCCACTTGCGCACCGCGTCGCGCAGCTGGTCCTGGTCTTCGCTGAAATCAAAATCCATGGTGTCACCTGTTGTTCAATGGGGGCTTGCGGGCCGTTCGCAGGGTGCGGGGCGTGTCGCGCGCCTAACCCAGTACCACCTGCGCGACGATATTGCGTTGTACTTCGTTCGAGCCGCCGTAGATGGTGGTCTTGCGCATGTTCAGGTAGGTCGATGCCAGTGGCGCGCAGTGCAATGCGCCGACCGCGTCGCCTTGCCAGCCCGCTTCCATCGCCTCATTGATCAGCGGCAATGCGTACGGGCCTGCCGCCAGCATCATCAGTTCGCTGTACCGCTGCTGGATTTCGCTGCCACGGATCTTGAGCAGACCGGCGATGTCCAGCGACTGCTTGCCGGACTTCTCCGCGGCCAGCACGCGCAACACCATCATCTCCAGCGCGACCACGTCGACCTCCAGCTTGGCGATCTCGTCGCGAAACCGCGGGTCGTCATACACGCCTTCTGCCTTGGCGATGCATTTGAGGCGCTCGAGTTCGCGTTTGGAGCGGTTGACGTCGGCGATGTTCGTGCGTTCGTGGCTGAGCAGGTGCTTGGCATAGGTCCAGCCCTTGTTCTCTTCGCCGATCAGGTTGTCCGCCGGCACTTGGACATTGTCGAAAAACACCTCGTTGACTTCGATACTGCCGTCCAGCAGCCGGATCGGCCGCACCGTGACGCCAGGCGAGTGCATGTCGATCAGCAGAAAACTGATGCCGGTCTGCGGTTTGCCTTCGTTGCTGGTGCGCACCAGGCAAAAGATCCATTCGCCGTATTGACCGAGCGTCGTCCAGGTCTTCTGGCCATTGACGATATAGCTGTCGCCGCGGCGCTGAGCGCGTGTCTTGAGCGAGGCCAGGTCACTGCCAGAGCCCGGTTCGCTGTAGCCCTGGCTCCACCAGGCCTCGCCGCTGGCGATACCCGGCAGAAACCGCGCCTGTTGTTCGGCGTTGCCGAAGGCCATGATGACCGGCGCGACCATGACCGGGCCAAAGGGCACGATCCGCGGCGCGCCGGCCCGCGCGCACTCTTCCTCGAACAGGTGCTTTTGGATCGAGTTCCACCCCGGGCCACCGAACTGCTTTGGCCAACCATAGCCCAGCCACCCTTTCTTGCCCAGGATCTTCGCCCAGCGCTGCATGTCGTCGCGGCTCAGATGCAACGCATTGAGCACCTTGTGCGCAATGTCCTTGGGAAGATTGGCCGCGACCCAGGCGCGAATATCCTCACGAAACGATTGTTCTTCGGGGGTGAATGCCAGATCCATACAGTTGACTCCAAGCGGGGATGGGATTTTGTAGCACGGTCGTTCTATTGTGCATGTCCGGGCGGCGGCACAGGGGCGCGTGGCGGCCGACAGCGATAATTTTCAAACCTATGAAGAATATCGTGATCCTGATCTCCGGCGCGGGGTCCAACATGGCGGCCATCGTCCACACCGCGCGCCGCGACGACTGGCAATCCCGGTTGCAGGCGCGCATTGCGGCCGTCATCAGCAACCGTCCGCAATCACCCGGGCTCGCGCTGGCGCGGCAGCACGGTATCGAGACGGCGGTGGTGGACCATCGGGCGTTTGCCGATCGTGCGCTGTTCGATCGCGCCTTGGCGCAGGAGATCGATCGGCACGATCCTGCCAGCCGTCCGGCGGTGGTGGTGCTGGCCGGATTCATGCGTGTGCTGACGCCTGCATTCGTCGATCGGTACCAGGGTCGACTCGTCAACATCCATCCATCCCTGTTGCCCGCGTTCACCGGCTTGCATACCCACCAGCGTGCCATCGATGCCGGTTGCCGTGTCGCCGGAGCCACGGTACATCTCGTGACGGCCGAGCTCGACAACGGGCCGATCCTGGCGCAGGCGGTGGTGCCGATACTGACAACCGATACCGCCGACAGCCTGGCTGCGCGGGTCGTGACCCAGGAACACCGCATCTATCCGGCAGCCATTGCCGACCTGCTGCAGCGTTGACCCGCCGAACGAGCGCTCGGGCGCTGACCGCGTGCCGACGCGTGCCTGCATGGGACAATGCGCGCCATGCATCCCGCCCCCTTGCTGCAGGCCTGTACCGATCTGGTGGCGCTGATCCTGAAATTCGACCATCCTGCCGATGCAGTGGTCGCGCGCTTCTTCCGTGACAACCGGTCGCTGGGCCCGCGTGAGCGCGCCACGCTGACGCAGTCCGTGTACACCGTGTTGCGCAAGAAGCTGTTGTTCGAACACCTGGCGCCTTCGGGCAGCGGTGCGCGTGCCCGGCGCATCGCGATCCTGGGTTTCGATGCCCCACGCACGTTTCTGGACGGCGCGCTGACCGAGCAGGAGAAGACCTGGCTGGACGCCTGCGGCCAGGTGGACGCCCTCCTGCTGATGGAGCGCCACCGCCACAACCTGCCGGACTGGCTGGCGCAACGGCTCAAGGAGGAAGTGGGACAGGCATTCTGGCCGCTTGCGACCAGCCTGAACGAGCCCGCTGCGCTGGACCTGCGTGTCAATGCGTTCAAGGCCAAACGTGCGGATGTGCAGAAGGCGTTGTCGCGCGCCGGCATCCCATCGGCGGTGACGCCCTATTCGCCCTGGGGACTGCGGGTGGAAGGCAAACCGGCTTTGATGCGGCTCGATGCGTATCTGCACGGGGATTTCGAAGTCCAGGATGAAGGTGCCCAACTGCTGGCACTGCTGGTCGATGCGCGGCGCGGCGAGATGGTTGTCGACTTTTGCGCCGGCGCCGGGGGCAAGACGCTGGCATTGGGGGCTGCGATGCGCAGCACCGGCCGGCTCTATGCCTTCGATACGTCGGCGCATCGCCTGGACGCGCTCAAACCGCGGCTGGCGCGCAGCGGCCTGTCCAATGTTCATCCGGTGGCCATCAGCCACGAACGCGACGATCGCATCAAGCGATTGGCTGGCAAGATCGACCGTGTGCTGGTGGATGCGCCGTGTTCCGGTCTGGGCACCTTGCGTCGCCACCCCGATCTGAAGTGGCGCCAGGACGCGGCGCTGGTCGAGCAGATGGCTGTCACCCAGGCCGCCATTTTGCACAGCGCCGCGCGTTTGCTCAAGCCCGGTGGGCGCCTCGTGTATGCAACCTGCAGCGTGTTGCGACAAGAGAACGAGGACATCGCCAACGCCTTTTCAGCGTCCCATACCGACTTCGAACCGTTGGCTGCACGCGACATCCTGGCGGATTTGAAGGTTGAACAGGCGCAGACCTTGTGCCAGCAAGGCTTGAATGGCACATCTTTTATGCGGCTTTGGCCCGATAAACACGCCACTGACGGATTTTTTGCTGCCATTTGGCGAAGAAAAGCCTCGTGATGGGTTGATTTGCCGGACTTGGCGCAAATCTGACAATTGGACTAGGTGAAATGACCGTGCCCCGCCTAAAATGCCAGGTTGTCCCGATGTGTCGCAGCCTGTATGCACCCCCGGGAGTCCATCGCATACTGAATTGAAAAGAGACCCAAACGATGTTGCTACCTGACTGGCCTGTCCTGAACGCCCTGGTGGAATGGCTGGCGCACGGACTGTGGGACCTGACCTGGTGGGAAATCGTGCTGTACACGCTGGTGACGACGCATATCACGATCGCCAGTGTCACGATCTACCTGCATCGCCATCAGGCGCACCGCGCGATGGACCTGCATTGGTTGCCGGCGCATTTCTTCCGTTTCTGGTTGTGGCTCGGCACCGGACAGGTGACGCGTGAATGGGTGTCCATCCATCGCAAACACCATGCCAAATGCGAGACCGTGGACGATCCACACAGTCCGGTCGCGCACGGCATCAAGAAGGTGTTCTGGCAAGGCGCAGAGTTGTACCGCGCCGAATCCAAGAACCAGGAAACCCTGCGGAAATACAGCCAGGGTTGCCCGAACGACTGGATCGAGCGCAACCTGTATTCGCGTTTCAGCTGGCAAGGCGTGGGCCTGATGATGGTGCTCGATCTGGCCTTGTTCGGCGTTGCCGGCCTGGCGGTCTGGGCTGTCCAGATGGTGTGGATTCCCTTCACTGCCGCAGGCGTCATCAACGGCATCGGGCACTACTGGGGTTACCGGAATTTCGAAGCTGCCGATGCCAGCACGAATATCGTGCCCTGGGGTATTCTGATCGGTGGCGAAGAGCTGCACAACAACCACCACACCTACCCGACCTCGGCCAAGTTCTCGGTCAAACCCTATGAGTTCGATATCGGCTGGATCTACATCAGCCTGATGGCCAAGGTCGGTCTGGCACGGGTGAAGAAGACGCCACCCAAACTGCAGCTTGGCGATGTGCGTCCGGTTGCCGACGAGAAGACCCTCGAGGCGCTGATTGCCCACCGCTACGAAGTCATGGCGGGTTACGCCAAGGATCTGCGCCGCGCCTGCGCCGCGGAACTGGCCTCCATCAAGGCCAGGCGCGGCGATGTGTCGGCCCTGCTGGCGGCAAAGCGCTGGCTGCCCCGCGATGCTGACAAGGTACCTGCGGCGGCGGCATCCCAGTTGGCCTTGGCGCGGCAAGCCCACCCGGCCCTGGACAAGATGGTGACGATGCGAGAAGAACTGCGCCAACTCTGGCTCAACACCTCGCATTCGCGCGAGCAACTGGCCAGCGACCTGCAGGCCTGGTGCCATCGCGCCGAGAGCAGTGGCATCGCTGCCTTGCGCGAGTTCTCCTTCAAGTTGCGCGCTGTCCGCGCCTGAGCACCGGCCTGACCGTGATGTAGCGCGCAAACCGTGCGCGCAACAAAAAGCCCGGCAATGCCGGGCTTTTTGTTGCGCGTGCGATCGGGATTACTTGAGCTTGATCTCTTTGTAGTCGACGTGCTTGCGGGCCTTCGGATCGAACTTCTTGATCAGCATCTTTTCCGGCATCGTCTTCTTGTTCTTGCTGGTCGTGTAGAAGTGGCCGGTGCCGGCAGTGGATTCGAGCTTGATCTTTTCGCGGGTGCCTTTGGTTGCCATGGTGTGTTCCTTCAGTCAGGGGAGTGCGTTTCAGGCCTGTCCGCGGGCACGCATGTCGGCCAGCACGGATTCGATGCCCTTCTTGTCGATCAGGCGCAAGGCCGCACTGGAGACGCGCAGGCGGATCCAGCGGTTTTCCGCCTCGATCCAGAAGCGGCGGTACTGCAGGTTGGGCAGGAAGCGGCGCTTGGTCTTGTTGTTCGCGTGGGAAACGTTGTTCCCGACCATCGGGCCTTTGCCCGTTATTTCACATACACGTGCCATGTGGACACTCCATCAGTCTGCGCAATCACACCGACGGTGAATTGCGTATGCGTTAACGGCTTTCGCCGCACCTCGCCACCGGAAACGGATGGCGGTAGACGGGCCGGGCACCTGCTTGCGTGCAAGCGGTGGCCGGCCCCGAGATTTCACCGCCATTGCCTGTCGCCAGGGCAATTTTGGGAAAGCCTTGGATTATAGCCAGCAAAACTGCCAGCCAAAGTCATGCGGCAACGGGCCGTGTCGTCAGCTCTGTTCGAGGAAGCGTTGCGCATCCAGCGCGGCCATGCAGCCGGTGCCGGCGCTGGTGATGGCCTGGCGGTAGACATGGTCCTGCACATCGCCGGCTGCGAAAACCCCAGGAACGCTGGTCATGGTGGCCATTCCCTTGAGCCCCGACCGGGTCACGATATAACCGCCAGCCATCTCCAGCTGGCCCTGGAAGATATCGGTGTTGGGCGCATGGCCGATGGCGATGAAGCAGCCCGTCAATGCAATTTCTTCCAGCGAGCCGTCGACCGTGCTCTTGATCCGCACGCCATTGACGCCCGTGCTGTCGCCCAGCACCTCTTCGAGCGTACGGTGGGTCTTGAGTTCGATCGTGCCATTGGCGACCTTGTCCATCAGCTTGTCGATCAGGATGGCCTCGGCCTTGAACCTATCGCGGCGATGGATCAGATACACCTTGCTGGCGATATTGGACAGATACAGCGCCTCTTCGACCGCGGTATTGCCGCCACCCACGACGCAACACACCTGGTCGCGATAGAAAAATCCGTCGCAGGTGGCGCAGCCTGAAACGCCCTTGCCCATGAATGCCGTTTCGGATGGCAAACCCAGGTATTTGGCCGATGCGCCGGTGGCGATGATCAAGGCGTCACAGGTGTACGCGGCACTGTCTCCGGTCAGATGGAAGGGGCGCTTTGCCAGGTCTACGGTGTTGATGTGGTCGAACACGATCTCGGTGCCAAAGCGCTGGGCATGCTCCAGGAAGCGCTGCATCAGTTCCGGACCCTGCACGCCCTGCGCGTCGGCCGGCCAGTTGTCGACGTCGGTGGTGGTCATCAATTGGCCGCCTTGCGCGATGCCGGTGATCAGCATCGGTTTGAGGTTGGCGCGGGCGGCGTACACCGCCGCGGTATAGCCGGCCGGACCCGAGCCCAGGATCAGGACGCGGGCGTGTTTGGTTTCAGTCATGGTGCAAGAAAGATCGGACAGGGTTGGAAATGGCGTCGGCATGCTGGAGCCGGCAAATGTGTGGGTCACAGACGCAATCGCGCACAATAAGAGGTTAGCATCAGCCCGGATTGTAGGAAGCCGGCAATTTTCCTGGAAGGAACCGCGGATGTCGATGTTGACCAACCTTGATTTGATACGCAGGGTGCCTCTGTTTGCGATGCTCACGCCGTCCCAGGCCGAGTCGTTGGCCGGCGCCGTCAGCAAGCGGCGTTTCAAGCGGGGCGAGTTCCTCGTCGAGCAGGGCAAACGTTGTGAGTCCTTGTTCATCCTGCTGGCCGGTCGGGCCAGGGTGGTGGTCACCGACAGCCGCGACCGGGAAGTCATCCTGGCCACGATGCATCCGGGTGACTATGTCGGCGAGATGAGCCTGATCGACCAGGAGCCGCATTCGGCGTCGGTCGAGGCGGAGGTGCAAACCGACGCTCTGGTGCTTGGTGGCGCCGAGTTCAACCGCTGCCTGTCCGAGAATGCGACCACCGTGGCTGCGGTGATGAAGGGCCTGGTTCAGCGTTTGCGCAGCGCCGACCGCAAGATCGAGTCGCTGGCCTTGATGAACGTGTATGGGCGTGTTGCCAATGTATTGATGGACAGTGCACCGGCCGACGAAAACAATGTACGGGTGATCCGCGACAAGATATCGCGTCAGGATATTGCCAAGATGGTTGGCGCTTCGCGCGAGATGGTGAGCCGGGTCATGAAGGATTTTGAAGAACAGGGCTTTGTCGAGACCCGCGATGACGGCAGCCTGGTCATCAAGGATCGCCGGCTCAAACCCCGGTAGTGCCGGCGTCGGCCGCGCCGGTTCTGGCGGCGTCGGGTAAGCTTGGGCCAAACAGTTGATGCATGACTTATTCTCTTGATACCCTGACGACCGGCAGACGGTCCAAGCAGGTGTCGTCCCCTGCGACAGCTCCCACTACCGGCCTTGGCAAGTTCGCGGTCGAGCTTGCCTTGCTCGGCGGCGCCTTGTTGCTCGCCTTCTGGCTGCTGGCCTTGCTGAGCTATGCACAGACCGATGCGGCCTGGTCGACCTCGGGACACGGCGGTCTGACGGTCAATCGGGCTGGACGCCTCGGGGCCTGGATCGCGGACGCAAGCTATTACCTGTTCGGATTCTCCGTCTGGTGGCTGTTGGCAATCGGCGTGCGCACCTGGCTGGCGGGTCTGGCGACCTGGTTGAGGCAAGACGCGGCGCCCACTGCGTCGACCGTCGGGACCCCGCTGCCGCACGCCTGGCTGAGCGGTCGGCCGGCGTTCTGGGTTGGCCTGGTCATGCTGCTGTGCGCCAGTTGCGTTCTGGAGTGGAGCCGCCTGTACAGCTTCGATGGCCGTTTGCCGGGCAGCAGTGGCGGCGCCCTTGGCAGTCTGCTGGGCCCGTTTGTGCTGCGCTGGCTGGGGTTCACCGGGTCGGGCCTGGTTGCGATCCTGCTGGGTCTGGCCGGAGCGGCGCTGGCGTTTCGGTTTTCCTGGGGCAATGTGGCCGAGCGAATCGGCGCGACCCTGCATACCCGACTCGAATCGAGTCGCAAGAAGCGTGAGGCGGTGCAGGACATCGCGCTGGGCCAGCGGGCGGCGCGTGAACGCGAGGTGGTGGTGACGGGCGAACGCGTCGAGATCCGGGAGCACCATCCCGAACCGGTGCATGTCGAACCCGTGGTGCTCGAGGTGCCCAAGAGCGAACGGGTCGCCAAGGAGCGCCAGAAGCCGCTGTTCTCCGACATGCCCGACAGCAAGCTGCCGCAGGTCGACCTGCTGGACGCTGCGCAGGCGCGCCAGGAGACCGTCTCGCCTGAAATGCTCGACATGACCAGCCGCATGATCGAGAAGAAGCTCAAGGACTTCGGCGTCGAGGTCTGGGTCATTCTGGCGTTGCCCGGACCGGTGATCACGCGCTATGAGATCGAACCGGCGATCGGCGTCAAAGGCTCGCAGATCGTCGGGCTGGCCAAGGATCTGGCGCGTAGCCTGAGCCTGACCTCGATCCGCGTGGTGGAAACCATCCCCGGCAAGAACTACATGGCGCTGGAATTGCCCAATGCCAAGCGGCAGTCGATCCGCCTGTCCGAGATCCTCGGCTCACGGGTCTACAACGAAGCCAAGTCGATGCTGACGATCGGCCTGGGCAAGGACATCGTCGGCAACCCGGTGGTGGCCGACCTCGCCAAGATGCCCCATGTGCTGGTGGCTGGCACCACCGGCTCGGGCAAGTCGGTGGGTATCAACGCCATGATCCTGAGCCTGTTGTACAAGGCCGATGCACGCGATGTGCGGCTGCTGATGATCGACCCGAAGATGCTGGAGATGTCGGTGTACGAGGGTATCCCGCACCTGCTGGCGCCGGTGGTCACGGACATGCGGCAAGCCGCGCACGGGCTCAACTGGTGCGTGGCCGAGATGGAGCGGCGCTACAAGCTGATGAGCAGGATGGGCGTGCGCAACCTGGCCGGTTTCAATGCCAAGATGGACGAGGCCAAGGCACGCGGCGAATCGGTTCCCAACCCGTTCAGCCTGACGCCCGAAGAGCCGGAGCCGCTCGACCGCCTGCCGCATATCGTCGTCGTCATCGACGAACTGGCCGATCTGATGATGGTGGTGGGCAAGAAGATCGAGGAACTGATTGCCCGGCTGGCACAGAAGGCACGCGCGGCCGGCATTCACCTGATTTTGGCCACGCAACGCCCGAGCGTCGATGTGATCACCGGCCTGATCAAGGCCAATATCCCGACCCGCATCGCGTTTCAGGTCAGCAGCAAGATCGACAGCCGCACCATCCTGGACCAGATGGGCGCCGAAGCGCTGCTGGGCATGGGCGACATGTTGTACATGCCCAGCGGCACTGGCTTGCCGATCCGCGTGCATGGTGCCTTCGTCAGCGACGAAGAGGTGCATCGCGTGGTCGACTACCTCAAGTCGCAAGGTGCGCCGAACTACATCGAAGGTGTGCTTGAGGGCGGCACCGTTGACGGCGAGGCAGACATCCTCGCAGACGGCGGCAGCGGTGGCGAAAAGGACCCGCTGTACGACCAGGCAGTCGAGATCGTGCTCAAGAATCGCAAGGCCAGCATCAGCCTGGTGCAACGCCACCTGAAGATTGGCTACAACCGTGCCGCCCGACTGGTCGAAGACATGGAAAACGCCGGCCTGGTCAGCGCCATGAGTGGCAGCGGCCAGCGCGAAATCCTGGTTCCGGCGAGGGCCGAATGATGCGGCGGCGTGCGCTGCTGGTGTCCGCGACGCTGGCGCTGGCGGGCCGTGCGGCGCGGGCCGACGGGCTCGACACGCTGGCGCGTTTTCTCAAGAGTGTCTCCAGTGGGCGGGCGGATTTCACGCAGGTCGTCACGGCACCGACGCGCAACGGCCAGCCTGGCCGCGTGCGGACCTCCAAGGGGAGCTTTGCATTTGCACGGCCCAACCGGTTCCGTTTCGACTACGGCAAGCCGTTCGAACAAGCCATCGTCGCCGACGGCCAGACCTTGTGGATGTTCGATGTCGACCTGAACCAGGTGACCGCGCGCAAGCAGTCCGAGGTGCTGGGATCGACACCGGCTGCGTTGATCGCGGCGGCACCCGATCTGACCGCGGTCAGGGCCGAATTTGACCTGCAGGCAGAGCCGGATCGGGACGGCCTGCAGTGGGTTCTGGCCAAACCCAAGGCGCGCGATGGTCAGTTGCAGTCGGTGCGGGTCGGATTGCGCGGTACGTCGGCGACGCCGACACTGGTCGCGCTCGAGATCCTGGACAACTTCGGCCAGCGCTCGGCGTTGCGCTTCGACAACTTCGAGGCCAACCCGTCGTTGCCGGATGCGACGTTCGCATTCAAGCCGCCAGTGGGCGCGGATGTCATCCGCCAATAGTCGCGGCAGGCCGTGGCGCTTGCCCTGGTCACCGTAGTGCCTGCGGGGTTGTCGCATGACTGATCTGTTCGGCGCCGCGCCTTCGCCACCCCTGGCCGAGCAGTTGCGACCGGCACGGCTGGACCAGGTCATCGGCCAGTCGCACCTGATCGGGCCGGGTCGACCGCTGCGCCTGGCGTTCGAATCGGGCAAGCCGCATTCGATGATCCTGTGGGGGCCCCCCGGCGTGGGCAAGACCACGCTGGCGCGACTGACGGCCCGTGCGTTCGGCTACGCGTTCATCGCGCTGTCGGCGGTGTTTGCCGGCGTCAAGGAAATCCGCGCGGCGATGGAGCAGGCGCAGCACAACCTGGCGCAAGGCAGGAAGACGATCCTGTTCGTCGACGAAATCCACCGCTTCAACAAGAGCCAGCAGGACGGATTGTTGCCGTACGTCGAGTCCGGTCTCGTGACCTTCATCGGCGCGACCACGGAGAACCCGTCCTTCGAAGTCAACTCGGCCCTGCTGTCGCGCGCCCAGGTCTATGTGTTGCAGAGCCTGGGCGACGCCGAACTGGCGCAGTTGGTGCGCCGGGCACAGCAGGAGGTATTGACCGATCTGCGACTCGATGCCGGCGCTGTCGATACCCTGGTGGGTTATGCCGACGGCGACGCGCGGCGCCTGCTCAACCTGCTGGAGCAGACCAGCACTGCTGCCCACGCGGCCGGTGTGGCCGAGGTCGACGCGGCGTTTCTGCAGGATGCATTGACGCTCAATGCGCGTCGCTTCGACAAGGGCGGCGACAACTTCCATGACCAGATATCGGCCTTGCACAAGTCGGTACGCGGGTCGAGCCCGGATGCGGCGCTGTATTGGCTCACCCGCATGCTCGACGGTGGCGCCGATGCGCGCTACCTGTCCCGGCGCATCGTGCGCATGGCCTGGGAAGACATCGGCCTGGCGGATCCGCGCGCCATGCAGATTGCCAATGATGCAGCGTCCACCTTCGAGCGCCTGGGTTCGCCGGAAGGTGAACTGGCGCTGGCCCAGGCCGTCCTGTACCTGGCGGTGGCGCCCAAGAGCAATGCAGGTTACCTGGCCTACAACCAGGCGCGGGCCTTCGTGAAGAACGACAAGTCGCGCGAGGTGCCGCTCCATCTGCGCAATGCTCCGACAGCGCTGATGAAGACCATCGGTCATGGCGAGGGCTACCGATATGCCCACGATGAGCCAGAGGCTTACGCAGCGGGCGCCCGGTACCTGCCCGACGGCATGGACGAGCCGCACTGGTACCAGCCGGTGCCGCGCGGACTCGAATCGCGCATCGCAGACAAGCTGGCGCACCTGCAGGCACTGGACGCCGCCGCGGCAGCCGCGCGCAAGCGCTGACAGGACCGTGCAGGACCGCGGCGGCGCCTCTCACGAACAGCGTCCCGTTCTCCGGTGCGCACGTGCACGCATCCGGTGAGGACCACAGCGGAGCATCGCGCGGGCTTCGCGGCCGTCTCGAAAACAGTGTCATCGGCACGCCGTGCCAGGTCATGCGCCGCCTGCATTCGAACGCGTTGATACGGCATCGGACGCAAGGGTAAACCCGGGCGAATTGCTTGTGGTCGGCTGCCGTCGCGTCAGTAAAATCGCAGCGGGTTCTCAACCTGCCAAACCGGATTTGCAACTGGGTCCGGTTCTTGCGTAGTCGAATCTGGCGCCACGTATGTGACGATCTGCCGCGACGCATTCATAAGACCGGAGCACCGATTCATGGACATTTTTCTCCAGCAGATCATCAATGGGCTGGTACTGGGCAGCGTATATGCGCTGGTTGCCCTGGGCTACACGATGGTGTACGGCATCATTCAGCTCATCAATTTCGCGCACGGTGAAGTGCTGATGGTCGGCGCCCTGACCGCCTGGACCGTCGCCGGCGTCGTCCAGCCTGCATTCCCCGGTTTGCCGGGTTGGGTGGTGCTGATCATCTGCACCCTGGTCGCATGTGTCGTGGCCGCCGTGCTCAATTTCACGATCGAAAAGATCGCATACCGGCCACTGCGCAATTCACCCAGACTGGCACCCCTGATTACCGCCATCGGCATGTCCTTGCTGCTGCAGACGGTGGCGATGATCATCTGGAAGCCCAATCCCAAACCATTTCCCACGCTGCTGCCGGCCACGCCGTACGAGATCGCCGGCGCCGTGATTTCGCCGACCGACCTGCTGATCCTGTCGCTGACAGCGATCTTGCTGGTCGCGCTGGTCTGGGTGGTGAACTACACCTCGCTTGGCCGGGCCATGCGCGCCACGGCGGAGAATCCGCGGGTGGCGGCGTTGATGGGTGTGAAGCCCGACATGGTGATTTCCGCCACCTTCGTGATCGGTGCAGTGCTGGCAGCCATCGCCGGCATCATGCTGGCCATGAAATACGGAACGGTGCAGCATGCGATGGGATTTCTGCCCGGCCTCAAGGCGTTCACCGCGGCGGTGTTCGGCGGCATCGGCAATCTGGCCGGCGCCGTGATCGGCGGCATTTTGCTCGGCCTGATCGAGGCGCTGGGTTCCGGCTACATCGGTGTGCTCACCGGCGGTGTGCTGGGTAGCCACTACTCGGAGATCTTTGCCTTCATCGTGTTGATCGTGATCCTGACGCTGCGGCCTTCCGGCCTGCTCGGTGAACGTGTGGCCGATCGCGCCTGAGGAGAATCACTGTGAAAATCAAGAAGATTGCCCTGTACTTCGCGATCGGTGCCGCTCTGATCCTGCTTCCGGTGGGCCTGCAGGTGTTCGGCAATGCCTGGGTGCGCATCATCGATACCGCCTTGCTGTACGTCCTGCTGGCCATCGGCCTGAACATCGTGGTGGGGTATGCCGGACTGCTGGACCTGGGTTACGTCGCGTTCTTCGCGGTCGGCGCCTACATGTACGCCTTGCTCGGTTCGGCCCACCTGTCGCAGACCTTCGCCTGGATCGGTGCCATCTATCCGCATGGACTGCATTTGCCGGTGCTGATCGTGATTCCACTTGCGGCGGGGTTGGCGGCGTTGTTCGGCGTCTTGCTGGGCGCGCCCACGCTCAAGCTGCGTGGAGACTACCTGGCCATCGTCACGCTGGGCTTTGGCGAGATCATCCGGGTGTTCCTCAACAACCTCGATCATCCGGTGAACATCACCAACGGACCCAAGGGCATCAGCGGCATCGACGCGTTCCACATCTTCGGCGTCAACATGAGCAAGCCGTTCACGGCGTTCGGCAAGGAGTTCAGCTCGGTGGAGATGTACTACTACCTGTTCCTGATCCTGGTGCTGGTGAGCATCCTGCTCAGCCATCGTCTGGCCTTGTCCCGGGTGGGACGGGCCTGGATGGCGATCCGCGAAGACGAAGTGGCTGCCAAGGCGATGGGCATCAATACCCGCAACCTCAAGCTGCTGGCCTTCGGCATGGGCGCCACGTTCGGCGGCGTCAGCGGCGCGCTGTTCGCGTCGTTCCAGGGCTTCGTCTCGCCGGAGTCGTTCACCTTGATGGAATCGATCATGATCGTCTCGATGGTGGTGCTCGGTGGGCTGGGCCACCTGCCCGGCGTGGTGCTCGGCGCGTTGTTGCTGTCGGCGCTGCCCGAGGTGCTGCGCTATGTGGCCAGCCCCTTGCAGGCATACACCGGTGGCCGGCTCGACGCCTCCATCCTGCGTCAGTTGTTGATCGCGCTGGCGATGATCGTGATCATGTTGCTCAGGCCGCGCGGACTGTGGCCCAGCCCTGAACACGGCAAGTCGCTGCAGACGAGCAATTGAGGACAGTGCAATGACAGACACCATTCTCAAGGTCGCCGGCATTTCCAAGCGGTTCGGCGGCTTGCAGGCCCTCAGCGATGTCGGAATCACCATCCTGCGCGGCCAGGTCTACGGGCTGATCGGACCCAATGGCGCTGGCAAGACGACGTTCTTCAACGTGATCACCGGCTTGTACACACCGGACAGTGGCACGTTTGAACTGGCCGGCAAGCCGTACAAGCCCACCGCTGTGCACGAAGTGGCCAAGGCCGGCATCGCACGCACGTTCCAGAACATCCGCTTGTTCGCCGAGATGACCGCGCTGGAAAACGTCATGGTGGGCCGCCATATCCGCACCCATTCCGGCCTGTTCGGCGCCATGCTGCGCACTGCCAGCTTTCGCAAGGAGGAGGCCGGGATCGCCCAACGCGCGCATGAACTGCTGGAGTATGTCGGCATAGCCAAGCTGGCCGACTACAAGGCGCGCACACTCAGTTACGGTGACCAGCGGCGACTGGAGATCGCACGTGCGCTGGCAACCGATCCGCAGCTGATCGCGCTCGACGAGCCGGCGGCCGGGATGAACGCCACCGAGAAGGTTCAGTTGCGCGCGCTGATCGACCAGATCCGCAACGACCAGCGCACCATCTTGCTGATCGAACACGACGTGAAGCTGGTCATGGGTTTGTGTGACCGCGTGACCGTGCTGGACTACGGCAAGCAGATCGCCGAAGGCAAGCCGCAGGACGTGCAGAAGAATCAGGCCGTCATCGAGGCCTATCTGGGCACCGGAGGACAATGAAATGAACTACCCCGCAAGCACACGGCGTTGGTCCCTCCAAGGGGCAGTCAGTCCCTTCGAAACGGCCGTGTGGTACTGACATGGCTGCAACACTACTCAAGGTCACCGGCCTGAAGGTTTCCTACGGCGGCATCCAGGCGGTCAAGGGCATCGATTTCGAGGTGCGCGAGGGAGAACTCGTGACGCTGATCGGCTCCAATGGCGCCGGCAAGACCACCACGATGAAAGCCATCACCGGCACGCTGGGCATCCGAGACGGTGATATCGAATACCTTGGCAAGAGCATCAAGGGCCAGGGCCCCTGGGATCTGGTGCGCCAGGGCCTGGCCATGGTGCCCGAGGGACGCGGTGTGTTTGCCCGCATGACCATCGTCGAGAACCTGCAGATGGGCGCCTACGTGCGCTCCGACTCCGGCGCCATCGAGCAGGACGTCGAGAAGGTGTTCACGATCTTCCCGCGCCTCAAGGAGCGCCGCGACCAATTGGCCGGCACCATGTCCGGTGGCGAGCAGCAGATGTTGGCGATGGGCCGAGCCTTGATGAGCAGGCCCAAGGTCTTGCTGATGGACGAGCCCTCGATGGGGCTGTCACCCATCATGGTCGACAAGATCTTCGAGGTCGTGCGCGATGTGTATGCGCAAGGCGTCACCATCCTGCTGGTCGAACAAAATGCCAGCCGGGCCCTGGGTGTGGCCAATCGGGCTTACGTGATGGATTCGGGGCTGATCACCATGAGCGGCGACGCGAAGGAAATGCTCAAGGACCCGAAGGTGCGCGCAGCCTACCTGGGGGAATAGATCGATCCGGGGCGATCGCTCAGGCAGCGGCCGGGCGGCTTCGCGGCAGCTGCGCGTGGATCAAGTGGCCGGCGATCGACAAACCCAGCGGCGGCATCGGCGGCATCGGCGGCAGGACATCGTCGGGGCCGAACCAGCCGGCCTGGGCGATCTCGGTCGTGTCGAGCACGATCTCTCCACCGGCGTATTGGGCGGTAAAGGCAACCATCAGCGAATGCGGGAACGGCCACGGCTGGCTGCCGAAATAGGCAATGTCACGGACCCGCAGGCCGACCTCTTCCAGCACTTCGCGGTGGATCGCCTCTTCCAGTGACTCACCGACCTCGACGAATCCGGCCAGCGCGGTGAAAAATCCGGATAGGCCTCGGGTGGGGCCAGATCATCGCACCAAAATGGCAACGGCCGGAAGTCCGGCCGTTGGGAAGTCATGCATCGGGGCTGCCCCGATGCCGCTGGCGCATCAAGCCGCAGCGCTGGCGGTGCTGACCGCGTCGGCCGTCACCTTCGTGCTGGTCTTGCGCGCGCGCACCTTGGCGGTGCTGGCCTTGGCCTTGGGCGCCGCGGATGCCTTGGG
>CAZLDV010000008.1:0-19221 GCA_964558425.1 uncultured Rhodoferax sp. | reverse complement strand
TTGCGTGCGCTGCCCTTGTCGGCAGTTGCGGCTTTGCGCGTCGTGGCCCGCTTGACGGTGGCGACGCCGACACGTGCGGAACTCCCTGCAACGGTGTTGGCCAGGCTGCTGGAGCCCTGTTCCAGTTTGCCGGCCAGGTCGCTGACCATGGTGGCTGCCGGCAGCGTGGCCTTGGCCAGCGTGTTCAGTGCCGCGACGCCGGTGCGCTTTTCGAATGCGCTGGCATTGCTGGCCACCTGGTTTACACCCTTGCCAGCCAGCTCGACAGCCTTGTCGACCACGACTTCGGCGCGATCAGAGGTTATCGTGATTCCCTTGAGGTACATGCCGCTGACGACCTTCTGCGCCGCCAGAGCGTTCTTGCGCACCTCGGCCCGCAATTTCGATGCCGACTCGTGCAAGGCCTTTTCCCAGCGCTGGTCGACAAAACGCACGACACGCTGGTTGCCCATGCGGTAGGCCTGGATCATGTTCTTGGCGGTGTTGCCATAGCACTCGATCAGGTCGGTGGTGACAGTGGAGAGGTTCTTGGCGGTCATGGGTGCTCCTTGATGATGGTGACAGAACGGTTGGCGTTCGGCAGTGCGGATGCATTGCAGCGAACGGCATGCCCGGATTGTCCCGAGCCGCCCTAGTGGCTGCACCCTAGTTCGGCTGGCTTTCCTAGAGCGTGCAGCCTATTTGGCCCAGGTGTCCTTGAGCCCGACCGACAGGTTGAACACCGGTTTGGCCGGCGTATGGTCGACGCGATCGGCGACGAAATAGCCGTGGCGCTCGAACTGGAACTTGTCATCGCGCTGCGCCTTGGCCAGTGTCGGCTCGACGATGGCCTGCACCACCCGCAGGCTGTCCGGATTCAGGCTGGCCAGAAAATCACGGCCGCCCGCATCCGGTTGCGGCTCGCTGAACAGCCGGTCATACAGGCGTACTTCGGCTGGCAGGCCGTCGCCGACACCGACCCAGGTGATCACGCCCTTGACCTTGACTGCGTCCGAGCCTGGCGTGCCACTCTTGGTGTCCGGGATCAGTGTCGCGTGCACCGCGGTGATCGCTCCATCGGGACCTTTGCTGCAACCGGTGCATTCGATGACGTGACCGTATTTCAGCCGCACCTTGTTGCCCGGAAAGAGCCGGAAGAACCCCTTGGACGGTGACTCCATGAAGTCGCCCCGCTCGATCCAGACTTCACTGCCCATCGAGAAGCTGCGCCGGCCGAGCTCGGGCTTGTGCGGGTGTACCGGTGCGCTGCAGGCATCGCGTTTGCCGCGGCCATCGGCCTGGGTGCCCATCACCGCGTCCCAGTTGCTGATCACCAGCTTGACCGGGTCGAGCACCGCCATTGCACGCGGCGCATGTTCTTCCAGGCTTTCGCGCAGGCATCCTTCGAGCACGCTGTAGTCGGTCCAGCCGCCGGCCTTGCTGGTGCCGGCGCGCTCGGCCAGCAGACGCAGGCTGTGCGGCGTGTAGCCGCGCCGGCGCAGGCCGACCAGCGTGGGCATGCGCGGGTCATCCCAGCCATTGACCTTGTGGTCGTACACCAAGGCGGCCAGCTTGCGTTTGCTGGTGATGACATAGGTCAGGTTCAGCCGCGCAAATTCATATTGACGCGGCGCTGGTGCAGCCAGCAAGCCGCCTTCGATCAGGCGCGCGAGCAGCCAGTCGTACCAGGGCCGCTGGTCCTCGAACTCGAGCGTGCAGATGCTGTGCGTGATCTGCTCGAGCGCGTCCTCGATCGGATGCGCGTACGCATACATCGGGTAGATGCACCAGGTGTCGCCGGTGTTGTGGTGTTCGGCGCGCCGGATCCGGTAGATGGTGGGATCGCGCATGTTGATGTTCGGGCTGGCCATGTCGACCTTGGCCCGCAGCACCATGCTGCCGTCGAGGTGCTTGGCGTCGCGCATCTCCCGCAGGCGCGCCAGATTGTCCTGTGGCGAACGATCCCGAAACGGGCTGTTGATGCCGGGCCGGGAAAAGTCGCCCCGGTTGAACCGCATGTCTTCGGCGCTTTGCTCGTCCACATAGGCATGGCCGGCGCTGACCAGGTATTCGGCCGCGCGGTACATGAAGCCGAAATAGTCACTGGCGTGGTAGAGATGGTTGCAGCCGTGGGCCTGCCAGTCGAAGCCCAGCCAATGCACGGTGTCGATGATCGCGTCGACATATTCCTTGTCTTCCTTCTCCGGATTGGTGTCGTCAAAACGCAGGTGGCAAACGCCGCCGTAGTCCTGGGCAAGGCCGAAATTGAGGCAGATGCTCTTGGCGTGGCCGATGTGCAGGTAGCCGTTGGGTTCAGGCGGAAACCGGGTCCGGATGCGGGCCGGATCCGGTACGCCGGCGGCATGGTGGGCGGCGTCTCCCGGGCTGCCTCCCCAGCGCCGCGCCGCGTTGACACAGTTGGCGAGATCGGACTCGATGATCTGGCGCAGGAAGTTGCTGGGTTTGACCGGTTCCGCGGCGGCCGATGACGTCGGCGGGGTTGGTGTGGAAGAGGGCTTGCTCATGCTCCGGATTCTAGATTGGCGCCTGCATGCAGACAGCGCGCGCGGCAACGGTTGCGCGGCCGATGTCGGGCCACTGGCCTATTGTCCGAAGCGCGGTCCGTCGCGCAGGAACACCTGCTCCTGTTCGGTGTCGGTCCGCCCGAGCGCCTGGTTGCGGTACGGGAAGCGTCCGTACCGGGCGATGATGTCGCGGTGTTGGCGGGCAAAGTCCAGATTGCCCTGCAGATCATCCCGGCGTTCGCGCGGTGCCTGCGCCAGCAGCGTTTCGAAGCAGCGCACGCACAGCTCCTGCAGCGACGGATCTTCGGCGTGCATCAGCGGCATGTACAGGAACACCCTGGCCGCCAACGGCAATTGCACGTCCCAGCCCAGTGCGAGCGCCTCCCGCACCAGCTGTTGGGCGCGGCCGTCTCCGGCAAAGGCCTGCGCCCGGCCCCGGTACACGTTGCGTGTGAACTGGTCCAGCAAGAGCACCAACGCCAACCGGCTCAGGGGTTTGCTCTCCCACTCGCCGAGTCCGCCCTCGAGCGCCTGTTCCACCAACGCGCCAAAGCGCCGGGTGATGTCGGCGTCCAGCGCCTTGTCGCCGCGGAACCAGAAGGCGCTGCGATTCTGGCTCGGCCAGCCCAGCGTCAACGCATCGCCGAGCCAAAAGTCGAGCACGTCATGTGCGCCGATGGGCAACGGGTCGACGTACCTTTCCTGTCTCTGCTGCTTTGCGTGTCTCTCTTGCATGGGCTCCTCCATTCGATCCGCCGGTTGTACTACATCGGCTTGAAGCGCTGGGCATGGAGTCGGCTGACCGCCAGCCGTTCGGTACGCCCATGCAAGCGCAGCCAGAGTTTGCCGTTCTCGTCGCGCGTGACGGTGTCGATCGCTGCCGCCCGCACCACCGCCGATCGGTGGACCTGCCAGAACCGGTTCGGATCGAGTTGCGGCAACAGGTCTCGCAGCGCGGTGCGGATCAGGTATTCACGGTCCGCTGTCAATACCCGGATGTATTTGTCCGCCGCCTCCAGCAGCAGCACGGTGTCGATCGGAACCATATGGATCACGTTGCCGACACTGGCCTGCAACACCGACAGGTAGGCCGAAGATGCCACGGTCTGAAGGGGGCCGCCCAGCAGGTGGCGCAATTGGCCGACGACCTGATCGATCGTCAGCGCCTGTGCAGGCGCGCCTGCGGCACCATCCGGTGTCTGGCGTTGTTCCAGCAACAGGCGCAGGCGGTCGACGGTCTTGTGCAGCCGTTCTGCCGTCAGGGGCTTGACCAGATAGTCCAGCGCATGGGCCTCGAAGGCCTGCACCGCGTACTGCTCGTAGGCGGTGACGAAGACCAGGGCCGGGAACGGTGCCCCGGCGGCTTGGGCTTCCCACCTGCGGGTCAGGTCGGCCGCCGCCTCGATGCCGCTTTGGCCCGGCATGCGGATGTCCAGGAACACGATGTCCGGTGTGTGGCGCAAGGCCTGCTCCACTGCCGCCAGGCCGTCGCCGACCATGGCGACGATCGCCAGTTCCGGCCAGGCCTGCGCAAGGGCCTTGCGCAGGCCTTGGGCGAGCAAGGGTTCGTCTTCGGCTATCAGTGCGGTCGGCATGGTCGGCTTTCAACTGCGCAGCGGCAGGTCGATCTGGATGCCGACACCCGACTGCGCTTCGGGCAAGATGCGCAGCTGCGCTGCCGATCCATAGCTGGTCGCCAGGCGCTCACGCACCTGCGCCAGACCGAATCCATCCGTGCCTGCCGACGCGGGGGTTGGCATGCCGACGCCGGTGTCACGCACGGTCAGCGTCAGCACGTCGCCTTTGCGGCTGGCCTGCACCGTGACACTGCCGCCCTCCACCTTGGGTTCGAGGCCGTGTCCGATGGCGTTTTCCACCAACGGTTGCAGCAGCAAGGTCGGCACGTCGAGTGCGGCCAGTGCGCTGGGCAGCTGCAATGCGTAGGACAGGCGCGGCCCCATGCGGATCGCCATCAGTTCCAGGTAGTCGCGCAGGCGGTCGAACTCGGCCTGCAGCGGGTGGATGCTGGCACGCGAGGCGGTCAAGGTGGCGCGCAGATACGCGATCAGATGGTCCAGCATGACCAGCGCACGCCGCGGGTCGGAGTCGATCAACACGCGCAGGTTGGCCAGCGTGTTGAACAGCATGTGCGGCTCGAGCTGGGACTCCAGCAACTTCAGGCGTGCCTGCGCGGCCTGGTGGTTGGCTTCGGCCATCCGGGCGCTCAGGTAGCTGCGGTGCGAGCGGGAGTAGAAGTAGTAGATTGCCGCCGTACCGACCAGCGCGGTGATCAGCAGCGAGGAGGGCAGACTCTGGCGGCCATCACCGCTCCAGGATGACCAGCCGAACCATGCGTCACCGGCCAGGGTGCCGATCAGATACCCGCCCAGTACGCTGCCCATGGGCAGCAACCATCCGGCAACGCCGTGCGGCCAACCGGTGCCGCCGCTGGTCGCAAACACGTCACGGCCGAAATCAGCCAGCAACCAGATGCTGGCGCCGATGGCCAGCGAATACACCAACGCGATTTCATACGGACGCGCGGGCTGGAACGCAACCTGGATGGCCGATCCCGCCAGGCAGAACGCCAGTGTCTGCAGCAGGTGGTTGGCCTTGGAGATCCAGTCGATACGCATGCTTCGCTTGCCGGATCACGGTTGTCCGCGGTCGCGCCGGATGCGCGCGCGCTCGTTCTCGATCATCCGCTCGCGCAGCGTGGAGCCCGAGCCCAGAACGAACACGGCCACACCATGCAGCACCAGCCCCAGCCCCCAGCCCAGCAGGGGATAGATCGACCAGTGGCGATGACCCATGCCGTATTCGGACATGGCAAACAGGAACAGGTTGACCACCACGTACACCGTGGCATGGATGTACCAGCCCAGCTTGGCGCCCGCGCGCTTGCGGGCCAGCCGCTCGATATCGTCAATGGCTTCGCGGTTGTTCATGGCAGATCCATTCTAGAAGTGCGGTGGATGATCCGGCGCTTGTCGTGACCGGGCGGGATGTCGTGGCAACCGGCCTGTCGATCAGGCAGGGGTCGGCCGCGTCAGCCGCCACAGGCGCAGGAATCGGGCGGTGAAGAGGCCATTGAACATGCCGTACAAGGCCGCGACGCCGAGCGCGAATGCCAGGTCGCCGGCCAGTTGGGGTTCCAGGGCCAGTTCGACGCCGACCAGGTATTTGGTCAGGAAGATGCCCAGGATCATCAGCAGCGGAACGGTACTTCCCGGCAGTTCGAAATGCCGTGTCGCCGGATCGAATCGTGTATCGGTCGGCGCATCGGGGCGCAGCCACAGGGCCAGAGCCGTGCACACCACCGTGCAGACCAGCCACAACGCCGTCGCCGAGACCCATTGCTGCGCCCCGGCGAATGCCGTGACCAGGCCAAACAGCGCAAATGCCGTCATCACCGCCGGCAGCACGGCGGTGCGCGTCTGGCTGGCGCGACGCGGCACGCATTGGCTGATGCCCAACACCAGCAAGACCGCCAGCAAAAACCACACCCATGCGGGCGTGTGCTGGACGATGGTGCCGATCATGCGGGGTTGGTGGGTGAGGATCTGGATCAACATGGTTTGCTCCTGGGTTGTTGCTGCACGCTGCGCGATGTCCGTGCCGCGGGTGTGGTTCGCACTGTGCCGCAGGCGTCGCGGTGTGGCGATGGCAGTGCGACGAAATGCGTCTGGCGTGGTGCCAGTGGCGTGCTGGCGGCGTGAACGACTTTGCTGCAGCTTTACACAATGCCTGCCCTTGGGTCTCGCGTTGCACGGGCTTGTTCCTAGAATCCGGGTATGAAAGCGACGCGGTGGTTGGTCCTGCCTGCAATAGCCCTGGCGGCTGCAGCCGCGGCATGGTGGGGGGTCCAGGGCTCCCGAACCCCGGCGGTGCAATACCGCACCGCCAGCATCGAACGCGGCAGTCTGCAGGCCACGGTATCGGCCAGCGGTGCCGTCAATCCGGTCACGCAGGTGTCGGTGGGCACCCAGGTGTCGGGTCAGATTCGCGACTTGCTGGTGGATTTCAACTCCGAGGTCAAGGCAGGGCAGTTGATTGCCCAGATCGACCCGGAGACCTTCGAATACCGGGTCCGTGCGGCGCAGGCCGATCTCGAAGCGGCACAGGCATCCGTCGCAACCGCCCACGCGTCGGCCGCCGCGGGTCGGGCCCAGGTGGCGCGCGCGCAGGTCGACCTGACCGAGGCGCAGCGTGATTTCGAGCGCAAGCAGAGTCTGGTTGCGATGCAGTTCATTGCCCAGAGTGAAGCCGACCGGGCGCGCGCATTGGTCAATACGACTACCGAGGCGGTCAAGGCAGCGCAGGCCCAGTTGGGTGTGACCGAGGCCCAGATCAAGACCGCGACGGCCACTGTTGCCCAGCGCCAGGCAGCGCTGGCGCAGGCCCGGGTGGACCTGGCACGCACCCGGATCACCTCGCCGGTGGACGGCATCGTGATCAAGCGTGCGATCGAGAAAGGCCAGACCGTGGCGGCGAGCCTGCAGTCGCCCGAGCTGTTCGTGATCGCGCAGAATCTGTCGGACATGCAGGTCGAAGCCAGCGTGGATGAAAGTGATGTCGGACGTATCCGGGCCGGCCAGCACGCCACCTTCACCGTCGATGCGTTCCCAGGCCAGACCTTCGAGGGCGAGGTGCGCCAGTTGCGCAAGGCGGCGCAGACCATTGCCAACGTCGTGACCTATGTGGCGGTGGTCGGGTTCGCCAACGATGCCGGCACTCTGCTGCCGGGCATGACGGCGAACGTGCGCATCGTGACCGACCAGCGCGACAGTGTGCTCAAGGTACCCAACGCGGCGTTGCGCGTGCGTATCGCCGGTGTCGAACCGGTCGCCGCCCCAGCGCCTGCGCCAGCCGACAAGGCGTCCGGCAGCAGCACCGGCGATGTCGGGAATGGGTCCTGGTTGCCGTCCGCGCATGCCCAGCCGGCAGTGGCCGGCGCTGGGTTGGCAGCGCTGCGCGATCGCCTGGTCAACGGTCTGAAGCTCGATGCCGCGCAACAAGACAAACTGGACGCGCTGCTGGCCGCGTTGCGCCCGCGTTTCGCGGCCTTGGCCGAGGTCGATGCGCAGGCACGTCCGGCTGCACGTGCCAGGCTGGTGGGCGAGCTGCAGCTCAGGATCAACGAGATGCTGTCGCCGGATCAACGTGCGGTCTACGAACAGATGCAGGCCCGGGCTGAAGCCCGGCGGGCAAACGACGCAGGCGGTGTGGCTGCGGATGGCACGGCGGCTGCGCGCCCGTCTGCCGGTGCCGCTGCGGGCGACACCGCAAAGGCTGCCAGTGCCGCTGCCAGCGCGGTCGCCTCCGCCAAGGCGGATGTGGCCGCAGCTGGCACAACGGTAGCGCCCGCGGTCGCGCCTTCGGCCAAGCCGGGTGGCGGCCCGTTGCAGGAATTGCGCAATCGGATGGTGGCCGAGCTCGCACTGGGAGCCGGGCAGGCTGCCAAGGTGGATGCGCTGTTCAATGACGCCCGGCCGCGCTTCCTGGCGCTGCGCGACATGCCGGCTGAAGAACGCCCCAAGGCACGCGAACGCATCATGGCCGATCTGCGCGCACGGATCGGCGACCTTCTCACGCCGGAGCAAAAGACGCGCTACGCGGCGCTGCTGGCGCAAGCGGGTGGGCGCACCAGCACCCGGGGCCGCATCTACCTGCTGAGACCCGACGGCAGTCCCAAGGCCGTGAGTGTGCGGCTCGGCATTTCGGACGGCAGCAGCACCGAGCTGCTGGTTGCGCCCGGCAGTGCGCTGGCCATCGACTTGCGCGAGGGGGCCACGGTCATCATCGGCGTGCAAGGCGCTGGCGCGGCTCAGCCACCCGGTGGGCCGCGGTTGCAGTTCTAGGGAGCAGAGCCTGTGGCCGATCCGGCAATCCTGATCGCCGCGCGCGATCTGACCAAGGTCTACACCATGGGCGAGCAGACGGTGCACGCGTTGCGCGGCGTGTCGCTGCAGATCGAAGAGGGCGATTTCGTCGCCATCATGGGCGCCTCAGGCTCGGGCAAGTCGACCTTGATGAATATCCTCGGCTGCCTCGACCTGCCGAGCGCCGGCCGTTACCAGCTGGCCGGTGAATCGGTGGAGGCGATGTCGCCGAACCAGCTGGCGTCGATCCGCAACCGGCGCATCGGCTTCGTGTTCCAGCAGTTCAATCTGCTGGCGCGCACCAGCGCACGGGAGAACGTGGAACTGCCGATGGTGTATGCCGGCATCGCCGCCGCAACCCGGCGCGCCCGGGCGATGGCCGCGTTGCAGCAGGTCGGCCTGGGTGAGCGCCACGCGCATACCCCATCCGAGCTCTCCGGTGGCCAGCAGCAGCGTGTCGCGATCGCGCGTGCGCTGGTCAATCATCCGCAGCTGATCCTGGCCGACGAACCCACCGGCGCGCTGGACACCCAGACCAGCGAAGACATCATGCGGCTGCTGACCGATCTGAACCGCAACGGCATGACGGTGGTCCTGGTCACGCACGAGAACGACATCGCGTCATGGGCGCGGCGCACGATCGTGTTTCGCGATGGCCTGATCGTGCAGGACCGGCAGCGGCTGACACGCGACGCCTGGCTAGGCCGGACCCAGACGCCTGGCCGGGCCCCGGCGGCGCTGGTGCCATGAACACGCTGGCCGCGCTGCGCAGCGCCTGGCGGGCCTTGGCTGCGAACACCTTGCGCAGCATCCTGACCATGCTGGGCATCATCATCGGCGTGGCGGCGGTGATCACGATGATCGCGGTCGGGCAAGGCGCGACGAATCGGGTCAAGGAACAGATGAAGGGCCTGGGTTCGAACATCATGCTGGTGTTTCCGGGAACCATCACCCAAGGCGGCGTGCGGTTGGGTGCGCAGACCGGCCAGTCGCTGACCGAAGACGATGCCGCGGCGATCGCGCTGGAGGTGCCGCAGGTACAGGTGGCTGCCCCGGTGTCACGCACCGGCGCCCAGGTGGTGGCGGGCAATGCCAACTGGAGCACCAACGTCTTCGGCACCAGCAACGACTATCTGGAAGCGCGTGACTGGACATTGGACGAGGGTCGCCTGTTCGAGCCTGCCGAGTTGTCCGGCTCGGCCAAGGTCGCCATCATCGGACAAACCGCAGCGCGCGAACTGTTCGGCGATGCCGATCCGCTGGAGCAGGTGATTCGCGTCAAGAAGGTGCCGGTCACGATCGTCGGCTTGTTGGCCAGGAAGGGCCAGAACGCCAACGGACAGGACCAGGACGACGTGTTGATCGTGCCGATCAGCACCTACCGCAATCGCATCCAGGGCGGCAGCCGAGGCAAGGCGCGGCGCGTCGGCTCGATCAGCGTCAAGGTCCGGGAAGGGCAGAGCATGAAACAGGCCGAGGACAACATCCGTGACCTGCTGCGCCAGCGCTTCAAGATCCAGGCCGGTGCCGACGACAGCTTCACCATCCGCAACCTGACCGAGATCCTGCAGGCGCAGGAGGCATCGAGCCAGGTCATGACCCTGCTGCTGGCCGCAGTGGCCGGCATCAGCCTGGTCATTGGCGGCATCGGCATCATGAACATCATGCTGGTCAGCGTGACCGAACGCACCCGCGAAATCGGCTTGCGCATGGCCGTGGGCGCACGCGGGAGCGACATCCTGAGCCAGTTCCTGATCGAGGCGGTCACGCTGAGCCTGATCGGCGGGGGCATTGGCGTCGTGATCGGTGCCATCGCCACCTGGGCCATCGGCCAGTTCGCCGGCTGGCAGGTCAGCATGACGGGCGCCAGCATCGTGCTGGCAGCCGGATTCTCCGGCTTGGTCGGCGTCTTTTTCGGGTTCTACCCGGCGCGTCGTGCGTCCCGCCTGCTGCCGATCCAGGCGCTGCGCTACGAGTGAGCCAGGGGCCGTGCTGCAGCAGCAGGGGCGAGGGTGATAATTCGCGCTCAGCGCGGTTTCCACCGGCGGCCGCGTCAGTATCGTTTCCGCCCGCCGGGGCCCGACCAGGGGGCATTGCGCCAACCCGTTGACAGGAGTTCGTGTGGATAGTGTGTTGCTGGCCAAGGCGGCCGTGATGGGGGTCGTCGAGGGCCTGACGGAGTTTCTTCCGATCTCGTCCACCGGCCACCTGATATTGGCGGGCTCTGTGCTGGGCATGGACGATGCCAAGGCGAAGGTGTTCGACATTGCCATCCAGACCGGCGCGATCCTGGCCGTGATCATCGTCTACTGGCAGAAAATCCGCGACACGCTGGTGCAGTTGCCGCACCAGGCGCAGGCGCAGCGTTTTGCCATCAACGTGGCGATCGCGTTCTTTCCGGCGGTCGTGCTCGGGCTGGCATTGGGCAAGGCGATCAAGGCGCATCTGTTCACGCCGGTGGTGGTGGCCGGCGCGTTCATCGTCGGCGGTTTCATCATCCTGTGGGCCGAGCGTCGGCACAGCCGTGCCGAGACGGCGCCGCGCATTCTGAGCGTGGATGCGATGCGCTGGGGCGACGCGCTCAAGGTCGGTCTGGTGCAGTGCCTGGCGATGATTCCCGGCACCAGCCGCAGCGGCGCCACCATCATCGGCGGCATGCTGCTGGGCTTGTCGCGCAAGGCAGCGACGGATTTCTCGTTTTTCCTGGCGATACCGACGCTGATCGGCGCCGGCGTCTACAGCCTGTACAAGGAACGTGCCTTGCTGGCATGGTCCGACCTGCCGATATTCTCGGTCGGTCTGCTGTTCTCGTTCATCAGTGCCTGGTTGTGCATCCGCTGGTTGCTGCGTTACATCGCGACCCATACCTTCGTCGGGTTCGCGTGGTACCGGATCGCGTTCGGCTTGCTCGTGTTGTTCACCGCATGGACCGGCGCCGTGACCTGGGCAGACTGATCGTCACGCAGCCTGCGCGACGGCGCCCAGGTTCAGCACCGAGGCCTCGATGGCCGCGGCCGTCACGGCGGGTTGTTCCATCGGGAACAGATGGCTGCCGTCGATCATCTGGATGCGTCCGCGGGTCAGGACTTCCGTCATCTGCAGGCCGACCTGCTTCATTTCGCGCGAATGCAACCCGCCGATGAAGGCCACCGGACATTTGAGCGGATGGCGCCGGAACAGCTTGTCCAGGTTGTCGGGCAGGTTGTTGTAGATGGCGGTCTCGACGTCGCGGGTGAACGACAGCACCCGCTGGCCGTCCTGTTCGTGGGTGCCGTGGCGCACATAGTCCTGCAGCACGGCCGGATCCCAGCGTGCAAACGCCTTCTTGTGCCGGAAATGCGCCAATACGGCCGCTTCGTCGGCCCAGCTGATGCGCCGGCGCTTGCTCACGGCCCCGGGCGACACTGCGGCAACGATGGCGGTGCTCTTGATCAGGCCCAGCGTGGTGGCCTTCCAGCCACCGAGCACCGGCGAGTCGAGCAGGACCACGCCGCGCGCCAACTCGGGATGCTGTGCAGCGGCCATCAGGCTCAGGAAGCCCCCCAGCGAGTGGCCGATCAGGAACGCGGGTTCACCGGCCTTGTCGACTTCCGGGGCTGCGAAGTCGGCCAGTTGCTGCACCAGGTGCGGCCAGTTGTTGGTGACCGGATAACGCGGGTCATGGCCGAATTTCTCGACTGCCTTGACCGTGAAGCCACGTGCCTTCAGCTGCTTGAAGAGCACGCGGTAGGTGCTGGCCGGGAAACTGTTCGCGTGGGAAAAGACGATCAAGGCCATCAGATGAGCTTCTCGGACGGGTTGGTGATTTTGCGCAGCCGCTTGTAGCGCTGGGCCTCGACCATCAAGGGGATGCTGGTCTGTTCGCCTTGCCACATCGGGTCTTCGATGCTGTCGAACACCTCGCGCAGTCTGCGCCCCCAATTGTTGTGCATCATCTGGAAGTAGGGATTCGTCTCGTCGATGCAGACGATCTTGTCAGTCTGGAATCGATCGACTTCATAGACCACCATGTCCAGCGGCAGGCCGACCGACAGATTGGACTTGAGTGTGGAGTCCATCGAGACCAGTGCGCATTTGGCGGCTTCGTTGAGCGGGGTGTCGGGTGTGATCACCCGGTCCAGCACCGGCTTGCCATACTTGGATTCGCCGATCTGGAAATACGGTGTCTCCGGCGTCGTTTCGATGAAGTTGCCAGCCGAGTACAACTGGAACAGCCGCATGGCCTCGCCGCGGATCTGCCCACCCAGCAACATCGACACATTGAAGTCGACGCCCGCATGGGCGAGCGATTCGCCGTCACGCTGCTGGACACGGCGAATTGCCGCGCCCAGCACCCGTGCCACATCGAACATGCTGCTGGCGTTCCAGATCGTCAAAGGCTCGGTATCGCCATTCTCCTTGAGCCGCTCGACCTGGAGAATTTCGCGCACCGACTGCGCAATGCTCAGGTTGCCGGCACTGAGCAGCACCATGAAGCGGTCGTCGGCCTTTTCGTAGACGATGATCTTGCGAAACGTGCTGATCTGGTCGAGTCCGGCGTTGGTGCGGGAGTCCGACAGGAACACCAGTCCGGCATTGAGCTTGATGGCGACGCAGTAGGTCATGGATCGGGACAAGGGCAAGTTGGCGAGGGCGAAAAGGCCGGCTCCGACGCGGCCATCGCATCGGCTTCGGCCCCGGATCCGGGCATGGTACCAAGCTGGCAGCGCGACAACCGGATCACGCCTCGATTGTCGTCCAGCCGCATGGCGGACCGACGAAGGCCGTCGCCATGACTCGCGTCAAAACCGGCCGGATCGGACAGACGCTGGTGCATAATCATTCGCAGGAAAATCACAACAAGGGGACACGCATGGAGTTGATTCGTCGTCGCTTTCTGTCCTTGGCCGGCGCTGCAGGAGCCATTGGCGGGTTCCCGGCCATCGTCGGTGCACAGAGCAGGATCACGCTCAAGATCGCGCATTACCTGCCTGCCGTGCACGGGCTGCACACCGACTTCATGGCACCGTGGGCCAAGGAAATCGAGACCAAGACGAATGGTGCCGTGACCTGCCAGATCTCGCCGGCGAGTTCGGCGCTCGGTGCGGCGCAGAACCAGCTGGACCAGGTGCTCAATGGCATCACCGACATCGGTTTTGGTCTGTGCGGCAACCCGCGCGGGCGCATGACGCGCAGCCTGATCATCGAGATGCCGTTCCTGGTCAGGACTGCGGAAGCCGGTTCCCGCGCCATGTGGAACCTGTATCCGAAATACCTCAAGGACGACTACAAGGGCATCAAGCCGCTGTTGCTGATGACGCACAACGGCGGCCTGATCCACACCAAGGACAAGCGCGTGGAAAAGCCGGCCGACCTGCATGGCTTGCGGCTGCGTACGCCGTCGCCGACGATCTCGATGATGCTGGAGTTCCTGGGTGCAACCCCGGTGGGCATGCCACCCGGCCAGGCCTACGAGAACCTGCAAAAGGGCGTGATCGATGGGGCCGCGTTCCCCTGGGATCCGGTGCGGGCCTTCAAGATCGACGAGGTCACCAAGTACCACTTCGATGCCCAGCTCTATACCGCGGCGTTCTGGTTCGGCATGAACCAGCGCAAGTTCGACGCCTTGCCCAAGGACGTGCAGAAGGTCATCGACGATGCCTCCGGCGAGGCCTTGCTCAAGAAAGTGCAGGGCTGGTGGGATGGGTGGGACAAGGCGGGCAAGGCTGCTGCGGTGGCGCGCAACAGCACCATCGTCACGCTGGACAAGGCCGGTCGCGAACAGTGGGAGCGCACGCTGGTGCCGATGTTCAACAAGGCGATGGTCGATTTCGAAGGTCAAGGCGTCCCCAACGCGCGCGAGATCTACATCGAGATGCAACGCCAGGTCGCCAGGTACCAGAAAGTCTGACGTCCTCGCAGCGGTTCCTGATGCCCGATCCGGTTCGCACGTTCACACGCTGGTGTGCCTGGCTGGGCGTGTGCCTGCTGATCTTGTGCGCGACACTGAACGTGGGCGACATCGCGACCCGCCGCCTGGTCAACCTCAACATCGTGGGCATGGTCGACGTGACGCAATTGCTGGTCATGGCCTGTGCCTTCCTGTGTATTCCGTACACCTTCGTCCGGGAGGCCCATGTCGACGTCGACTTTGTCGTCAATTACCTGCCGGGCAGGCTGCGATCGGCACTGATGGCGCTGTGGAGTCTGTGTTCCGCCGCTTTCATGGCGGCCGTAACCTGGTATGCGGGCATTGCAGCCACGCAGGCTCTGGCCAATGGAGACACGTCGAACACGATCGCCATCCCGATCACCTGGTACTGGTGGCCGCTGCTGTTTGGCTGCGCGGTGTCGGTCGCGGTCTGTCTGATGTTGTCCGCGTCGTACCTGGCACGGGCGGTGCGTCCGCTGCAGTGAGCTGAGCCATGTTGACCGGAGACATGCTGCGCCGCTCGGCCGAGCGGTTCCCGCGCAAGACGGCCATCATCCGTGATGCGCAGCGTATGAGCTACGCCGAACTCGATCGCGCGAGCAACCGCCTGGCCCGCGCCCTGCTGGCGCTGGGTCTGCCCAAGGGCGCCAAGGTGGCAATCGTCTCGCGCAACCTGCCTGAATACGCGATCGCATTTTTCGGCGTCGCCCGCAGCGGCCTGGTCCTGGTCAATGTGTCGGTGCTGTACGCACCCGATGAGCTGGCCTGGGTGCTGCAAAAGGCCGACACCCAGGTCCTGCTGTTCGACCGGCTGTTTGCCGACAAGGTGCGCCAGGTCTTGCCACAGTGCCCGGCGATTGCCCAGCTGGTGCGTATCGACAGTGTGCCGGCACACCGTGCGGCGGATCCGGACTCGGCGCCGCTGCGGACGGGCGACCGGGCGTGTGTGGGCTTCGAAGCCTTCCAGGCCGGATTTGCAGACACCGATCCGGGCCTTCCCTTGCACGAAGACGATCCGTTCTGCATGACCTATACCGGCGGCACCACCGGTCGGCCCAAGGGTGTGCTGTGTACCCATCGGGCACGTTCGGTCACTGCGCACACCGTCGTGGTCGAGGAGGCGCTGGACGAACGCGACGTGGTGGCCATCGTGACGCCGATGTTCCATGTGGCCGCGCTCAACATCATGTTCCAGCCGGCGATGCTGGTGGGCGCCACCGTCACGTTCGTCACGCCCTGGTCACCCGAAGGCTTCATGGCCACCTGCGCGCGCGACACAGTCACGGCCGCGTTCATGGTGCCGACGCAGGCCAATACGCTGGTCACGCACGCCGGTTTCGATGCGTCGGCAATGGCCAGCTGGCGCAAGTTGTCGTTTGCTGGTGCACCGATGCCTGACTGGGTGCAGGTCGAACTGCAACGGCGGTTGCCGCAGCTGATGCTGACCCAGATCTACGGCCAAAGCGAGATGGGTGTACTCACGTCCTTGCGCCACTGGAACCTGGCCGACCATCTGGGGAGCATCGGGCGGCAGGCGTTCAACGTCGATATCGGTCTGTTCGACCTGCAGGGTCGGGCGGTGGCTCCGGGCGAACTGGGCGAGATCGCCTCGCGTGGAGACAACCTGATGCACGCGTATTACAACGAACCCGAACAGACTGCTGCGTTCTACAAGTTCCCGGACCGGCTGCCCGGCTGGGGCTTCACCGGCGACGTCGGCACCGTCGACGCCGACGGATTCGTCACGCTGGTCGATCGTGCCAAGGACATGTTGATCTCGGGTGGCGAGAACGTCTACCCGAAGGAAATCGAAGACGTGTTGTACCAGCTGCCGCAAGTGGCCGAATGCGCCGTGTTCGGAGTGCCGGATGCCAAGTTCGGAGAATTGCCGGTGGCCTACCTGCTGCTCAAACCCGGCGCGACATTGGACGAGGCGCAGGTACTGGCCCATGTCGAGTCGCGTCTGGCACGACTCAAGCGACCGCGGCTGGTCCGGTTCGTGACCGAGTTCCCGAAGACGCCGATCGGCAAGATCCAGAAGAACATCCTGAAGGAGCCCTTCTGGCAAGGGGCAAAGAAAAAGCTTTGAGCCGCCGGGTCGCGCCCAGGCGCAACCCGGCGCGCGCAACACACAGGAGACATCCATGAGCCGTTACGACCACTACCGCAGCCTCGCCATCACCCGCCACGCCGTCGACGGCAGGCGCGGCATTCTCGAAGTCGTCATGGGGGGAGCCCAAGCCGATGCCGGCAAACTCGCCACCGCCGACCACGCCGGGCACAAGGAGCTCTCCATGGTCTGGCGCGACATCGGCGACGACCCCGACATTCAGGCGGTGGTGTTGCGCGGCGCCGGCAAGGGCTTCTCGGCCGGCGGCGATTTCGGCCTGGTGGAAGACATGGCCAACGACTTCACGGTGCGCGCCCGGGTCTGGAAGGAAGCCCGCGACCTGGTCTACAACGTCATCAACTGCGACAAGCCGATCGTCTCGGCGATGCACGGCCCGGCGGTCGGTGCCGGTCTGGTGGCCGGCTTGCTGGCCGACATCCCGATCGCCGCGCGTACGGCCAGGATTGTCGACGGCCATACCCGGCTTGGCGTGGCGGCGGGTGACCATGCCGCCATCATCTGGCCGCTGCTGTGCGGCATGGCCAAGGCCAAGTATTACCTGATGCTGTGCGAACCCATGAGCGGCGAAGAAGCCGAGCGCCTGGGCCTTGTGGCGCTGGCGGTGGACGAGTCCGAGTTGCGCGACAAGGCCTTCGAGGTGGCGACGCGGCTGACCATGGGCTCGCAGACCGCGATCCGCTGGACCAAATACGCGCTCAACAACTGGCTGCGCATGATGGGCCCGACCTTCGACAGTTCATTGGCCCTGGAGTTCATGGGGTTCGCCGGACCCGACGTGCATGAAGGGGTGGCCAGCCACCGCGAGCGACGCAAGCCGGACTTCAACCCGGATTGCCCGCTGTGATGCCAGGCAGGGGCGTCCCAGTGCCAAGACCTTGCCGCCCGCCTGCCGATGGGTACGATTGCCTGAAGGCCAAGCGATGACCGGGGCCACGCTCGGTGTGGTGGGCTTTTGCGCGGTGATCGCGCTGATCATGTTGCGCTTGCCGGTGGCCATTGCCATGGGCATCGTCGGCGTGTTCGGTGTGAGTGTCACCACCGGCTGGAGCGCGGCCGGCTTCATGCTGGGACGATCGGCATTCGAGGCAGCGTTTCCGTATTCCCTGTCGATCGTGCCGCTGTTCGTTGCGATGGGTGTTTTCGCTGCCCATGCCGGTCTGTCGCGCTCCCTGTACAACTTCGTCGCGGCATTGATTGGCCAGGTGCGCGGTGGCATGGCGATGGCCACCATCGGCGCCTGCACCATTTTTGGCGCGGTCTGCGGCTCGGGCATCGCCACCGCGGCGACGATGGGACGGGTGGCCTTGCCGGAGATGAAGCGCCTGGGCTATTCGGATTCGCTGGCATCCGCGTCGGTGGCCGCCGGCGGTACCTTGGGCGTGATGATTCCGCCCTCCATCCTGTTCGTGATTTACGGCTTGATGACCGAGCAGTCGATCGGCAAGCTGTTTCTGTCGGGCATCCTGCCGGGCCTGGTCGGCATGCTGCTGTACCTGGCGGCAGTGCGCTATTCAGTCGGACGGGACCCCAAGGCAGGCCCGGCAGGCCCGCGGCACAGCTGGCCCGAACGGCTTACGGCATTGGCGGGTATCTGGAAGGTGTTGTTGTTGTTCATCGTCGTGCTCGGCGGCATGTATGTCGGTGTGTTTTCACCCACCGAGGCTGCGGCGGTCGGCGCCTTCGGGGCCTTGCTCGTGTCCTGGTTGTCCGGCACGTTGACCCTGTCCAACTTCAAATCGTCGTTGTCTGAAACGGCCACCACCACCGGCATGATCTTCATGATCCTGATCGGCGCCGGCATCTTCAATTTCTTCATCGAGACGACCGGCTTGACCGATGCCCTGCTCGACTGGATCAACCATCTGGGCTTGAATCGCTGGACGGTGATCTTCATCCTGATGTTGTTCTACATCGTGCTGGGCGCGCTGATGGACGAGATCTCGATGATCCTGCTGACAGTGGCGCCGGCGTTCAAGCTCATCACCAGCCTGGACTTCGATCCGATCTGGTTCGGCGTGATGCTGGTGACGGTGTGCGAGATCGGCATGATCGTGCCGCCGGTGGGTATCAACCTGTTTGTCATCCAGGGTGTGGGCAACCTGCCGATGGCCACCGTGGTGCGTGGCATCGTTCCGTTTGCGGTCGCCGATACGGTTCGCTTGTTCCTGATCTGCCTGTTTCCGTGGTTGGCAACCTGGTTGCCGAACCTGATCATCACCTGATGCTGGACACAACCGGGGTCGGTGCGCGTGGCCGTCGTGGATGACCGCTCGTGTCAGCCCATCAGCTCGCGCCGGCCGCCGCCTTCTTCAAGGCGTAGAGCACTTCCAGCGCCTCGCGCGGGCTGAGCGCATCGGGGTCGATGCCGGCCAGCACGGCTTCCACTGCGCTGGTCTGGCGTGCCTGCGCGCTGGTGGGCGGAGCGAACAGGTCCACCTGTGCCTGGCTGGCATTGGCATTGTTCTCCAGCGCTTCCAGTGCCTGGTGTGCCTGCTGCAAGACGGCCGTTGGCATGCCGGCCAGCCGCGCAACCTGGATGCCGTAGCTGCGGCTCGCCGGGCCGGCTTGCACCTCATGCAGAAACACGATGTCGCGCCCCGATTCCGCTGCGCTGACATGGACATTGGCCGCGTGCTTGTGCTCCATCGGAAACGCGGTGAGCTCGAAATAGTGGGTGGCGAACAGCGTGAATGCCTGCGACTTGCCGTGCAGATGGCTGGCGATGGCAGAGGCCAGCGCCAGACCGTCGAAGGTCGAGGTGCCGCGGCCGATCTCGTCCATCAGCACCAGCGA
>CAZLDV010000007.1:0-74639 GCA_964558425.1 uncultured Rhodoferax sp. | reverse complement strand
CCGTCCTTGACCTTGACGATTTCACCCAGATTGCCAAGGTTCACGACCTTGTCGAGCAGAATGACTTGCATGTGAATGGCCTCTTAGATGCGGTGCTGGTCGCTGTACGGCAACATGGCCAGAAAGCGCGCGCGCTTGATCGCGGTGTTGAGTTGGCGCTGGAAGATGGCACGCGTGCCGGTCAAGCGTGCGGGAATGATCTTGCCGTTTTCGGCGATGAAATCGCGCAAGGTGTCGATGTCCTTGTAGTCGATCTCTTCGACGCCGGTCACGGTGAAGCGGCAAAAGCGCTTGCGCTTGAACAGCAGATTCTGGGCCGGGCGCTTGGGGCGCTTGTCTTTGTTGAAACGTTTCGGTGATGGCATGGTGAAATCCTTCGGGTGGCAGGCGGGCCGGTTCAGACGTTCTGATCCGTGGCGTCCTGCGGGGACAACGTGGATGGGTCTTGCAAAAATTCCTGTATGTGAAAAACGACGTGCTTTCCGTTGCGGGGTGAAGCTACAAAGCCGGTGAATCGCCAACTGCTGCCGATCGCCAGAGCGGCCAGCCGTTCGGCGTTGCCGCCCAGTGCCAGTGCCTTCAGTTCCGCCTTCACCTGCCTTTCCTGTCCTGCTTCCCGCACGCTGGAGACATGCGCGAGCTTCAGGTTAAGAGCCGGTACGCCTGCCGGTGTGTAACGCATCGCGTCCCGCTCGGCAATACTGGCAGTCAGGATCAGGCAGTTGGCAGCTTCATTCACCCCACGTCGGATTCAACGGTCGCTTGCGTGCATTTCGGCCTGCTGGGCCTTGCGCGCGTCTTCGCGCTCCACGGTCTTCATCATCGACGATGGCGTCGTGTCGGCCTTCTTGCGCAACACCGTCAAATGGCGCAACACGGCATCGTTGAACTTGAACGCATGCTCGAGTTCGGCCATCACGGCCTGGTCAGCCTCGATGTTGATGCACAGGTAATGGGCTTTGGCCAACTTGTTGATCATGTAGACCAACTGGCGGCGGCCCCAGTCTTCAACCCGGTGGATCTTGCCGTTGCCGGCAGTGATCATGCTTTTGTAACGCTCCAGCATGGCAGGAACCTGCTCGCTCTGATCCGGGTGGATCATGAGGATGATCTCGTAATGACGCATCGATACTCCTTGTGGATGACCCTGGTGCCACGCGCATGCGCGTAGCGGGCTGAAAGAACCACCCCTGGCGTCCAGACAAGGTGTGGTAAGGGGAAAGCCCACGAGTATAGACGAAGCAATCGGGGTCGGTCCACCCGATTGCAAGCGCGCCATTCAAAATGGGGGCACGGCCCGCTGCGCGTCACGCTCAATCGGCTTGCGGGCCAGGATAGCGGATGAAGTTGACCACTTGCTCGATGCGAGGCCCCGGACGGGGCGTCACCAGACTGACGAGTACGATCACCGCAAAGCCGACCGGCACACCGAACAGGCCCGCCGAAATCGGCTGGATGTCCCACCACAGATGCACCGGCGAAGTGATGCCGAAAATCCCGCGCAACCAGGGTTGGGTCGTCACCATGTAGTAAGCCGTGGTGCTCAGCCCGGCCACCATGCCCAGCGAGGCGGCAACACCGGTCGCCCTCCCCCAGAAGATGCCCAGCGCCAATGCCGGGAAGAAGGCGGCAGCGGCAAACGAAAACGCCGCCGATACCAGGAACAGGATGTCTGCCGGTCGTTGCGATGCCACATACGATGCTGCCAACGCCACGACCAGCAGCAGCATCTTGGACAGGGCCACGCGACGGGCTGTCGACGCGTTCGGATCGATCATCTTGTAATACAGGTCATGGCTGAGTGCGTTGGCCACCGTCAGCAGAAGACCGTCAGCGGTCGACAGTGCAGCCGCCAGGCCGCCGGCAGCCACCAGGCCGGAGACGACATAGGGCATGCCGCCGATCTCGGGCATCGCCAGCACGATGATGTCGCCGCTGATGCTCATCTCGTTGAGTTGCAGGATGCCGTCCTTGTTGATGTCGGTGACCGACAACAAGGACGGATCGACCTTGCTCCAGGACATGATCCACTCGGGCAGATGATCGAAAGGTGTTCCCACCACCATGGTGAAGATCTCGAACTTGACCAGCACCGCGAGTGCTGGCGCGGTGAAATACAGCAGGAAGATGAACAGCAAAGACCAGCTCACCGAAGCTCGCGCCTCCCGAACGCTGGGCACGGTGTAGTAGCGCATCAGGATATGCGGCAACGCAGCGGTTCCGACCATCAGGCAAAAGATGAGTGCGAGAAAATTGCGGCGGGCAACGCTGAAGGCAGCCTGTTCTGACGGGCTGCCGTCCGGGTCTCCGGCGAAGGTCTGCGCATGCGGCGCCATGCCGTTGAGAGCAAGAGACTTGATATCGGCCGCCGCCTTCGCCTTGCCCCAGACCTGTCTGGCTGCGTCGGCGTCGGCCGGCAATGCAAACAGCGCCTTTTCGGCTGCCGCGACATCGGCCGCCGAATCGGCGCCACCGGCTGCCTTCAGGCGATCGAGCCGTACCTTGGCGGCAACCTGTTCCGCGGCCAGGGCGGTGACCGGGTCAGCCAACTTGTCGGCCAGATCGGCGGAACGTTGCTGGAACACCGAGCGCACCGCGCGTTCGGCCGGATCGGACTGCAACTGCTTCTCGAGCGCAGTGACCTTTTCGAGCTGGTAGCCGTAGACCAATTGCGGCACCGGGATGCCGGTTTGCTTGACGGACAACCAGACCACAGGGACCAAGTAGGCCACGATCAGAATCACGTATTGCGCAACCTGGGTCCAGGTGACCGCCCGCATGCCACCGAGGAATGAACAGACCAGGATCCCGCCCAGGCCCAGGAAAATGCCGAGTTCAAACTGCACACCGGTCAGGTGCGAGGTGATCAGCCCGACGCCCGAAATCTGCGCCACGACATAGGTGAATGAACACAGGATCGCGGCCACGATGCCCAGAAAACGCGGCAGGTTGCCGCCATATCGGTCGCCCAGGAAATCGGGCACGGTGAACTGGCCGAACTTGCGCAGGTACGGGGCCAGGAACAGCGCGACCAGGCAGTAACCGCCGGTCCAGCCCATGATGAACGCCAAGCCGCCGTACCCCGCGATATACAAGGTGCCGCCCAGACCGATGAATGACGCGGCCGACATCCAGTCGGCCCCAGTGGCCATGCCGTTGTAGATGGCGGGTACGCGCCGGCCAGCCACGTAGTATTCGACGGCGTCGTGGGTCCGGCTCAGGATGCCGATGGTGGCGTACAGGCCGATCGTACCCAGCAAGAAGATCGACCCGATCCAGCGCCTGGGCACCCCAACTTGCTCCAGCGCCGCCAGCAGCAACACAAACGCCAGAAATCCCGCCACGAATCGCCAATAGACGCGATCGACGTCACGCTTGAATTGCGCTTGCGCGCTGGTGCTTGGCGCCGCCTGGATGCGCTGTCCGGGGCGTTGCTCCATGCTCAATCGCCTTCTCCGGACGCCTCGTACTGCGCGTCGAGCTTGTCCATGTAGCGCTGATAGAACCAGATGATGCCACCGTAGATCAGCAAGGAGCCTTGCGCGCCCATCCAGAAACTGAAGGGCCAGCCAAAAAAGCTGAATCGCAATTGGCGGGCGAAAAAGCCGACGACGAAGGTCACGACGAACCAGATCACCAGCAGGCAGGCAATCACCTGCAGGTTCTTGCGCCAATAGACTCTTTGCCGGGCAGAGGTGCTCATCAGGCATCCTCCATGCTGCGCTTTGCCGAATTCGCCCTTGGGAACGGCTCTGCGTTGCTCATGGACGCAGCCCCCGCCGCGCCGATGCCCTCAGCCGTTGCGAGGCGTTGCGAGGCGTTGCGCAAGGATTCAGGCGGGCGAACTGGCATGGAGTGCGGCTTCCCGCTCCAGTTGGGACGCCACCTTGGGCTCGAAGCCGCGCAGATGCCCGATGATGCGCCGGCACTCGTCGGGATGGTGACGTGCCAGCTGCACCCGGGCGAGCTGATACCAGCCATAGGGGCTCATGGGCTGCAACACGGTGTTGCGCTCCAGCGCCACCACCGCTTCATCCAGCCGCAGCGATTCGATGAGCAGCAAGGCCAGGCCATACCAGGCACGATCGAAGGTCTCATCCAAATCGAGCGCACAGCGAAACGCGTGCTCGGCCGATGCGACATCACCCTGCAGCTGCAGCAGATAGGCCAGGTTGAACCAGGCCACCGCATCGCCTGGATCCGTGGCCGTCAGGCTGCGCAATGCCTGAACACCACCAGCAGTATCGCCAGACTGCGCCAGCAGATGGGCGCGGCTGGCCAGCACGTATCGATCGTGCGGCGCACACACGAGCATCGCGTCGAATTGGCGCAGCGCGGCCGCATGGCGGTTGGCCAGCAAGAAGGCCAACGCCCGCAGCTTGAGCCAGTGGTACCGCCACCGCGGCGTCATCGGCACAATGCGACTCCGATCTGCAGGCAGATGCGGATCTTGGCCACCGTCAAAACCAGCCAGACGATGCCCAGCAGCGATGCGGCGACCAGTGGCAGATGGTGCTCCAGCACGATGGCCGGCGCGACACGCCGGGCCAACAGCAGAAACGGACGCCCGGCGGCCTGCAACAGCTGGTACACGAGATTGGCACCGCGTTGCTCACCGGCCAGCACGCCGAGCACCCACTGCCCGAACAGCACCGCCAGCGCTGTCTCGGTGATGAGCTTGAGTGCCATGACAACTAGCAGCATGGGGATCCAGGATCGTGCATAGGGTCATTGTGGAGTGTGGCCTTACCGGTCACTTACAAATTGGCCTTGTCGGGATCCACCCTAGGGAAGACCCCGATGCCACACTGTGCCAGACCGGCGCGGCGCTGGCTCAGCCCGCCAGACGGCGCCAGGTATCGATGACGGAATCGGGATTGAGCGAAATCGAGTCAATGCCCTCGTCACGCAACCAGGCCGCAAAATCAGGATGGTCACTGGGGCCCTGACCACAGATGCCTACATATTTGCCTTGCGCACGACAGGCCTGGATTGCCATGCGGATCAATGCCTTGACGGCCGGGTCGCGCTCGTCGAAATCGGCAGCCAACAGTTCCAGACCGGAGTCGCGGTCCAGCCCCAGCGTGAGCTGCGTCAGGTCATTGGAACCGATCGAGAAGCCGTCGAAATACTGCAGGAACTCATGGGCCAGAATCGCATTGCTGGGGACCTCGCACATCATGATGATCTTGAGCCCGCTATCGCCGTCGGCCTTTGCACCGTCACCGCGCCGCAATCCATGGTTGGACAGCAGTTCGGTAACCTTGCGCGCTTGCTCCAGGGTGCGCACGAAGGGCACCATCAGCTGGACGTTGGTCAGCCCCATGTCGCGGCGCACGCGCAACATCGCCTCGCACTCCATCGCGAACGCCTCGCCGAAATCGGCGCTGATGTACCGGGCCGCGCCCCGGAAGCCGAGCATCGGGTTCTCTTCATCGGGCTCGTACCGGCTGCCGCCGATCAGCGTGCGATATTCATTGCTCTTGAAATCGGACAAACGCACGATCACCGGCTTGGGCCAGAATGCCGCCGCGATGGTGGCCACGCCCTCGGCAACCCGGTCGACATAAAACGCACGTGGCGAGGCATGACCACGGGCCACCGATTCCACCGCCTTCTTCAGGTCGGCATCCACCGCCGGATAGTCCAGAATCGCCTTGGGATGCACGCCGATGTTGTTGTTGATGATGAACTCCAGTCGTGCGAGACCCACCCCGGAGTTCGGCAACTGGCAAAAATCGAATGCCAGCTGCGGATTGCCCACATTCATCATGATCTTGAGCGGGATGGCGGGCATGGTGCCGCGCTCGACCTGTTGCACCTCGGTCTCGAGCACGCCGTCATACACCCTCCCGGTGTCGCCTTCGGCGCAGCTGACGGTGACCAGCGCTCCTTCCTTGAGCCGATCGGTCGCGTCGCCACACCCGACCACCGCAGGAATGCCCAGTTCACGCGCGATGATCGCCGCGTGGCAGGTGCGCCCGCCACGATTGGTGACGATCGCGGACGCTCGCTTCATCACCGGCTCCCAGTTCGGATCGGTCATGTCGGTTACCAGCACATCGCCGGGCAGCACCTTGTCCATCTCGGACAGGTTGTGCACCAGCCGCACGGGTCCGGTGCCGACCTTTTGCCCGATCGCCCTGCCCTCGACCAGCACATTTCCCCTGCCTTTGAGCTTGTAGCGGTATTCAGCCTTGCCGGCGCTTTGGCTCTTGACCGTCTCGGGACGGGCTTGCAGGATGTAGATCTGGCCATCGCGGCCGTCCTTGCCCCACTCGATGTCCATCGGCCGACCGTAGTGTTCCTCGATCACCAGCGCATACCGCGCCAGTTGCTCGACGTCCGCGTCGGTCAGCGAATAGCGATTGCGCAATTCGATCGGCACGTCCGTGGTCTTGACCAGCTTGTTGCCGGCCGCCTTCTCGGCCGCACTGGTGAACTGCATCTGGATCAACTTGGAGCCAAGGCTGCGCCGCACGATCGCGCGATGGCCGGCGCGCAACATCGGCTTGTGTACATAGAACTCGTCCGGGTTGACGGCACCTTGCACCACCGTTTCGCCCAGGCCATAACTCGAGGTGATGAAAACCAGATCCTGAAAACCCGACTCGGTGTCGATGGTGAACATCACACCGGCCGCACCCAGGTCGGACCGCACCATGCGCTGGATGCCCGCGCTGAGCGCCACATGCTCGTGCGCAAAGCCCTTGTGTACCCGGTAGCTGATTGCGCGGTCGTTGTAGAGCGAGGCAAACACGACCTTGATCCGGTGCAGCACGTCGTCGATGCCCTCGACATTGAGAAAGGTCTCCTGCTGGCCGGCAAACGAAGCGTCAGGCAGGTCCTCGGCCGTGGCGGACGAGCGCACGGCGAACGACAGCTCGGGCGTGCCCTGGCTCAAGCTGGCAAATGCACCGCGAATCGCCTGCTCCAGATCGATCGGGAAAGGCTGCGACTCGACCATCGCGCGAATCTGGGCGCCGGCCGCAGCCAGGGCACGGACATCGTCGACATCCAACGCATCGAGCTGCGCCTTGATGCGGCCGCTGAGCCCATCGTGGGCCAGGAAATTGCGGAACGCGTACGCCGTGGTCGCAAAACCCGTCGGCACTTTCACGCCGCTGGGCAGGTGGGCGATCATCTCGCCGAGGCTGGCATTCTTGCCACCCACCGACTCGACATCGCCCATCCTCAGGTTCTCGAACGGTACGACCAGGGCGGTCGCTCCAAATAGCGTAGACATGGGAAAACTCCGGAGGTTGTGAAAAACGGTGCCGGCCCTGCAGCAGCTTCGCCGGTGCAGTAGCCGTGTTCCATGCCGGGGCCCGGGCATTGCCAGGCGGTGTTCATGAGCGCGTGGGCCGGATCGGGCATGGGTGGTGTCGTCGGGGGGTGGCGGAAACATTGTAGAGTGCGACCTTGATGCGCAATCCTGCGGCCACCCGGCTGGCAGACGCACAAGAACCGACACCCCATGGGCAACCGCACTGTCTTTTTCATCTCCGACGGCACCGGCATCACCGCCGAGACCTTCGGCAATGCCATCCTGGCCCAGTTTGAACTCAAGGCGCGGCACGTACGCCTGCCGTTCATCGACACGGCCGACAAGGCTTACCAGACCGTGCGCCAGATCAACCATAGCGCGCTGACCGATGGCAACAAGCCGATCGTGTTCACGACACTGGTCAACATGGAGATCCTCAAGATCCTGCAGGACGGTTGCCAGGGGATGCTGCTGGACATGTTCGGCACCTTCGTGCATCCGCTGGAGACCGAACTGCAGCTGAAATCGAGCCACCGGGTGGGGCGGTTCAGCGATGCCAGCAAGAGCAAGGAATACCAGGATCGCATCGAGGCGATCAACTTCTCGCTGGCGCATGACGACGGACAGTCCAACCGCGATCTGGAGCAGTCCGACGTGATTCTGGTGGGCGTGAGCCGCAGTGGCAAGACCCCCACCTCGCTCTATCTGGCCATGCAGTATGGGCTCAAGGCATCCAACTACCCGCTGATCCCGGAAGACTTCGAACGCCAGCAGCTGCCTCCCGCGCTGTTGGCGCATCGGTCCAAGCTGTTCGGCCTGACGATCGCTCCCGAACGCCTGAGCGAGATCCGCAACGAGCGCCGGCCCCGCTCGACCTACGCATCGCTGGCCAATTGCCGCATGGAAGTGGCCGAAGGCGAAGCGATGATGCGACGCAGTGGCATCCGCTGGTTGTCCACCACCACCAAGTCGATCGAAGAAATCGCCACGACGATCTTGCAGGACATCCGTCCGGAGCGGTTGAATTACTGACCGGCAGCGCGGTGCGCGCGCCGTCTGGTTCAGCGTCAAGGGCGCCATGCGCGGCACGGGCGACAAATTTCACGAAAAGGTTAATGAGAATTACTTGTATTCACATATACTAGCGTCGTCTCGTAACAGCCAGCCAGTCTCTCGCGCCAACGCGGGTGTAGCCAGCCATCAAGCAAAACTACTCCTCGCAAGGCACTACGACAATGGCAATCCATCCAGCGGCAGCATCGGCTCCAACCAAGCAGGTCACTCAGCGGTCGATCACCGGCCTTCAACGCAATCCGGCCCTGCTGCCCCTAGGCGCCATGCTGCTGGCCGGCAGCATCCAATCCATGGCACAACAGGCGCCCGGCAACAAGGTGCTGCCCACCGTCACGGTGATCGAGAAGGCCGTGGAGCCTGAAGGAAAGGATGCGCTGCGGGCCACGACCACCACGATCGGCAAAGGCCATCAGGCGCTGCGCGACATTCCCCAGTCCATCACCGTGGTGACCGAGAAGCTGATCGACGACCGCAACCTGTACACGCTCAAGGAAGTACTGCACAACACCGCCGGCATCACCTTTCTGGCGGCCGAAGGCGGCGAAGAAGACATCCGGCTGCGCGGCTTCTCGCTCGCGGCCACCGGCGACATCTTTGTCGACGGCATGCGGGACCCGGCATTTTACGAACGCGACACCTTCGCCAATGACCGGATCGAACTGTTGCGCGGGTCTGCCTCGATGTTGTTCGGCCGCGGCTCCACCGGCGGCGCGGTCAACCAGATCAGCAAGGCCGGACGCACCATTGACAGCAACGAGGTGACGGCCACCATCGGCAGCCATGACTACCGGCGCTTCACCGGCGACTTCAATCTCCACACCGGCGAAGACGCCGGCTTGCGCATCAACGCCATGACCACCAAGGCCGACAACAACGGTGCAGGCAGCCGCATCGACAAGAAGGGCCTTGCAGTCAATTACCGCTGGGGCATTGGAACGTCGAACGAATTCTCGGCATCGCTTTACCAACTGGACAACAACAATGGCATGAACTATGGAATGCCGTGGCTGCGTCCGAATGCAACGTCGCCGGTCTCCTCCGCCGGGTTGATCACCCGGCTGGACCCGAAGGCCTATTACGGCCTGGCCAGCGACCGCAACGACGGTCAGGCCACCTATGGGACATTCAGTCATACCCACCGATTCGACGACGACGGCGAGCTCAAGACCCAGATTCGCCGGGGCAGCTACAGCCGCGACCAACGCGCCGGAACCGTGCGCTTTGCCGGGACCAAGCCGAGCGCCACGAACCCGTTGACGAACCCAGCCCCCGTCTTCGCCGACAACATCAGCGATGCAACCGTGCTCAATCGTGGCACCCAGAACAAGATCCAGGATTTCGACAGCCTGTACCTCCAGAGCGACCTGCGCCGAAGATTCGAAGCCTACGGCCTGAAGCATTCCGTGTTGGCCGGTCTCGACATGGCGCGCGAGAAGAAGACGGTATTTGCGGCTCTCAACGCGGCACAGGGCGGCGTCAACATCACCAAGCCACAGACCACCATCGGTACGCCGAATGACGGTGCCAGCGTGAACGAAGGCAGCCGGTTGCTGGGTGTCGGCAATCGTTTCCGCTCGACCGGCTGGGGCGCCTATGTGCAGGACCTGGTCGAGGTGGCTCCGCAATGGAAGCTGCTGGGCGGATTGCGCTACGACCACTTCCAGGGTGAATACGACAGCTTGGACCTGAACACCGGCGCGATGACCTCGTACCGGCAATCGATTTCCGAGTGGAGCCAGCGTGCCGGCGTGCTGTACCAACCGACCGATCGTCACTCGTTCCACCTGTCATATGGGAGCTCCTTCAACACCTCGGGCGACACCTATTCGTACAGCGCACTGAGTGCCAACACCCCGCCCGAGTCCAGCGTCAACATCGAACTGGGCGCCAAGATCGACAGCCCGGACAAGCGGCTGAGCACACGCTTCGCGTTGTTCCGCTCGACCAAGAAGAACGAACGCAACACCGACCCGGACAACGCGGCCACGGTCTTGCTGCTGTCCGGCAAACGGCATTCCGCCGGCGTCGAGATGGACATGACCGGCCGCCTGACAGACCGCTGGGAGATCTATGTCTCGTATGTCTGGCAACCGATCGCCAGGATCGACCGGGCCGCGCCAACAGCCGGCGCCGGCGAGCGTGAGGGCGAGCGCCCATGGCTCACGCCCAGGCACAGCGGCACGATCTGGAGCACCTACCAGGTCACGCCGCAAGTGCGCCTGGGCGGCGGCATCAACTTCCTCGGTTCCCAGACACCCAACCGCAATCCGGGCTGGTCGGCGCCCGGCTATGCGACGGTGGATCTGATGGCCGAATACACGATCAACGAACAATTCACGGTCAGAGCCAATCTGGCGAATGTCGGCAACAAGCTGTACGCCGACGCGTTGTACACCGGCCATTACATTCCCGGCGCGGGTCGCAACCTTCAGGTGACACTGACGGCCAGGTTCTGACACTGCGCCAATGGCTCGCCACGCCCGCGCTCATCCATGAATTGCATCTACCAGATCCCGGACCTGCTGGATCCGCAGGAACTGCAGGAAGCCAGACGTCTGCTGGCAGATGCGCCCTGGCAGGATGGGCGCGAGAGCGCCGGCAGCCAGGCCGCGCAGGTCAAGAACAACGAACAACTGCCGCGAAGCTGTGCCGCGGCGCAGCGGATACAGGCATCGGTGCTGGGCGCGCTCAACCGCTCGTCGATGTTTTTCTCGATGGCCTTGCCCCAGCGCATCTTTCCGCCACACATCAACCGCTACGGCGCCCGACGCAATTCTTACGGCGCCCATGTGGACAATGCCATCCGGTTGATGGTCGATAGCGGACAAGCCATGCGCACCGACCTGTCTGCCACCGTGTTTCTCAACGATCCGCAGCAATACGACGGCGGCGAGTTGCTCATCGGCGACGGCCTGGCCCAGCGCAGCGTCAAGCTGCCGGCCGGACACATGGTGCTGTACGCCGGCAACAGCGTGCACCAGGTCACAGCGGTCACGCGTGGCCAGCGCCTTGCATCGTTTTTCTGGATCCAGAGCATGGTGCGAGACCACGCGCAGCGCATGCTGCTGCATGATCTGGACATGTCCATCCTTGCGCTGCGCAGCACGCACGGCGACGATGCGACCAGCGTTTCCCTGACGGGCACCTACCACAACCTGCTTCGCATGTGGGCTGAACCATGAATCACGGTGTCGCAATCCATTCGACCGCCGTCGACTTTCCTGCGCCCGCCATCGAGCAAGTGCCAGGCAGCGTGGTCAGCCTGGCAGACCATGCACGCATGGCGGCAGAGCGTCTGGATGACAATGCCCGCGCGTACTTCGATGGCGCCGCCGCGGACCAGATCACTGCCGGCACGAACGGGGCGGCCTGGCAGGACTGGCACTGGTTGCCGCGGGTGCTGCGCGACCTGCGAGGCGGAAATACCCGGCTGCATTTGCTGGGGCGCCGGCTGCTGCATCCGATCCTGCTGGCGCCTGTGGCCTACCAGCGCATGGCGCATGCGGACGGCGAGCTGGCAACGGCACACGCGGCCGCAGCGCAGGGCGCCGGCATGGTTTTGAGCATGCAGTCCAGCATGCCGATGGGGGCCATCGCACGGGCCATGACCGACGTGCCGACGGCCGGGCCGTTGTGGTTTCAGCTTTACATGCAGCACGATCGCGGATTTGTCCGCAGTCTGGTGCAGCAGGCGCAGGACACCGGATACCAGGCACTGGTGCTGACCGTGGACGCGCCGGTCCACGGTGCGCGCGACGACGAACGCCGTGTCGGCTTCCGGTTGCCCGAGGGCGTGTCGGCTGTCAACCTGCCCGGGATGCGCAGAACCGCGGCCCCCAGCGCCAACATACCGGACGGCGCCCTGTGTGGCGGCCTGATGGAGCTCGCGCCCCGCTGGGAAGATGTGGCCTGGCTGCTCGAACAGACCCGCCTGCCGGTCTTGATCAAGGGCATCCTGCACCCGGACGATGCCCTGCAGGCACGGAGCATCGGCTGCGCCGGCGTGGTCGTCTCCAACCACGGGGGGCGCACCCTTGACACCGCGCTGCCCACCGCCGACGCTTTGCCTGCCATCGCCCAGGCGCTGGCAGGCGCGATGCCCATCATCGTGGATGGTGGCATCCGCCGTGGCACCGATGTGCTCAAGGCGATCGCATTGGGAGCCAGTGCGGTGCTGATCGGGCGCCCCGCCATCCATGGCCTGGTCAATGCCGGTGCGGTCGGAGTCGCGCATGTGATCAAGTTGCTGCGAGACGAACTGGAGATCGCCATGGCCCTGACAGGTTGCGCCCGGCTGGCGGATGCCCATCCCGGACTGCTGACAAGGCGGGTTTGACAATTGTCGTTGGCGACGCATCAATTGGCATATCGTTCAAATGCGATCTATTCTCATTTAAAATTTGACGCTTCCATGCAGACAATCACTTCCGTGCATCAAAGGAATGGCTCACCACACACGGCCTTGAGGTTTGCCACGCCGGCTCGCCCACGCCCGGAAACGCCGGCCCAGGGCAATCGGCCCGGCGAGCCGCGCAATGCAACCATGACAAATCAAAAGGCGGTCATCGCCATCGTCGCATTCTGCGTACTCATACTGCACGGTGCGGTGTTGTGGGCGCTGTTTGTCGGTTTGGTGCCGCACAAGCGCGAGATGGTGGTGCCAGTCCATCTGCTGGCACAGCTGATCGAACCGCCGCGTCCCGTCGTGCCGATACCGCAACCACCCGTGGCCCGACAACCCGTTGTGCCCAAGCCCACGCCGGCAGTGCCCAAGCGGCGTGTCGCCAAACCCAGGTTGGCACCGGCTGCGACACCACCGGCTGCGACACCACCGGCGGCGACACCGGCGGCGCAAATCAGGCCAGAATCGGTGCCAGCACCCGAAGCGGTGATGGCATTGGCTGCGGTGACAGCCACGCCACTGGCCAGCGCGGCGCCGGCTGCGACGCCAGGCGAAAAGCCTTCAGTACCCGGACAGACCAGCACGGTGGCCGCCGCAGTTCCGTCACCGCCCTCCCGTCCGGCGCCGGCAGTGGTCGAGTTGCCGTCAAGTGACGCGCACTATCTGCAAAATCCCCGGCCCCCCTATCCGCCGCTGAGTCTGCGTCTGCGCGAACAAGGCACCGTGCTGATCGACGTACTCGTCAGCGATCTGGGAATGGCAAGCCAGGCCAAGGTCAAGACGTCCAGCGGATTCTTTCGGCTCGACAACGCAGCGGTCTCCACCGTGCTGACCTGGCGCTTTGTTCCCGGCAAACGCGCCGGCGTACCGCAGTCGATGTGGTTCACGGTACCGATCGCCTTCACCATTCAATGACGCTGTTCGAACGACGGCACAGGAGTTTTCATGGATTCGAATCACGGACTGGTCAACTTGTGGCAACAAGGTGACGCCATCACCCGCGGTGTCGTGGTGGTGCTTCTCATCATGTCGCTGGCGACCTGGACCGTGTTCGCCGTCAAGGCGCTCGGCGTAGTGCGCATCAAACGACTGGCCGTGCGCGCAGAGATGTTCTGGCACAGCGCCAATCTCAACCAGGGTCTGGACAACCTGGGGCCCATGCGCGACAACCCGTTCCGCTTCCTGGCTGAAGAAGGCCGCGACGCAACCGCACATCACAGCAATACGCGCGCCCAGTTGCATGACACGCTCGACATCAGCGATTGGGTGACCCGCTGTCTGCACAACGCAGTCGACGACAGCATGGCACGCCTGCAATCCGGTTTGGCGGTGCTGGCTTCGGTCGGTTCCACGGCGCCGTTTGTCGGGCTGTTCGGCACTGTGTGGGGCATCTACCACGCGCTGATGAGCATCAGTGCATCCGGCCAGGCGAGCATCGACAAAGTGTCTGGGCCGATCGGCGAGGCATTGATCATGACCGCGCTGGGCCTTGCCGTGGCCATTCCCGCGGTGCTCGGTTACAACGCGCTGGTGCGCGGCAACAAGATGCTGGCCTCCAAGCTCAGCCGGTTCGCCCATGACCTGCACGCCTACTTCGTCACAGGTGCGCGCGTCAACATGAACGGCCTGGGCATCGTGGTGCCGATGAAGAAGGAACCGGCCTGACGCACCAGCATCCAGGGCCCCGATCTCGATCAGCTCACCAGAACACGCATGGCCGCCCCCACATTCTCTTGCACCCCCTCGGGGAGCCAGGCCAAGCCAGGGCCGGGGCGGTCATGAGCAAGCAACACGCACGACAGGAGTTCGCGATGGCATATGGATCACAACCGGATGACGACGACGTGATGAATGAGATCAACATGACGCCGTTCGTCGACATCATGCTGGTGCTGTTGATCGTCTTCATCGTGACGGTACCGGTGATGCAACACGCAGTCACGGTCGACCTGCCCCGCGCCAGCAACCAGCCGTTGCTGACGCAAGCGCCAACGGTTCGCCTGGCAGTCGATGCGCAGGGTCGGTACTTCTGGGATGAAGCGCTGGTCGAGACAGCCGAGCTGGAGCAGCGACTGGCTCAGGCCGGTGCGCAGTCACCCCAACCGGAACTGCTTGTCCATGGAGACAAAGCCGTGCGTTACGAACGTGTCGCCCAGGCCATGGCGATGGCGCAACGTGCAGGTATGCGCACCATCGGCTTCGTGACGGAGCCTGCCACGCCATGACAGGCAATCGCCCGACATCGCCCATGCCCGCGCCAAGCAGCCTTGCGCCGCACACGCGAGCGGCCAGTCCTGCGAAACCGGTTGCGCCGGCACAAGCAATCGAGGTGCCCCACGCCCCGGACTGTCTCGACAGCACGGTATTGTTGCGGGGCAACAGCAGCGTGGAGATCACCCACCAGGGCACTGTCTACCGCCTGCAGGCCACGCGCCAAGGCAAGCTGATCCTCACAAAGTAAAGGCGCGGGCCGGTGTCAACCTTCCAGTGCCGCGATGCCGGCGTTGGCGACTTCAGCGTCTTCCGACGATTTCACGCCGCTCACTCCCACGGCGCCCAGGCACTGACCGTTTACCACGATCGGCACTCCGCCTTCGAGCAAACCGTCGATCATCGGCGCGCTGAGAAACGATGTGCGTCCTGCGTTGACCATGTCCTCGTAAACCTTGCTCGCGCGCCGGCCAAGTGCGGCGGTGTGGGCCTTGGCGGTTGCGATATAGGTGGCGGTGGCGGCGGCACCGTCGAGGCGCTGCAGGTGCAGCAGGTGGCCCCCGTCGTCGACGATGGCAATACAGACAGCCCATTGTTTGCCTTGCGCATGGGCCTGCGCAGCGGCTGCCATGCGCTGGACATCGGAGAATTCAAGTACAGGTTTGGACTTCATGGTGGTATGTCTGCGGTGGATACAGACGCATCCGGCATGCATCCGACGCTGCCGAGCATAACCCGCCAGCAAACACCCCATCACGGGGCTGCCCTGCACGCGCGGATGCCCGTTCACCGATTGGGCAAATACGATTCAAAGCTTCAAGGGACTTGAACTCACCTAGAATGATCCGATCTACCGAGGGGTGGAAACAACCGGAGATTGATACATGAACGATCGCGTAAGGACAATCGACAACGGCACGACCTTCGGGTCAAGCGTGTCCACGCAACAACGCAACAAGGTGTTGCGCAATACCTACTGGCTGCTGGCATTGAGCATGTTGCCGACGGTCTTGGGCGCCTGGGTCGGCGTCAGTACCGGCATCACGGCTTCGCTGGGCGGCGGCCTGGGGCTGATAGTCTTCCTCGGTGGTGCTTTCGGCTTCATGTTCGCCATCGAGAAGACCAAGAACTCGGCAACCGGTGTACCGGTGCTGCTGGCCTTCACGTTCTTCATGGGGCTGATGTTGTCCCGGCTGATCGCCATGGTGCTGGGCTTCAAGAATGGCGCCGATCTGATCATGATGGCGTTCGGCGGCACGGCGGGCGTCTTCTTCGTCATGGCCAGTCTGGCCACCGTCATCAAGCGCGACTTGAGCAGCATGGGCAAATGGTTGACGGTGGGTGCAGTCGTCTTGATGGCCGCAGCCATCATCAACGTGTTCGTTGCATCGTCTGCTGGCATGATGGCCATTGCCGTACTGGCGATCGGCATCTTCAGCGCGTTCATGCTGTTTGACCTCAAACGCATCATCGATGGTGGAGAAACCAACTACATCAGCGCCACGCTCGGCTTGTACCTGAGCATGTACAACGTGTTCCAGAGCCTGCTGATGCTGCTGGGCATCGGCGGCGGCAGCAGCGATTGAGTACGCGGCAACCCGATGCGCAGGCCCCTTCATGGGGCCTTTTTTTATCCGGCTGCCAACGCGCCCGCTTCAGAAGACGGCGCCAAATGCCGATAAACTGGACAACCGATCCTCGTTGCCCCATGTTCTCGCGCCCGCTCTTCGTCATTGCAATAACCCTGCTGCTTGCCGGTTGCGACATGCTGGGCCTGGGCCCCGATCCGCGTGTTGCCCAGCGCGAGGCCGATGGCAAGGCCATCGGCGCAGGTTGTCGGCATGCGCTGCGGGGTATCGAAGACTGCTATCGGCTCAACGAACGCGCACCCAAGACCGCCATCTTCGAAGGGTGGAAGGAAATGGACCAGTACATGCGTGAGAACAAGATCGAAGGCACGCCCTCGAAGTTAGCCGGGGCGGAGCCGTCGAGTGACGTCATGCTGAGCGACCAGCAGGCGGACAAGGGCAATCGTCCGGCATCGCGCTGAGGCAGGGCGGCTGCGCGCCGAACAACGGTCCAACGCTCGTCAGTCGACGCGCTCGAACAGCGCAATGCTCTCGACGTGTGCCGTATGCGGAAACATGTTGACGACGCCAGCCGCAGCGCACCGATAACCCGCCTGCAGCACCAGCACTGCCGCATCGCGTGCCAGGGTCGCCGGGTTGCAGCTCACATAGACGATGCGTCGGGGAAAGACCCAGTCGGCGCTCGGCGTCACCGACGCGATGGTGACCTCGGCGTCATCGCCCTGCGCAGGCGCCGAAACGCCACCCAAGCCGGCATGCAGGGCTGCCAGTGCGCGCACCAATGCGAACGCGCCCTCACGCGGCGGGTCCAGCAGCCATTTGTCAGCGGCGCCGTCCGCCAACAAGGCCTGCGCCGTCATTTCGAACAAGTTCCGGGTGACAAATTGCACTGGCGCAAGCGTCTTGCCCGGGCCGCGCCGCCGGTTGTTCTCCCGTGCGTTGTCCTGTGCCCGCTGCACCAGTGTGGCACTGGCCTCCACACCGAGCACCGAACCGGCCACCGTGGCCAGCGGCAACGTGAAGTTGCCGAGCCCGCAGAACCAGTCGATCACGCGCTCGCCTGGCTGGACGGCCAACTGGCGCACCGCGAAACCGACCAGCACATCATTCACATGCGGATTGACCTGTGTGAAATCCGTCGGTCGAAACGGCATGTGGATACCGAACTCGGCCAGCTGATACGCAAGCACAGGGCCATTGTCGTGCAGCGGCACCACGGTGTCCGGCCCACCGGATTGCAACCACCACTGGACGACGCGCGCGCGATCGCCCGCCTGGCCGGAAAACGCGGAGGCAAAGTCGCGCAACACGGCCGTATCGTGGTCGCTCAACGCAACCATGTGACGCAATACCAGCGCGATGACCTGCACCGGGCCGTTGTCGCCCACCGCCAGTTCGATCTGCGGCACGGCTTCCCGGGCGTCCATGGTGCCAATCATTTGTCGCAGCGGCAGCAACATGGCGCTGACCGCCGCCGGCAAGACCCGGCACTCCTGCATATCGGCCACATACCCGCTCTTGCGCTCGTGAAAGCCCACCAGCACAGTGCCCTTCTTGCGCACATGGCGCACCGACAGGCGCGCGCGGTAGCGATAGCCCCAGCTCGGGCCGTGCATGGGACGCAAAATCTGATCCGGCCGGACCTTGCCCAGGTGCCACAGGTTGTCCTCCAGCACGCGCTGCTTGACCGCCACCTGTGCATCGGCATGCAGGTGCTGCATCTTGCAGCCGCCACAGGCGCCCACGTGCAGGCCGAAATGCGGGCACGCCGGCTCCACGCGTTGCGACGACTCCTGGTGGATGGTGGTCAGCGTGGCCTTGTCGAAGCTCGGTTTGCTGCGTGTGACCTGCACGCTGACGGTCTCGAACGGCAAGGCGCCTTCGATGAAAACGACCTTGCCATCGAGCCGATGGGCAATGCCGTGCGCCTCCATGTCGAGCGATTCGACGCACAGCGGCTCGTCCAGTTGCGCCACCGGGGCGGCGTCGCGTTTCCTTCTCATGGCGTTGCTGCCTCAGGCCCAGGCGCGCAGGAATTCGCCCCAGTGCGGCTCGGTCGGCGCCAGGGCTGCCAGGCTGTCCCGCACGAGCCCTGACTTCTGCGCATGGTCCTGAAACACCCGGGCGTCGGTCAGCACCGCTGCGGCCGAAGGCAAGACGCGCAGATCCGCCATATCGGGAATCGACTCGATGTCGATAACAAGGACCGGGCAGGACAAGGCAATGACCCGAATCAGCGCGGCGGCAGGTACTTGGCCGGATCGACCGGTTTGCCCTGGCGGCGCACTTCGAAATGCAGCTTGATCCGGTTTGCGTCGCTGTTGCCCATTTCGGCAATCTTCTGGCCCTTGCGCACGGTCTGATCCTCCTTGACCAGCAAGGTCTGGTTGTGCGCATAGGCAGTCAAGTAGGTATTGTTGTGCTTGAGAATGATCAGATTGCCATAACCGCGCAGACTCGATCCGACGTACACCACCCGACCGTCGGCGGCGGCCAGTACCGGGTCACCCGCCGCACCACCGATATCCAGGCCCTTGTTCTTGGCTTCGTCGAACCCACTGAGCACGGCTCCGGATGCCGGCCAGATGAAGGCCACTTCGTCTTCCGCAGTGGGGGCACTGACAGCACCCTGGGCGGGCGGCACGGCCGTGGTGGTGACCGTGGCCGGCGCGACCGCCGTCGTCGTGACGCCGGAGGGTGTCACCGGCGTGACCGTCGCCCCGCCCTGGGCATTGTTGGCACCCTGCGCCGGCGTTGGTGCCGGCATGGCGCCAGCCGGCTTCGCAGCGGCAAGGACCGTGACAGGTGGAACCGCTCCCGCCACCGGCGGAATGACCCGCAACACCTGCCCGACCTCGATCAGGTTGGGATTCGTCAGATTGTTCCAGCGGGCAATGTCGCGCCAGCTTTGACCGTTTTCCATGCCGATCCGGATCATCGTGTCTCCCGGCTTCACGGTATAGAAGCCGGGCTTGCCTGCGTTCTCGAAGCCAGGGGGCTGCTGTGCAGCAGGCACCACTGCTGCGCCCGATTCGACATGGGTTGCCGGCGAACGCTCTTCGATCGGCGCCCGGTTGATCACGCGGGAACCGCAAGCGGACAGCAATGCCAACACACCCAGCACGACCAGCCACCGCATGCTTCGCCCAGAAAATCCCATCATTCGCCTTCCCTTCACGCAACGCCCGATTTTAGAGGTACAAAATGGACTGCCTCGTACAAGCTTTGTTGCAGACCCTGCCGGGTACGCTCGATGACCACGATGGCCTGGCCGGGCGCTGCCCCCGCCAAGCCAGCAACCGGAGCCACCAGTCGCCCGCCGGCCGCAAGCTGGTCCGTCCATGCGGACGGCACGTCGGCGCCGCCGGCGGCGGCGATGATGCCCGCATACGGCGCGCCTTTGGCGTAACCCCCCATGCCATCGCCAAACAGCAGATGCACATTGGGCAGACGCAAGGTGCGCAGGTTCTCGCGCGCTCGTTCATGCAGACCGCGCAAGCGCTCCACACTGTAGACCTCGCTTGCCAACAGGCTCAATACCGCTGCCTGATAGCCACAACCGGTGCCAATCTCCAGCACGCGACCGAGACGGCCGGCTGCGCCACTGCGCAGCAAAGCAAGCATCCGCGCGACCACGGCCGGCTTGGAGATGGTCTGGCCTTGGCCGATCGGCAAGCTGGTTTCCTGGTAGGCCTGCGCCTGCAACGCTGTGTCGACGAAACGATGCCGCTCGACCGTGCCCATGGCCGTCAGTACAGCGGCATCTGCAATGCCACTTCGGGCCAGCCGGCTGACCATGTCACGACGGACCGCGCCGAAGTCCTGCGCCGACGGCGCCGACGCGTGCACCCGGCTCGCCGCTGCGGTGGCCGCAGCGACCCGCCCACCGCCGTCGACCCGCGCGTCAGCCACTACGCCCGTGCGCACCAACTGTGCTTTGGCGTTTCGGTCGATCGGTGTCAGGCGCGCCGGAAACGAGGGCCGTGGCTTCATGGCGCGCTTGCATCCGGGGCGCGCGCCATGGCAGCAGCCGTCTGCGACCAGTAACGCAGCAATTCATGGTCCGTGAGGTCGGTCTTGAGCGGCGTCAATGCCACGTGGCCCTGCAACGTAGCGTGAAAATCAGTGCCGTCTGCGTCATCCATGACAGCGCCAGCACTGCCGATCCAGTACAACTTGTCGCCGCGCGGGCTGTCCTGCACGATGACCGATTCCGCCGCATGGCGACGTCCCAGGCGGCAGACCTTCATCGGTCGGATATCCTTCAACGGGAGATTGGGAATATTGACGTTGAGCAACCATGGCTTGCTGCCGACCAGCTGTTGCTGCAGCATCTGGCCCACCAGTTCACGCACCTTGGCTGTCGCGGCGTCCAGATGCCCCCAGCCCTTCTCGACCTGGGAGAAAGCAATGGCCGGGATACCGAACAGATAACCCTCCATCGCCGCGCCGACGGTTCCCGAATAAATGGTGTCGTCGCCCATATTGGCGCCGTTGTTGATACCCGACACGACCAGATCCGGCCGATAACCCAGCAACCCGGTCAGAGCGATGTGGACACAGTCTGCTGGCGTCCCGTTGACATACCTGAAACCATTCGATGCCGTCGTCACCATCAGCGGACCATTGAGGGTCAGCGCGTTCGACTTGGCACTGTTGTTGAGTTCGGGGGCGACCACTTCGACATCGGCGATATCCTTGAGGGCGTCGTACAACGCCACAATGCCAGGCGCCTGGTATCCGTCGTCGTTGGAAATGAGAATTTTCATGGTTTTCTATGGTGGCCGCTGATTCTAGGGCGCCGGCCGCCAGCCGAGTCTGGGCAGCGACGCCATCGACGCCACCGCACACCGTATCATCCGGACAAACTGCCTGGAGACTCCCGATGCATGCATGGATCTGTGACAACCCGACCGGTATCGACGCCCTGAACTGGAAAGAGATGCCCACCCCGCAGCCTGGAGCCGGTGAGGTGCTGGTGGAAATCAAGGCCGCCAGTCTGAATTTCCCGGACTTGCTGATCGTCCAGAACAAATACCAGATGAAGCCCGAACTGCCGTTCGTGCCGGGCTCCGAATATGCCGGCACGGTGGTCGCCGCAGGCGACGGCGTTCGGCACCTGCAGGTCGGGCAAGCAGTTGCCTGCCTGGCGGGCACCGGCGGCTTCGCGACCCACACCATCGTCAAGGCCAGGCTGTGCATGCCGCTGCCCAAGGAATTCCCGTTTGTCGATGCTGCTGCGTTCATCATGACGTACGCCACTTCGTACCATGCACTGATCGAACGCGGCGCGTTGCAATCGGGCGAGGCCGTGCTGGTGCTGGGTGCCGCGGGCGGCGTGGGCACGGCAGCGATCCAGATCGCCAAGGCCGCCGGTGCCCGCGTGATCGCAGCCGCATCGACCGACGAAAAATGCGCTCTGTGCACCCGGCTGGGCGCCGACGCCACGATCAACTACCAGCGTGAGAACTTTCGGGAGGCCATCAAGACACTGACGCAAGGCAAGGGTCCCGATGTGATCTACGATCCGGTCGGTGGCGAATGGGCCGAACCGGCATTCCGTTCCATCGCCTGGGGCGGACGGTACCTGGTGATCGGCTTTGCCGCGGGGCCTATCCCCGCATTGCCGTTGAACCTGCCACTGCTCAAGGGTGCATCGATCGTCGGCGTCTACTGGGGTGGCTACGCACACCAGCAGCCACAAGCCAGCGCCGCCATGCTGCAGGAACTGGTTCGCTGGTACGGCGACGGAAAGATCAAGCCGGTAATCGATCGGACGATGCCGATGGCCGAACTCAAGGCCGCCTACGCGCACATGGGGTCACGCGCCGTGATGGGCAAACTGGTGATGGTCAACTGAGCGTGTTGGCGGCAAAAACACCTGCGCACCCTCAGCGCTTCCTGACGGCGAACCCGTCCGCGTCATCCGGCAGGTCCATGATCTGGGTCGGCCCCATGGCATCGAAATCCATCGGCACCGTTTCCTTGAAGTCCTTGTCCGATGCTGCGTCGGACTGCGGGTTTTCTTCGATCGTGTCCGACCACAAGGCCCAGACGGAGTCGGTGTCCTTTTCGACCACCTCCGGCAGGGGGAGCGCATCGCCCGGAAGATACAACTCGCCCGGCTGGGTCAGGCCAGATGCATTGCGGCCGGTGAATCTTGATTTGTGATCCATGTCTGTCATTGCGTGCTTCCCTGTAGGTCACGTCGTTTCGACCGTTGGTCCAGGGCAGACCTCGACCCACGCCGAGCCGCCCAGGGGTATGCCTGCAAGTTTCACACATTTCAGCGAGGCGCGGGCAAGACGCGGGTAAGCAGCGGCAACGCCGCGATCCACTCGAACCGGTCCGTCATGGCCGGCCAGCCGGCCATTCGACCAGGCACATCAGCGCAGACCCGGATCCGGCCAACGCAACGCCTCGAGAACCTGGCGCACCGCGACAGGCACGGGAACCGACTTGCCGGTGCTGCGGTTGACGTACACATGCGTGAAGTTGCCCGCGGCCGCCAACTGCGCATCGTCATTGCGGAACAGGCCGACACCATAGCGCACACTGCTGTTACCAATATGTTCGACGCGCATGCCGGCTTGCACCTGGTCGGGAAACGCAATCGGATTGAAATAGCTGCACGCGGTCTCGACGACAAAGCCAACGGTATCCCCCCGATGGATATCCAGCACGCCGCGTTCGATCAGGAACTGGTTGACCGCCGTGTCGAAGTAACTGTAGTAATGGACGTTGTTGACGTGTCCGTAAATATCGTTGTCCATCCAGCGCGTGGGGATGGACTGGAAGTGGCGGTAGTCGGATCGCGTTTGTGAACGCAGGGACATGGATTGGACGCTCCCGTCAATGCAAGCTTGCTCTGTATTGCAAACGCGCTGCACATCCATCGCGATTGCTGCAAGCCGTCATCGCAGCAACACCCGGCAACGCGCCAAAAGAAAACCCTGTCACCGGCGAGATAACAGGGTCTTGTTCAAGACTGGGGTGGCTGATGGGGCTCGAACCCACGACAACAGGAATCACAATCCTGGACTCTACCAACTGAGCTACAGCCACCGTATGCCGCAGATTATAGCCATGCAAACACGGTCCGAGCCTCTCATTGGCCAAGGGCCAGCGTGTCGGGTCGCGGTACGTTGATCCGGACCTTGTAGCGGTCTTTGAGCATTTCGTAGAAGGCCTGGTTTTCGGCCGTGGTCCATAGCTGCGCAACCTGCGCACGCGCCTGCTTGGCTGCAGCGTCGTCGGGCGCGGCATGGCTGACGATTCGCTTGATGTTGACCACCGCATAACCGTCGGCGCCCAGATCGACGCCGACCTGCGCCGGCAAAGCGGTCGGATCGGCACGCAGGGCCGCCTCGAGCACCTTGGGCACGGAACCTTGAGGCTGGTCACGCGACACCACGATGGCAGGGGTCGACGCGAACTGTGCAGGCTGGCTCTTCCACTGCGCCAGTCGGGCCTCGCCATCCTTGCGGGCAAGTTCCGCGGCAAGGGTGGCGACCAGCTTCTCGCGCACCGACGACTTGACCTCGTCCAACGGCAAGGTGCGCGCCGGTGCATGCGACACGACCCGGCCGGACGCCAGCTGGTTGGGTCCAACCTCAATCGCTTCGGTGTTGCGCTTGTTCTTCACCGCATCGTCGGCAAACAAGGCGCTGAGGAACTTGGCATTGCCCAGCGGACCTTTCGCATCCTTGGCCGGCACCCGAACAACATTGTTGGCAGTCTTGATCTCGAGCTTGAGCTTGTCGGCAACCGGCTTGAGGCTGTCGGATTGTTCGTACACCGCATTGGTGAACGACTCCGCCGCCTCGGCGAACTTGCGTTGCGCCTGCTGGGTCTTGAGGTCGGCCTCGATGCTCGGTCGCAACTCTTCAAAACTGAGCTTCTTGGGCGATTTGATGTCGGTCAGCTTGATGATGTGGTATCCGAAATCGGACTGGACCAAATCGCTGATCTCGTCCTTCTTCAACGCAAATGCCGCGTCTTCGAACGGCTTGACCATGGCGCCGCGGCCAAAGAAGTCCAGGTCGCCGCCCGCCGCGGCCGACCCCGGGTCCTGCGAGTTCTTCTTGGCAATGGCGGCAAAGTCGGAGGGATTCTTGCGCACCTCTGCCAGCAGTTCCTGGGCACGGGCCTTCGCCTTGTCGCGCTCCGCCTGCGGGGCGTCCTTGGGAACCGTGATCAGAATATGGCTGGCACGCCGCTCTTCCTTGCCACTCAGCCGCTCGACGTTCTGGTCGTAATAGGACTTGAGGTCCTCCTCGCTGATGGAGATGGACTTCTTCACGCTGTCCAGGTCGAGCACGACATATTCGATCGACTCCGATTCGGGCGCCTGGAATGCCAGCGGATGGGCCTTGTAGTACGCCTCGATCTGGGCATCGGAGGGAGACACCTTGGCCAGGTAGTCACTGGTCGGGAAACGCGCAATCTGCACCTCGCGCTTCTCGAAGAATGCACCCAGGGCCACATTCGCGATCGATTCGGGCTCGAACGCGGTGGACAACACGCCTGCCTCGACCTGACGCATGGAAAGATCGCGGCGTACCCGGGCTTCGAACCCTTCCGGAGTGAGCCCCTGGCTCGCAGCCAGCTGGCGGTAGCGCTCCATGTCGAGCTTGCCGTCGGGTCCACGCAAGGCAGCGATGGTCGGATTGCGCTGCAGTTCCTGCGCCAGTCGGCTGTTGCTTGTGGTGAGATGCTCGTCGTCGGCTGCCTGCGCGAGCACGCGTTCGCGCACCAGGCGCTCCAGCGTCGCGTACCGCGCGGCCGGTGAATCCAGCAGCTTGGGATCGATGTTGGGCATCGATGCCCGCAAGCGCTCGGAATCGTTGCGATGCGCAAAATCCCACTCGGCCTGCGTGATGTCGCGCCCCGCGACCGAGGCCACCTTGGCATCGTTGCTGTTGAAGCGCTTGTATCCGTCGATACCTACCAGCACGAAAGCTGGAATGATCAGCAAGAACATCAGGAACATCAGGACCTTGGTGTGCTTGCGAACAAGATCGAACATGCGCTTCTACTCCATGAATATGGCTGCGGCACCACCTTGCCCTGTGCAAGCGGTAGCCGGGTCAACAAAAAAGGCGAACACCGTGTTCGCCTTTGTTCGTGTGGTGGGTCCTGACGGGCTCGAACCGCCGACCTACGCCTTGTAAGGGCGCCGCTCTACCAACTGAGCTAAGAACCCCACTGCAATCGATGGCCTCAGTTCAACGCATCTTTCAATGCCTTGCCTGGGCGGAACTTTGGAACCTTGGCAGCCTTGATTTTAATCGCTGCGCCGGTGCGCGGATTGCGACCGGTTCGAGCCGCACGTTTGCCAACGGCAAAGGTGCCAAATCCAACCAGCGATACCGAGCCCCCTTTTTTCAGCGTGGTCTTCACCGCACCGATCGTGGACTCCAATGCGCGGGTGGCCGCGGCCTTGGAAATGTCGGCGTGCTTGGCGATATGTTCAATCAACTCTGTCTTGTTCACAAAGAACCTCTCGAATGGAAACGAGGACGGTGCAATTTGCCTCGCGAAAATTGGGTCACCACGCAAGCCGGGGACGGTCAGGTGGTGGGCTGGGTCGCACGGGAAACCGTCGCTCTGGTTGACAGACGTCGGAGACCGTGCAGCTACGACTGATTAGAGCGACGGACTTCCAACGTGTCAACCTGCCAAGCGGCAAACTGCGGTGCGGACGCGCATTCTATTCGGTTTTGTGGGGTCGAAGCCTTGCCCGCGACCAGTCGCACGCAGCATCGGCGGCGCCGCACCGCGGTGCCGCCTGGCCGGTGCAAACCGGTCAGCTGCGCAAGGCCTGCACGATCGCACGCCCCAGGTCGGATGTCGTAGCCGTCCCGCCGATATCCGGCGTGCGTGGCGCGCCGCTGTCGGGTGCCAGCACCCGCTCGACCGCCGCCAACACCGCGTCATGGGCTTGGCGATGGCCCAGAAAATCGAGCATCATCGCGCCGCACCAGATCTGGCCGATCGGGTTGGCAACACCTTTGCCGGCGATGTCGGGCGCCGATCCGTGGACTGGCTCGAACAAGGATGGAAAAGCGCCGGTCGGGTTCAGGTTCGCGCTGGGCGCAATGCCGATGGTGCCAGTACAGGCCGGCCCCAGGTCGCTGAGGATGTCGCCAAACAGATTGCTGGCCACGACCACATCGAAGAAGTCCGGACGCTGCACGAAGTGGGCAGTCAGGATGTCGATGTGAAACTTGTCGACCGTGACATCGGGATACGCCTGCGCCATCCATGCAACACGTTCGTCCCAGTACGGCATGGTGATCGCGATGCCATTGGACTTGGTGGCGCTGGTCAGATGCTTCTTCGGACGCGAGCGCGCCAACTCGAACGCAAAACGCAACACCCGATCGACGCCGATACGCGACATCACCGTCTCCTGCATCACGATCTCGCGTTCGGTGCCCGCGAACATGCGCCCACCGATGCTGGAATATTCGCCCTCGGTGTTCTCGCGCACGATGTACATGTCGATCTCGCCCGGCGCGCGCCGACTGCCGTCGCGTCGCACCACCGGCGCGATGATGCCGGGCATCAGCCGCGCGGGACGCAGGTTGATGTACTGGTCGAACTCGCGGCGAAACAGCAACAGCGAGCCCCACAGCGACACATGGTCGGCGATCTTGTCGGGCCAGCCCACTGCGCCGAAATAAATGGCGTCATGGCCACCGATCCGGTCTTTCCAGTCATCAGGCAACATGCGGCCGTGCCGTTCGTAATAGTCCCAGCTGGAGAAATCGAAATGATCGAACTGCAGGTCGATGCCGAATCGGCTCGCCGCGGCCTCCATCACACGGATGCCCTCGGGCATCACCTCCTTGCCAATGCCGTCGCCGGCGATCACCGCAATCCGCTTTTTCCCCATGTGAAGACTCCTCGTTTCGATGAAACACTCTGCGCAGCGCCACTAGCCTTGCCCTCGAACGCTCGGCCGTCAAGTGCGGGTCCGCACGACCAGCCCCACGCCCAACGCCGTGATGGCCATCCCGATCACCGTGAAGACGGTGATCGGTTCGCCAAACAAGGCCCAGGCCATCAAGGCTGCGGTCGGCGGAACCAGATAGAACAGGCTGGTGACCGATGTCGCAGCACCGCGCTGGATCAACAAATACAACAACGAGCTGCCGCCGAGCGTCAACACGAGTACCGACCAGGCCATGGCGCCGATGGACTCGCGATTCCAGACCATGGACTCGCTTTCGAGCAGCGCCAATGGCAGCGTGACGACAAACGCCGCCGACAACTGGATCGCATTGGCCGTGCGCACGTCGCACGGTGCGACAAACCGCTTCTGGTACAGGGTTCCCACCGTGATCGACAGCAACGCCAACAGTATCAGCGTGATGTTCAGCAGGTCGACGTGGTCTTGTGCGCTGCCGGTTCCCAATTTGCCTGACACCACCAGCACCAGACCCGCCAAACCCAGCACCAGGCCAGCCCATTGGCGGGCGTGCACCCGCGTTCCGACGGCGGACAACCAGACTGCGGTAAGCACCGGCTGCAAGCCCACCACCAGGGCCGAAACGCCCGAGCCCATGCCAGCCTTGATAGCCGCCCAGACCCCCCCGAGGTAGGCTCCGTGCATGAGGATGCCGGTGACCGCCAGATGCCGCCATTGCATGCGCGACGCAGGCCAGCGAGAACCGCTCAGCCAGATCCAGGGCAGGAAGCACAACACGGACAAGGCATAGCGCGTGGCCAGAAAATGCATCGGCGGGCCATGGGGCATGCCATAGCGCGCAACGATGAAGCCGGTGCTCCATATCAGCACGAACACCGCAGGCATCCAGCGCACGAAAGCATGGGCCTGGCTGTTGCCGCTCATGGTTCGTTGCGCCGCCAATCGCGCCCGGAACGCGTCATTTCATCCGGGCGCGGATCTCCGGCACGGCCTTCTGGAGGTAATACACCATCGACCAGACCGTCAGGACCGCGGCGATCCAGATCAGCCACAAGCCCCAGATCCGGGTATCGATCCGGCCGAACAGGACCCCGTCATACAGCAGGAAAGGGATCGCCACCATCTGGCCGACGGTCTTGAGTTTGCCGATCATGTGGACCGCCACGCTCTTGGAAGCACCGATCTGGGCCATCCATTCGCGCAACGCCGAGATCGCGATCTCACGCCCGATGATGATCAGTCCCACGAATACATCGGCCCGATTCAGATGCACCAGTACCAGCAGGGAGGCACAAACGAGGAATTTGTCGGCCACCGGATCGAGGAAGGCGCCAAACGCAGAGGTCTGGTTGAGCTTGCGTGCCAGAAAACCGTCAAGCCAGTCAGTGGCAGCAAACAGCACGAACATCACGGTGGCGGTGAGGTTCTTGACCGGCATGCCCACCAGCGTGTCGGGCAGGTAAAAGATGCCGACGATGAGCGGGATCGCGACGATGCGCGTCCAGGTCATGATGGTCGGAATCGTCAGGAACATGGGCGAATTGTGGCATGGCGCGGCGGCGCATTGCCGGCGCAAGCCCTTGCAAATGCCGTTTGGAGGCTCAATGCAAGGCGCGGTAGATTTCCTCGGCCAGCGCCCGAGATACCCCCTCCACCGTCGCCAGATCGTCCACACTGGCCAGACCGACCCCCCGCACGCCGCCAAACCGCTGGAGCAGCTTGGCGCGCCGCTTGGGCCCGACACCTGCAATTTCCTGCAACTGCCCTCCCCCGACACGCACCCGCGCCCGCCGTGCGCGCATGCCGGTGATCGCGAACCGATGTGCCTCGTCGCGGATCTGGGCCACCAGCATCAAGGCGGCCGAGTCCTTGCCCAGGTAGACCTTGTCACGTCCATCGGCAAAGACCAGTTCCTCCAGGCCGACGCGGCGCCCCTCGCCCTTCTCGACCCCGACGATCAGCGAAAGGTCCAGGCCCAGCGACTCGAACACTTCGCGGGCCATTGCCACCTGCCCCTTGCCGCCGTCGACCAGCACCAGATCGGGCAGGCGCGCGCCACGCGCCACCGGTTCGCCGCGGTCCTGCGCCAGCCGATGGGCCTCGACCCACTTGCCGTAGCGCCGCGTCAGCACCTGGCGCATCGCCGCGTAATCGTCGCCCGGCGTGATGCCTTCGATGGTGTAACGCCGGTATTCGGCCGATTGCATCGCATGGTGCTGGAACACCACGCAAGAGGCCTGCGTTGCTTCGCCAGCCGTGTGCGAGATGTCGAAGCACTCGACACGCAAGGCATCCAGATCATCGGGCGCCAGATCCAGTGCCTGCGCCAATGCCAGGGTGCGTGCCTGCTGCGACCCTTCCTCGGCCAACAGCCGGGCCAGTTGCAAATCGGCATTGGTCTGCGCCATCTCGAGCCAGATACGGCGTTGCTCACGTGGCTGGTGCACGACGCTGACCTTGACGCCTGCCTGCTCGGACAATGCCTCGACCAGCGCCGGTCGGACCGGCGCGCTGGTGACCAGCGATCCTGGCACTGCAACCTCCAGATAGTGCTGCGCAATGAAGGCCTCCAGCACCTGGCGCTCCACTGGCAGGATCCCCTCGCCCGCGTCGTCCAGCGCGCCGTGCAGGGCCGACGCGTCTTCCACATGCACCGGGAAGTAGGCGCGGTCGCCCAGATGGCGGCCACCGCGCACCATCGCCAGATTGACGCAGGCTTTGCCGCCCTGTACCCTGACCGCCAGAATGTCCACTTCGCGGTCCGACACGTTGTCCACTGACTGCTGGTGCAATACGTTGGACAAGGCCGCCACCTGATCGCGCAGCTCTGCCGCGGCCTCGAACTCCAGCTTCTCGGCATGCGCCTGCATCCGTGCCTCGAGTTGCGCCAGCACCTCGCTGGCATCGCCTTGCAGGAATCGCTCGGCATTGGCAACGTCCTGCGCATAGTCATCCACGCTGATGTAGCCGACACACGGCGCCGAGCAGCGTTTGATCTGGTACAGCAGGCATGGCCGCGTGCGGTTGCTGAACACGGTGTCTTCGCAGGTGCGCAGCCGGAACAGCTTCTGAATCAACAGAATGCTTTCCTTGACTGCCCAGGCACTGGGGTAGGGCCCGAAATAGCGGTGCTTCCTTTCAACCGCGCCGCGGAAATAGGCCACCCGGGGGAATGCCGCTGGCGACGGCGCGCCGCCAGGGGTTGCTGCTTCGCCATGCGATGGCTCCGCCACGGCGCGCAACTGCCGCGGCGTCGCGCCCGTTCCCCTGCCGGTGAGCTTGAGATAGGGATAGCTCTTGTCGTCCCTGAACAGGATGTTGTATTTCGGCGCCAGCGTCTTGATCAGGTTGTTTTCGAGCAGCAGCGCCTCGGCTTCGGAGCGCACCACCGTGGTCTGCATGCGGGTGATCCGGCCGACCATATGGCCGATGCGGGTTCCGCCGTGGTTGTTGCGGAAATAGCTCGCCACCCGCTTCTTCAGGTTGATCGCCTTGCCGACATACAGCACCTCACCGGCAGCGTCGAAGAACCGGTACACCCCGGGCAGGCCCGGCAACGCGGCGACTTCGGCGAGCAGGTGGGCAGCGTGTTCTACGGCATGCGCTTGCTGGCCGGCCGAGTCGGTGCTGGCTGCGTCCGGCGCGCCACCGGCGGCGGCAGGCGGCATCGTGTCGTTGGGCTTGGGCATGACCCGTATTGTGGACAATCCGCCGCATGCACACGGCGCAATGGGACATCTTCTGCAAGGTGATCGACAACTACGGCGACATCGGCGTGTGCTGGCGGCTGGCGGCCGATCTCGCGGCGCGTGGGCATCGCGTCCGCCTGTGGGTCGACGATGCCGCGGCGCTGGCCTGGATGGCACCCGGCGCGCAAGCCGGCCAGTGGGAGCGCATCACGGTCTGCGATTGGCGCATGGCCAGCGAGCCGGCCACACTGTGGGCACTGGAGCCAGCCGACGTCTGGATCGAGGCTTTCGGCTGCGACATACCGCCCGCCTTCCTGGCCCACCACGCGACCCGTGCGCAGCACGATGCTCCGCCCGCGTGGATCAACCTTGAATACCTGTCGGCCGAGCCATTTGCCGAGCGCGCGCACCGGCTGCCGTCACCGGTGATGAGTGGCCCGGCCAAGGGTCGCACCAAGCACTTTTTCTACCCCGGCTTCACGCCCTCCAGTGGCGGATTGCTGCGCGAGAACAACCTTGGGGAGCGCCAGGCTGCATTCGACAGAAGTCGCTGGCTCGCCGCGCAGGGCATCCACTGGAGCGGCGAGCAGCTGATTGCGCTGTTCTGCTACGAGCCCGCTGCGCTGGCGCAATGGGTGTCCGTCTGGCAGCAACAGGCGCGCCCCACCCGGCTGCTTGTCACGCACGGTCGCGCGCACGCAGCGATGCGCGGCCTGGCTGCCGCAGCACGACCATCCAATGGCCAGGTCGGCCGCCTGGCCATCGACTACCTGCCAGCCTTGAGCCAACTTGACTTCGACCACCTGCTGTGGTCCTGCGATCTGAATCTGGTGCGCGGTGAGGACTCGTTGGTGCGGGCCTTGTGGGCTGGCAAACCCTTCGTCTGGCAGATTTACCCGCAACACGACAAGGCACACCATGCCAAGCTTGCGGCGTTTCTGAACCTGCTGGAGGCGCCACCGTCGCTGCGTGATGCACACACCGTCTGGAATGGCATCGACAACGGGCCGATGGTCGCGCTGGCCATGGACAGCTGGATTCCCTGGGCGATCCAGAACCGACAACGGCTGTGGGCCCAGAGCGACCTGGCAAGCCGCTTGACTGATTTCACCGCAGTTGTCAGAAGTCAAGGGGGACGGAAGGCCGAAAGCCGCTAAAATCGCATGCTTTGCGGAGCCACCCCGGCCCCTGTCGGCCAGGCCCGCAACGATCTACCGCAGGCACGGGTCCACTTTGACATCGCATCTCCGCGATGCACCCGTCGCGCGGACACTGATGGGAACCCCGTATGAAAATTGCACAAGAAATCCGTGCCGGCAACGTGATCATGCACGGCAAGGATCCGATGGTGGTCCTCAGGACCGAATACAGCCGCGGCGGCCGCAACTCGGCCACTGTACGCATGAAACTCAAGAGCCTGCTCAACAACTTCGGCACCGAAGTCGTGTTCAAGGCAGACGACAAGATGGACCAGGTCATCCTGGACAAGAAGGAATGCACCTATTCCTACTTTGCCGATCCAATGTACGTTTGCATGGACGCCGAATACAACCAGTATGAAGTCGAGTCCGAGAACATGGGCGACACCCTGAATTACCTCGAAGACGGCATGCCGCTGGAAGTGGTGTTCTACGATGGCAAGGCCATCTCGGTGGAATTGCCCACCAGCGTCGAACGCGAAATCACCTGGACCGAACCAGCCGTCAAGGGTGACACGTCGGGCAAGGTGCTCAAGCCAGCCAAGATCGCTACCGGTTTCGAGATTGGCGTGCCGATCTTCGTGGCCCAGGGTGACAAGGTCGAGATCGACACCCGCACCGGCGAATACCGCCGCCGGGTCTAGCAGCGCGTCAGATCCAGCGCAACAGGCTCCGCGGGGGCCTCTTTTCTGGTGCCGCCGGTGATGCAGCGGTGTAGGCTATCGGCATGGACATCACCCAAAGCCACCATCCCGCCCCGGCCGCCAACGCTGCGTCCGGCTCGCAACTGGCGATCCGCCGCATCGGCATAGACACCTACCGCGAAAACGTCGCCTATCTGCACCGCGACTGCGCGGTCTACCGGGCCGAAGGTTTCCAGGCGCTGAGCAAGATATCGGTGCATGCCAACGGACAACGCATCCTGGCCACGCTCAATGTCGTCGATGACCTGTCGATCGTGGGTTGCAGCGAACTGGGCTTGTCCGAAGATGCATTCGACCAACTGGGCGTGCGCGACGGCCACACCGCCAGCCTTTGGCATGCCGAGCAACCCGCCTCGATCGCCGCGCTCCACCGCAAGATCGCCGGAGAACGACTCGATCAGCAGGCGTTCAACGCCATCATCACGGACATTGCCCGGCGGCAATACTCCAAGATCGAACTGTCCGCATTTGTCGTGTCCACGCATCGCAATGAACTCGATCGCGAAGAAGTTTTCTTCCTGACAAGTGCGATGGTCGCCAGCGGCCGGCGCCTGCATTGGCACGAGCCATTGGTCGTGGACAAGCATTGCATCGGCGGCATCCCCGGCAATCGCACCTCGATGCTGGTCGTGCCGATCGTGGCGGCGCATGGGTTGCTGTGTCCCAAGACCTCGTCGCGTGCCATCACCTCGCCGGCCGGAACCGCGGACACGATGGAAGTGCTGGCGCGCGTCGAGCTCGGCATGGACGAACTGGACCGGATCGTGCGGGCACAGCGTGGATGCCTGGCCTGGGGCGGCACCGCTGACCTGTCACCGGCCGACGACGTGCTGATCTCGGTCGAGCGCCCACTGGGCATCGACTCTCCGGGCCAGATGGTCGCCTCGATCCTGTCCAAGAAGATCGCCGCCGGCTCCAGCCATCTGGTGCTGGACCTTCCGATCGGCGCGACTGCCAAGGTGCGTTCCGTGATGGAGGCGCAACGCCTGCGCCGTCTGTTCGAATATGTCGCCGCGCGTATCGGATTGTCGATCGATGTCATCATCACCGATGGTCGCCAGCCGGTCGGTCAAGGCATAGGGCCGGTGCTCGAAGCGCGCGACGTGATGCGCGTCCTGCACAACGATCCACTGGCCCCGGCAGACCTGCGCGAAAAGTCGTTGCAGCTGGCCGGTCGCATGATCGAATGCGACCCGACGGTACGTGGCGGTGAGGGACTGTCCATCGCGCGGGCCATCCTTGTGTCGGGACGGGCGCTGGAAAAGATGAACGCCATCATCCAGGCTCAGGGTGCAACCGGGTTCGACTACAGATCCCCGTTGCTGGGCGAAAGCAGTTTCGAGGTGACTGCACCGGTCGCCGGCGTCGTCATCGGCATCGACAATCTGCAACTGGCCCACATCGCCGGCCTGGCCGGTGCACCCCAGGTCCAGGTGGCCGGCGTCGACCTGCTGCGCAAGCTGGGCCAGGAGGTTGCAGCAGGCGAGGTTTTGTACCGGGTTCACGCGCGGTTTCCCGCAGATCTGGCGTTTGCGCGCAAGGCGTGCACGGCGTCCACGGGCTACACCATCGGCTCGGCCGCGGACATCGAGCAGGTCGCCACCGAATTCTGAAAGCAACGCGCGCCGCCGCCAGCAGAACGTCGTCAAGGCTGCATCGCCACGATGCGCTGCAGCTTGCCACTGCGCCCCCGGGCGAACGCGGCGTGCGGCTCGTGCACGACGGTGATGGGCGCCAGACCCTGCTGCCTGGCGAATCGGCACAGCGCCGACTCGCAACGCGCGGCTGCCGCGCTGGCCTCGGCGCCCCGCAGCGCGAGGCGCAGTGCCAGCGTACGGGCGTTGCGTTGATGCAGCTGAAAGTCGAATACGCCCGCATCGTCCTCCAGCACGGTGCTCAAGGCCAACGGCAGCACGGTGACCGGACGTCCGCGTTGGCCCGCCATCACCAGCACATCATCGTGCCGACCCTGCACGTCGATCACGGGCAGCGGTGAACCACAGGCGCAGGGCTGGGTTGCGACGGTGATCCGGTCGCCGATGTCGTAGCGGACCAATGGCTGCACATGGTTGGCCAGGTTGGTCAGCAAGGTGGTGTGGGATCGGGTACCCGCGGGCACCGGCCGCCAGGCGCGGTCGACCGGCTCCAGGATGACCCAGTCCGCATTCACATGCAGGTTCCCGTGGGCGCATTCCCAGCCCATCGGCAAGAACTCGGAGGCGCCATAACTGTTGCGGACCTTGCATCCCAGGGCTTGCGCGATGTGGTCACGCTGCGCGCTGCCCAGTGTCTCACCGCCGGTCCAGACCTCACGCAGGCGCACCTGCAGGCTGCCGCGTTCGGCCTCGTCGGCCAGCATCGCCGCGGCGGTCGGATAGCTGGTAATCACGGACGGGGAAAAATCATTGAGCGCCTGCACCAGCTCGGCGACCGGTTGCTCGATGGAGAAGCAGCGCAGGCTCTGTGCCATCCAGGGATTGATCTGGCGCAATCGCTGCATCGACACCACGCTGGCGAAATGCCCGCTGGTCGCGCCGACAAACGCGATCCGCTGCGCGAGCAGCGCTGGGTCAGGCCAACCCATCGCAACGCAAGGTGTGGCGCGGCGCAGGCTTTCGAGCGCATCGTAGACCGCCATTGCACGCGCGTCTTGCACAAACACCGCCGGCTCACCGCTGGTGCCCGAACTCACCCAGACTTGGTAACGACCGAGAAACGGTTGTGCGATGTTGCCGGGGTCGGCGGTAAATTGCACCAGTTCCGGCAAGTGCAACGCAGGGTCGGCGACCCAATCGTCGAATCGCGCCATCAGTTCTCGCTTGTGCATCACCGGCAAATCCTGCAGCGTGATGGCATCGCCCGCACGACCCTGCACCAAGCCCCGCAACCAGCGTGATCCACTGGCAGAGTCCAGCAGCGACGTCAACCGGCTGCGCTGGCGCAGTGCGATCGCCCGCGGCGATTGGGCATGTGCGCAACCCACGTCCCAGGCCACTTCGGCCAGGCGCAGCGGGTCGAAAACGGCCATCATGCCGACGACGCCGGCGCGGGCAGGCCGATCGTCTGAGCCACCAGCACCTGCTCGTCGTCACTCAGCCCCATTGCACGCCCCAGGTCATCCCGATCGATCCAGGCACGCAGAACCGTGGCCAGACCTGCCGCGGCGCAGTACAGGTAGACGTTCTGAGCCATCGCCCCCGCGGCCAACCAGGCGTAGGCCTGGCGCTGTGACGCCGGAACCATGGACATGCGGGCATGGTGCGCCACGAACACCAGCTCCAGTGGAGCCGTATCGACAAAGTCCTGGTAGCCGGTGACGCGGCGCACGTCGGAGTCGCTCACCATCAGCAACTGGTGGTCGATTGGCGCATAGCGGTACAGGCCACCTGGCAAAGCCACATAGACATCCACCTCCTGCGCATTCATTGCGCTGGGCGCAGTGCGACCTCCGAGTTCCGGACGATTGACACCGCCCGCTGCCCACAACAGGTTCGACACCGTCTGAAGGTCCAGCGGCGCCGGATCGAAGTCGCGTTGCGACTGGCGCAGCTGCAACGCCTGCATCAGGGACCCTTCGCGATCGGTCTGCGGCAGCGGTAGCGGCAAGGTGCTGACCGCGTATCCCTGCGCCGGCGCGGGCTTGAGCTGACCGATCAAACCAAGTGCCATTTTGGTCAGTGTGTTCATGCATGCTCCAGTTCGGGTAGTGGGGTGAGGGTAGACTGAACCAGCCACCTTTCCATGCTAGGTCTCCGGGCTGGATCACGGTTGACCACAGTCAATGCGGATCGCATGGCAGCTGACGACCAGCGCCGGTCCATGCGCCATCACACACGCAACAGGATCGTTGCTGCGCAGCGGCAGCTGACAATGTGTTCAGTCTGTTGGTCGGGCCGCGGGCGGGTCTGCAGGCGCAGGCCCGAGCGCGGCGTCCATCGCCTGACCGACGTCATCGAGCAACACGCATTCCAGCTTGTCCCGGGCCGACTGCGGCAGCTCGTCAAGGTCCTTGCGGTTGCGCGCAGGCAACAGGATGCGGCGAATGCCGGCGGCCAGTGCCGCCAATACCTTCTCCTTGATGCCACCGACCGGCAGCACCAGGCCGCGCAGGCTGATCTCTCCCGTCATGGCGGTGTCGTTGCGCACCTTGCGGTCCAGAAACAGCGAGCCCAGCGCGACAAACATCGCCACACCGGCGCTCGGCCCATCCTTCGGGATCGCGCCGGCCGGTACATGCACATGCACATCGGCTTTGTCGAACGACGCTGGATCAAGCCCCATCGCCACCGCGCGCGACTTGAGCAAGGTCAGCGCAGCCTGGGCAGATTCCTTCATCACGTCGCCCAGTTGTCCGGTCAGGATCAGCCGGCCGTTGCCGGACGTACGGGTGGCTTCGATGAACAGGATGTCGCCACCCACTGGTGTCCAGGCCAGGCCGGTGGCCACACCCGGTATGCCGGCGCGCAAGGCCACTTCGTCCTCGAACTTGACCGGCCCGAGCAGTTCGGCCAGGTCCGGGGCATCAACGCGCACCCGTTGCACTTCACCCTGGGCGATACGCACCGCCGCACGTCGGCAGACAGCACCGATCTGACGCTCGAGGTTGCGCACACCAGCCTCACGCGTGTAGTCACGCACGATGGCGTCGAGCGCGGCGTCGGTCATCTCGAACTGGCCCTCGGCCAGGCCGGTCTCGTCCATCTGGCGCGCGACCAGGTATTTGCGCGCGATCGAACGCTTCTCTTCGCGGGTGTAGCCCGAGAGTTGCAGCACTTCCATCCGGTCGCGCAACGGCCCGGCGACGGTGTCGAGCATGTTCGCGGTCGCGATGAAGATGACCTGCGACAGATCGAAGGGAACCGCAAGGTAGTTGTCACGGAAGGTGTGGTTCTGCGCCGGGTCGAGCACTTCGAGCAACGCAGCCGAAGGGTCACCGTGGATGCCGCTGCCCATCTTGTCGATCTCGTCGAGCATCATCACGCAACCACGGGTTCCTGCCTTCTTGAGGCCCTGGATGATGTTGCCTGGCAAGGCGCCGATATAGGTGCGCCGATGACCCCGGATCTCGGCCTCGTCATGGACCCCACCGAGCGACACCCGCACGAAGGTGCGGCCCAGAGCCCGGGCAATCGATTGCCCGAGCGAAGTCTTGCCGACTCCCGGCGGCCCTACCAGACACAGGATCGGACCATGGCCGCCGGGCTTGAGCTTGCGCACCGCGAGGAACTCCAGGATGCGCTTCTTCACCTTTTCCAGACCGAAATGGTCGGTATCGAGCACCTCGCGCGCCTGCGCAACGTCGATCACATCGGGCTCGGGAGCCTTCCACGGCAGCTCCACCATCCAGTCCAGATAGGTGCGCACCATCGAGAATTCTCCCGATGCATCCGACATGCGCCCCAGCCGCTTCAGTTCCTTGTCTGCCTGCTTGTGCGCCTCCTCGGGCATGCCGGCGGCATCGATCGCCGCGCGCAACTCGGCAATTTCGGCCGCATTGCCGGAGTCATCCTCGCCGAGTTCCTTCTGGATCGACTTCATCTGCTCACGCAGCAGGAATTCACGTTCGCGCTGGCCCATGCTGGCCCTGGTGCGCTGGTCGATCTCGTTCGACAGGCGCATCACTTCGATGCGATGGGCCATCAGCTCCAGCAGGCGGTCCATGCGCAGGCGCAGGTCCTGCTGCTCGAGCAATTCCTGCTTCTCGGCCGGCTTGACGTCGAGGTAGCCCGCCACCATGTCGGTCAGAGCCTCGGGCGACTCGACAGCCTGCACCGCATCGATGATTTCCTGCGGCGCCTGCGGCAGCAACTTGAGCACCTCGATGGCACGTGCCCGCAGCCTGAGCAAGCGGGCCTCGATGTCGCTGTCGGCCGCGTCCAGCGTTGGCGCGATCCGCGCGATGCGCGCCACCGTGAAAGGATGGCCAGCCAGGTACTCCAGCACCCGAAATCGTTGCTGCCCCTGACAGATCAGGTGATGCGTGCCTTCGGCCGTGCTGACATAGCGCAGGATGGCGGCGATGGTGCCGACCTGCGCCATGTCGTCGGCGCCGGGCGACTCGGCATCCGGATTGGACTGCAACACGATTCCGACCGGACGCTCATGCTTGACCGCATATTGCGCGCCCGCGATCGAGCGCTCCCTGCCGATGGCCACCGGCACGATCAGGCCGGGAAACAGGACCAGGTTGCGCACCGGCACGATGACCAGCGCGTCATCCGGCAGCGCGCCCGCGGTATCGGCCGCGCGCAAGGGCGCTGATCGCTCGGCGTGGGTCTGCTGCGCGGCCGGTTGCGGCTGCTGGTCGTGGTGCGGATCGTGTCCCTGCATGGGAACGGATGGATGTGTCATGCGCGCACCTCTGCACAGTGCGTTGGTCGCCGCATGCAAAGGGCTGCACATTCCATCATGGCAAGGCCTCCAGATTGATGCGCAGGCAACCGTTTTCCAGATGCATGTCCATCAGCTTGTACCTTCCCGGCGAGAGGACGATACGGCGCTCGAAGCGGCCGTAGGGAATCTCCAGCCGCACGATCGCTCCGGTACCAACACTGGCGCCGATCGATCGTTCACCCCGCACGACGATCGCCTTGTCGTCGACCCGCACCTCGAACTGGTCCGGCGGCACTCCTGGGAGCGCCACCACCAACGTCAGGCAGGTGCCATTGTTGATCACGTCGACCGGTGGCTCCCAGCAGGGACTGCCGCTCGACGGCGCAATGCGAAAGAACTGGCGCTGCAAGCGCTCGGCGTCATCGAGCAGATCGACGGCCTCGGCCAACATCCACGCACGGGTGTCCAGGTTACGCATAGGCTTGACTCACATCCACGGTTCAACCTGCCTGGGTAACAGGCTCGGTGCACCTGCACAACGCGATGCAACTGCACGGTCTGAGCCTACACGAAGTCGCATGACCTGACGCCGGGCGCTCGAATCAACCACCCTGCCCGAAGATGCTCTCGAACGCAGCGACGCACCGAGCCGGATGCTGCGGCTCCCGACGACTGATGCCCGCAGCCGCTTGGCGGCCGCCACCGCCAGGGACTGTCCCGCACAGGCCGTCGGCAACCCCCTTGACTACGCCGACACTGTGCATGGGCCCTCCGATCGAACCCAACCCCAGCACCTCAGAATCGGTAATTGAGCTGCGCAGACAGGATCACGGCCCGGCTGTCGTATTGACCATTGAGCAGCCCGTTGGCCAGCGCCGCCGCCGGATCACCCGGGTTGCCGCCATTGGCATTGATCCTTGCCGTCTTGATGAAGACGTAACCTGCACCCATGTCCAGCGTGAGTTTCGGGTTCACGGTGTATTGCGCACCCAGCGTCAGCATGGTTCGATCCGCGTCCGGCAGGCGCGCTGTCCTGTCGATGCGTTGCACCGGGCTCTTGTCGAAGGCCAGGCCGCCACGCAACGTCCATTGCGGGCTGTAGTGGTAGTTCGCGCCGATGGCCACTTTCCAGGTGTTCTTGAAATTCTCCGGCGTGTTTTGCAGCACAGCGCCATTGGCGCGTATGAAGGTGAGGTTCTTGATCGTGGACCACTGCGTCCACTGCGCATCGGCCATCAGGTCCCACCGATCATCGAGCCGCGTGAAATACGACACGTTGACGATGGCGGGGATCTTGACGTCGGACGTGATCGCGGAGTCGAACAAGCGTGTCGCGTTGACACCGCCGGCGAGCAATGCCGTGATCGCCGGCGCCCCGGCGGGGAGCGCAGGATTCGTGAATCCGACCGTGCCATCGAGACGGTACTTCATGCTCGAGCGGTAGTGCAGTCCGACACGGCTGCTGTCGTTCAGGCTCCACAACAAGCCGGCATTCCAGCCATAGGCGTTGTCCGAACCTTTTACCCGAGCGCCCGACTCCAGTCCCGCCGTGGCCGCGGCGATGGCGTTGAAGCCGGCACTTCCGGGCGCGATGCCATTGAGTGCGGCCGCGCTGAGCAAGGCGCCGGCATAGTTGACCTGGTTGGTGAACTCGGCCGACATGTGCTGGATATCGAGGCCCACCCCCATGGACAGGGAATCAGACGCCTTGTAAGACAGGCTCGGATTGACGTTGATGGTCCTGATGCTCGACTTGATGGCCTGGAACCGCCCGGCCCAACCGGGATCGTATTCGGTGACCAGCCCCCAAGGGGCATTCACGCCCAGGCCAACCGATATGCGGCTGTCGATCGGCTTGACGAGGTAAAAATTGGGCACCGGCGCCAGGCTGCCAGCATCGCCTCCGTTGCCGCCCAGTCCTTGCGCTGTTGCGGGTCTGGACGACCCGTCGCGAAACTTCAGTGACGGTGTGATCAGGTGCAAGGCGCCGCTGATCTGGCTATCGCCGACAAGCGACATGCCGGCGGGGTTGGACCAGACCGTCGTCGCATCCAGCGCCTGCGCAGCGCCACCCGCATACGCGGTTCCCAATCCTGACGCCGACGTCTCGCCGAGCTGGAAGCCCGAAGCATGGGCGATCATCGGTCCGCAGGCGCATGTGAGCGCCACGACCAGCGCGCGCGCGGATGAAGGCAATCGGGAATGGGGCATCATGACGATCTCCTGGCGTTGGTAGCACAAACAGAGCGAGGTTCCGATCGCCCCTGTATCCATCCTATGAAGGGCGTGTGCCATTTGCATTGATCAGAAACAGGCTTCGCCGCTTTTCATGCGATCAGCGAGGCCTCTTGCGAACACAGCGTGGCGCCGCGGTGGCCGTGCAACCGATTGGCGTCGTCAAGCTGCTTGCGTGTGGAAGCCGAAAAGGCCCTGAGTCCATCCATGTCGATGATGTCCACCGCACGGTTCTTCACGCTGACGAATTGCAGGTTGACCAACGCCGTAAAGGAGCGGCTGACCGTTTCATGTGCAACACCCAGATAGCTGGCGATGTCACGCCGGCTCATGCGCAGATGGAATGCTCGGGAAGACAGACCGTTGGCGGACATGCGGCGCGAGACGTGCACGAGAAAGCGGGCCAGCCGCACTTCGGCCGACACGGCGGCCATCATGTCGGCCAGTTCACCCCGTTGCTGCAGTACCGTGCTGACCGCCCGGAACACGGCTCGGTCCAGCGCCGGGTCACGCGGCGTGATCGAAAAGAAATGTCGCAGCTGCACGACATAGACACTCGATTCCTCCAGCGCCACTGCCTGGTTGGTGTAGCGACCCATGCCGATCGCATCGAAGCCAAGCAGTTCGCCGCGGACACTGAACCCCAGCACCTGCTCGTAGCCGTCCTCACCCATGCAAAAGACCTTGAAGGTGCCGGCTCGGACAAAATAGATGCTCTCGGCCAAAGCGCCCTCGTGAAACAGGCTGTCGCCTTCATGCAAGCGGCGAATCGACACCGGTATGTCGAGGCCCGGGCTTTGGGCCATATCCGTCGTGCCAAGCATTTGCAGCATTTCCCGCATGCCGCCTTGTCCCACGCATGCCAATCGGGGAAATCCGCTGGCCGTCACGTCTGCGGCCCGATCCAACTGGACGCTTGTTGCTCCCACCATGAACGCTCCTCCTGATTTGATGTGTGACTCGCATTCCTTGGAGTTCACTGTGCCATTCAAACCACTCTCGGACAATCGGCGATGCGGCGGACTTGTCCTAGGCCAACTCCGCCGCAAACAGGAATTGGATGACACAGGCTTCGGAATATTCCGAACAGCACAATGCCCGTGTCAGGCAATGCAATGGACAAGACAAAGCCCGCCGTTCACATGCGCATGCCCTTGCCCACGCCGATGCGCATGAGCACGATCAATGCAAAGCCTGGAAAGCCCTCATTGCCACGCATGCGCGCTTAAGATCTCGGCAGACCTGACGTGAATATGCAAACCAGAAAGGGATTGAGCATGATCGAGCCTGCGCTGGACGCAGCTGCAGACCCTCCGCGGCCTGTCAGTGAACTGCCCGTGGCAGCCGGGCCGGACCGTGCGCAAATTCCGTTGTCCTTCCTGGCCAGCGACATGGCACTGGCGCCGTGCGAAGGCATCGTCACGATCGATGAGGCGCAGCGCATCGTCATGATCAATCCCGCCGCGCAACGGATGTTTCGCTGCGCGGCCAGCGATGTGCTGGGCAAGAACCTGTCCGTATTCATTCCACCGCGGTTGCGCCGCAGCCATGCAGCGCATGTGCGCAAGTTCGACAAGGCCGGCACCGTCGAAAGGCCGATGGGCGAACGCACGGTCTTGACGGGCTTGCGGATGAGCGGAGAAGAATTCCCGATGGAAGCGACGATCTCGCGCCTGGACATGATCGGGGAGGCCGGAGGCCATCGCTTTTTCACGGCACTGATACGTGATCTGTCCGAGGTCAACGTCTTGCGCAGCGAGATCGATGCGCTCAACAGGCGCCTGCGCACGATCTTCGAGATGGCGCCCATTGCCATCTGGATCACTGACGGGGATTCGATCATCTTCGCCAACCGCGCGTGTGCCACGCTGTTTGGCACAAACAGCAACCGGGAACTCGTGGGTCGCTCGATCTACTCGCTGATCGAAGGCGCGTCGCAGCCGGCCGTGCGCCAGGCCGTGGAACGTGCATTGACGAATGAAGGACCGACGTCGACCGGTGTGCACAGCATCGCGCGGGCGGATGGCACGACCCGGGAAGTGGAGATCGCGGTCGCTGCCTTGCCCGACCACGGGCGCACGGCGTTGCAAATGGCCATTACCGACATCACCGGCCTGTCGAACGAACGCCGCGAACTGGAGCGTTCACGCCAGGAACTGCGCCAGCTGTCGGCCGGAATGGTCGACGCGCGCGAGGAGGAGCGTCGCCGCATCGCGCGCGAACTGCATGACGAACTCGGACAACGCCTGACTGCGCTGCACATGGAGCTGTCCAGCGTCAAGTCGATCCAGCAGACAGACGATTGCACCCGGCGCATCGATGCCATGTTGGGCATGGTCGATGAGACGGTCGCTTCGGTCAGGCGCATTGCCACGGAGTTGCGGCCTTTGATGCTGGACGACCTCGGCTTGAATGCCGCCATCGAGTGGCTCGCCGAGAGCTGGGCGCGGCGCATGGACATCACCGTTCGACTCGATCTGGACGACGAGGACCCGAGCGTCTCGGAAGGCACGGCGATCGCGCTGTACCGCATGGTGCAGGAAGCCCTCACCAACATCGCGCGTCACGCCCACGCGACACGGGTCAGCATCCGGATGCGGCAACGATCGGGAGAACTCGAGTTGACGGTGCATGACAACGGTATCGGATTCACCGAGAAGTCCTTGCAGCGCGAAGGCTCGCACGGCCTCAAGGGCATACGTGAACGGGCCTATATGCTCGGCGGGCATCTGGAGATCGGCAGCTCGCGCATCGGCGGCGCGCGGATCAGGGTGCGCGTGCCACTGGTGGCAAAGTCCACGCTGGTCGCGACAAGCCCGGCGTGACCCTGTCGACCCTGCGCATGCCCCATTCAAGGAAGGATGCCCAATGAACAACCGCAAGGCCAGCGCCGACGGGCGATACGGCTTGTTGATGGTGGACGACCATGCCATCGTGCGCGAAGGTCTCAAACGGGTGCTCGAACCGATCGCCAACCAATGGGCGATCACCGAGGCGGGCACAGCGTTCGAAGCACTCGACTGCCTGCGCAAGAACCATTTCGACCTGGCGATCGTGGACCTGTCGATGCCGGGGATGGGTGGACTGGACCTGATCCGGCGCGTGAAGGCCGAGTTTCCATCGGTCGCGGTGCTGGTGCTCAGCATGCACGGTGAAGCACAATACGCGATGCGCTCGTTCAAGGCGGGCGCCAATGGCTACGTGACCAAGGACAGCGCGTCGACCGAACTGGTTGCCGCGGTGCGCAAGGTCGCCGCCGGCGGGTCCTATGTGTCGGCGAGCCTGGCCGAGCGGGTGGTGCTTCAACTCAATGGACAGCTGCGCGAACCCCGGCTTTCGTCCCTGTCTGACCGCGAGCTGGAAGTGCTCCACCGTATCGTCGCTGGCGAGCGCCTGATCGACATCGCACAGGCGCTGAACCTGTCGGTCAAGACGATCAGCACCCACAAGGGCCGCATCCAGGAGAAGCTCCAGTTGCCGAACATGGCGGCGCTGATCCGTTTTGGCATGGAACAGCATCTGGACGGGGCCGACTCCGGGTACAAGGAGCGGTAAATCCCGCGCGCAGTCGCGGCCACCTGGGCCGCGCCCGCCGCCACAGGCGCGTCCCCTATGATGCGCGCATGCAAAAGAAACAACGCATCACCGAACGCCGACTGGCCGACGCCTGGGCCGAACTGCAGAATTACGCAGACCAAGGCAATCCGCTGGAGGCGGACGCTTACCGGCTCGCCTTTGCCGATCCCGAGTTTCTGCTGCGCCGGGAGACCCGCGGAATCCGGTTCCAGCTCGAATTGCTCAAACCCGATCTCGGTCATATCGCCGCCGGCATCGAGAACACGGTCGTGGTCTATGGCAGCGCCCGCTTCCTGGCGCCGGAAGTTGCCCGCGCCGCGCTGGAGATCGCACAGGCCAACGGCGATGCGCAGGCCCTGGCACTGGCCGAACGCGATCTGCGCAACGCCCGCTACTACGACGATGCGCGTCGATTCGGCGCACTGGTGGCGGCCTACAGCGCGGACAAACCGCCGTCCGAGCGGCTGTACATCACCACCGGCGGTGGCCCGGGCATCATGGAGGCGGCCAATCGCGGCGCCCACGACATGGGCGCGGACACGATCGGACTCAATATCGCATTGCCGCATGAACAACAAGCCAATCCCTACGTCACTCCAGCGCTGAGCTTCAAGTTCCACTATTTTGCGCTGCGCAAGATGCACTTCCTGATGCGTGCCAAGGCGCTGGTGGCGTTTCCAGGTGGCTTTGGCACGCTCGACGAACTGTTCGAGGTGATCACACTGGTACAGACCCGCAAGTCCAAACCCTTGCCGATCGTGTTGTATGGCTCCGACTACTGGTCGCGCCTGATCAACTTCGATGTGCTGCTGGAGGCGGGGACAATCTCACCGCAGGATCTGGACCTGTTCACCCGTGCCGACACGCCCGAGGACATCTGGAAGACGATCACGGCTTTTTACGATCTGTAGCCACCGATGCCAGCACGTGCGCGGCTGCGGCGTGTACCTGCAGACCAAGCGCGAGGCGTGCACTGAGTCCGACCACCAGACCCACGGCCCAGAACAACGGAGCCACACCCACCGCCGCACCCAGGCCACCGAACAACATCGGCATCGCCACACTGGACGCATTGATGGTCATCAGGCGCAACCCGAGCGCCTCACCATGGCGCGCATCGGGCGTGATCTGGTGCAGCGTGCTCATGACCATCGGCTGCACCGAACCCAGTGCCAGACCCAGCACCACGGAACAGACACCCATCGCCCACGCGCCCTGCATCAAGGGATAGACCGCGAACACCGCGGCGGCCACCACCATCGCGCCGGCAATCACGATGTTCTCGCGCAAGCGGGAAGCGAAGAGCGGCATGACCACCCGGATCAGGGCGGCGGCTATCGCGAATCCGCCCAGGATGGTGCCGATCACCGATGCGCTGAAACCGCGTTCATGGCCGATCACCGGCAGGATGAAGGTGTGAACATCCCAACACGAGGACAGACACCAATTGACCAGCAACAGGCGACGCATCGTCGGCTCGCGCATCAGGTCCCAAGCCCGGTTGGCGGTCCTGCCCGCGGGTTGGACAACCCGCTCGTGATCCGGCACCGTCCGGATCCAGAACCAGGTCGCCACCGGCAGCAGCGCCATGAACAGGAACGCCCAGCGATAACCTGCGAGGTCACCCGCGCTGGCTCCGGCATGGTCGATCACCAGCCCCGCCGCCAGCGGGCCGAAGAAATTCGATATCGCGGGACCGATGGCCAGCCAGCTGAACACGCGCTTGAGTTCGGTCGGACCCGCCGCCGCACGCCCTACATGGCGCTGCAACGCGATCGACGCGGCACCGGCCGCTCCCCCGGTGGCCAGGGCACTGAAGCACAGCACCAGGAATGTCGGAAATACCACCGCCAAGCCCGCCCCCAGCACCGCCGCCGCCACGCCGATGCCCACCGGACGCTTGAACCCATGGCGATCGGCAAAACGACCGGCCGGCAATGCCAGGAACACCGGCGCCAGTGCAAACAAGGCCAGCAACACGCCGACATTCATGGCGCTGTGACCGTCGCGCAGCGCCAGCAAGGGCGCCGCCATCCGGGTGCCCGCCATGCAGGCATGCAGACAGACTTGGCCTCCGATCAGCCGAAACAGATCACCGGACTTCATCGTGCGTCGTATCGTCGGTGCTCGGTTGTGCTGCCAGCCATGGGCCGGACAGGCTTTCGGGCAGCGATTCAACCTGTCGCAAGGCACGGTCCATCACACGACTGCGGGTGTGTGCCGCGTCGATGGTCTTGAGCACCGTCTCGGTCTGGCTCTTGACCTTGGCGAGCACGTCGCCAAACTTGCCGAACTCGCTCTTCACCGCTCCCAGCACCCGCCACACTTCGCTGGCACGTCGCTCCAGCGCCAAGGTCCGAAAGCCCATCTGCAATGCGCCCAGCATCGCGAGCAGTGTCGTGGGTCCGGCAAGGGTGATGCGCTGTTCGCGCTGCAGCGCCTGCATCAGCCCGGGGCGACGCAGGACCTCCGCATACAGGCCTTCCGAGGGCAGAAACAGGATCGCGAAATCGGTGGTGTACGGCGGCTCGATGTATTTGTCCGCGATCGATCGGGCTTCGAGGCGGATGCGGGCCTCCAAAGCCTTGCCAGCCTGCTCGGCTGCCACTGCATCCGCACGGCCCTGCGCATCAAGCAGCCGCTCGTAATCCTCGTTTGGAAATTTGGCGTCGATCGGCAACCACAACGGCTGCTCGCCATTGCCTTGGCCCGGCAATCGGATGGCGAAGTCGACAACGGCCGTCGAACCCGGGCGGGTGGCAACCTGCGCGGCATACTGGTCGGCCACGAAAACCTGTTCCAGCAGCGCCTGGAGCTGGGCTTCGCCAAAGATGCCGCGTGTCTTCACATTGGTCAGCAGATGCTTGAGGTCGCCCACGCCTTGCGCCAGCATCTGCATTTCGCCCAGGCCCTTGTGCACCTGCTCCAGCCGATCGGCAACCTGCTTGAAGCTCTCGCCAAGCCGGGCATGCAACGTAGCCTGCAGCTTCTCGTCGACCGTGGCCCGCATCTCCTCGAGCCGCGCAGCGTTGCTCGCTTGCAGCTGCGCCAACTGGGTCTCCAATGTCTGGCGCACCTCCGCCATGCGCCGCGCGTTGCCATCGGCGAGTTGCTGCAGTTGCGTGGCCAAGGTGTCGGACAGGGAATGCTGCAACAGCGCAAGCTGCTGGCCGAACGCATCGATCTGGGCGTTCTGTGTTCGCGTGGCCTGTGCGCCTTGGCCCAGGATCGTCTGCTGGAACAGCACCAGGGTCTGCGCGAGCTCCTGCCGGGCGTCGCGCGACGACTCGGCAATCTCGTGCGCCAGCAACCGTTCGAGCTGGTCGAGCCGGGACGCACCGGTCTGCATCGCAGCCAGCAATTGCGCGTGGTTCGTCGCCTGGATGTCGTCGATCCGACGTCGGCCCAGGCGCAGCAGCAGCCACAACAATACGGCCACGTTCAAACCCACCAGCAGCACCAGGGGCCACCAGAATGCGAGCTCGGTCGCGGCCAGTGGCTCCATGCGTCAGCGAGCGCCCAAACCCTTGCCGCTGCCCGCCGCGGCCCGCTCGCGCGCCAGCAGCTGGACAGGCCATCGAACGCTCATCCGCCGACTCCCAAGGCCTGCGCATTGAGGGCGGTTCGCAGGCGCCCATGGACCAGGTAGTCAATCAGATTGTCGGCCGCCAGGTCGGCCATCGCCAGCCGGGTGGGCAGGCTGGCACTGGCGATATGCGGCGTCAGCACCACGTTGGGCAACGCCAGCAGGGCCGGGTTCACACGGGGTTCGCCTTCGAACACATCGAGTCCTGCCGCCGCAATTCGCCCGTCGCGCAAGGCCTGCGCCAGCGCGGCATCGTCGACGATGCCGCCGCGTGCGATGTTCACCAGCACCGCGGTCGGCTTCATGCTGGCCAGTTCGGCAGCGCCGATGGTGTGGTGTGACGCCGCGCTATACGGAAGCACCAGCACCACATGATCGGCCGTCTGCAGCAGTTCCTGCTTGGACACGTATGACGCGCGGCAGGCAGCCTCGGCGGCAGGATCGAGGCGGCCGCGGTTGTGGTAGATCACGCGCATGCCGAAGCCGAAGGCCCCACGCCGGGCAATACCCTGACCGATGCGACCCATGCCGATGATGCCCAGCGTGCTGCCGTGGATTTCCTGCCCGGCGAACATCTCGTAGCTCCAGCGAAGCCAGCGGCCGGCACGCAGGAAATGTTCGCCTTCCGTGATCCGACGCGCCGCGGCCATGAGCAGCGCGAATCCGAAATCGGCGGTGGTCTCGGTCAGCACATCCGGGGTGTTGGTCGCCAGCACCCCGGCCCGCGTCATTGCGTCGAGATCAAGATTGTTGTAGCCCACCGCCATGTTGGCGCAGATCTTCAGGGTCGGGCAGGCGGCCAGCAAGGCTGCATCCACCCGTTCGCTTCCGGTACACAGCAGGCCGCTGGCGCCAGCGGTGAACGCGGCCAGTTCAGCGGGCGCCATCGGTCTGTCGTCCTGGTTGGCAACCACCGCGAAGTGTTGCCGCAAGCGTGCGATCACCTGCGGAAAGACGGCACGCGCGACGGCAATGACAGTTTCGGTCATGCTGTGTCGTCCATGGCGGGTTGCCGGTACGACGGTGCCGGGATGTTGGCGCGCAGGGACATCAGTTGACCTGGGGTATCTCGAAAACCTGGCGCAGGTACGCCATGTACCGTTCGTCATCGCACATGTTCTTGGAGGGTGTGTCCGACAACTTGGCCACCGGCTGGCCATTGCAACGCACCATCTTGATGACGATCTGCAAGGACTGGTAGCCCAGATCATTGGTCAGGTTGGTACCGATGCCAAACGCCAGCTGGCAGCGTCCGCGGAACTGCTGGTAGAGCTCGATGGTGCGTGGAACCGTCAGGCTGTCGCTGAAGATCAGCGTCTTGGTGCGCGGGTCGACGCGGTTGCGGGCGTAATGGGCCAGCATGCGCTCACCCCACTGGAACGGATCTCCGCTGTCATGGCGGGCGCCATCGAACAGCTTGCAGAAATACATGTCGAAATCGCGCAAGAAAGCGTCCAGACCATACACGTCGCTCAGGGCAATGCCCAGATCGCCTCGGTACTCCTTGGCCCAGCTCTCCAGGCCGTAAATCTGGCTGTCACGCAAGCGTGGTCCCAGCGCCTGGCACGCCTGCAGGTATTCATGGGCCATCGTACCCAGCGGAGTGACGCCCAGCCGCATGGCGAACAACACATTGCTGGTGCCGGCGAACTGGCCGACCACGCCCGCGGCGCTGCCAGGCCGCTGATGGGTACCCAGGCGCGCAGCGAGCACCCGCAGGACCTCCTCCTGCCAGGCCTTGCTGAATCGCCTGCGTGTCCCGTAGTCGGCGATCTTCAGGTCGGACAGTTCGGCCGTCCGCAGCATCTCGATCTTCTCGTCCAGCCGCCGCCGACCCTCCACCAGATCGGGCAACTTGCGGGTGTTGCGAAAGTAGACCTCGTTGACGATCGCAAGCACCGGGATCTCGAACAGGATGGTGTGCAGCCAGGGACCCTGGATCGTGATGTCGATCTCACCTGACGGCAGGCTCGATACCGTGATGTATTTCTCGTTGAGCGAAAACAAGCCGAGGAAGTCGACAAAGTCGCTCTTGATGAAACGCATCGAACGCAGATAGTTCAGTTCCGGTTCACGAAACTGCAGCGTGCACAACAGCCGGATCTCCTCGCGGATTTCGTCGGCGAATGGGGCCAGGTCGAATGAGGGCGCACCTGGCGCGGGTTGCGCATGTGCATTGCGACACTTGAACCGGTACTCGACCTGCGCACCCGGAAACTGATGCAGGACGGCCTGCATCATCGTGAATTTGTACAGGTCGGTGTCGAGCAGGCTGGTGATGATCATGGCGATGGACATGGCCGGCAGCAGTGCCGGAGCGGCCAGTGTACGAGAACCCGGCCCCTGTGCCATGTCAAGGCAGCCGCGGGCCTTCCCCGGCACAATGCCAACCGATGAATACACCGATGGCTCCGATCGCCCACGATCTGGTTTCGCAGCTCGCAACGATTGCGCAGCGATTTGCGCCACCGCGTATCGCCCGGTTGCACGTGCCGCAGGCGGTGGGCGGCGCAGCACAGTGCACCGCGGCTTTTTGCGCGGTCGAGCTCGAGGATGGCGCATTCGGCCTGTCGTACCTGTTGCTGGGCGACACCTTGCGCGAATGGGCCCACGGCGGGTCGCAGCCGCTGGCGGGTCGCTGCCCGCTGGAACTGGCGCGCGGCTTCGTGGCAGGGTCCGGTCTCACGCGCGCCATCGCGCTGGCCTGCATCAATGCGCTGACCGATTCCGCCTGGCGACAATTGGCATACACCCCGCCACCGGCTGGCAATTCGCTGGGGGACATCCGGTTGTCCGACACCGATCACCTGGGCATGATCGGATTTTTTCCGCCCTTGGTGCGGCAGGTACAGGCCACTGGCGCGCGACTGACGGTGGTGGAACTGGATGAAGCCACGGTACGCCGCCAGCAGGCCCGATTCCCGGACGTCTTCATCACGCTCGACCGTTCGGCCCTGGCGCCCTGCAACGTCGTGGTCGGCACCTCGACCATGTTGCTCAACGATACGCTCGACGCCATGCTGGCTGCCACACCGTCGGCACGGCAGTTTGCCGTGATCGGTCCATCGGCCGGCTTGTGGCCCGATACCTTGTTCGCACGCGGGGTGACGTTGCTCGGAGGCACCCGCATCGTGGACGGCGCCGGGTTCGGCGCAGCGATCGCCAGCGGCGGATCCTGGAGTGCCACGGCACAGAAGTTCGCGTTGTCGGCCGACACCTTTCCGGGATGGCAGGCGCTGCTGGAGAACCGTTGACCGGACGCCGGCCCCGATCGCGATCCTGACCGGCAAGCAGCAGCAACACCGATAGATCGCACGGCTCACCCGACGGAATCAGTAGTTGAGGCGACCCGGGTTCTAGAAGACTGCGCCTAATATGTTGCACCGCAACAAAAATGACTTGCACTGATACGGGATAACCCTATAATTCCGTCCATGCTGCACTGCAACATAAACCTGGAATGCAGGGTTACGGAGCAGACACCCATCCAATTTCAACCACTCTGGAGAATTTCATCATGTTGACCGTTGAACAAGTCATGGCATCGCACAAAGCCAATATCGAAACCCTGGTCGGCCTGACCAGCAAAGCTTTTGAAGGCGTCGAGAAAATCGTCGAACTGAACCTGACCGCCTCCAAAGCCGCCATGGCCGAGGCTGGCGACCATGCCAAAGCCGTGCTGAGCGTGAAAGACGCACAGGAACTGCTGGCATTGCAGTCGAGCCTGTTGCAGCCCCTGGCCGAGAAAGCCGCTGCATACAACCGCCATCTGTACGACATCGCTTCGGGTTCAGTCGCTGAATTCACGCGCGCTTTCGAAGAGCAGACCAGCGACAACCAGAAGAAATTCATGGGTCTGGTTGACACCGCGGCCAAGAACGCCCCCGCCGGTACGGAAACCGCTGTCGCCGTGATGAAAAGCGCCGTGGCTGCTGCCAACAATGCCCTGGAGTCGGTGCAAAAAGCCGTCAAGCAAGCCAGCGAAGTGGCCGAGACCAACTTCAACACGGTGACCGCCACGGCAGTCAACGCTAGCAAGACGGTTGCCAAAAAGCGCTGATCTGTCGCTTGTTACCAACTCGGCGAAGAAACGTCCCGCTTTTTTCGGGATGCATCTGGCAAACAAGGGAAAACCCTGACATACTGCGTCGGTAGCGCACACCATTTTCTGGTTGTCTCCTCGGGTCCTTTCGAAACCAACAGGTTCAGGGATCCCTTCAAGGCCTCATTGCAAGATGAGGCCTTTTTTTTGATGCCGCCTGTCGGCAGGTACAAGCCAAACTGGCACACTGCGGGTCTCCCGTGCATACCAACACCACCGCTTCCGTCATCGTTGCCTTGCTGGCGCTCGGCATGGCGCTGGCATTTGTCCTGGCGGACCGCCGATCGCGCACCAGCCAGGCACTGAGCATCTTTCTCGCGCTGACCGGTTTCTCCATCGCCATCGACGTGTTGTGGATCGCGCCGATGCGCGACCTGCACGGCATCGTGTTCTGGGAGGGCATGCTCGACTTGCCGCAGGCGCTGGGCATCGTGTTTGCATTCGAGTGGGTCCTGCGGGTCCGCCAGACCATTCCTTCGGCGAACCTCAACACGCATGGTCCGGATCGCTTGCTGCGCATCGCGCAAGGCCTGGCGCTGCTGTACGGCCTGTTGGCCATCGCCATGCCCACGCAACACGCGAACCACTTCGGCAATCTGGTGCTGTTTCCGGGCGAACACGTGCATTGGACCTTCTGGCTGTTTTTCACCCCGCTGGCGCTGTCGGTCCTGCTGGGCACGGCAGGCACCTTGTTCACGTTGTTCCGGCGGCCGGACCGGGCAGAAGTGCGACGCCTGGTTGCATTTGCGATCGGAGGCCCGATCATGGCCACCGGCATCGTATTGCCGCCGGCGATTGCGCCGCTGTCATCGGCCGTCGGCCTGCTCGTGTTGCTCGTCGGCTCGGTCCAGTACCATGTGACGCAAGGCCAGCGCGCACAGTTCCTGTCGCGCTTCCTGTCGCCCCAGGTCGCCGAACTGGTGACCAAACGAGGGCTCAAGAGCGCGACCGATGAAAAGACACTGGAACTCTCGGTGGTCTGCTGCGACTTGCGGGGATTCACGGCGTTTTCGGCGGCCACCTCCTCGCGCCGGGTGATCGACATCCTGCGCCAATACTATGACGCGGTCGGCAAGGCGGCCGCCGAATGTGGCGGAACGATCAAGGACCAGGCGGGAGACGGCGTGCTGATCCTGGTGGGCGCGCCGATCGCGTTTCCCGACCATGCCCAGCGTGCGATCCGGCTGGCCCGGCAGATCCGCGAGGTCGGCATCGCCCTGACACGGCAATGGTCGAACCAGGAGATGCAACTCGGTGTCGGTGTCGGCGTGGCCAGTGGTTTTGTCACCGTGGGCGTCATCGGGGGAGCTTCGCGCCTGGAATACACGGCCGTGGGTACACCGGTGAACCTGTCCTCGCGCCTGTGTTCGGAAGCCGCCCATGGCGAAGTGCTGGTGGACGCACGCACCGTCGCGTTGCTCGGCAGCCATGTCAGCACCGAAGGCCGGCTCGATACCGGCCAGGCCCTGCAGCTCAAGGGTTTCGCCGCCCCGGTGCAGAGCTACGTGCTGGCGCTGGCCTGAGTGTCAGAGCGCCTTTCCGGTCTCGCGCGTCAGAATGGCCGTCGTATTGGCCAGGCGATCGGCCAGGCTGCGAATCAGCTCGATCGCCGCATCCGGATTTTCGCGAATCACGCTGCGAAACAGGTCGGCCGAGATACGCAGTACCTCGACACGGGTCCTGGCGGTGGCGGTGGCGGTACGTGGCACCTGGCCGAAGATCGCAATTTCGCCGACGATGTCGTTCGCGCCCATGGTGCTCAGCAGCAAGGCGTCCTTGCCATTGGTCCGATCGACCGAGATGTCGATCAGGCCTTCGATCACGACGTAGCAGGCGTCGCCAGGATCGCCCATGTGAAAGATCTCCTGACCGGCGTTGTAGGTCAGTCTTTCGCTGCTGAAACACAACAGCTTCTGCTTCGCCGGTGCGATCTTGCTGAAGATCGGAAACCTGCGGATCAGCTCGACTTCCTGTTCCAGGCTCATCAACGTACTCCTATGCCGGCGCCTTGCCGAGATTCATCAGGGTATGCAGCTTCCCACCCGTGCGCGCAACCAGATCGTCGAAGGCTCCCTGCTCCACCAGCTTGCCGCGGTCCAGCACCAGCACATGGTCGAAATCACGCGCCATCTCGGTGCGGCTCAGCACCCAGACCACGGCGCTCCCCTTGCGGCTTTGTAACACGCTTTGCAATAGCTTCTCTTGCGTCTGTGTATCCATCACGGCAGTAGCCTGATCGAGCACAAGTACCGTCGGCTGCTTGAGCATCGCTCGCGCCAATGCCACTTTCTGTCTGTCGGTGACCGACAGGCGGCTGCCACCCGTGCCAACCTGGTAGTCCAGGCCGATGCGCAGGACCATCGGCCTGAGTTCGAGTTCGTCCAGCACCTGTCGCAGCAAGGCGCCGATCTGCACGCTGCCGCCAGCGACCCCGCTGGCAATCTTGCCAAACAGGATGTTGTCCTGCAACGACGCAGCGTCGTTGTAACGCCCCTGGTCGAAGAACTCGATGGCACCTTGAAGCTCCGGCGGCAGATTGGCGGCAAACAGGCGGCGCGCCTCCAGAATGCGGTCTTCCAGCGCCTCGTCGATCAAGCCCAGGCGGTGTTTGGTCACGATCATCTTGAATGGCAAACCCAACAGCAGGTTGCGATCGTTGTCTGGAACACGGCCCAGGCCAGCCGAGGCGACCCGCGCCAGAATCTCCTTGACCCGCGGCAGATCGTCGTAGGCAATGAAGCTGAAGCGCTCGAACAGTTCATGGCCCGGCGGAAGATCGCTGAACAACTCCAGCATCGTCTCGGCCAGCTTGTGGCCCACGCTGAGCAGGTCGTCCGACAGTCCGGTCTCATGCAGCACCTTGCGCACATACGGATGCATCGCCAGATTGTCGGAATTGAAGACCTTGCCCACCGGCGTGCCGAACAACAGGTTCTCGGCCATGGTGGCGTTGCGGTTGTAACGCGAGACGTCGAATAGTTCGACCAGCTCCATCAATTCGGGCTGATTGAGCCGCTCGCGCATCGCCTGGCGGGCATGCAGGATGCTCTCTTCGACCTGCAGCTTGCCGCCCATGTCCGCGGCGCTGCGCAGCCCGATCTCGAACAGCGTCTCCTCGAGATCGACCTGCTTGACGATCTCCAGCAAGCGGACGTCCATCGCGGCTTCATCCACGACCCCCGCAGCTGCGTAATCCAGCCATTGCGCATCGATATCGAGCGTGCAGTTGCCGGCCCGCATGGCTTCACGCAAATGCACTTCATACAGGCGCTGCGCCTCGCCCACGTAAACGGCCGGCTGCATCGGTCGGCGCTTGAGCGCGTACAGGATGTTGTCACGCACACTGATCGGGAACAGGTAGGCGGAGGCGCCCACGTAACCAGTGACCCGACCGGTCACTGCCTCGGGCGCACGGGTCAGGTCTACACCGCCGAGCTCCAGGCCACCGCTGCTGGGCAGTTGCAGCCGCGCCAGCAGCAAGGCAAGGTCGCCAGCGCCGGATCGGCCCGCACCCACGATCGCCACATGTTGGTCGAGCGGGATGTCGAACGAGACGCCGTCAAGAATCTTGGCGCCGGAATCGTCCAGCAACGATACATGGGTGGCGCGCAAGTGTCCGTCGCGGGGCAGCTCGGGCGATTCGATCAGCGCCAGTTGCCCTTCGGGCGTCAGGTTGTCGACCGAGAACTGCTCGATCACCTGGTTGTACTTGATGCTGGCATCCATGCGCTCCTGATCCCAGTCGATCAGTTCCTTCACCGGCCCCGGCAAATCCTTGTAGGCAGCGATCACGGCAACCAGCGCGCCGATGTCGAGCCTGCCGACGATCGCCAGATAGCCACCCACCAGGTAGAACAGGAACGGCGTGACCTGGGACAGCAGGTTGTTCAGGAACTTGATCAGGAACTTGCGCTGGTAGAACTCGAAGCGGATCAGGAACAGACGTCCCAACCGGGCGGCAAACTCGGCGCGCTCGTAATTGGCGGTGTCGTGTGCGTGAATTTCGACCACGCCATCGACACATTCCGCGACCCGTCCCGCCAGTTGCCGCGACGCGATCTGCCGTTCGCGCGACAAGACCAGCAGGCGTCGGCGCATCTTGGGGATGATCACCGCCTGCACCACCACCATGCCGAACGCGACCAGCCCCAGGTAGATGTGCTGGAACAGGATGAAGAACAAGGCGGTCAGGGCCTGCCCACCGAGATACAGCGGCGTGATGACGGCCTCACCGACAAAACCGCCCAGCGGCTCCACCTCGTCCTTGATCATCGTCGCCATTTCGGCCGACTTCAGGCGCCGGAACGTCGGCAAGGGAAAACGCAGGATGTGGTCGAACAGGTAGTAGCGCAACCGGCGCAACATGCGCTCGCCCATCCATCCCTTCAAGGTGTTGATGCGCAGCTTGATCAGGCCGCTGATGATGATCAAGGCCAGGAAAGTCAGCGTCAACGCGATCAGGTAATCGGTGCGCTCGAGCGGAAAACCGTCAAACAGCCGAAAGTCGTGACCGCCCAGGAAATCGGGCAACCTGTAATGCAGACGCAGGAAATTGGCGGTCGCACCCGGGCTGCCAAACCCCTTGCCCTGGATGGGCTCGTTGATGATCATCTTGGGCAAGTCCAGCGAGGCGTAATAGAACACCATCGACAGGACAACCAGCGGAACGATCAGCAGCTGATCGCGCTTGCTGTACTTGAGGATGAAACCAAACAGGCTGCGTTGCACGATCAGCAGCCTAGTTGTAGGGGTCGGCCGCATCGCGCAGACCGTCGCCCAGGAAGTTGAAGGCGAGCACGACCGCCAGCACCGGCAACACCGGCAGCATCAGCCAGGGATACAGTGCCACCACGTTGATGTTTTGCGCTTCATTGAGCAACACCCCCCAGCTGGTGATCGGCGGCCGCAAACCCAGCCCCAGGAACGACAAGGCGGTCTCGCCCAGGATCATGCTGGGAATCGACAGCGTCAGGGAAGCAATCAGGTGGCTGGTGAAGCTGGGCAGCAGATGGCGACCGATCACGCGGGCCGGTGATGCACCCATCAGCACCGCCGCCGTGGCGAAGTCTTCCTCGCGCAGCGCCAGGAACTTGGACCGCACGGCCCGCGCCAGGCCGGGCCAGTCCAGCAGGCCCAGGATGATGGTGATCCCGAAATAGATCAGGATCGGACTCCAGGTCACCGGCAGGGCCGCGGACAAGGCCATCCACAGCGGCAACTCCGGAAACGAGCGCACCATCTCGATCACGCGCTGGATCACGTTGTCGATCCAGCCTCCGTAATAGCCGGATATGCCGCCCAGCGTAATGCCGATCAGAAAACTGACGGCAATGCCCAGCAGCCCGACCGTGAGCGAAATCCGGGTGCCATAGATGATGCGCGAGAACATGTCGCGACCGAGGCGATCGGTTCCCATCAGGAAAAAAGTGCCGTCTTGCGCCGGACAGACGAGATGCAGATCGGCCTCGAACAGGCCCCACAGACCATATTCGTCTCCCCGACAGAAGAACCGCAACGGCTGGACCTTTTCGAGGTCGGGCGTGAACTCCCGCTTCATCTTTTCCAGATTGAGCTTCATGTCAAAGCCATAGACGAACGGACCGACAAACTTTCCGTCATGGAACAGATGAACGCTTTGCGGTGGCGCGAAGATATGCGAAGAATTCCGGCTGCTGACCTCGTAGGGCGCGAGAAACTCGGTGATCAGTGCCGAGCCGTACAACAACGCCAGCACCACCGCCGCCACCACCGCGACACGGTGGCGCCGGAACTTCCACCACATGATGCGCCACTGCGAGGCCCGGTAGAACTCTTCCTGCGCACCCGTCAAAGCCTCGGCCGCTTCCGGCTCGAACGGGTCGGTTGATACAAAGTGCTCCAACCGCGCGTTGTCGGCAGCCACCGTGCTCATGGTGCAACCCCGCGCTGGCGCACAACGGCCTTGTCCGGTTGCGCCGGACATGCAGACGCGAGGCACGCGCTCATTGGACAGCCTCGCCGCTGAGCCGGATGCGCGGGTCCAGCGCCGCAAGCAGCAGGTCGGACACGAACACGCCCATGACGGTCAGCAAGGCCAGGAACATCAGGAACGATCCGGCCAGATACTGGTCCTGGCTTTGCAAGGCATCGAGCAGCATCGGGCCTTCGGTCTGCAGTGACAGCACGACCGACACGATGGCCGAGCCGGAGATCACGCTGGGCAACAGGTTGCCGATATCGGCAATGAACGGATTCAGCGCCATGCGCAGCGGGTACTTGATGAGCAGCCGCGTCTGCGGCATGCCCTTGGCGCGAGCGGTGACGACATATTGCTTCTGCAGTTCATCGAGCAGGTTAGCGCGCAGGCGCCGGATCATGCCGGCGGTCCCCGAGGTGCCGATCACCAGCACCGGTATCCACAGATGGGACAACACCGACATGAATTTGGGCCAACTCATCGGTTGCTCCAGGAACTGCGGATCCATCAGCCCCCCGACCGACAAGCCGAATTGCACGTTGGCGAAATACATCAGGACCAGCGCGAGCAGGAAGTTGGGTGTCGCCAGGCCCAGATAACCCAGGAACGACAGCCCATGGTCGCCCCAGCTGTACTGATGGGTCGCGGCATAAAAGCCGATCGGAAACGCCACCGCCCAGGTGAACAGGATGACGGAGAAATTGAGCACGAACGACAGCAGCAACCGGTCGCCGACGACATCGAGCACCGGCAGGTTGTATTCGAACGACCAACCCCAGTCGCCCTGCAGCAGACCCGAGAACCCCTTGGGTCCGGGCCAGACGCCGATCCAGGCCGCATATTGCTCCAGGAACGGCTTGTCCAGGCCGAACTGATGGCGCAGAAACTGCACCTTCTCGAGCGCCGCTGCATCTCCCTGGCTGCGCAACTCGGCGATCTGGTTGGTCAGGTAGTCACCCGGTGGAAGCTGGATGATGACGAAGGTCACGAAGCTGATGACCAGCAACGTGGGAATCATCAGCAGCAACCGCCGCAGCGTATAGGCCAGCACGGCGTCAGTTCCTGCGTGCGTCGGTGAACCAGAAGGTATCGGGCCGGTACATGCCCAGGAACGCGCCCGGGTCCCAGTTGTACAGGCCCTTCTCCGGAACGTTCTTGAGCGCGTTGTTGACCACCACCGGCTGCATCACGTTGTTGACGATGCCGATCGAGAATTGCTGGCTGGCATGGATGGCCAGCATGCGATGCCAGATCGTGACCCGCTCGTCATGGGTGGCCCCAGCCCAGGCATGCCACAGCTTCATCAGCTCGATTGCCTCCGGAAAATCGGGCGCCTCGCCCAGCTTGCCGTTGGTCTCGAAGTACTGGCCGAACTTGGGCCACTCCAGCTGCGCCTGGTCTATTGGTGCCAGCTCGTCGGGCGCGGTGTCCGCGTCCGGGATGCCATTGTCCAGGCCGAAGAATACCGACATCATGGCCTCACCCGAGAAGACCCGGTTGCGCAACAAATCGCGTTGCGACGGCTTGCTGAACAGCTTGATGCCTGCCTCACGCCAGGTCTCGCGGATCAGCTCAAGAACGTCGGTCTGCTCGGTACTCTCTCCGGCAGTCTCGACGATGATCTCCAGCGGCCGACCGTCAGACAATCGTCGGATGCCGTCCGGCCCGCGCTTCAGACCGATCTCGTCGAGCAACTTGTCGGCTGCCTTGCGGTCGTATTTGGCCCACAGGGTCTGGTATTCCTTCTTGTACAACGGGCTCTCCGGAACCACCGTGTTGTTGCTCTCGGTCGCCAGCCCGAAATACAGCACCTGGTTGATCTGTGCGCGGTCGATCGACATCGACAGCGCACGCCGAAAGCGGACATCGCGGAACAGCTGGCGCCAGACCGGATCCACGACGTTGAGGTTCGGATACAAGGCGATATGCGAGCCCTTGCCGGTGCGCCACAGGTAGGTCTTGAAGTTGCTGCCTTTCTCCGCCTTTTTCAGGAACGTGTAGTTGCTGAACTGCAGGTCACGCGCCTGCAGGTCGGACTCGCCGGCCCCGGTCTTGGCAGGAATCAGCTTGCTGTCGACGACCGGCATCACGACCCGGTCGATATATGGCAATTGGCGCCCGGCCTGGTCGACCCGGTGGAAAAACGGGTTGCGCACCGACACGAAGCGGTCGGTCGGCGGTTTGGAGGTATTCATCCAGGGCTGCAACGTCGGCAATTTCGGATTGTCGAACTGGTACATGTTGTCTTCGCGGTTGTGCACGGCGGCCCAGCTGCGTTTGCCGGGTTCGGCCTTTTCAGCCGCGACGACCTTGGGCGAGTACTTCTTGTGAAACTGCTTGAGGTAATGCGCCGGTCGGTAGATCAGCAAGGGCGAGGCTCCGGCCAACTCGCGCAGGAAGCTCGAATTGGGCTTGGCCCAGGTATAGCGCACGGTCGTCTTGTCGGGATATTCGACCTTCGGCGGTTGACCATCCACCAGCAGCATGGCCGGGGGGCCGGACGGACTCAGATCCTTGTCGTTGGCGACGTCTTCCCAGAAATAGCGGAAGTCCTCGCTCGTGAAGGGTTGGCCATCGGACCACTTGTGGCCGGGGCGCAGCTTCATCGTGAAGACCCTGTCGTCCTTGACGTCGATGCTCTGCAGGATGTCCGGCTCCAATTTCAGGTTGCGGTCGTACCCGACGAGCCGGGCATAGCCGTACACCACCATCATCCGTATGTCGCGTGCCCGCCCGATCAACATGTTGAGCGAACCCCCGTGCTGCCCCGGCTCCTGCGTCTTCGGGTCCATCGTCACGACCAGTGGTGTGTCCGGCAGTCGGACCTTGACCGGCGGCAGTCTCTTGGCCGCGACATCGTCGCTCAGCATCGGCGTTTCCACCAGATTGGCCGGCTGGGCAGCGTGTGCACATGCAGCCATCAGCGCCAGCACCACCGGCGTCAGGTAGCGCCAGGCACGCGTGCCATCGTTGCGCTGGGTGTCCGATTGGAAGTTCATCGTTGGAGCTCCGAGATGTCGACATCCGCATGGGCGCGGACAAAATGCTGGTCGCCGATGTCGATCATGCCCATCGGCCGTGATCCGTCAAGACGGTAGGGCAGCGGCCAGGCGGAGGGAATCGACGCCTTGCCTTCCATCAGCGCCGCAAAGTTCAGCTTGCGTCCCAAGTCCGGTTCCGGCACCGCAGCCAGCAAGGCCCGGGTATACGGATGCAGCGGGTTCGCAAACAGCGCACCGGAGGGCGCGACCTCGACCAGCCGACCGGCGCACATGACCGCGATCCGGTCGGCGAGGTAATGCACGACGGCCAGATTGTGGGAGATGAACAGGTAGGTCAGGTTGCGGACCTGCCCCAGATCGAGCAGCAGGTTGAGCACCTGGGCCTGCACCGAGACGTCCAGCGCCGACACCGGCTCGTCGCAGATCAACAGATCCGGGCCAAGCGCCAGCGCCCGCGCAATACCGATGCGCTGGCGTTGCCCACCCGAAAAGCTGTGCGGGTACCGGCGCAGATGGCGTACATCCAACCCGACCAGGCCGATCAGTTCCTTGACCCGCTCGAAGCGTTCGTCCGCGTCGCCGATGCCGTGGATCACCAGCGGCTCACTGACAATGTCGTAGACCGTCATGCGCGGGTTCAGCGAGCCGAACGGATCCTGGAACACGAACTGCACCCGGCGCCGGTATTCGAACAGCTCGGCGCCCTCGAGCTTGAGCACGTCGCGCGAGACGCCACGGCGGTCATTGAAGACGATCTCGCCGCTGTCAGGCCTGCCTGCACGCAGAATCATCTTGGCCGTGGTGGTCTTGCCACAGCCCGATTCACCGACCAGCCCCAGGCATTCCCCCGGCGCCACGTCGAAGCTGACATCGTCAACCGCAATCGTTTCACCAGCCGGCTTGCCTCCGAACATCGACGTCCTGCGGGTCGTGAAGCGTTTGCTCAGGTGGCGCACCGACAACATCGGCTGCAGCACATCGGATGGCGCGGCAGCATGTGCATGCGGCCGCACCAGGTGGCCGCTGGTGACCTGGATCTCACGGATCGGCGTCAGACGCTCGCCCGGCTCCATGTTGAATCGCGGCACCGCGCGGAGCAAGGCCTTCAGGTACGGATGGCGCGGGTCCTCGAACACATCGCGCAGCGTCCCGGCCTCCATCACCTTGCCATGGTAGAGCACCACCACTTCGTCGGCCATGTTGGCCACGATGCCCAGGTCATGGGTGATCATCATCACGGCCATCCGCATGTCGCGTTGCAGCTGCTGGATCAGCTGCAGGATCTGCGCCTGGATCGTGACGTCCAGCGCCGTCGTGGGTTCATCGGCAATCAGCAGCGCCGGTCGACACACCAGCGCCATTGCGATCATGGCACGCTGGCGCAAGCCGCCCGACAACTCGAAAGGGTAGGTATGTTCGGCCTTGGCCGGATCCGGGAAGCCGACCAGGCGCAACATCTCGACCACCGCCGCGCTGCGTTCGGACTTGCCGATGCCACGCTGGTGCAGCGCCAAGGCTTCGCCGATCTGGTTGCCAATGGTGTGCAGGGGCGACAAAGCGGTCATCGGTTCCTGGAAGATGATCGAGATCGCGCCGCCGCGGATCGACCGCATCTGCCCGCTGGCCATGTCCAGGCGCGCGATGTCAACCACGGTATCGGGCGCGCGCGGGTCGCGCAATTCGATCGCGCCCTGTTCGATGCGCGCCACCTTGGGCAAGATGCCCATGATGGACTGCGCAATGATCGATTTGCCCGAACCCGACTCGCCGACCAGGGCCATGGTATGCCCCGCCCGGACCCGGAACGACACCCCATCGACGGCCTTGACCAGGCCGGCGTCGACATCCAGATACACCTTCAGGTCCTTGACCGTTAAAACGTTAGACATGTCCCGTTGTATGTGACACCCGTTGCGCCTGCTGCATCGGGCACTTGCGAAAAACAGCCATCGATTCGGAACACCGTCTCGTCAGGGCCCATGAGCAGCGCAGGGCCGCCCCAAGTGCGAATTCCGGAATGCGCAGCATGGAGGATGCCTGGTGGGCGCCCGCACCTGCGACAATCCGCCGGCAGTATAGAAGACGCCTTGTGCGCGCTGCCCCGGTATAAACACCCGGTACGCGGCGAAAACAACAGTCAAAGTGCAATGCGCAAGGGCCCTGGCGCGAACAAGCGATCGGCGCCGTGCCAAGTCACCGCGCCCTGCGCATGGCAGAACGCGAACAGGCGCTCCAGAAAATCCCAGCAGGCCGCGTCATGCACCTGATGGTGTGTCAGCCAGCCGGTCGCCTCGTGCGGGTCGACACGTCCTTCGCGCCGTGCCTGCAGATGGACCAGCGCGGCACGCAGCGCCTGCACCTCACCGACGAACCCGCGCGAGCCGTGCCAGTCAATGATGTCGACATGGGTGTTGACCTGCACCAGGCCCGGCAACGCCGCGTCGCGGGCGCGGGCGCCAAAGCGGCTCAGTCCACGGTAACCGGTGTCCGCCAGAAGCGGCAGCAAACGGCTGGCGCCGATCCGGTTCCAGGGTGGAACCAGCACCTGGATCGCGCCAGGCCCCTGCAGGCGCGCCCATCCAGCCTGCAAACGTGCCAACGCCTGCTCGACCGGTTCGCCGGCCGGGAATTCGGTCTTCTTTTCACCCGCGCCGGCGCGGCTGGCATGGTCACAGCCGTGTTGCAGCAACCGCACCCAGGGCGAATCCAATGCAAGCACCTCGGGCTGCACGCGCTGCGGAATCACGGCCAGGGCGAGCGGTACCTGCGCCTGCGTGGCCAGGTTGACCATGCGTGTCAAGGCGGGGGCGAGAGCACTGGCGTCGTCGTCACGCCACCAGAAGTCGACCACGCGCCCGGCTTCCTTCCAGCGCAACATCTCGTCGCGCAAATCGCGCCATGCCGGTGTCATCCCAGTACCCTCATGATCGGTGGTGCGCCAGCCGTTGCCAGACCCATTGGGCACTGGCATCGGCGCCATCAAAGCGAATGGATGCCGTGTCTGGCACCGGCCGTGCGCAAGCCCGGTCGACCGCCAGAGCCAGCACCGATGGTGTCAGAGCAGACTCCGGCACCATGTCGATCCAGCCACGCTGCGCAAGCAGGTCGGCGCGCAGCGTCTGCTCGGTTTCCGAGCCCGCGGCAAACGGCACCATCACCGATCGGGTGCCCGCCTGCAGGGTTTCCAGCACGGTGTTGTAACCCGCCTGGCTGATCGACAGCCTGCAGCGACGCAGCAACCGGGCAAAGTCGGGCCGGTTGCGCTCGACGACGACACCATCGCCGTGCAGCGCGCGGGCCAGCGCAACGAGTTCGCGGAACACCGGCGCCCCCATGCCCGGACCCACAAGGACGCGCCAGCGGCAATCGGCCGCCTGCGTCAGGGCGCGGGCGCGGATTGCGGTTTCGAGCAAGGCATGGCCGACCGCGCCGCCGCCCGCGGACACCAGCACCTCATCGTCGCCATCGGCTCCGTCGCACCTGCCCGCGGGGGCCGGCTGCGCGGTCTCGACCACATAACCGGTGTAATGCAGTCGTGCTCCGAGTTCGGGCACATGGGCAAAACTGCGCTCGAACGGCACCAGCGCCGGGTCGCCGTGCACCAGCACATGGTCGAAGTACTGGTCGAACAGGGCCAGCATGCGCTGCTGGCGCTGGGGATCGCCTTGCCCGCCACCGAGCACGTCGCGCACCGAAGACACGATCAATGGCGGCGTCGTCGACTGCCGCGCCGCGTCCAGCAACGCGAGCAGCTCGAAGCGCATCTGGCGGCGGCCGAACGGGAACAACTCGATCAGCAGCAACTGTGGATCGGTCTTGCGCCAGACGTCCAGCAAGGTGTGCTTGCGTGCGTCGCGAAAAGTGTCGTCGACCACGCACCCCTGCGCGTCCACCAGCGACTTGAAGCCCAGATCGGCTGCCGCGACCGGCGGCAACTGGACCCAACGCGCAGCGGCCGGCAACAGGCCGGGGACCGGCATTCCCCCGCTGACCAAAGTGACAGACAGCCCACGGCGGCCCATGGCATCGGCGAGCAGCACCGCTCGCTTCAAGTGGCCGGTGCCCAGCAGGTGCTGGACGTAGACCATGACATGTGGCGGATTCACTGGTCAGGCCCGGCGCCCGGCGCAGTTACTGGCGCACGAGCCACCAACGGCAGGTTCAGCTGCACGACGGCCGGACTGCCGTGCGTGTCCAGCGTGAACAGCTGCAGCGCACTCCAGTCCAGCCTGGCCGGTGGCTTGCCCAGCATGTCCCAGCCGGTGGCCTGCGCGAAGATCACCCGGATCACACCCCGGTGCGTGATCGCCAGCGTGGCACGGCCTTGCGCCGCCCAACTCGCCAGACAGGGCTGCACCCGCTGCCAGACCCGACGCGGACTTTCACCGCCCGGTGGCATGAAATCCCAACCCCGCGCCTCGTTTTCGGACATCGTGTCACCCAGTTCGCGGCGCAGGTCGGCCAGCCGCCGCCCTTCCCATTCGCCCCAGGCCATTTCGGCCAGGCGGTCGTCGACGACCGGATCCAGTTGCAATTGCGCGGCCGTCTGGACACAGCGCACCAGTGGACTGGTGAACACCTGCATGCCCGCACACTGCGACGGCAGTCGGGACGCGGCGAGCGCCGCTGCGGCTGCCTCGGTCAACCCGATGTCGGTACGTCCCTGCACCCGCTTGTCGCGGCTCCAGGGTGTCTCGCCATGGCGCAACAAGGCCAGCGTCACCGTCATGGGGCAGCTGCCGCGCCTTGCACCATCGGCGCACTGACCACCGCCGCGGCCACCACTTCGGTAGCGCAGCCCCGATCCCACTGCGCGAGCAAACCGCGCAGGCGGTCGGCAGCCTGCACCAGGCTGCGCTGGCGATCGACAAATTGCGCCGCGGCGTGTCCCATGGCCGCACGCCGCGCCGGATCGGTCAACAGGGAACGCGTGCAGTCGGCCAGCCATTGCGGATCGATCGCCGGCGCCAGCAGGCCGGTCACTCCGTCGTTGACGACATCTGGAACGCCACGGGTGGCACAGGAGACCACGGCAGTTCCGGCAGCCTGGGATTCGAGCATCGCCATGCCATACGCTTCATTGACCGCCGGCCAGATGCACAGGTCGGCCGACGCATACACCACCGCCATGCCGCGCGCGTCACAGGCACCCAGGTAAGACACCCGCCCAGGGGCAGCCTGGTCCAACAGCGCCTCGACCTGCGCCCGCGCATTGCCATCGCCTGCCACCAGCAGGCGCCACGGCACATCGTGCAACAGAGCCAGCGTGCGCGCCAGCACCGTGTACGAGGCGAGCTTGTCGCCCGGGCGCATCATCGCGGCCACCACCATCCATGGCTCGTCGAGCGACAGCTGCAACGCGTGCTGCAGGCGCTTGCGCAGCAGCGATCGCTTGCGCGCGGCGCGGCGGTACGGCGCCGGGTCCAGGAATGGCGGCAGGCGTTCGATCCGGCCATGGGCATCGGCGGCCAGTTGCAGGCCCGCCACATCATGCGCGGTCGGGCACAGCAACAGATCGGCCTGCCGGATGGCCGCAAGCACCGCCGCCTCGCCCATCGCCCAGGGACCCGTCAGGCGCTTGCGCGCGTGCGATGCTTCCGCAATCACGTAAGGAATACCCAACGCGGCAGCCACAAGCGGCCCGAGCCAGTCCGGCGCCTTGTAATACAGGTGGTAGGTGAACCACAGCGCTGGCCGCTCGGGCGCCGACGCGCCTTGCCAGCGGTCGATCAGCGCCTGGGCGATCGCATGGCCTTCGCGCTGCAAGGCGACTTGACGCGTCGCATCGCCGGCACCGTCAAAACTGCGCAGATCGGAAACCAGCTCCACCGTGTGGCCGGCCATGCGCAAGGCATCCATCAACAACCGGGCGACCCGCCGATCGCCCGAAGCCATCACATGGGTTGGCGCCTTCAAAGGCGCGTAGAAGGCTATGCGCATGCGGCATTGTAGGAGCGCGCACACGGCCTTCGACCACTGGAGCGACCCGTACAATCCCGGACGTCCAAGCCGCTTGCACCGGCCAGGCGTCCGGCTCCAGCGCCGCTTTGACCCTTCCACGCTCCACCAATCCTGTCCCATGTGCGGCATCTTTCTGGTCCTCGAACGCGGCCGCCCGGTGGACCTGACACGCGCGCTGGCAGCGACCGGGCGGCTGCGGCACCGGGGTCCGGACGGCCAGGGACACACGGCGTTTGTGTGGCAGGTGCCAACGGCCGAATGCCCAACCAGCGTGTCCGGCTTTCTGGGCCACACCCGACTGTCGATCCTGGACCCGCGTGCACGATCGGACCAGCCATTCCAGCACCAACAGCACACCCTGGTCTACAACGGCGAGATCTACAACTTCAGGTCCTTGCGCAATGATCTGGCTCGCAACGGCGCGCGCTTCGCGACCGATGGCGATACCGAGGTACTGCTGCAGCTTTTGGCACAGGAAGGCGTGCAGGGGCTGAACAAGGCCAACGGCATGTGGGCCTTGTGCCTGCTCGACGCGCGGCAATACCGGTTGACGGCGGTGCGCGATCGCTACGGCAAGAAGCCGCTGTTCTATTTCCAGGACGCGCAGACCCTGTGCATCGCATCCGAGATCGGCCCGCTGCTCCATTACCTGGATCGGCGCCCCGGGATGGCGCTGGCCGATATCGACGGTTTCCTGAACTGTGGCTGGGCCTATCCGCATGCCGATGGCGCGACCCACGTGCACGGCGTGCGCCAGGTGCGCGCCGGCTGCGCGATGGAGTTCGACCTGGCCCGATGGCGCGGCTCCGAGCGTGCCTATTTCGACCTGGCAGAGCATGTGCGCAGCGGTGCGCGCGACCCCGCGCGGCTGCCCGAACTGGTGCGTGATGCAGTCTGTGCCCGACTGGTTTCCGATCGCAAGGTCGGATTGTTGTTGTCCGGCGGTGTGGATAGCTCGCTGATCCTGTCGGTGCTGGCCGACCAGGGGCTGACCGATCAGGTGACCTGCTTCACCGGCGATGCCGGCAAGAGTGACGATGCCTTCTTTGCCCGCGCCTGCATGGAACAACTGGGTTTGCACAGTGTCAGCTTGCCGCTGGACTACGGCGACGGCGGCATGGACAGCTTTCTGCAAGTCTGCCGCCACCAGGAGAAGCCGTTCCCTTTCATCGGCAACGCGCTGGCGATGCCGCAGTTGTACGCCCATATCGCCAGCCACGATGTGCCGGTGGTGCTGGACGGCACGGGCGGCGACGAGGTGTTTGCCGGTTACTGGGATCGCTATTTCCGGTTTGCGGCGCGCGAGGCTTTGCTGGCTGGCGACACGGATTGGATCTCCCAGGTGCAGACGGCCAATGCCGATGCACCGCGGCTGCACGCGCTGATCGTCGACGCGTTGGCCGCCATGGCACCGGGTCAGGCGCCAGCGCCGCGGCGCCGGTCACTGGTTTGCAACTCCGACGATCCGCCCGATCTGAACACGTTCGTGGACGCCGGTGTGCGGGATGCGCCCGAGCGCGATGCGCTGGCGCAGTTCCAGGGAACGCTGGGACAGGCCCTGGTGCGCGACGCGGCCCAGGGGCGCCTGCATGAATGGTTGTGGCAGAACGACCGCAACGCCATGATGTCGGGCATCGAGAATCGCAGCCCCTTGCTGGACTATCGGCTTGCGCCCTACATGGCCAGCGGACACCGCAATGGCTTCAGCGGCCAGTGGAACAAGCCCCTGATGCGCAACGCGTTTCCCGTTGCGCTACCGACCCAGTGGCGGCGCGACAAGCAGGGGTTTCGCTGGGTCTACCAGCGCTTTTTGCGCAACCACCGGGACCAGGTCCTGCAACTGATAGCCGCCTCGACGATCCTGCCGCAACGGGTCGATGTCGCACGCTTGCTCGACGCCGCGCGGCGTGACCCGGCCTATCTGGGCAGCAGCCTGTTGCACCGGATGTTGTGCATCGCCGGGCTGGAGCAGGTCTGCCACTTCGGTGGCATCGCCGACGCGGCCTGACTCCCGGCCCCTGCCACGGCCGTGGCAGCGCAGACGGCTGTGGTGTCAGCGACGCCGCGTGGCGTCCAGACCGAACTTGGCCGCCAACCGGTCCAGGTTGCCCTGCAAGCCGAACTCGGCGTGTACGCGCGCGCGCCCGGCCAGCGCCAGCACCTGCCGACGCGCCGGGTCACGCATGAGCGACTCCAGCGCCCGCGCCAACGCCGGCGGATCCTGCGCAGGCACGAGCACACCGGTGACACCATCGATGATCAACTCGTGGATGGCGGACACGTCGGTGGCAACGCAGGGCAAGGCCTGGCTTTGCGCCTCCATCAGCACATTGGGCAGTCCGTCGCGGTCGCCGTCGTGGGCGATGCGACTGGCCAGCGCAAACAGATCGGCCGTGCGGTACAACGTGAGCAATTCCTGCTGCGCCATCGCGCCGTGCCAGACGATGCGATCGGACAGACCCAGCCTGGCCGCCTGTTGTTCCAGCGCCTTGCGCAGCGGCCCGCCGCCGACATGCTGCATGCGCCAATGCAGGTCGGGCGGCAAACGCGCCAGGGCGTCGAGCAGGATATCGGTGCCCTTTTTTTCAACCAGCCGACCGACCGACAACAACATGACCGGGTCATTCGCGGCGTGGCCATCCCGTGGCGGTCGCATGGCACCAGAGGCCGCAAACCGCGTCAGGTCGAGTCCGTGGTAGACGAGTTCGACCCGCCCGGGCGGCGCCAGGCTGGCCAGGTAGTCGCGGTTGGTCGCGGTGCAGGTGACCAGCCAGTCGCACGATGCGAGCTTTTCGCGCAGCTCCCATTGCGGCGTGGTCCAGATATCCTTGGCATGCGCCGATCCCGACCAGGGCAGACCCCGGATCGTCGCGCCATAGCGCACGACAGAGGCCGGTGTATGCAGGAAATGGGCATGGACCCGCACCACATCGGCAGGCAACTCCGCTGCCAGCACCAGTGCCTGGCCAAATCGGCGTATCCGATTGGCGCTGCGGTCACGCCACAGGTCACGCAGCCACTGCGCGCGCGCAGCGGCGTACCCCGCCCTTCGGCGCACGCGCCACCAGGCCCGCAGAACCCGCACGGGTCCGTCGCGCAGGTATTCCGGCAAATACAGCAGCGGCGCACGGATACGGGCGTGGATCGGGTGGACCTGGGTGTCGGTCGGGTGGCGCAGCGAGGCGATCAGGATCGACAGGCCGCGTTGCTCGAGCGCCTCGATTTCCTGGGCGATGAAGGTTTCCGACAGCCGCGGATACCCTTTGAGCACAAAGGCGACGCGCCCGGGCCCACCCGCGCGGACGGCTTCAACCAATATGGGCCACCAGCGGCGGTTCAACCCATTCGTTGTCAGGCCGTTGAATCCAGGGTTCGACCAGCTTGGCCACATTGGGCAGACCCTCGAGCAGCCCGGGCACCACGGCCTTGGATGGCAGAGGCTGGCGTGGCAGGGCCCGCAAAGCATCCGCCATGACCCGCGGGTCACGGGCGCCGTCTTCCAGCAACATGGTGACCAGGCCCAGGTTGGCTGCACTGGACGCGCGGATGAACTGCTCCAGGCGGGGTTTGGTGCGGGGAATGATCAGTGCGCGCTTGTCCAGCGACAACACTTCGCAGAAGGTGTTGTAGCCGCCCATCGCGACGACGCCGCTGGCACGGGCCACCAGCGCCTCGAGATTGTTGTGGAAGGTGATCGCGTCGACCCGCTTCAAACGGGCAGCACGGTTCATGAATTCGGTCTGGCGTTCGGACTGCATGAAAGGACCGAGCACCAGCAGTGCCGGATACGGCAGCAGCGGATCGTGTTCGTAGGCGCGCAGCACCCAATCGATCAGCTCTTCGCCGTCACCGCCCCCACCGGTCGTGACCAGGATGTAGGGCTTCTTGGTGATGTCGGGCAGCCGCGGCGGCGCACCCGCCGTGGACACTTCACGCGCCAGATAGCCGGTGTAGGTGATCTTCTTGCGCACGCTGGCGGGCAAGGCGATGCCGGCCAGCGGCTCGCAGATCTGCGGCAGGCCGTAGATCCAGATCTCGTCATACAGGTCGCGCAGCGCGGGCAACACCTTCTTGCGCTGCCATTCCGGCACCAGCAACTTGGGCTCGTCCATCACGTCGCGCAGGCCCATCACCAGCCGGGTGCCGCGCTGCTTGAGCATCTGCAGCGTTTCCAGCACCTCGCCGCGCAAGCCCAGCGGTTCCTTGTCGACGATGAAAAGATCGGGATCGAAGGCTTCGGCCGTATGCCGGATGATGGAGGCCCGCATGCCGAGCATCTGCTCGACGTCGATATGCAGGTTCAGCGGGGTGTACTCGCCATTGCGCAACTTCACGACGCCGGGTACCCGCACGAAGTCGACACGCGAGCGAAAGTCGAAGCTGCCGATGATCGGCGATCCCGACAGGATCAGCACCGACAGGTGCTTGAACCGATCGACCAGGGCATGGGCAATGGTGCGGCACCGGCGCAGGTGCCCCAGCCCGAACGTGTCGTGGCTGTAGATCAGGATGCGGGTGTCCTTGCGATCTCGCGTCATCGTGGTCTCCGTTCGAGTCGTGTCGATTCTTGTTGTGGTGTGAACCGTGATCCCCGCTCCTGCAGCGAGGGCAAATTATAGTTCTGCGGTCCCGGGCGACCAAGCCGCCATTCACTGCATCAGGTGCGCCAGGCGGGCCTTGAATTGCGGCAACGCCGCCAGCATGGCCATGCGGCCGGCATCGATCGAGCGCCGACGCGCCGAGAAATCGGCGCTGCCGATGCCCGACAGCCGGGGCTGCACGACCACATCGGCATTGCGCAGTTCCAGCGCATTGATGCTCTTGCCCATGATGGCAAACGTCTGCAACAAGGTCTGGAGCACACCATCACCGGCGTTACCCTCGGGTGGGTTGGAAATATCCACCGCAATCACCAGGTCCGCCCCCATCTGGCGCGCATACCGCACGGGTACCGGGGCGACCAGGCCACCATCGACATAGTCCCGGCCGGCGATACGCACCGGCTGGAATACCGAGGGAACGGCACTGGAGGCCCGAACCGCGAGCCCCGTGTTGCCGCGCCGGAACACGACACCGTCGCCGGTCTTGAGATCGGTCGCGACAATGCCCAGCGTGATGTCCATCGCCTCGATGGGTCGATCCCCGACCTGGGTATTCACATACCGCGCGATCGCGTCGCCACGCAACCATCCACGGCCAAACAGCGGCAGCGTCCAGTCGGTCAGGCTGGCTTCCTCCATGGACTCCGCGATCTGCTGCAATTGCGCACCACTTCGCCCGCTGGCGTAAATCGCGGCCACCACGCTGCCAGCGGAGGTACCCACGACGAGTGAGGGGTGAATACCGGCCTCCTCCAGTACCTGGATCACCCCCACATGCGCAAAACCACGCGCGGCTCCGCCACCGAGCGCCAATCCGATGCGCGGCGCGGGTCGGACAACGGGCGCCGGTGCCGGCGCAACAGGCGGCTCGACCGTCTTGACGGGTGGCGCGGGCGTGGCGCATCCGGCCAGCAGCACGCCCAGCACCAGCAGTGCCATCCATGCAGTCCAGCCCCGGCTACCCGTTCGGCTTCTCCATGCGGGCCGCACTGCGGGCGCAGGGCCCGAACACACGAACTTCAACCAATGAGACATTTATCAAGCGGGGTTGGTGGCAATGATCCGCGTTCGACCCCTGCGCGGCACCAGGCCGAAGGGATTGCGGACGCGGCAGACGCGATGTGGCTGATCGGCCTGGTCCGGATTGTCCACCCGCGCTAGACTCGGCCGATGACACGATGGTTGCAATTTGTACTGCTTGCTGGCGTTGCACTGGTCCTGCTGGTGATTGTTGCCGGTCAGTTCGGGATGTTGGCGGGCAAGAGTCCGGCAACGCTGGGAGTCCATGACGGTCGACTGGCCCCACCGGCGCCAACGCCCAACAGCGTGTCGAGCCAGGCGGACCTGTATCCCGATCACCCGCAACGGACATTTGCGCAGATAGCGCCAATGCATTTTGCCGGCGACGGCGACGCCGCCATGATCAAGCTGGCCGCGGTGATTCGCCAGATGCCCCGCGCGAGGATTGTCAGCATGCAACCGGGCTACTTGCACGCGGAGTTCCAGAGCGCCCTGCTGCACTTCACCGACGATCTCGAACTGTGGCTGGATCGCGCCAACGGAGTGATCCAGGTCCGCAGCGCCAGTCGGCTGGGCAAGAGCGACCTGGGGGTGAACCGGGAGCGGGTCGAAACCCTTCGCTCCCTGTATTCCCGCTGACGCCGGCTTTTCGCCGGCGACTCGGATCAACCGACTGCCGCTTCTTCCGGCTTGGGTTTGCCTTCCTTCTTCGGCTGCGCAACGATGTCGAGCAAGACCTCGTCCTTGTCGTCCAGATCGACCGTCAGGCGCCCCCCATCGGTCAGGCGGCCGAACAACAACTCGTCGGCCAGCGCACGTCGGATCGTGTCCTGGATCAGGCGCTGCATCGGTCGCGCCCCCATCAGCGGATCGAAGCCCTTCTTGGCCAGGTGCTTGCGCAAGGTGTCCGAGAAGGTGACCTCGACCTTCTTCTCGGCCAGCTGCGTTTCCAGCTGCAGCAGGAACTTGTCGACCACCCGCAGGATGACGTTCTCGTCCAGCGCCTTGAAGCTCACGGTGGCGTCCAGCCGGTTGCGGAACTCGGGCGTAAACAGGCGCTTGATGTCAGCCATCTCGTCGCCGACATCGTGCTTGTTGGTGAAACTCATCACCGACTTGTTCAAGGCCTCGGCGCCGGCGTTGGTCGTCATGATGATGATGACATTGCGGAAATCGGCCTTGCGCCCGTTGTTGTC
>CAZLDV010000006.1:42411-89044 GCA_964558425.1 uncultured Rhodoferax sp. | reverse complement strand
GCTAATGGGTGCGTAATAGGTGCTCCCCGACGCGCAGCCCTACACTCCCACTCGCAACCCAACTCCCCGACACCGCCAGGACCATGAACGCCATTGCGCCTGCGGCGCCATCCAGCCGTCCCACCAAATACGAAGCGATCGCCGACGAACTGGCCGACGCGATCATCAGCGGCCAGTACGCGCCCGGAGAAAAGCTGCCACCCCACCGGGTGATGGCGAAACGGCTGGGCGTGACCGCCGGCACGGTGAGTCGGGCCTATGGCAGCCTGGAACGGCGCTCGCTGGCGCTGGCGCGGGTCGGAGATGGCACCTACGTGCGCAACCTGGACCTGCCCCGCGCAGGCCCGTCGCAGGCGACGACGCCGCCGACGATCGACCTGGCGCACAACGTCGCGATCCGCACCGACGAAGGGCGGGCGTTGCAGCGGACGCTGGCGGAGCTGGCGCAAGCCGGAGCCGCAGCCGGTCTGATGAACTACCAGCCCGAGGCCGGCATGGCGCACCACCGCACGGCAGGCGCGCGCTGGCTCCAGCGCCAGTTCGGCATGTCTGGCGCAGCGCAGCGGGTGATGGTCACCCACGGCGCGCAACATGCGCTGGCGGCGGTGCTGCGCACCGTGGCCCGGGCCGGCGACACCATCCTGACCGAATCGTTGAGTTATTCGGGCATGCTGGCGCTGGCGCGATCGCTGCGCCTGCAGGTCATCGGATTGCCGATGGACGACGAAGGCCTCATGCCCGACGCGCTGGAACAGGCCACCCGCACCTACAACAGCCGCCTGTTGTTTTGCACGCCCAGCCTGCACAACCCCACCACCGCCACCATGTCGCTGGCTCGGCGCAAGGCCATTGCCGCGGTGGTGCGGCGCCACAAGATCCTGCTGATGGAAGACGCGGTGCACGCAGCGGCGTTGGCCGAACCCGTGCCGGCGATTGCCAGCCTGCTGCCGGAGCAGTCGTTCTTGCTCGCCAGCTTGAGCAAGGTCATGGCGCCGGGATTGCGTGTCGGTTACCTGGAAGCGTCCGCGCCCTGGCTGGACAAGGTGGCCGCGAGCATCCGCACCGACTGCTGGATGGTGGCGCCGCTGATGCCGGAAATCCTCACCCGCTGGATGGCATCGGGCGAGGCCGACCAGCTGGTCGCGGCGCAGCGCCAGGCCATCGGCGAACGCCTTCGGGTGGCCCTGCGCAGCCTGCAGCACGTCCGATTGCGCTCGGCGTCGGACATGCCGCACCTGTATCTGCCTCTGCCCGAGCCCTGGAGCGTTGCGGATTTCACGGCCCGCTTGCGCCAGGCCGGCGTGCTGGTGCGCACGATGGACCATTTCGCCGCCGGACGCGGGACACCTGCGGCTGCAGTGCGCATCAGCCTGAATGCGGCCGATTCCGTGGAGCAGCTGCGCCAGGGTTTGCACGTGCTGACGTCGGTCCTGCACGCCGGCCCGCCGCGCACCGGACCGGCTCGATGACGGGCGCGCGTCCGACCCGCTCAGGCGGCAGTCTGCGGGCGCCCGATCGCTTCGGCCGTGATGATGGCTTCGAGCAAGCCCGCATCATTGACCGCATTGGGCAACAACTGCTTGCGGATCACCATATGCAGCTCCGGGTTCACGGCGCCCATGGCCAGCACCGCGTCGGTGGCCGCCTGGCGTGCCAGCGCCACCGCGGATTCGATCGCCTCGGCGGGATCGGTGAACTGGCGCGTGCCCACCGGTGAATGCAGCACGAACAGGCCGCTGCCGTCACCATCGACATGCACCGTCACGGTCTGCGCAACGACGCCGGTGGCAGCACCGATCGCGTTGGCCACGTCGCCATATTGCGTGAACACCATCTGGCAACCCAGTCGCCGGCCGACCTCACCGTAATACACGTCGACCGGGCCACCCACCGCCACCACCGGCAGGATCGGCGTGACGCTGACGCGTGCCAGCCCCAGCACCGCACCGCCGGCACACACGGCCTGTACCAGCTTGTCGTTCTCCAGCGATTCGCCGACCGCCGTGTCCAGGATCGCGCGCGCACTCAGGCGCACCGTTTCGTTCCAGATGTCGCGCGCGAACTGCTGGGTGCGTTCGGGCGTGGGGAACTTCATGTCGCGCAATCGGCAACCGAGCTGCGCTGCAAGCATGGCTGCCGGTGTCGACCAGTTGTGCTGCAGACCCAGCACATGGGCCGCGTCCGACGGGGTCATGCCGGCGATCTGCACCAAGCCCTTGCGCTTGAGCGACACCACCAGTCGCTGCGCACCGAACGAACGCGCCAGGGTCCGCATCGGTTGGGGTCGATCGCTGATACAGGCGAGCATCTCGGCTTCGCGCTCGCTCAGCTCGGCCGTCGGTCTGCCCGTGCGTGCGCCAAACGGCAGCAGCACGAAGCGCCCGTGCAGCGACGAACCCCCGTCCACATCGGCCAGATCGGCTTCGAGCAGACGGACCATCAGCTCCGGGAACAGGCTGCCCAGCAGCGCCACCGGTACGACACGCTGGGGACCGACGGCAACCTGGCCATGGCCACCGATATGGATCTCGCTGTCCCCACCCAGACCGATGGTACGCACATCGATGGCGCGCACCATGGTGCGCCAGCCACCGACCTGGGCCCCCTGCGCATGCACCAGCGGCCGGCCGTCCTGCAACACCGCCAGGTCGGTGGTGGTGCCGCCCATGTCCGACAGGATGAAACTGTTCAGGCCCGACAGCCACTGCGCGCCGACCAGGCTGGCCGCCGGACCCGACAAGACGGTTTCGATCGGACGCGTGGCCACCGTCTCGGCCAGTGCCAGCGTACCGTCGCCCTTGACGATCATCAGCGGGCATTGGATGTTCCATTGCGCCATCGCGCGCTGGACCGCCTCGATCAAGGTCGAGACCCGCGCGATCAGCCGTGCATTGAGCGTTGCCGTCAGGGCCCGGCGCGGCGCATCCAGGTCCGAAGACAGCTCGCTCGACAGCGTCACCGGCTTGCCGGTCGAGGCGACGATATGTGCGCGCACCGCCTGTTCATGCGCTGCATTGCGCACGGCGAACGTGGAGGCGACCGCGAACGCATCGACCTGCGGCGCCACCGTGACGAGCGCGTGTTGCAAGGCCGTCAGATCCAGCGCGTGCGCCACTTCGCCGTTATGGTCATGCCCGCCGGCGATGCGGATGACGGGCAGCCCGGGAAACGCCTGCGCGATGCCGGTGCGTTCGGCCATGCGTTCATCGAACCCGACCAGCACCACCGCCACCGGACTGCCGTGGCCCTCGACCACCGCGTTGGTGGCCAGCGTGGTGGACACCGACACCAGTCCGATGTCGGACGGTGCCAGGCCTTGCGGCATCTGCGCCACGGCCTGATTGATAGCCTCGGTGACACCGATGGCCAGATCACCCTTGGTGGTGATCGCCTTGGCTCGCGCCAAAACCTTGTGGCCTTGCGCCTCGATGATGGCGGCATCGGTGTAGGTGCCGCCGGTATCGACGCCGATGTGGTAAGTGGTGGTGGTCATGCGCAACGCAACGGTGGAGTGGACAGGACAAGGGATGCTTGCCCGCATTGTCCGACTTTGTCGATGCCCTCCGAGCGCCGCCGGCATGCTCGCACGCCGCGGCCGACGGATGCGCGCCGGCATCGACAATGGCGACGTGCAGCCGGCACGCTCGGCTCGCTGACGGAGAATCCTTGCCGATGCGCGCGGATCTGCGCGCCCAACTTTATCCAGCCTGCGCCCATGAGCCACCACCCCTTCGCCAAACTGATCGACCTGCGTTACCTGGAGCAGGCAGCCGGCCAGAGCCGCTGCAAGGTCACGGTCTCCGAAAAGCACCTGAACCCGAACCGCGTCGTGCATGGCGCAGTGATCTTCGCGCTGGCCGACGTCGGCATGGGCTCGGCGGTGCACCCGACACTGGCCGACGGCGAGATATGTGCCACCGTGGAGATCAAGATCAACTACTTCAAGCCGGTGCGCGAGGGCGAGCTGGTCTGCACCACCACGCTGGTCAACCGCGGCAAGACCCTGGCGAATCTCGATTCCAGCATCCACTGCGGCGACGTGCTGGTGGCCAAGGCCAATGGCACCTATGCGATCTTCCGGCCGAACCCGTCGCCAGCGCCACCGGTGGCGGAAGCCGACGAGACCCGCGGCCCGGTCTGAACGGTTGCGCGTTGCCGACAACGCGCTCGCAGCACCGCGCGCAGGCGCGCCAGCGCAGGGTGTGCGATGCGTCGGCGACAGGCTGCTACAGTGGCCGCAGTCCGTCCCTGTTCGAGAAAGGCCCGCCATGAAGACGATCAAGTCGTTCCCCCGCAAGGTCAAGGAAACGCCCAACACCTTCATCACGCTGGCCGATGGCTGCAAGCTGGCTGCCCGCATCTGGATGCCGGCGGATGCCGCGAACAAGCCGGTGCCGGCGATCCTGGAATACCTGCCCTACCGCAAACGGGACGGCACCCATATCCGCGACGCGTTGACACACCCCTATCTGGCCGGCCACGGCTACGCCTGCGTGCGGGTGGACATGCGCGGCAGCGGCGACTCCGACGGCCTGATGGAGGACGAATACACGCAGCAAGAAATGGACGACGCGGTCGAGGTCATCGCCTGGTTGTCCGCGCAACCCTGGTGCAGCGGCAACGTCGGCATGATGGGCATCTCATGGGGCGGCTTCAACGGCCTGCAGGTCGCGGCCTTGAAGCCCCCTGCGCTCAAGGCGATCGTGACCTTGTGCTCGACCGACGACCGCTACAGCGACGACATCCACTACAAGGGTGGATGCCTGCTCAACGAGAACCTGGGCTGGTCGGCCACCATGTTTGCGTACTCGTCGCGTCCGCCCGATCCGGCCCTGGTCGGTGAGGCCTGGCGCGACCTGTGGCTGCAACGGCTGCAAGGCGAACCGCTGCTGGCAATACCGTGGCTGGAGCATCCGCACCGCGACGCCTACTGGAAACACGGCTCGGTATGTGAGGACATCGGCGCGATCGAAGCCGCAGTGCTGGCTGTCGGCGGCTGGAACGATGCCTACACCAATACCGTGCCGCGGCTGGTCGGCTCGGTCAAGGCGCCGGTCAAGGGCATCATCGGTCCGTGGGCGCACAAGTATCCCCACTTCGCCGTGCCCGAGCCCCGCATCGGCTTCCTGCAGGAAATGCTGCGCTGGTGGGACCAGTGGCTCAAGGGCATCGACACCGGTGTCAGGGAAGACCCGGCCATGCGCACCTATGTCATGGAGCCCGGGCGGCCGGGCGCATCGGTCACGCAGATCGCCGGGCGCTGGGTCAGCGATCGCAGCTGGCCGGCCGACATTCATGCCTTGCAGCGGCTGTTCCTCAATACCAACGGCCTGGGCGGCGTCAAGGGGGCGAGCGACAAACGCGTCATCCACTCGCCGCAGACCACCGGTGCCGATGCCGGCGAATACTGCATCATCTGGCTCGGCCCGGAGTTCCCGGGCGACCAGCGGCGCGACGATTCCGGCTCCGTCACCTTCGACAGCGCACCGTTGGCACGCGACATCGACATCGTCGGAGCGGCCCGGCTGCAACTCAGGCTCAGCTCGGACAAGCCGGTGGCGCATATTGCCGTGCGGCTGAACGCGGTGTGGCCCGACGGTGCGGTGTCGCGCCTGAGCTACGGCGTGCTCAACCTGTGCCACCGCGACAGCCACGAACACCCCGAGCCACTGGTGCCGGGCAAGGCCTACACCGTGCGTCTGCAGCTCGATGACGTGGCGGTCAAGGTGCGCAAGGGGCAACGGCTGCGCATCAGCATCTCCACCAGCTACTGGCCGCTGATCTGGCCCGCGCCCGAGGCGCCGAGCGTGACGCTGCACCTGGGCTCGAGTTTTGTCGATCTGCCGCTGCGCAAGATCCGCGGCAACGAAGAGCCGCCGACCTTCGCACCGGCCGAAGCGGCGCCTGCGGTCAAGCTCACCGAGGTACGCAAACCGTCCAACCGACGCGACCTGACGATCGACCAGAAGACCGGCGAACAGACCTTGCGCATCGTCGACGACTTCGGCGCCAGCACCATCGTCGAACACGGCATGACCTACAGCGCGATCGGCCGCGAGACGTACCGCATCCTCCCCGACGACCCCTTGTCGGCGCGCCAGGAATGCCACTGGACCGAAGAGCGCTCGCGCGGCGAGTGGCAAGTGCGCACCGAGACCTGGTCGAGCATGACGGCCAGCAAGACACACTGGCATGTGACCGGGCGACTGGAAGCCTACGAGGGCGACACGCTGGTGTTCAGCCGGGACTGGGACAAGAAGGTCAAACGCCGGCTGGTTTGAGATCAGCGGCTGCGCCGACCCGGTGCTCTCGTCGATCCAGCGTCTGAACAGGTCCACCGGCACCGGTTCATCGACCGCCAGTTCGGCCGTCACCCAGCCACTCTTTCCGAGGCCGTACGCGGTGGGTTTCACAAAGGGCAACCACAAGGCATCCTGCCCGGACTGCGGCAACTTGCACGAGATATGGAACGGCTGGCCCTCGACGCTGAGATAGGCAAAGGTCTTGTCCTTCACCGCCAGGTCGAGATGGCCGGGCCAGGGACTCTTGGTGTGCGCGCCCGGATACGCCAGGCCGAAGGCGCGCAGTGCGTGCAGATCCGCGTCCGGCTTGGTGCGGGTCGCCATGCAAAGGTCCTTTCACCGATTGGCCGCGCCCGTTCGATCCGGCGCGATGCCGTCAGTCTGGCGACCTGGGCGCGCGCGTGACGCCAAAATGGCGTTGCACGATGTCGGCGGCTGTTTCACCGAGCGGCCTCAGTCGAGCGTCAGTGCCCCGGTTGCCACGAACTGGTCGAAATCGGTCCTGGGCATCGCGGTCGAGCAGCGCACACCGTCTTCTTCCCAGCTGAGCGTGACATCGAGCGTATCGATTTCCACATCACAGGGGCCCGGCGGTATCTCCATCAGCATGCCGTCGCCCTCGCGATAACGCACGGTGCCTTTTACATGTCCTTGTACCTGTGCCATGGTGTTGATCCTTGATGCATTCGCGCGGTAGTGCGCATACCCGGAACGTAACACCATTCGCCAGCAGTGGGAATCTGCGCAGCGACTCAGCCTGCCCGCCGAAGGGGCACAACCCGCCCGCCAGGCGCAGCGAGCTGGAGTTTGCGTCGTTCACCGTCGGTGACGGGCGGCTGCGAGACTTGGCCACGCGCTGACCGCGATCGCCAGCAGGATCACCGCCCCACCCCAGAACACCGAGGTTGCCGGAACCTCGCGGTGCACCAGCCAGACCCACAGCGGGTTGAGCACCGCGTCGGCCATCGTGATCAGCACCCTCTGCACCGCGGGCACATGACGCGCGCCACGCATGCAGAGCACCATCGGAACCGCCAGCTGGATCACGCCCATGGTCAACAGGATCACGGTCGCGCCCCAGGCCAGCGGCTCCAGCCCGACGGTGAGTCGCACCAGCACATAGACGCCCAGCCCACCGAACACCATGCCCGGGCAGGCTCATTCGCCGCTGGCAGCGCCGCGCCGCCCGCGTCCGCGTCCGCGCTGCAGGTTCGCGCCGGGCGCTGCGCCCGCCAACCGGTCCTGGGCACCACCCCACTGGGCGCGTGACCCGGTCGAGATGTCGCCGAGCGCGTCGACGATCTGCTCCAGCGCAGGTTGTCCACCGGGTTCGTGCGCCTGCAGCGCGTCGTGCATGGCGCGCAGGTGCCTGGCCGAGGTGCCGCAGCAGCCACCGATGATGCGCGCGCCGGCATCGCGGGCCATGCGTGCATACACCGCCATCAGTTCCGGCGTGCCGTTGTAGACGATGCTGCCGTCCACATACTTCGGAATGCCGCAATTGCCCTTGGCCACCAGCACCACATCGGGTCCTGCCGCCTGCGCCAGGTTGTGGATGCAGGCCACCATCTCGGCGGCGCCCACGCCACAGTTGCTGCCGCACGCCGCAAGACGCGGTACCAGCGTTTTTTCCAGCGCCGCATAGTCGCTCGGTGACAACCCCATCATGGTGCGGCCGTTGGTATCGAAACTCAGCGTGCAGACGATCGGCAGGCCGGCCACGGCGGCACCGGCCACCGCCGCCTGCACCTCTTCGGCGGACGACATGGTCTCGATCCACAGCACGTCCGCGCCGCCATCGGCCAGCGCGCGCGCCTGCTCGGCGAACGCGTCACGCGCCAGCGCGAAACTCAGCGGGCCGATCGGCTCCATGATCTCGCCGGTCGGGCCCATGCTGCCGGCCACCGCCACCATGCGCCCACTGGCATCGGCCACGGCCCGCGCCAGCTCGGCCGCACGCCGGTTGATCTCGGCGACCCGGTGCTCCGACTGGTGCAGCTTGAGCCGGTAGCGTGTTCCGCCAAAGCTGTTGGTCAGGATGATGTCGGCGCCCGCTTCGACAAAACTGCGGTGCAGCGCGGTGATGCGGTCGGGATGCTCGAAATTCCACAACTCCGGCGCATCACCCGAGACCAGTCCGACATCGAACAGGTTGCTGCCGGTGGCGCCGTCGGCGAGCAGCCAGGGCCGCGTCGCCAGCAGGTGGTTGAAGCGGTTTTCGACCGGCGAGGAGGGATTGGCAGCGCTCATGGTGTGGACTCGATGGGTCGGGTAGGGAGGGACGGGAAGGGGAGCGCGACGAGGATCGGCCGCTGGCGTCAGCGGATCTCGTCGGGTGTGACGATGATCCAGTTGCGTTTGGCGGTCACCGGGTGGGCATGGGCACTCTGGTGCAAGGCATGTTCGTCCTGCATCAGCGCGATGTGCTCACGGTAACTGTCCTTGCGCGCGACGAACAGCCGCAACCCGCCACGATCCGGGTCCGGCCCGCGCAGGAACATCGGCCCGTCGCTCAGCGGTGTGTCGCCGGCCACCAGAATCGGCTTCTTCCAGGGATGGATATAGGTGTGGATCGCGGCCTGTTTGCCTTCGTACCAGGGCAGCGGCGCCCACAAGGCGGTGGTCAGTTCGCAATCGAGCAGTTGGGCCGGATCGTATCGATTCTGGGCAATCAGCTTGCGCGCGGTGGTGACGGTACCGGCGCCGCGGTCGCGCAGCAGCAGCGATACGCCGATCACGTTGCGTGGCTTGACGTGGTAGCCATAGCGCGGGTCGGACACGACCATGCGCACGATCTCCTCGCTGGCCGCGCTGACGATGAACACCTCGATGCCATGCGCCATCAGCGCGCGGAACAATTCCTGCTGGCCTTGTTGGACCCGTGGCACATCGATGGTCACTTCCTGAACGGCATCGCCGGCGTATTGCCAGGCTCGGATCGGCTCGCCGCTGGCCATCATGTCATCCAGATGGTGCTTGAGTTCCCGCAGCGTGAAGCCGGCAAAGATCTGGGTCGCCCAGGGGTACCCTACCTGGTCATCGATCTCGCCCAGGCGCTGGTAATAGCTGTTCAGGCTTTCACGGCGCGTTGCGCTGTCGCGAAACGGAATCAGGGCCAGCGAGGGGGCCATCGTGTCGCGGGTCAGCACGCCACGCTGCTCCATGAACGCCAGCAAGGCACCCAGCAGGTCGTGGTGGTAGGTGGTGTTGTCGGCATCGAACACCGCATACGCGCCACTGTGCGCATGGGCCCGGATCAGGCGCGCAAGCGGCTCGGCCGCATGCACCGGCCAATGCTGCAGCGTCGACAGGATCTCTGCGTCGTCGTGCTCGGGTCTGCAAGACATGGGCGCCACGATCAGCGTTGACGGGTCTGCCAATGCGGATGCACCCAGACCGGGGCTTTGGAAGGCGCCAGCGGTGTGCGCCCGCGGATGGCGTCGGCCAGCTTCTCGGCCAGCATGATGGTGGGCGCGTTCAGGTTGCCGCTGACGATGTTGGGCATGATGGATGCATCGACGACACGCAGGTTCTGTACCCCGTGCACCCGAGCGCTGCCGTCGACCACGGCCATCGCATCGGTGCCCATCGGACAGGTGCACGAAGGGTGGTAGGCGGTTTCGATCTCGCGGCGCAAATGCGCATCGAGCTCTGCATCGGTCCTGACCTGCGGCCCGGGCGACAACTCCTTGCCGCGAAACCGGTCGAACGCCTTTTGCGCAAAGACTTCCTGCGTCAGGCGCACGCCGGCGCGGGCTTCCTTGCGGTCCTGCTCGGTCGACAGGTAGTTGAACAGGATCTCGGGCGCCGCTTTCGCGTCCGCGCTGCGGATCCGCACATGGCCCCGGCTGGTTGCACGCATCGGACCCACATGGGCCTGGTAGCCATGGCCGGTGGCCGGCGCGTTGCCGTCGTAGCGCACCGCCATTGGCAGGAAGTGGTATTGCAGATCGGGATGCCGCACGCCCGCTTCGCTGCGGATGAATCCACCCGACTCGAAATGGTTGGTCGCGCCCAGTCCGGTTCCCTTGAGCATCCACTCCATGCCGATCTTGAGCTTGGCCAGCGGGTTGATCGCGCTGTACAGCGTGATGGGCTCCTTGCACGCGTACTGCACATAGGTTTCGAGATGGTCCTGCAGGTTCTCGCCGACCCCCGGCAGTTCGGCGCGTACCGCAACGCCGGCGTTGCGCAACAGATCGGGGTTGCCGATGCCCGACAGCTGCAGCAACTGCGGCGAATTGATCGCGCCGCCGCACAGGATGACTTCGCGTGTGGCGCGCAGCGCTTGGACCTGCCCGCCTTGCACCACCTCCAGCCCGGTGGCACGCAGCGCATCACCCGAGCCCTCGAACAGGATGCGGTTGGCCAGCGTGTGCTTGTACAGCGTCAGGTTCGGCCGCTTGAGCGCCGGGCGCAGATACGCCATCGCGGTGCTCCAGCGCCGGCCCTTGTACGTGGTCATCTGCATCGGGCCGAAGCCTTCCTGCTGGGCGCCGTTCATGTCTTCGGTAACCGGATAACCGGCCTGGCGCCCGGCCTCGATGAAGGCGCGGTACAGCGGATTGATGCAGGCGCCGGTGTGCACGTGCAGCGGCCCGTCGCCGCCGTGGTAGTCGTCGGCGCCCTTGTCGCGGGTCTCGGCCTTGCGGAAATACGGCAGGCAGTGGGCATAGGTCCAGTCGTGCAGGCCGTCCTTGTGTGCCCAGCCGTCGTAGTCGAGTGCATGGCCGCGCACGTAGACCATGCCGTTGATCGACGACGAGCCACCAATCACCTTGCCGCGCGGCGTGAACAACCGGCGCTTGTCCAGGAACGGCTCGGGCTCGGACTGGTACATCCAGGTGTAGCGCGGGTTGTTCATCGGGTAGGCAAAACCCGAGGGCATGTGGATGAAGATGCTCCAGTCGTTGCCGCCGGCCTCGACCAGCAGCACGCGCACGTCGGCGTCTTCGGTGAGCCGGTTCGCCAGCACGCTGCCGGCAGAACCGGCGCCGACGATGATGTAGTCCCAGGTGTCTTTTTCTGCGGCCATGACCAGCCCTTAGCGGTAGCTGCAGGCGACCTCGCCGAGCTCCACGTAGACCGTCTTGAGCTGGGTGTAATGGTCCAGCGCGGCCATGCTGTTCTCATGGCCGATGCCCGATTCACCGGCGCCGCCGAACGGCATCTCGATCGGCGTCACGTTGTAGTTGTTGATCCAGCACAGACCGGCCTTGAGTTGTGCGGCCACCCGGTGCGCACGCGCCAGGTCGCGTGTGAAGACGCCAGCGGCCAGGCCAAACCGCGTCGCATTCGCGCGGCGCACCGCTTCGTCCTCGTCGTCGAACACCAGCATGGCCAGCACCGGCCCGAAGATTTCTTCGCGCACGATCCGCATGTCGTCCTGGCAGTCGGAAAAGATCGTCGGAGCGACGAAATGACCTCCCTCCAGCCCCGCCACCGCCACCCGCTTGCCGCCGGCCACCAGGGTCGCGCCAGCGTCGATGCCGCTGGCGATGTAATCCATCACCTTGTCGGCATGGGCATGCGAGATCAAGGCACCCACTTCGGTCTGCGCATCCATCGGGTCACCGACACGCAGCAGCGCGGTGCGTTCCTTGAGCCGGGCCAGGAAACGCTCGGCCATGCCGCGCTGCACGAACACCCGCGTACAGTTGGTGCAGACCTCGCCCTGGGTGTAGAAGTTGCCCATCATCGCGCCGGCCACCGCCTGCTCCAGGTCGGCATCGTCGAACACCAGCAACGGCGATTTGCCGCCCAGCTCCATCGTGACACGCTTGAGCGTGCCGGCGGCCGTCTGCATGACCTTCTTGCCGGTGGGCACCGAGCCGGTGACGGACACCTTGGCCACATCCGGGTGCGCCGCCAGCAACGCACCGGTCGTGCCACGGCCCTGCAAGACGTTGAACACGCCCGGCGGAACGCCAGCCTCCCGATAGATTTCGGCCAGCTTGAGCGCCGTGGTCGGCGTGAGCTCGGACGGCTTGAACACCATCGCGTTGCCCGCCGCCAATGCCGGCGCCGATTTCCAGCAGGCGATCTGCAACGGGTAGTTCCAGGCGCCGATGCCCACACACACGCCAAGCGGCTCGCGCCGGGTATAGGCAAACGCGTTCTTGAGCGGGTACTGGCTGCCGGCCAGCGTCGCGGCCGCGCCGGCAAAATAGTCGATGCAGTCGGCGCCGCTCTGCACATCGACGACCAGCGCCTCCTGCAAGGGCTTGCCGGTGTCCTGCACCTCGAGTCGGGCCAGTTCGTCGTTGCGCTGTCGCAGCAGGCTGGCGGCGCGGTGCAGGATGCGACCGCGTTCGGTGCCGGTCAGCGCCGACCAGATGGCAAACCCGCGTTGCGCACTGGCGACTGCCGCATCGACATCGGCCTGCGTGCTGTCGCGCACCGTACCGATCACGCCACCCGTGGCCGGATTGATGTTCTGGAACGCCTCACCCGCACCCACCAGCGGCTGTCCGTCGACCCAGCCGGTGATCGCCTGCTCGCCCATCGTCGTGTCGTGTGTTGCCATGTTTCCTTGTCGGTTGTGCGGCCAGCCGTGCGCACATCGTCGTGCGCGCGCCGATGCCGCTCCTTGGCCCGACCGTTGCAGCAGCCGCTGTTCGGTTCGCGCCAATGCGCCGCTATTTCTTGAGGGCGGCCGTCACGGCGGCCAGGCCATCCTTGCCGTCAAATGTGGTCACCCCTTTGAGCCAGGGCTCGATCACGGCGGGATTCTTCTTCAGGAAGTTGCGCGCCGCCGTGGCCGGTTTGACCTTCTCCAGGATCGGTCCCATGACCTTGTTCTCGATGTCGGTGCTGAACTGCAGATTGCCCAGGAAGGTGGCCACGTTGGGGCACTTCTCCAGATAGCCGGTTGGCACCGCGGTATAGACCTTGGCCTCGCCCAGATTGGGCCCGAACACGTCGTCACCACCGGTCAGGTAACTCATCTTCATCTGCACGTTCATCGGATGCGGCTCCCAGCCCAGGAACACGATCGGCTTCTTGGAGCGTATCGCGCGCTGGGCCTCGACCAGCATGCCGGCCTCCGACGACTCGACCAGCTTGAAATCCTTCAGGCCGAACTTGTTGTCCTTGATCATGCCCAGGATCAGCGCATTGCCGTCGTTGCCCGGCTCGATGCCGTAGATCTTGCCGTTGAGTTCCTTCTGGAATTTTGAAATGTCGGCAAAACTCTTCAGTCCCTTGTCGTACAGGTAGGTCGGCACAGCCAGCGTGTACTTGGCGCCGACCAGATTGGGCTTGTCCAGAACCTTGATCTGCCCATCCTTGATGAACGGTTCGATCACCGGCGTCATCGACGGATTCCAGTAGCCCAGGAAAACATCGATCTGCTTGTTCTTCATGCCGGCAAACGCGATCGGGATCGATGCGATCGTGACCGTCGGGTTGTAGCCCAGCGCCTCCATCACCACGGTGGCCATGCCGGTGGTGGCGGCAATGTCGCTCCAGCCCACGTCGACAAACCGGACCTTCTTGCAACTGGCGTCATCGGCGGCGTGCGCCGACAGGCCTGTCACGGCGACGGATACGGCAAGCAGCAGGGATTTCATGATGGGCGACATGGGAACTCCTTCATGTGATGGGGGTGGGTTGGGGCCGGGATGGCAAGCTTCGGAACGCCAGCCCGCAGGATGCGGCGGCAAGGCCCCGACGCGACCGTACCGTCGTCCGAAGCATTCTACGAGGCCGGCTCTGGCTGCGGCTGATGGCGCGAGCCACGCCGGCCGCGCCCCGGCGAGTCGGCGTGGATGACAACCCGCTCGGGCAGGGTCACGACCTCGCGCAAACGCGGGTACGGCGCAGTCAGGTGCGGGATCGCCATGGCTTCGACAAAGAACTCCTGGAAGCGGGGCTCCACCGCGGTCTCGATCTTCTCGATCCGGCGCACCAGCGCCTCGATCTGCGGCCGCGCGCGCTGGTCCAGCAGCGCGATGCGCGCGCCGGTACCGGCGGCATTGCCGGCCGAACTGACCTGGTCGAGCGCGCAGTCGGGGATCATGCCCAGCACCATCGCATATTTGACGTCGATATGGCTGCCGAAGGCGCCCGCGAGCCGGATCTTCTCGATCGTGTCGACGCCCAGGCGCTCCATCAGCAGGCGCACGCCGGCATACAGTGCCGCCTTGCCCAGCTGAATGGCACGCACGTCGTTCTGGATCACCCGGATCGCGCTGGCGCTCGCTGTGGCGGGCCACAATTCGTAGGCGAAGGTCCGGCCATCGTGCTGGATGCGAGCGCAGCGCGCCGCCATGTCACCGTTGATGACACCATCGTGGCGTATCACGCCGGCCAGGTACAGTTCGGCCAGCACTTCGATGATGCCCGAGCCGCAGATGCCGGTGACACCGGTGGACGCGGTGGCTTCGACAAACCCCGGATCGTCGGACCACAGATCGCAGCCGATCACCTTGAAGCGTGACTCCAGCGTGACCGGATCGACCCGCACGCGTTCGATCGCGCCCGGCGCGGCGCGTTGGCCGCAGCTGATCTGCGCGCCCTCGAATGCCGGACCGGTCGGGCTGGAGCAGGCCAGCAAGCGCTTGTGATTGCCCAGCACGATCTCGGCATTGGTGCCCACGTCGACCAGCAGCGTCATCTCGTCGGACAGGTCGGGGCGTTCGGCCAGCACGACACCGGCTGCATCGGCGCCCACATGGCCCGCGATGCACGGCAACACATAGATGCGCGCATTGCGGTGGATCGCAAAATCGATCTCCACCGCCCAGATCGTCATCGCCTGCTCGGTGGCCAGCGCGAACGGCGCGCCACCGAGCTCGATCGGGGAGATGCCCAGCAGCAGGTGGTGCATGATGGGGTTGCAGACAAAGGTGGCCTCCATGATGTCGGTCGGATCGATACCGACCTGGAACGCCACATCGGCCGCAAGCTGGTTGATCGCCACGCGCACCGCCTGCGTCATTTCCTTGTCGCCGCCCGGGTTCATCATCAGGTACGAGACCCGGCTCATCAGGTCCTCGCCAAAACGGATCTGCGGATTCATGACGCCCGCGATCGCGACCACCTGGCCGGTGGACAGGTTGCACAGATGGGCGGAGATGGTGGTCGAGCCGACGTCGATCGCGATGCCGTAGGTGTGCTCGCGAAAGCCCGGCCAGACCGCGATGATCTGGTTGCCAGCATGCACCGCGACCGTCACCTTCCACTGCCCGTCTCGCAGGGCCTGCTGCAGGCGATGGAGCACCAGCAGGTCACACTGCAGGCCGGTCAATTGCCACTCGAACTCCAGCGCATCTTCGAGCCGGCGCAGGTCGCCGGAGGGGTCGTGCATGTCCGGTTGCTGCACTTCGACGAAATACAGGCGCACGACCGGATGGAGTTCGATGTCATGCGCCTCGGCTTCCTTGCGCACCACCTGCCGATGCAGCTGGCTGCTCGATGGCACATCGATGACCACGTCGCCCAGCAGCTGGGTCGAACACGACAGGCGCATGCCCGGCTCCATCGGCTGGGTGGCGCAATATTCCTGCTCCACGGCACCGAATTCGGACAGGTTCTCCGGCAGCGAATGCACGCCGTGCTTGGCAAATTCCCCCACTGCCTGCGTCACCTGGCAGCGCCCGCAGATGCCACGACCGCCACACACCGAATCGATGTCCACGCCCAGCGAACGGGCCGCCTGCAACACCATCGTGCCGACCGGAAAGCGGCCACGCCGTCCGGACGGCGTAAATACGATCAGCGGATCCTTCGTGCTCACGACCTTCTCCCTTGTTCAGACGCGACGCCGACGGCCCACTTCGCGGCGACCCCGCGCGGTTTCACCGTCCGCACCGGCCACCGGCACCTCGCGGAACTTGCGGATCCAGCGCGCGCAGTCCGGGTCATGGCCCATCATCACGTCGGCCGACATGATGGCCTTGATCACCTCGGCATGCAGCGGATTGGTGATCGCCGAGGTCATGCCCGCGGCAATCGCCATGGTCAGGAAGCCGGAATTGATGCCGTTGCGCTCGGGCAGGCCGAAACTCACGTTCGACGCGCCGCAGGTGGTGTTGACCTTGAGCTCGGTGCGCAGCCGGTGCACCAGCGCCATCACCTGCACGCCGGCCTGGTTGATCGCGCCGATCGGCATCACCAGCGGATCGACCACGATGTCGCTGGCCGGGATGCCGTAGTCGGCGGCGCGTTCGACGATCTTCTTGGCCACCGCGAAGCGCACGTTCGGGTCATGCGAAATGCCGGTCTCGTCGTTCGAGATCGCCACCACCGCAGCGCCGTACTTGGCCACCAGCGGCAACACGGTTTCCAGCCGGTCCTCTTCGCCGGTGACCGAGTTGACCAGCGGTTTGCCCTTGTATACCGCCAGCCCCGCTTCCAGCGCGGCAACAATGGATGAATCGATCGACAGCGGCACATCGGTGACCGATTGCACCAATTCGATCGCCCGTGCCAGCAGCGCCGGCTCGTCGGCCAACGGAATGCCGGCGTTGACGTCGAGCATGTGCGCGCCAGCCTCGACCTGCGCCAGCGCGTCGGCGATCACCCGGCTGTAGTCGCCTGCCAGCATCTCGGCGGCCAGGATCTTGCGTCCGGTCGGGTTGATGCGTTCGCCGATGACGACGAACGGCCGATCGAAGCCGATCACGACCTCACGGGTGGCGGAACTGATGACGGTATCGGTCACTATGCTGTTTCCTTGTCGAAGTCGGATGGGTCGGGTTGTGCTTCAGCTGGCGGTCGCCAGGGCTCACGCCCCGCCAACACGCCGGATTTCTGGATGATTTCGGCCACCGTCTCCTCCTGCCGGTAGGCCATGACGTGGATCCCCGCCACACCCTTGATCTCGCGGATCTCGTTGATGATGTCGATGCAGACTTGGCGACCTTCGAGCGCCTGCTTCTGGGCACCGGCCAGTCGCTGGATGATCGCGTCGGGAATATGGATGCCGGGCACGTTGGTGCGCATCCACTCGGCGGCCTTGGCGCTGCGCAGCGGGCCGACGCCGATCAGGATGAATACCTTGTCGAGCAGGCCGAGATCCTCGACCTGCTGCATGTAGGTGCGCAGCCGGGGCACGTCATAGCAATACTGGGTCTGCACGAACTGCGCGCCTGCGGCGACCTTCTTGGCCAGCCGATCGGCACGAAATTCGAACGGCAGCCCGAACGGATTGGCGGCGGCGCCGAGAAAAACCCGCGGCGCGTAGGTGATGGTGCGCCCGCTCTGAAAGCGGTGGTTGTCGCGCATGTCGCGTGCCATCGTCAGCAAGGACATGCAGTCGAGGTCGAACACCGGCTTGGCCTGCGGATGGTCGCCCGACTGGACACCGTCGCCGCTCAGGCACAGCATGTTGCACACACCCATCGCCGCGCCGCCCAGGATGTCGCCCTGGATCGCGATCCGGTTCTTGTCGCGGCAGGAGATCTGCATCACGATCGCATAGCCCAGGCGCGCCAGCAGGGAACAGACGGCGATGCTGGACATGTGGCAATTGGCGCCGCTGCCGTCGGTGGCGTTGATCGCGTCGACATAGCCGTCGAAGATGCGGGCGCGCCGAAACACGTCCTGCGGATCGGCCGAATCGGGCGGATCGAGCTCGGTGGTCACCGCGAACGCGCCGCGGCGCAACAAGCGCTCGAGCCGTCCAGGTGAACTGTGCCCCGGCAGGATCGGCATGGGGTAGCCGGGGACCGGCTCGTCTTCGAACTTCACAGCTTCTCCAATGTCGTCTCGACCGCCGTGCCCTTTTCGCGCGCGACCTTGAGCCAGGAGGAACGGCCCTTGAGCCGACCGTCGACGGACATCTGCACGACACGGATCGCCTGCTCACCGCCGACCATGCGCCGACTGCCCTCGACGGCCTCGACCCAGACGCACCGCATCTCGGGTTTGACCTCACAGTTGCCGTTGGCGCGGACACCCCCACAAGGGCCATTGCGCAGGCTCTTGGGACAATTCATCGAACACGACATGCCGGTTGCGCTGAGCGCGCACTGGCCACACATCTGGCAGTCGAACAGGAAGCCCTTGCTGACCTTCTCGAATGCCGCCACCGGCTTTTCGAGCCGCTCGTAGCCGATGCGCTTCCACAATGGGTGCAAGGTGACCAGCACCCACTCGACACCGTTGTACAGGCGTTGCAGGCCACGGGCGTGGCGCACCGACCAGCGTCGCACGGCGTACATCAGGGGGCTCCGTCGGAGGGTGTCGCTGATCCGGCCTGCGCGGCGAGGGTTTCGTCGATGCCATGCGCACGGATGATGCGCAGCAGATCGTCATCGGAATAACGTGCCTCGATGCGGTCCGCCTCGGCCTGCGCCTCGGCCTGCAGGTTGTCACCGCAGCGGCGCGGCTCGCTGCGTTTCCAGTCGGACAGATAGGCGTCGGAGCTGGCCTTGCCGGCGCGCATCGCGGCGCGGTCGACTGCCTCCTGAAACCGATGGGACAACTGCACCTTGGCGCTCTCCCGTCCCGCCTTGACCAGCACCTGGGCCGGCACGTCGCGCCAGGAGATCACGATCATCTTTGCCAAAATACCACTCCTTCGCTGGCGCGCTGCAAGCTGGTCTGCAATTGCCCGTACCCGGTGACCCGGTATTCATAGTCCAGACCCAGCTGCTCGGCGGCGCGTGCGCCTGCCTCGCGCAGGCCCGGCTGCTCCACTTGGGCCATGTAGATCAAGCGCCTGTAATTGCCGAAATACATCGACAGCAGTTCCGGATGCTCGTCGATGCCCAGCCCATGCATGATCAGACGATCGAAATGCTTGAGCAGGAAATCGGTCAGGTAGAAGGTTCCGGGTTCTGCATCGGCCAACGCGGCGAATGCCTGGCTGCCGGCGAAGAACTCGTAGCAGTGGGCGCCGGCAATGCGCTCGATGCCATGCTCCTGCAACACCGCGTCCAGCCGCCCCCCGGTTCCACAATCGGCATAGGCAACGAAGATCGAGGCGAACTTGCCAAGCGCGGCCTCGATCTTGGCTTTGACCGCCCCCGGAATCTTCTCCGGCCGGTTGTGCAGGTCGGCCGGCAGGCATTGCACGACCATATGCGGCCAATGGTTGATGCGGCGCAAGGCCACGATCTCATGCGCCAGCGCGCCGCAGGCGATGACCAGGATGGCGGGGCGTTCGCCCATGAGGACGGCTCCTTGCTGCCTGCGCTGGTCCGGACCGGGCGTTCAGGCTTTTGCGGCGCGCCGGGCCGCGATCAGCGTCTTGGCTGTCTCCACGGCGATGCCGGCATCGCGGCAATAGGCGTCGGCGCCCACCGCCTTGCCGAACTCTTCGTTCAGTGGCGCGCCGCCCACCAGCACGATGTAGTCGTCGCGCAGGCCTTTTTCCTTGAGCGTGTCGATCACCACCTTCATGTAGGGCATGGTGGTGGTCAGCAAGGCCGACAGGCCCAGGATGTCCGGCTTGTGCTTTTCCAGCGCATCGATGTATTTGTCGACCGGATTGTTGATGCCCAGGTCGATGACTTCGAACCCGGCACCTTCCATCATCATGCCGACCAGGTTCTTGCCGATATCGTGGATGTCGCCCTTGACGGTACCGATGACCATCTTGCCGATCGGCGGCACGCCGGTTTCGGCCAGCAGCGGGCGCAGGATTTCCATGCCGCCTTTCATCGCATTGGCAGCCAGCAGCACTTCCGGCACGAACAGGATGCCGTCGCGAAAGTCGACGCCGACGATCCGCATGCCCTCGACCAGCGCATCGTTGAGCACCCGGTCCGCCGACCACCCGCGGCTGAGCAGTATGTGGGTCGCCTCCATCACCTCGTCGCGCAACCCGTTGTACAGGTCGTCGTGCACCTGTTCGGTCAGGTCTTCGTCGTTGAGGGTATTGAGGTCCAGATCGTCATCGAACTCTTCAGCCATGGTCAGATCCTGCGGGTTGTTGATGCGCAATGTGCGCGTTCAGGGCGTGATGGTAGGTGGCGGCCCCTGCAACCGCTGATTGAATCGCGACCAGCGGTTGTCGGCGCACGACATAGCCTGGAGACGGGCGTCGCACGGCGGTCAAACCGCCATCCGCTGCGTGTCGCCGCCCAGGGCCTGGGTCCGGCTGGCGCTGCGTTCCGCACTCGGCGTATGGCCGTACAGCATGCGATAGCACTTGGAAAAATGCGGTGGCGACTGGAAGCCGCACGCGACCGCCACCTGCATGATCGACATCGAGGTCTGCAGCAGCAGATCGCGCGCACGGTGCAAGCGCATGTCCAGGTAATACTTGGTCGGCACCTGGCCGACATAGCGCTTGAACAGACGTTCGATCTGGCGCCGGGAAACCCCCACCAGAGAGGCAATTTCATCGAGCGACAGCGGCTCTTCGATATTGGCCTCCATCAGCGCGGCGGCCTCGATCAGGTTTTCATGAAACAGACCGACCCGGGCCTGCAGCGGAATATGCTGGCGGTCCTGGTCGTTGCGGATGCGGTCCAGGATGAACTGCTCGGAAATCAGCGGCGCGATGTCCCGACCCTGGTGCTGCTTGATGATGTACAGCATCAGGTCCAGCGGCGCCACGCCGCCGGTGCAGGTGTAACGGTCGCGGTCGATCGCAAACAGCTGGTCGGAAAAGATCACACGCGGAAACTCCTCGCGCAGCGCCGTCATGTTCTCCCAATGGATGACGGCGCGGTATTTGTCCAGCAGCCCGGCCTTGGCCAGCGCATAGCCGCCGGTGCACAGCGAGCCCAGCGGCACGTGTCGCTGGGCCAGGCGCCGCAACGCGGACAAAACCGCCAGGCTGGTCGCCCGCTCGACCTGCACCCCGCCCACCACAAAGACAATGTTGGCGGGCCCTGCGTCGTCCAGCGCCACCGTCGGGCTCATCGCCAGGCCGTTGCTGGCCATGGCCGGTACGCCGTCCAGTGTGGCCAGCGTCCATTCGTACAGATCGCGCTTGCTCACACGATTGGCCATCCGCAAGGCATCGACGGCACTGGCCAGGGCGATCATCGTGTAGTTCGGCAGTGTCAGAAACACGAATCGGTGCTTGGGCAACTGCGTGACCGCAAGCCTGCTGTGATCGCTCATGGTGCTCCGCCAGGGTCTGGCGCCAACAAAAAATCATCGACGGGAACAGCAGCAAGTCCGCCTGTTGTCGGATCTGATGTGCAACGGGTCGTATTTTGACAGGCCCTGGAGGCTTGGCGCAGGGAAATTTGATGATCGCAGCGTCCTGCATCGGGCAAGCGACAGCTGGCGGCTGCGGCCACCGTCGCCGCTCGGCGGGCGCACCGCCGCAGTGCGCCTGTCAGGGCTTGCCGGTGCCCAGGCCCAGCCGTTCACGCCAGCTGCGCCGCGATCGCTGGTCGCCAAAGGTCTCGGTGATGCGGTCCAGCATGATGGCCAGCAGCACCACCGCCAGGCCGGACTCGAATCCCAGCCCGATGTCCAGCCGCTGGATGCTGGCCAGCACGTCGTTGCCCAGGCCGCCGGCGCCGACCATGGAGGCGATGATGACCATCGACAAGGCCAGCATGATGGTCTGGTTGATGCCCGCCATGATGGAGGGCAACGCGCCCGGCATCTGGACCTTGAGCAAGACCTGCATCGGTGTGCAGCCAAAGGTGATGCCGGCTTCGACCTGCTCCTTGTTGACCTGGCGGATGCCCAGGTTGGTCAGCCGCACCACCGGCGGCATCGCGAAGATGACGGTGGCCAGCACACCGGGGACCCGGCCCAGCCCGAACAACATCGCCGCCGGGATCAGGTAGACGAAGGCCGGCATGGTCTGCATGAAATCGAGCGTCGGGCGCACGATGGCCGCTACCCGGTCGCTCTTGGCCATCCACAGACCCAGCGGCAGGCCCAGCAGCAGGCTGATCAGCGTGGCCGCAAAGATCAGCGCCAGCGTGACCATGGTCTGATCCCAGAACCCGGTGCCGACGATGACGACGAAACTGGCCACGCAAAACAGCGCAAATTTCCAGCCCACCCGCCACACGCCGACCAGCACGAACACCAGCGCCACCAGCCACTTGGGCGCCGCCAGCAGCATGGCTTCGGCTGACTCCGCCAGCAATTCCACGCTGGCGCCGAGTCGGGCCAGGGTGCCGGCATCGTTCTGGATCAGCAGCTTGAGGCCGGCATCCACCCATTCCCCCAGGGGCAGGAAATCATCCATGCAGGCCCTCCTCCTTAACCAGTCGCTCCAGCAAAATGGACTGCGTGACCACTCCCAGGCAGTAGCCCGTGTCATCCACCACCGGCAGCGGCGCCGGGCAGGCCACGACCGATCCGATCAGCGCCTGCAGGGCCAGCGCATCGCCGGCCGGATGGATGTCGGGCAACAGGGCATCCTCGAGCGATGCGTCGGCGGTCGCCAGCGCGGCTTGCAGTGATGCGCGCGACACCATGCCCCGATAGCAGCCTTGTGCGTCGACGACCAGCGCATGCTGGTCGTCGCCCGAGGTCCGCAATTGGGCCAGCACCCCCGCCAGGTCGGTGGTCGCGCCGGACACGGTGGGAATCAGGTCGGCGCGGGCAATGTCGCTCGCCAGCAGGTATTGCTTGACATCGACACCCTTGAAAAACGCCGCCACGTAGGCGTTGCCGGGCTGGCGCAGGATTTCATCGGGTGTGCCGATCTGCACGATTGCGCCGCCCTGCATGATCGCGATCCGGTCGCCGATGCGAAAGGCCTCATCCAGATCATGCGACACGAACACGATGGTGCGTTGCTGTTCACGCTGCAGTTGCAGCAGCAAATCCTGCATTTCGGTGCGGGTCAGCGGATCGAGCGCCGAGAAGGCCTCGTCCATCAGCATCAGACCGGGATCAACGGCCAGTGCGCGCGCCAGTCCGACCCGCTGCTGCATGCCACCGGACAGTTCTGCGGGCCGTTTGTGGGCAAAGGCCGCCAGTCCGACCTGTTCGAGCACCTCGTTGGCGCGTCGCTCGCGCACCGCACGCGCCACCCCGGCCACTTCGAGCCCGAATGCGGTATTGCGCAGCACCGTCAGATGGGGCAGCAGCGCGAACGACTGGAACACCATCGCCAGGTCCTTGCGGCGCAAGGCGACCAGTTCGCGCCTGTCCATCGCCGCAACGTCCTGGCCGTCGAGCAGAATCTGGCCATGGGTCGGTTCGACCAGTCGGTTGAGCAAGCGGATCAGCGTCGATTTTCCCGATCCGGACAGCCCCATCAATACGAACACCTCGCCCTGGCGCACCGAGAAACTGGCGTCCTGCACGCCAACCACCAGACCGGTCTGGCGAAAAATCTCGTCCTTTCCCAGACCCTGGCGCAACATCGCCATGGCGCGCTCCGGCTGGGAGCCGAATATCTTGTACAGGTTCCTGACCACCACTTTGTCTGTCACACTGTCTCCAGCCAGGTGCATCCCGGCGAACGCTGCCAACCGATGGCCGATTCAATCGCGCTGCGCAAACACGGTCAGCACACCCGTGTAGCCATACAGATGGTGACGCGCAATTTCGCCGCTGGCAAAAAATCCGATCAGCGGGACATCGCCCAGGGCACGGCGCACAATCTGCATTTCCGCACTGGGCGCGCCGAAATGGGGCCCCCCACGCCCGGAGCAGCTCACGTACACGGCACCGGCAATACCCCGCGCCGGATGGGCTGCGGCCTCGGCTTGCGACGCCGCGAGAGCAGCGGCCGTTTCCATCGTGAGTTCGAGCGGCTCGCGCTCTTCCCGGATCTCGGCGCAGATGCGGATCAGGTCGGATCGCGCCGCAGCCATGTTGCGCTGGCAAAACGCCAGTTGCATGCCACTGCACACCTGTTCGGACACCGCGATACCGCGCCGCGCCGGGTCCAGGCCGATGATGTGGCGCACGACCACGTCGGGCCCGAAACTGCCGCCGCGCCCCATCGACCGTGCACCGTCGCCATCGCTGGGTTGCACCAGACCGACCAGCGTGGCGCGAATCGCGGTCAGCGCTTCCTGGGGTTGCTGCAACGACACGCCGAGTTCGTTCATCAGCGCGTCCAGCGCCGGCTCCCCGTCGATCGCCATCACCAGGTTCTGCTCCGCCTCGGTGACGGTGCGAAACCCGGACACCGGTCGGCAGCCCTGGGTTACCCGCGACACCAGCTGCACCTGGGGGCCGAACGCCACGCCGCTGAGCCCACCGCTGAACACCCCCCCGGCGGCGCCCTGGCCACGCATGTTGCCGTCACCGCTGGCAGCGAACTGCACCGTCCGGGACCGGCTGGCCGACAGACCGCCGAACAGGTAACCCGAACTGGTGCGGCCGGCCATTTCCTGCACCAGTTCGGCGACATCCGGCGTGGAGGGGTCCACATGCACCAGCGCGGTGGTGGCATCGAAACCACTGCCCAGCGGCGCGACACCCGAAAACACGCGGTACTGGTGGCTGGGCAATTCGCACAGCATGACCGCCATTGCCGGCTCGTCGAAGTATTCGACGTTGTTGGCCAACACCCCGACACCGACCGTGCCAGACCAATCCGTCACCGCCGGCAACTCGGCGCTCAGGTGGTCGAGAATGTCTTGCGCCGCCTCGGCGTAATGGTCGGTGATGTAGAGCAGCGCCAACGTCGGCGACTTCACATAATCCGGCAGCGCCATCAGGGCGCGCAATTGCGCCAGCACCAGGCCGGCGGCCATGGCCCAGTCCGGATGGGTTGCGTGGGCATGCGCAAACAGGCGCATCAGGTACTGCTCCGTCCGCCCGCCTTGGCACGGCTGGTCGACTTGCGCGTCGACTTTCCGGCGCCCGCCGCCTTTTTTCCAGCCTTGACCGCATGCCGGGCCAGTCCGGCTCCCACGTTGCGGGTCGCATCGATGGCCGTCTTGCGGGTCGCGTCCTGCAATGCGCCGGCGGCAATCTGCTGGAATTGCTGGGTCAACGAACTCCACAAATGCATCGGGTCGATCATGCTGCTTTCGGACTTGGCCGGTTTGGCCTTCCTGACCTCGGGTTTGGCTGCGGCCCCGACCCCGGCCGCTGCATCGGACAAGGTCCTGGCCGTGCTGGTGGCACGTTCGGCGGCCATCTGCACCCCGCTGGCCACCGTGTCGACCGCCTTGAGCTTGAACGCGTTGGCCACGTCGCCAATATTGAAGTTCATGCCCTTGAGCGTGGCCAGCGTCATCTTCTGTACCTCCAGCGCCTGGATGGTGGCTCCGAGTGCGCGCGAATTCTGCTCCAGCCAGAAATGCACCGCACGTAATTCCGCAATGCGCTTTTCGAGTTCTTCGACGTTCAACGATGGCGACACCCAGTTCGCCAGGTTGGGGATCTGGGGAATCGACTGGGTCGCGCCCTTTGCCAGGTTCTGCAGGAAATCGAAACCCGGCACGAACTTGCCGAAACCGTCGCCGTGTGTGTCGCCCATAAGACCTCCAACTTGCCCCGGCCAGGATTGGCCTGGCGACAGCTTAACGCAATGCGCCGACCGTGGCGATCGGTGATGACCCGCCTTTGGCCAAGCCGGCACGCGGGCTTGTTCAGTGTTTGTGCGCCGGCGCGCCCGTGGCCACCGGCAGCTTGAGTTCGACGCGGCTTTCCGCCCCCTTCGCGTCCTTGAACACCAGGGTCATCGGCACCGTGCTGTCCTTGGCCAGCGCGGCCTTCAGGTCCATCAACATGACGTGGTAACCGCCAGGCTTGAGTTCGACCGGTTTGCCGGCGGGCAGGGCCAGCCCGCCTTGGACGGCGCGCATTTTCATGACGCCGCCATCCATCTTCATTTCGTGCACTTCGGCAACTCCGGCAACCGGGCTGATGACGCCGACCAGACGGCTGTCCTGCCGGGCGGTGATGGTCATGAAGGCGCCGGTGGCGCTTTGGCCTTGCACCGACGTGCGTACCCAGGCGTTCGAGACGTCGACCTCCTGAGCCATGGCCGATGCCGCGAAGCCGGCGATCAGGGTCGTGATTGCGAGCAGTTTGTGAAAGTACATGGTGATTCCTTGCTGATGAAAATGACAATTCCAGAAAGACGCAGGCTGTGGCCGCCACGTTGACCGTGCCGGCGCCCGCAATGCACGCACCCGTCGTGCCAGGCGCGCGAGGGCGAACGATCGATTTCAGGAATGTGCTGGCGGGCCGCGGGCCGGCAGCGGTGGTGCGCTGCGCAGTGGAGTGCGCTCGTGCACCGCAATCGATATCGGCGCGCTGGTGGGCAGCGGGCCCAGAATCGGCAGCGCTTGCCACGGTGGTGGCGCTCCGGCGACGATGCACAACGGGCATGCCGCGAGCCCGTCTCCGATCTGCGCCGTGCCGTCCTGGTCGACATTGACAAACTGGGACACGCCGGCGCTGGAACACACCAGTTGCAGGTTCTGCGGATGCACCAGTGGCGTTGCCGCGGCCGCGCCCAGTGCCAACACGAACCACACCAGCACGAAGCGGGTGATCGAGCGGAACTGGCGAAACAACGGCATGTGACGGATTATCAAGCCAACCCCCACCGACGGCGCGATGACCCTACGCGCCGATGCGCGGGCAGCTATCGCAAGGCGAGCGGCATCCTCGCCCTGCCGTCCGACCGCAGCTGTCAGCGGGCGCGGTCAGCGCGGCGCGACCACCGTCTGGTCGATCGCGCCGAACAGGCTCTGGCCGTCAAGCCCCTGCATCTCGATGCGGATCGTGTCGCCGAACCGCATGTAGGCAGTCGACGGCTTGCCGTCCTGGATGGTCTCGATGGCGCGCTTCTCGGCAATGCAGCTGTAGCCCTTGGGCCAGTCCATGCGGCCATTGGCCTCGACACCCTTGTTGCTGACCGTGCCGCTGCCGATGATGGAGCCAGAGCGCACATTGCGCGTGGTGCACAGATGCGCAATCAGCTGGCCGAAATGGAACGTCATGTCGGGCCCGGCGTCGCACCGGCCGACCTTGCGGCCGTTCCAGGTCGATTGCAGCACCAGATGCAGCCGCCCCTTGTCCCAGGCACTGCCCAGTTCGTCCAGCGTCACCGCCACCGGGCTGAAAGCGGTCGCCGGCTTGCTTTGCAGGAAACCGAAACCCTTGGCCAGTTCGGCCGGAATCCGGTTGCGCAGGCTGACGTCGTTGGCCAGCATGACCAGCCGGATGCCGTCGAGTGCGCGCTCGGGTGTTGCCCCCATCGGCAGGTCGCCTGTGATGACCGCCACTTCAGCCTCGAAGTCGATGCCCCAGTCTTCGGACCGGCACACGATGTCGTCACACGGGCCGAGCAAATCGTCGCTGCCGCCCTGGTACATCAGCGGGTCGTCGTAAAAGGACTCCGGCACCGTGGCGCCCCGCGCCGCGCGCACCAGCTCGACATGGTTCAGGTAGGCCGAACCGTCGGCCCACTGGTAGGCGCGCGGCAATGGCGCCATGCATTGGCGTGGATCGAAGACAAACGCATGGCGGGCCTTGCCCTGGTTCACGCTGTCGTACAGGTCCTGCAATTGCGGCGACAGGAAATTCCAGTCGTCCAGCACAGCCTGCAGTCGGTCGGCGATGCCGGTCGCATAGTGCGCCGTGCTCAGGTCGCGCGACACCACCACCAGTTGGCCGTCACGCGAGCCGTCTTTGTAGGTAGCCAGTTTCATGTCAATGGGGACCTGGTTGGGCCGCCGGATCGCCGCGGACCGATCCGGCCGGACACCCGGGTCCATGGCGCGTCGTTAAACTCGATCGACCCTTTGAACAAGCAGTCCCACGGATTATGCACACGGCGCGTGCCGGCATCCCATCGCTCGAGGTCGGCTTCGTGCTGCTCGATGCGCGGGTGCGCGCGGCCGCCCGGCGCCTGTCGGCGGATCCGGGCCATCACGGGCGGCTGCCGTGACCGTCCGCCAGCAGCCGCCGCAATCGGTCAACATCCGCATGCGTACCGCGCTGGTGCTGGTGGCAGCAGTCGTGCTGGCGCATATGCTGGCACTGCGTTGCCTGTCGGACAGTCTGCCGACCTACGGCGGGTCGTTGTCGACGCACACATTCCTGACCCGCGCGGTGCAGATCCTGCCGCCCGCCACCGTGGCCGCTCGCCTGCCGGCCCGGCCGGTCACCCGGGTACCCCGACCCGGACCACCGACTGCCGTGCGCCAACGCCAGCGGCCCGTCACCGAGGGTGTGTTGTCCGCCTCCGAGCGCGTGATGGAACCACAAGCGCCGGCGCCGGCGCTGCTGCCCGACCCACCCGACGAAACGCCGGTGGCGGTGGCCGAGCCTGCACCTGCGGCTTCGGCAGCGGAGCCCATGCCGGCACAGGCAGTTGCGCCGGCAGCTGCACCTGCATCTGCACCTGTCGCCGCGACCGAATCAGTGGCCGCCACCAGCGAGCCGGCCGCGGAGCCAACGGCGTCGACGGCGTCGGCGCCATCGATCGCCGCCGATGGCGCCGCGCCGCTGCGCCCGCTCACGGTTCCAGGGTCGATCCGTCTGTCGTTCGATGCAACCGGCAAACGCGGTCGCCTCGACTACAAGGCCATGGGCAGTCTGAGCTGGCGCCAGGACGGCAGCCACTACGACATGCGATTGGAGATGGGCGACTGGATCATCGGCAAGCGCGTGTTGTCCAGTACCGGGGACATCACCGGCGCGGGCCTGGCGCCGACCCGGTTCTCCGACAAGTTCCGGTCCGAGCGGGCCGCGCATTTCGACCGCCAAAACGGCCGCATCACCTTCAGCGCGAACACGCCGCAGGCCACCTTGTTGCCCGGTGCACAGGACCAGCTGAGCATCTTTGCGCAACTCGCCGCGATGGTCGGTGGCGACCCGGGCGCTTTCCCTGTCGGAACCACCGTCACGGTGCAGACCGCCGGGACCCGCAATGCGGAACCCTGGGTGTTCACGATGGAGCGCGAGGAGCTGCTGTACCTGCCCGGCGGTCAGGTCCCCACGCTCAAGCTGGCACGCTTGCCCAACAAGGACTACGATCAGACGGTCGAACTCTGGCTCGCGCCCGAACTGGGTTATCTGCCCGCCCGCATCAAGATCAGCTTCGCCAACGGCGACTACATCGACCAGCAATGGACATCGTCGAGCTCACCGTGACACTTGCGCGCACCTGCGGGCGCAGGCATCCATCTTGCAATCGGACCAACCGCAGCCATGTGCAGGGTAATTCCCCTTACCGGACAATCCCGCCATGAACACCTTGTACGACTCGGACAGCTTCTGTGTAAACCACATGTTGGCCAACGCCGCCGATGTGGCTGAACGCAATGGCATCTCCGACGCCACATCGTCGGGCGACACGCCGCGGGTACTGCCGGTGATGCCGCGTCACGGGTTCGAGATCATCGACAAACGTTCGGGCAAGGAACTGTATCTCGATGGCTCCTGGGCCGAACTGTTCCAGCAGCAGATCATCGCCTGGCAGGCCAGTACGCCCACCCAGGAAGAAGTCGAAGACACGCTGGAAGGGTATGCCAGCCTGGCGCAGACTCCGGTGCAGATGCACTGACCGCCTTTCGGACCCAGCTTGCGAACCCGCGCGCATTTCCGGCTGTCGCTGCTGGCCGCGACGAGCTTGGTGGCAGGCTGGCTGACGGCCTGCGCGCACACCGATTTGCTCCCGCTTGAGCCGCGCCTGGACGCGCTGCTGCCGGCCGACGCGATACTGTTTGGCGAACAACACGATGCGCACGACCACCATCGCCTGGAGCAGGCGCTGGTGAAGACCCTGGCCGAGCGCGGCCAACTCGCCGCGCTGGTACTGGAAATGGCCGAACGCGGCAACAGTACCGCCCGATTGGCGCGCGAGGCGACGCCGCAGCAGGTCAAGGACGCGTTGGACTGGAATACCGGTGGCTGGCCCTGGGATCCCTATGCGCCTGCGATCATGGCCGCTGTCCATCGGGGCGTGCCGGTGCTCGGTGCCAACCTGCCGCGCGTGGCGATGCGCCAGGCGATGACCGACCCGGGCCTGGACAATCACCTGGCAGGCACGGCACTGGCGGGCCAGAGCGAAGCCATCCGGCTGGGCCATTGCAACCTGCTGCCCGCAGAACGCTTGCAGCCGATGCTGCGGGTGCAACTGGCCCGTGATGCCAGCATGGCCCATGCGATCGTCCAAGCGCAGGTGCCCGGCAAGACGGTGCTGCTGCTCGCCGGTGGCGGCCACGTGCTGCGCGACCGCGGCGTGCCGACCTATCTGCCCGCGACGCTGCGCGTGCGCACCGTGCTTGCGATCGCCGGCATGCCGAGCGCCCAGGACGCGCTGGCATCGGACCTGATTTGGCCGACGCCAGCATTGCCGCCGCGCGACGACTGCGCGGAGCTGGCGCGGCAATTGCGGCGCTGAGCCTTTTCAGCCTGGTTGCAGCCCGGCGCCGACGCCGCAATCGCAGGCCGGCTTGCGCACCCGCGCGATCAATCGACCTTGATCCCGGTGCGCTTGATCACCGGCGTCATCACCCGCAGTTCGGTCTGCATGAAGTTCGCCAGATCCTGCGGTGAGCCGCCGATCGGCTCCATGAACACCGCATGGAGCTTGGCCACCACGTCGGGCATGTTCAAGATGGTGTTGATTTCCTGGTTCATGCGTTGCACGATCGGATCGGGCGTGCTGCTGGGCGCCATCAGCGCCATCCAGGCCAGATTCTCGATTTCGGGCAGGCCGGCTTCCTTCATCGTCGGGATATCGGGCATCAGCGTGCTGCGCTTGGCGGTCGACACCGCCAGCGCGCGCAGCCTGCCGCTCTTGACGTGCGGCATCACCGCCACGGCTGGCACACAGGCAAACTGCACATCACCCTGGAGCACCGCCAGGATCGACAGCGGCGACGACGCGTACGGGATATGCACTGCAAAGGTGCCTGTCTTGACCTTGAGCAGCTCCACGCCGAGTTGCGACAGACTGCCCACACCGGTGGACGAGAAATTGAACTTGCCGGGCTCCTTCTTCATCGCCGCCACCAGCTCCTTGAGCGACGTGATGCCGGAGTCCGCGCGCACGGCACAGACATTGGCCTGGCCGCCGGCCAGGATCACCGGGCGCAGCTCCTTGAACGGGTCGTAGCTGAGGTTGCTGTACAGCACCGTGTTGTAGACCAGCGGTCCGTTGGTGCTGATGACGAAGGTATACCCGTCACCGGCGGCCTTTGCGACCGCGCCCGTGCCGGTGTTGCCACCCGCGCCCGCGCGGTTGTCCACGATCACCGGCTGGCCCAGTCTGGCACCGAGCTTGTCGCCGAGCAGCCGTGCAATCACGTCGGGCGATGAGCCCGGGCCATACGGCACAACCAGGCGGATGGGCTTGTTCGGCCAGTCGGACTGCGCCAAAGCGCTCAGGCTGGCCAGCGCCAGCGAGACGATGGCAACGCCCTTGACAATGGCGGCCAACGGTTTGCGGTTCATCAGAGACATCAGGGGGAGATCCTTTCGGTTGCGTGAAAAAAGCGGTCTTCGCCGGCAATGAATCCGGCTACCAAGGTGCGGTAGGTCGATTCGACGACGTCGGCCAAGCCAGGAAACTGGTCTTCGTGAAGCAGCGCGAGCGCACGCACCTTGGCGAACACCTGGGCCTGCCGCGCGGGCGCCGACACCTGATAGGCGTCACGCTTGAACCGCGTGGCATCGCGCACACACAAGGCGCGCTCCGCCAGCAGGGACACGATGCGCGCATCCAGGCTGTCGATGCGCTGGCGCAATTCCCCCAGCGTGGCGGCCTGCGTCACGTAGGCGGGGTCGGTGAAGCGGCGAACCGGCTGACCGGTCGGGTCCGGTTCGGTGGAGTCTGGCATGGCACTGCAGATGCGCGGCCAGGGCGCATGGGAAGAGTCGGAGAACCTGCAAGCTTAACAAACATCGCCGCGCCAGGCTGGCAGATCGACCCGTTGCGGTCGGCCGGGTGGTGGCCGAGCAATTCCATCAACAACGGCGCCGGCTCATGTCGGCAAGGCCACGGTCCAGGCGTCGTAGCCATAGACCCAGTCGGCGTTGCCCTGCGTCTTCATCCACTGGTTGCCGCGCGAGCCGATCTGGATCTTCGCGGTGCGCTGCTGGCGCGCTTTCGCATAATTCTGCAACGCATCAGCCGCCTGCGCCCGGTTGGAAGCGGGACCCAGGCAACGGCCCAGCACCACGGCGTCCTCGATCGCCTGGCAGGCACCTTGCGCCATGAACGGCAACATCGGATGGCAGGCATCACCGAGCAGCGTGACATGGCCTTGCGACCACTGCGGCAAAGGCTCGCGTTCATACAGCGCACTCTTGAGCGTCTCGTCGCAGGCATCGAGCAGCTTGCGCGCGTCGGGATGGAAGTCGCGGTAGAAGCTGCGCAATTCGGTCACGTCGCCCGGGCTGGTCCAGGATTCTTCGTGCCAGGAATCCTGGCCGGTGGTGGCGAAGATGAAAGTGTCGCGGCCCTGGTTGAGCGGAAAGGTGACGATCTGGCTCTGCGGATTGGGCCCCCACCATTTGGTGAAGGCCTCGATCTCGGGCACGTCGCGGACGCGTTCGGTCGGAACCACCGAACGGAACGAGACGACGCCGGTGAAGCGCGGGCTCTCCTCGCCGAACAAGGCCGCGCGAACGCGGGAGTGGATGCCATCGGCACCGATCACCACGTCGAAGGTCGCGCTGGCGCCGTCGACGAACTGCAGCGCCACGCCCTGCCCGGTCTCGCGCAGCGCCGTCATGCGTTTGCCGAACGTCACCTGCTCGGGCGGCAAGGCGTCGGTCAACGCGCCCAGCACGTCGGCGCGGTGGATCGTGATCTGTGGCGCGCCGTATTGCTGCTCGGCCACATCGGACATGCCCAGGCGCGAAGTCTCGGCGCCGGTGTCCCAGTCGCGGCTGATGCGAAACGTCGGCCGCGCGCCACGCGCGCGCACTGCGGCGCCGACCGCCTCGCCAAGCCCGTCGAGCGCGCGCACCGCATTGGGCGTGAGGTTGATGTCGGCGCCCACCCGCGCAAACTGCCCGGCCTGCTCGTAGACGGTGATGGTGTGGCCGTGTTGGCGCAAGGCGATCGCGGCGGCCAGGCCACCGACGCCGCCACCGACGATGGCAATGTTCAAAGCTGTCATGGGTTTGGATCCTTCAACAAGAATAGTCGCACGCGCCGTCACGTGCCGTGTCAGAAAACGCCGGCAAAAGAACCTCCGTCGAGCAGCAGGTTCTGGCCATTGATGTAACCTGCATGCACGCTGCACAGGAAGGCGCAGGCCGCGCCGAACTCTTGCGGCCGGCCGAAACGATGCGCCGGATGTTTGGCGATCCGCGCGGCACGCACGGCTTCAAGGTCACGCCCTTCGCGCTGCGCCTGCGCCGCAAGATTGCCCGCCAGCCGCGCGGTGTCGAAGGTGCCGGGCAGCAGGTTGTTGATCGTCACGCCCCTGGCTACGGTGGAGCGTGCCAGGCCGGCGACAAAACCGGTCAGACCGCTGCGCGCGCCGGTGGACAGACCGAGTCCGTCGACCGGCGCCTTGACCGCACTGGAGGTGATGTTCACGATCCGCCCGAAGCCGCGCTCCATCATGCCGTCCACCAGAGCGCGGATCAGCGCGATCGGCGCCAGCATGTTGGCGTCCAGTGCGGCCAGCCAGTGCGTGCGCTCCCAGGTGCGGAAATCGCCGGGCGGCGGACCGCCGGCATTGGTGACCAGAATGTCGAACGATGGATGCGCGGCCAGGATCGACGCGCGGCCAGCCTCGGTCGTGACGTCGGCCACCACGGCGTGCACCGATGCGGCGCTGATGGCAGCCAGTAGCGCGGCAGCCTCCTGCAAGGGTCCTGGTGTGCGCGCCGCAATCACCAGTTCCACGCCTTCGGCCGCCAGTGCGGTGGCACAGGCCAGGCCCAGACCGGCACTGGCGCCACATACCAGGGCCTTGCGGCCTGCGATTCCCATGTCCATGGCGCATCGTCCTGGGTGGTGTGGTCGGACCTCAGGCCTTGGCCATCGTGGCGGCCGCGCCCGTGGGCACCGCCTGGCTCTGGGCGGCCTTCTTGGCTGCGTCGATCTGCTTTTGCGCAAGACTTTGCTTGTGCCGGCGCAACCGGGACACGCCAACGTCATGTTCGTACAGATGTTCGCGCTGGTTCGCGTCGGGCTCCATCACTTCGAGCATGACGCGGTCCTGCTCCAGCACCGCCCAGTGGCGTGCTTCGAGCCGGTTCTTGTACAGGAAGCGCCAGGTGTCGCGCTGCCAGCCGCTGAGCTTGCGCAGCCGCCAGAAAAACACCGCCGAGACGTTCCTGACGATCGGCGTGTAACTGCCAATGATGGTGAACGGACCGCCGGGGCCGCCGGTCTTGGGATACGGGATCGCCAGCCGGTTCCAGTGCAGGTCGGTATCGTTCCACTCGGCCCAGTCGAAGTTCACGCCGCGCTGGCCGGCCTTCTCGAACAGGAAGCCATGCTCGGTGCGGCGCAGCTGGAACTTGGCGCTGATGTCGCCTTCGCTCATCGAATGCGACTGTTTGTGCACGAAGGTGCCGTGCATCGGGTCGATCACGTTGTCCTCGACATAGCGGTAGTCGGCGCCCCATTCGGTGTAGCACAGGAAGCCCGACCAGCCGGGGTCGGTCATCTCCTCGGGCAGGCGCAGCGGCGGGGCTTGCGCCAGATGCGGGTCGGTGGCGTTGTAGACGAAGATGGCGCCATTGGCCTCCTGCACATGGAAGCTGCGCGTGGGCTGGCTCCCCTCGAGCGTGCAACCCGGGCTGGCCGGTACCTTCATCACGCGGCCGTCGCATCGCACTTCCACGCCGTGGTACGGGCACGCCAGCCTGTCACCCAGGTTCACACCCATGGACAAGGGCGCGCCGCGGTGCGGGCAATGGTCTTCGAGCGCATGCACCTGGCCGCTGCGGTCACGCCAGACGGCGATCTTGTAGCCCAATCGGCGCAGCGAGATCGGCGAATCCTTGACGAAGGTCGAGGGGCAGATCGGATACCAGAGGTCGCGCAGGCCACGGGTCAGCAAGGCATCGACTTCAGCGGAGATGTTGGTCGTCATGGTGGTGTTCTCCAATACGGTGTTCAGTCGCCCAGCCGCGCCATCTCGGCCCTGAAGCTCTCGGCCGTCCAGGGCGCGCTGTTGGGTGCCAGCGGTCCGGCCTTGTTCAGATAGGCGAGCAAGTCGTCGAGCTCATGATGCCCGGCGGCATACGCGCGCTCGATCGAGTCACCCAGCAGGTCCTCGTGCGCAGTGGGCTTGCGGGTACGGGCCTGGTGCGGCTCCAGATAACTGGCAATGACTGGCGCGGTGACGGCAGCAATCGGAATCATGGAATGTCCTCCTTCAAAGAGACAAGATCGGGATCGGCCTGGCAACGCGCTGCCGACCCCCGTTGCGAACCTGCTGGCGCATCCGATCGCGCAGCGGGATGGAGTCGTGACTCGGATGACGGTCGGGCCTGGACAGGCCCCGGGACAGGCGCCTGCGCTCCAGCTTGACTACCGGCAGCGGATGTGGCGCCAGGTCCAGCGTGCCGCTGCACCGCACCGTGTGGCAACTGTTCCATGGCTGGTTGGCCCTATTTTTTCTCGGTCAGGAACTTGCCGGACGCCTGCACGTTGGGCTGACGCCGGGTGTGGCCGTCAATGCCGCCATCGATCGCCCATTCGGCGAACATCGTCGGGCCGGGCTCGAAACTGCGTTCCTGCCAATGGCCGGTCAGGTGATCCTCGTCGGCGTTGTATTCGATCAGGCCACCGCAGGGGTTCTCGAAGTACCAGAAGAATGCGCTGGAGATCGGATGGCGGCCGGGGCCGAGCTGGGTCGTCCAGCCGCGGCGGCTCATGTGCAGGCCACCACCAAACACCTCGTGGATGTCACGCACGGTGAAAGCCACATGGTTCACACCCGGGCCCTTGTTCGGCAATGCCAGCAGGAACAGGTCATGGTGACCGGCGTCGGGCGCGCAGCGCATGAACACGCCTCGCCCAGGATACCGGTCGGAGGCAACAAAACCCAACTTGGCATAGAACGCTTCCATTGCGTCGAGCTTGTCGGTGAAGAACACCACATGACCGATCTCGACCGGCTCGGCATGGTCATATACCGGGGACGGTGTATCGATGCGGCGCACATCGCCCCATGGGTTGGTCGGCACGCCCTGCACGTCGACTGCGCGCTTCCTGCTGACCTGGAACACCAGCCGCAGGCCATGCGGATCGAGCGCAACCAGCGTGCCATCGCGCGCGCGCCGGTCTTCGAAGCCCGGCACGTCCTGCAAGGCCTTGGCAATCGGAGCCAGGGCCTGGGTATCGGTCACGCCCCACGCCACCGCGCGCAGGGTCGGGCCCGCTTCCATCGGTGGTGGCAGGCTGGCGTCGTCGGGACGCCGCACCTGGACCTGGGCGCCATTGAGTGTTTCCCAGACCTGGCATCCGGCATCCTCGGACACGGCCTTCAGACCCCAGTCGCCAAAGAAGCGGCGCGCCTCGTCCCAGCGCTCGGTCGAATAGGTGATGCCATCGATGCCTTCGATGGCGCTGTGTGCTGCCGTCATGTCCTGCTCCATGCGATCGGGGCCTCGTTGGTGCCCCAGTAATAGCTCTTCTGGCTGGTGTATTCGAGGATGCCGAGCCGGCCCTTCTCGCGGCCGGTACCACTCATCTTGACGCCGCCAAACGGTGTACTGACCGAGAACTGCTTGTAGGTATTGACCCAGACCGTGCCGGTCTGCAACGCGTCACCGAGCCGCCAGACGGTCTTGTAGTCCCGGCTCCAGATACCCGCGGCCAGTCCGTAGACGTTGTCGTTGCACTGCGCCAGCAGGTCGGCCTCATCCGTCCACGGCAGCAGGGCCAGCACCGGGCCGAAGATTTCTTCCTGGCACATGCGGGCACTGTTGGGCAGACCTTCGATCACGGTGGGCAGGTAGTAGCTGCCCTTGTCGAACTCGGCGCCTTGCGGCCGCGCGCCGCCGAACAGCACCGTGCCGCCTTCGTCGCGGCCGAGCTGTACATAGCGCTCGACCGAGGCCCGATGGCCCATGTTGACCAGCGGCCCCATCTGCGTCGCTTCGCTGGCCGGATCACCCACGCGCAACTTGCGCACACCGGCCAGCAGTCGCGCCTTGAATGGCTCGTACACGCTGGCATGCACGAAGGCGCGTGAGCCGGCAATGCAGGATTCGCCGGACGAGCTGAAGATGCCGTACAACACGCCGGCCACCGCATGGTCGAGGTCGGCGTCGGCGCAGACGATGGTGGGCGACTTGCCGCCGAGCTCGAGCGAGGTCGGCATCAACTTCTCGGCGGCCAGGCGCCCGATGCCCATGCCGACGCTGGTTCCGCCGGTGAACGCAATGCGCTTGATCAGCGGATGCTTGACCAGCGCGTCACCGACCACCGAGCCTTTGCCAGGCAACACGCTGATGATGCCGGCCGGCACACCGGCCGCCTCGGCGATACGCGCCAGTTCGATCGCCATGCGCGGCGTGATCTCGGCCGGCTTGAACACCACGGCACAACCGGCCGCCAGTGCAGGGGCCAGTTTCTGCGCTTCGCTGGCGATCGGCGAATTCCACGGCGTGATCGCGCCCACGACACCGAGCGGCTCGTGCAGGCTCATCGTCACGTAGTCTCCGCGCGCCGGTGTGATCGTGTCTTCCCAGGTCTCGCAGGCAGAGGCGAAAAACTGGAAGGTGCCCGCCGCGCTGGCGACCAGCGCACGCGTCTCGTTGATCGGCTTGCCGTTGTCCAGGCGCTGCAGTTGCGCCAGCTCTTCGCCACGCGCGCGGATGCCGCTGGCGATGCGGTACAGCATGCCTGCGCGCTCATGGCGCTTGAGGCCGGCCCAACCCGGTTGCCTGCGCGCCAGTTCGGCCGCCTGGACCGCTTCGTCCACATCCTGCGCGGTGGCGGCATGCAGCGTGGCAACCAGGCTGCCATCGGCCGGGTATTCGGTGCTGTAGGCGGGGCCGCTGGCATCACGCCAGCGGCCGGCCATCAGGGTCTGGATCTTGTCGGTCATCGGATTGGTTTGCCTTGGGTGCTGGCTCAGATCGTGGTCGAGCCGACACGGTTGTGCAGGAAACGCAGCGCCGACAACACCGTCAGCGCGGACGTCTTGGGGTTGTCCGGCAAGGGTTTGCCGCGCATCGTCAGGTCCATCGAACCAAACGCGCCGCTGACCGCAATCTCGTGGACGTTCTCGTCCACGGTCGGGTCGGCGATCAGGCGCACCATGGTCGCATCCAGGCCCAGGCCGGCCAGCGCGATGGTGGCCGCCACATTCGCGTTTTTCGGATACAGGCGCGCCGCTTCGCGCGCACTCGCTTGCAGGATCAGCGTGGGCACGGTCAATGCGCAAAGATCGAACTGTGCGTCCGCTGGCGTGCCGCGCCACCCTTGCGGCGGCTTGCGCCCGGTGTAGGTCACGCTGTCCAGCCCCGCCAGTCGTGCGGCGGCGATCGCATCGACCCCCCCGATCGCGCCGGACAACAGATGCAGTTGCGTGCCACCCTGGCGTGCCGCCGCATCGAGTTGCTCCACCAGGCCCGGTGCGCTCAAGGCGCCAACCGACAACACCGCGCATTCGACTCCGCGCGCGAGCGCGGGCAACACATGCTCGGTCAATGCGGCATGGCCGGCGCATTCAAGCACCAGGCCGCAGGCCGTGGGCACCGAGACCGAGACACCGATCTCCGGGCCCACCGCGTCACGCACCCACTGCACGCTGGCGGCCGACACCACCACATCGGTGATCCGAACGCCGGCGTGCCCTTGCAGGCGTTCGTGCAGGGAACGCCCGATGGCACCGTATCCGACCAGGGTCACATTGAGCATGTCAGTCTCTTTTCAGGATCGGGCCGGCGAACTTGGCGGCGAACGGGCCCCAGGCCTGCATGTCGACCTCGACCATCACCGGGCCGCCCTGGACCTGCAGCGCCTGCTCCAGCGTGGCGGCGGTCTGCGCCGGATCGGCGAGACGGAAATGCGGCACTTTCAGGCTGCCACACAGCGCAGCGAAATCCGGGTTCACCAGATCGACATAACAATGGCGGCTGCCGTAGATGTCGTCCTGGATGTTCTTGATCACGCCGTAGCAGCTGTCGTTCATCAGCAGCACCACGAGCTCGGCCTTCTCCTGCACCGCGCAGGCCAGTTCGCCGACGTTGAGCATGAAGCCGCCGTCGCCAGCCAGCAGCACGGTCTTGCGGCCCAGCGCGTGGGTCGCGTTGGCCACCGCGGTGCCGATCGCCATCGCCAGGCCCTGGCCGATGCCGCCACCCAGGGCATGCACACCCCCGCGCGGGTGGTCGAGCACCGGGCTGCGATTGCCCCACATGCTGTTGGACAAGGTGATGTCGCGCACCCACCAGCAGCGCTTGTCGAGCTGCGCGCCGACGGCATTCTTGAGCGCGAGATACGGGCCCAGCGCCGTGTCGACCTGCTGGGCGGCACTCGTGCGGGCGGCTTGCAGATCGCGATGGAAATCGACGTCGATCCGCATCCGGCCCTCCAGTCGATCGGCCAACGCATGCAGCGTGGCGCTGGCGTCGCCCTGCACGAAATAGTCGCTGGCATAGGCCCGGTTGTGCGCCAGCGCATTGGCGTCGATACGCAGCAGGGGTTTGGGCAGGTGCAGCTTGTAGCGCAGCGTCTCGTTGCTGCGCAGGCGCGAGCCCACCACCAGCATCGCGTCGCAGGTCTGGTAGAAGTCCTCGACCGGCTTTTGCAGGTTGAACGATCCCAGCGTCACCGGGCTGTCTTCGGCCACGATGCCGCGGCCCTGCACCGAGGTGACGATACCGAATCCCAGCTGGACCATCCGTGCCACCGCGGCGCTGGCGCCGCGTGCACCACCGCCGAGCCACAGCATCGGCCGGTGCGCCCGGCTGAGCGTGTCGGCCAGCACATCGAGCTGCTGCGCGGCTGCTTGCATGGGTGCCGGCTCCACGGCCGCGAGATCGGCCGGCAGATCGAGCAGGCTGGCTTGCACGTCGATCGCGATCTCGATGCTGACCGGGCCGCAAGGCGGCGTGCGCGCCAGCCGTACCGCCTCGCGCAAGGTGGCCAGAGCGGTGGCCGCATCGCGGATCCGGAACGCTGCCTTGCCCACCGATTGCAACATCGCCAGTTGGGCCGGCGCTTCGTGGATGAAGCCCAGGTCGCGATCGAGATACTCGGATTCGATCTGGCCTGTCAGGTGCAGCATCGGCGTGCCGGCCGTCACGGCTTCGATCAGCGCACCCGCCGCGTTGCCCGCGCCGGTACCGGTGCTGGTGACACACACGCCCAGGGTACCGCTGACACGCGCATAGGCATCGGCCATGTTGCAGGCGCCGGCCTCGCCGCGCGCGGACACGAAGCGGATCTTCTGGCGCTGGTGGAACGCGTCGAGGATCGGCATGTTGTGGATCGAGATGACCCCGAATGCGGCACGGGTGCCCTGCAGTTCGAGGAATCGCACGGCGAGTTCACCGACCGTGATGCGCTGCTTGTCTGATGTCATGCCTTGGGATTTTTCGAAGAAAGGGGAATGGGCTGGCTGACCAGCGGCATGTGGCTGATATGTTGCGACAGACGCAACGCGGCCTGGCGAACCTGTGCCACCAGCGCATCGCGTTGCTCAGGATCGACCTGTTGTGCCGGCACGGTCACGTTGACCGCGGCCGACACCCGGTGGTGGCTGTCGAACACCGGCGCTGCAATGGTGGAAATCGCCGATTCGAAACCGCCCTGGCTTACGCCGTAGCCCCGGCGTGCGTCTTCGTCGATCTGTGCCTTGAGTTCGGCCAGCGTGGTGGGTGTCTGGTCGGTATATGCGGCGAGTGCGACCCCGCGGTACAGGTTCGCGAGTTCGTCCATCGACAGGTCGGCCAGCAATACCCGGCCCAGCACCGTGGCATGGGCCGGCAGGCGGGCGCCGACCTGGATCGAATTGAAGATGAACGAGCGTCCGGTGGACTTGGCGACAAACACCACTTCGCGCCCGTCGCGCACCACCAGGTGGGCGGACAGGCCGGTCGCATCGCTCAGATCATCGATGACCGGCCGGCCGAGCTCGGTCAGCTCCATCGATGCCAGGTACTCGAAACCCAGCCGCAGCACCGCCATGCCCAGCTTGTAGTGCGCGCCCTCGCCGACGCGTTCGACAAAGCCCATTTGTTCGAGCGTCTGCAGGATGCGAAACACCGACGCGCGTGGCAAGCCCAGACGCCGCGACAACTCCGCACCGGTCATCTCGCGCCGATCGCGTGAGAACGCGGCCAGCAGTTGCAGGCCGCGTTGCAAGGCCGGAACCAGGTAGCGGTCCTCGCCGGATGGATTCTGGCCGTCGTCCGTCTGGCGCACGGGCGCATCGCCACGCCCGGCAATCACCGGCGCCAACACGGCAGGTGCCACGGCTTGCTTCACGCCGCAACCTCCTGCAATCCAAGCAGGCGATTGACCTGCTCGGCCGCCTGCAACGGACAGCTGTGGCCCACCGGGCCGAGCGACCGATACGGCGCGTTGGCCCCGCGGGCCAGATCCCGGCAGCCCTGCGGCGGCGTGACCGTGTCGGCGTCGCCGCTGGCCACCTGCACCGCGCAAGAGACTGCGCGCAGGTCCGACAGCAGGTCGCCGCCCGCCAGCATCCTGGCCGCCTGGATATATCCGCCTGGATCGATCTGTGCCATCACGTGTTGCACGAAAGCCCGCTGTTCATCGGTGGCATCGGGCGTGAGCATGGCGCTGGCGCGGGCCTGCGCCATGCCGGCTGGTCCGAGCCGGGCCAGATTGGCCAGACGATCGGCCAGCTTCTTCTCGCGCAGCGCCGTGCTGGCGGTGGCGTACCCCGCCGCCGGCGCCAGCAACACCAGTTGCGCGACCCGCTGCGCTCGCAGCCGGGCCGCAGCAGCGGCCATCAAGGCACCCAGCGAATGGCCCACCAGCGTCACGGGTGCGGCTACCTGCAGCGCGTCGAGCCAGCCCCACAGTCGCGTTGCATAGTCGGCGGCCAGCGGCGCCGCCATCGGCAACGCGGTGCTGGCGCCATAACCCGGCGCGTCCCAGGCCAGCACATGGCTGGCAGGGGAAACGCAGGACGCTGCCTGCTGCAACTGGGCCAGCCAACTGCCCGATGCCGAACCGATGCCATGCAGCAATACATGCGTGACACGATCACCTGCCCTGGCGCCACGGGCACGGCGAAACTGCACCCGCGCGCCATCTGCCAGCCGGACGGACTCGGATGGCAGCGTGGACAACTGGTCGATCAACGGCATGGCCGGCGCGTGGCTGCTTAGCGTGGCACGCGTTTGATCTTGGACAGCGGGCTGTCGGGCGGATAGACCGGCGTGATCGGATTGGCCGAACCCAGCATCACGCACATCAGCGCATCTTCGTCACCGATGTTGGTCTCCTCGCGGTAGACGCCCGGAGGAACCGAGATCAGGTCGCGATCGCCCAGAAACGACTCCCACCGCTCGCCGTCCTTCTCGCAGACGATCTTCATCTTGCCGCGCATCACGAAAAACACCTCTTCGATGTCGTAATGGATGTGCGAAGGGCCGACGTGGCCCGCTGGCACGACCATCGTGGAGAACGTGAAGTGCGCTGCCCGCACCGTGTTGCTGTCTTTCGCGACGCCAGTGCTGCCGGTGCCCAGGTAACGCATCTGCGCACGCCGGTACTTGGGGTCGTAGTCGGCCTGAAACTTCAGCGCATCCCAGTCGTAGCTGCGGGTCGCGAACCGCGCGACCCGGGACTCCATCCATTGCGCAAAGCTCTGGCCCTCGGCCCGCAGCATGCCTTGCTGGATCTCGGATTCCGGAGGAATCCGGGCGTCGAGCAAGCCACGCTCGTTGTAGACAGGTTGGTTGGCTGCAGCTTGGCTTTCCATGGCGTTTTCCTTTCGTGCGGGTATGGGATTCAAACGGGGTCAGATTCCAATTTCAGTTCAGTTCAGTGCATGACAAACCCGCCGTTGACCGGCAGCAATTGCCCGGTGATGAAACCGCTGGCGCGCGTCAGCAGAAACAAGGCGGCGGCGGTGACATCGCGCGGCACCTGGGCGCGCGGCACGGCGCGACCCTGCAGGTAGTGGTCATGGCGGTCCTGCGGAACATATTCGGTGGCCTCGACCAGGGTCAGGCCCGGCGCGATCGCATTCACGGTAATGCCTTGGGCACCGAGTTCACGCGCCATGCCGCGCGTCATGGCGATCACGGCGCCCTTGCTTGCGATATAGGCCATCAGGCGGGGCGCGCCCCACAAGGCGGTGTCGGACGCCAGATTGACGATCCGGCCACTGCCCGAGACCGCCAGGTGCGCCGTGGCAGCCACCGTGGCCTGCCAGGTGCCGCGCACGTTGACATCCATGACGCGGTCCCACGTGTCGACCTCGATCTGGTCCATCGTGCGGCCGCCGGAATTGGTGATGGCTGCGTTGTTGATCAATCCGTCCAGGCCACCCATGGCTGCGGCCGCGGCATCGACACCGGCGCGGATCGACGCGGCATCGGCCAAGTCCATTGGCACATATGCGGCGCTGGCACCGAGTTCGCGTGCCAGAGCCTGACCGCGTTCATGCAATATGTCGCTGACGACGACCCGCGCACCGGCGCCGATCAACGCCCGCGCGAACGCCTCGCCCAGGCCGCGCGCCGAGCCGGTGACCAGCACGCGGCGACCCTGCAGTTGAATCTCCGATGGTTCAGACATGGCGCAGACTGCCTCAGGACACGCGCAGCTGTGCGCTGGGAAGATAGTGCAGCACCTTGCGCTCGGCCAATACCACCGCGTAGTACGCGAAGATGCCCACCACAGTCAGCGCGGCGATGACGACGAATACCGCTGCCGTATTGCCCTGGCCTTCGAAAAATACCACCAGGAAGCCCAGTCCGGTGTCGCCCCCAACCAGCTCGCCGACCACAACACCGATCACGGCCAAGGTGCTGGCGATGCGCAGGCCGGAGAACAGGGATGGCAGGGTGGTCGGAAATTCAACCATCCGAAAAACCTGCATGCGCGTGGCCGAGAACGAGCGCGCCAGGTTGATCATGTCGGTATCCATCGCCCGCATGGCCGACAACACGTTGATGAGCACCGGGAAAAACACGATCAGGATGGCCACCAGGATCTTCGGGTAGACCGTGTAGCCCAGCCACATCACGAACAGCGGGGCGAACGCAACCTTGGGCGCGATCTGCAAGGCAAGCAGGTACGGAGAAAGAATGGCCTCGATCCGCGGCGACACGCCCAGCGCGTAGCCGATCACCGCGCCCATGCCCGAACCCAGCACGAATCCGACCACCACCTCCAGCGAGGTGATGCCCGCGTGCCACAAGAGGCGTTCGTTGTGCCAGATCCGCACGGCCTCCTGCGCCACTCGGGACAGTGGCGGCAACACGAAGGCCGGCACGCCGACCCAGCCTGGTCCGTATTCCCACAGCAGCAGGAAGACCACCAGTACGGCCAAGCTCCAGGCAGCCGTGACCCACGGCGATGCGTTGTCAGACATAAGCGAACGTGCTCTCGCCGGGCTTACTTGCCGGAGACGAACTGGTTGGTGTAGAGGTCTTTCAGCGGCGTGGCCTGGGGCACCACGCCGTTGGCGACATAGAACTTCTGCAGACCGTCAAGCCGGCCTTCATCCATCATGCCCGGCACCTTCTGGTTCACGTAGACATACTTGTTGTACATCTCGAACATCTTTTCGATCGATGCTTCCTTGCCCTTGTGCGCCGGCACATGCGCCACATACGCCTTGGCCGCTTCCTTGGGATTGGCCATGATGTCCTTCATGCCCTTGATCGTCGCGCGCACCAGCTTCTGGATCAGTTGCGGGTTCTTCTGGATCGTCTCGTCGGAAGCCAGGATGGCCTGCGCCATGCTCTTGAAATAGACGTCGGCTGGCAGGATGTCGACCTGCGCGCCCATCTCCATGACCGTTACCGTCCAGTCGGGTGTGCTGGCCATGCCGTCGGCCTTGCGCGCGGCAAACTGTTGCCACACGCCGGCCGGACCGGCGGCCTGGATATTCACGTCGTTCTTGGTCAGATGGACCTTGCTCAGCATGCCCAGCAGGGCGTAGTACGTCGTGTCGGTATAGGCAATGGTGGTGACGGTGCGGCCCTTGAGTTCGCGCGGGCTCTCGATATGCAGATCCTTGTGCGTGACCAGTTGCATCAGCGATCCCGCACCGAGCACGGCAACCGCCTTGACGGGAATACCCTGCGCGCGCGCAATGATCGGCGTGTCGCCGATCGCGCCACCGATCACCGCGTTGCCGGCGCCGACCTGTTTGGCGACATCCACGCCACCGCGGCCGGTGACGAATTTGACGTCCAGACCTTCTGCCTTGTAGTACCCCTTGGCCTGGGCCAGCATCCACGGACCGAACGCGGGCAACACGCCCGGTGCTGGCAACAGATAGGTGATTTCCTGCAGCGCCTGGGCCTGCACCGACAACGGCGCGGCAAAAGTGCCGCAGACGGCCAGCGCCAGACAGGCGCGACGGACAGCGGACGGGGTGTTGTGATTGTTCATGGTGTCTCCGGTGGTGGGTTTGGGTGCGGCAGGGGTAAAGCGGGGCTGACAGGCTCAATGCACTTCGGTCTCGGCGTCGAGCTTGAGCAGGTCCATCAACTGGCTGATCAGTGGGCCGACACGGTCGTGCTTGCGTCGTTGCATCGGGTTGTCACGCCCCGGGATGCCGACGGTGATCTGCTCGACGATGGTGCCCGGTCGTTCGCTCATGACAAGGATGCGATCGGACAAGGCCACCGCTTCGGCCAGGTCATGGGTGATGAACAGGACGGTCTTGCCTTCGCGGGTCACGGTCTTTGCCAGATCCTGCTGCAGGATCATCTTGGTCTGCGCGTCCAGCGCGGAGAACGGTTCGTCCATCAGCAACACCAGCGGATCGACCGCCAACGTGCGCGCCAATGCAGCCCGTTGGCGCATGCCGCCGGAGAGCTGATTGGGGTAATGCGCGCCGAAACCCTGCAGATGGCATTGCTCGAGCAGCCGCGCAGACACCTGCCTGCGTGTATCGGCCTTGACCCCGCGCAGCTCCAGACCGAATTCGATGTTCTGGGCAATCGTGCGCCAGGGCATCAGCAGGTCTTTCTGCAGCATGAACGAGACATGCTCATTGGGCCCCTGCACCACCTGGCCGGCGACCTTGACGATGCCGGCGCTGGTCTTGGCCAGCCCCGAGCCCATGTTGAGCAAGGTGCTCTTGCCGCAACCGGAAGGACCGATGATGGACACCACTTCACCCTGGGCGATGGAGAAAGTGACATCACGCGCAGCCAGCACTTCGCGGGATTTGCCCCGTGCAGCAAAGCGCTTCTCGACACCGATGAATTCGATGGCCGGCACTCCGGCCAGCGGCGCGCTTGTGGTCATCGGGTTACCTTCGCCCTGCGGGCTGCGGTGCGAGCTTGCTTGGGGACGGCCCGGCGCTGCGCTCATCAGGAGACCTTCGCCCTGCGGGCTGCGGTGCGAGCTTGCTTGGGGACGGCCCGGCGCTGCG
>CAZLDV010000006.1:0-42311 GCA_964558425.1 uncultured Rhodoferax sp. | reverse complement strand
CTCATGACGGTGTCGCCTCGACCTTGACCGGGATGCGGATGGAAACGCGACCTTGTTCGATCTTGACCGGAAAGCAGCGGATGTCATGCTGGCCGATCTCGTTGAGGCACTTTCCGGTGCCGATCTCGAAGCGCGCCCCATGCAGGGGGCATTCGATCACGCCGCTTTCCTGGAAGCCCTGCGACAGCAAGGCATAGGCGTGGGGGCAGATGTCCTCGATCGCGTGGACCTGGTCATCGTGCAGATACACACCGACGTTGTGCCCGTTCAGTTCCACGCCCAGCGGGAAATCGGGGTCCAGCTGGTCGCGCGCTGCGACGTCATGCCATTCGGAACTCAGATCTTCGTTTTCCATGCGATGACTCTTTGCAATGGTTGGATCGGGCGGATCGCTTGAATCAGATTTGATTCATATACGAGACATTGATTCACTAAAGATTCATTATTCGCCTGCAGCGATCACCGGTCAATGGATACCCGAGTGCCACGCGGGGTCAATCAGGCCGATGTTCGGACACATACCTTGCAATGGCGGTGGCTGGGCGTGCGCAATCGGCTGGTAGACTGAAAGCGAACCCGACGACCAGCATGGATCGCGGGAGGCCGTCCGCAACTTTCCGCGGCCGGTGCCGTTCAACCAGAGAGGATCCCCATGGCATTTTTCGACTTCATCAAGACCGCCGGCGAGAAGCTGTTCCCGTCCAAGGACAACGAAGCGGCGTCCGCTGCGCTGGCAACGCAACCCGACGACGTGGCCGCGAAGGCCAAGGTCGATGCGCTGAACCGCACGGCCGGTGACGCCATCGAGGCGTACGTGCAGGCGCAAAAGCTGGCGGCAACCGGCTTGACCGTCACTTTCGACGGCGCCTCCGGCATTGCGACCGTGTTCGGGATTGCGGCCGACCAGGCCACCAAGGAAAAGATCCTGCTGTGCTGCGGCAATGTCGGCGGTGTAGCCAAAGTCGACGACAAGATGAGCGTCGAGGTGGCGCAACCCGAGGCCAAGTTCCACACCGTGGTGTCCGGTGACACCCTGTCCAAGATTGCCAAGCAGTTCTATGGCGACGCCAACAAGTATCCGGTGATCTTCGAGGCCAACAAACCGATGCTCAGCCACCCGGACAAAATCTATCCGGGCCAGGTGCTGCGTATCCCCCCTCAGTGAATCGGCGCGTCCAGGCCCACGCGCTGACCAGCAACCATGGACTACAAGACCCTCACTGTCTCGCTTGACAAGCACATCGCCACCGTTTGCCTGAACCGGCCGGACAAGGCCAATGCGATGAACCTGGAGATGTGGCAGGAACTGCGCCAGGCATTCCAGTGGGTCGACGCCACCCCGGATGCGCGTTGTGCGATCCTGCAAGGTGAAGGCCGGTTGTTCACCGCCGGCATCGACCTGGACATGATGATGGGCCTCGGCCCGGCGATCGAGGACGGCTGTGCCGGCCGCATGCGGGAGAACCTGCGTCGCATGATCCTCGACCTGCAAGACACCCTGAGCAGCCTGGAGCACTGTCGCAAGCCGGTATTGGCGGCGATCCATGGCGCTTGTATCGGTGGCGGCATCGACATGGTCAGCTGCGCGGACATGCGCTATTGCTCCAGTGACGCCTGCTTCGTCATCAAGGAGATCGACATCGGCATGGTTGCCGACGTCGGCACATTGCAGCGCCTGCCCCGCCTCATCGGCGACGGCATGGCGCGTGAACTGGCCTATACCGGCCGGCGCGTGCTGGCGGACGAGGCGCGCCAATTGCGTCTCGTCAATCGGGTGTTCCCGACGCGTGAGGCCTTGTACGAAGGCGTGCGCGAGATCGCCGCCACCATCGCTGCCAAGTCACCGCTGGCGATCCGTGGCACCAAGGAAATGATCACCTACGCCCGCGACCACTCGGTTGCCGACAGCCTGAACTACAACGCGACCTGGAACGCCGCCATGCTGCTGGGCGACGATCTGCAGGAAGCGATGACGGCAAACGCAGCCAGGCGCGCCGCCAGCTTCAGGAACTAGCGCCGATTCAGACGTCGATCGGCGGACGGTGCGCGTGTTGCGGCACGAACGTCCATCGACCGACAAACGCCGCTGCGAGCCATGCAAGCATGCCGCCACCCACCACGACGGTGGCCGCCAGCAGCCAATTGCCGTCGAACGCACCGAACAGGCTGGCGCGCAAGGCCCGCACGACCCAGGTGAACGGCAGCCAGTCGTGCATGCTGCGAAACAGGTCGCCGCTGAGTTCGATCGGCAACACACCACCACCGGCTGCCAGCTGCAGCGTCAGCAGCAGAACCGCCAACAGCTTGCCGGCTTCGCCAAAGGCCCGCACCAGCAACAACACCATGGCCAGGAACGCCCAGCCAGACAGCACGGCGATGGCGCTGAAGCTCACCGGCTCGGCGATGCGAATGCCAAGTGCCCATGTCAGCGTGGCGAAAATCAACCCGACCTGCGCCACCGTGACTGCCGCAGGAACGATGAATTTGCCGGTGATCAATGCCAGTCGCGAAGGCCGGGCCTGCAGCTGCGGAACCGCCTGCATCGCGAAGACATAGACCACCATCACGGCACCCAGCCACAACGCCATCGCCACCATGTTGGGCGCAAACGCGCTGCCGTTATTGGCCACAGGTGCCATGACCTCCAGCACCGGCTCGACCGATTCCGCCAGGCCACGGGCACTGCCGTCGAGCTTGCCGGTCGAGGCAGGCAACATCGACCCGGCCATCTCGACACCCATCCGCAGCCGCGCCACCGAGCTTGCCAAGGCCTTGCCGCCGGCCGAAGGCGATTCAAGCGCGGCCGCACGTTGCAATTGCCGATCGACACCGTGCAAGGACTCGCTCAGGCCGCCCAGACCATCGACCAGCTTTCCTACCCGCGCATCGGCGCGCATCAGCCCCTCGCCGATGCGTTTGCTGTTGTCCCAGGGCACATGCAGGCCGTCCGTCGGCGCCACTGTTGTGGCACGGGACTCCTGCTCCTCAGCGTCGCGGCCGCCCGGCTGTTCGATCGCCAGGCGCAATGGCTCCAGGCTGCTGGTCAACTGGCGCTGGCGTTCGAGCAATCGTCCGATACCAGAACGCAGCGGCAGGATGTCGGCATCGGCCTGCCACTGAACCTCCAGCCGGCGCAGTTCGGTCTCGGCCTGCCGTACACCATCAGCCCATTGGCGATCCAGCGTCGTGTGGCGTCCGATGTCGGTTTCGAGTTCCTGCAGTCCGGCCTGCAACTGGCTCATGCCGAAGCGCAAGTCATCCAGGCTGCGACCCGAGCCATCGGCCTTGGCCAGCACCTGTTCCCAGCGTTGCTCGTTCAGGATCTCATTGGCCTGGTGTCCGAGATCTTCGGCGAACCGGCGCGCAAAACCGGCCGACGCATAGTTGTTGCCCTCGGACAGGATCACCGTCACCTTGCCAGCACCTGGCAACGCACCCGGAACGGCATTGGCGCTGAAATCGGCGGGAATCACGATCGCAAACGCGAGCTCGCCACGGCGCACCGCGCTGCGGGCGGCATCGACGCTGGCCAGCGGCCGAAAACCGAAGCTGCCCATGGCCATCAAGCCCCGCGTCAACTCGGTTCCCAGATGCACGGACCGCCCCTGGTATTGCAGACCTGCATCCAGATTGACGATGGCCACCGGCAAGGCCCGGGTGTTGGCGTTTGGATCCCAGACACTGCTCAGGTAGATCAGCGCATACAGGGCCGGCACCAGGGCGATCACCAGCACCGCGATCGCATAGCGCGGAAATCGCCGCAGCAGTGCCAGGTCGGATGCGGCAATCTGCTTGACCGAATCAAAAAATGCGTGCATACGGGCTACCGGAGTGGGCAGCCCGAATTCTCGTTCTTTTGTTGGGCGTCTGCCGGTCGCGTCCAGCGGCACGCACGGCTGCGCATCAGGCGCAGCAGGCGTCGTTCAGATCCCCATCACTTCACCCAAGCGGATCGACCGCCCCGCTGTCCAGTCGGCACTGAAAACGCATCGTCCCCTTGGAAACAGCGCCACCACGGTGGAGCCGAGCAGGAAGCGCCCCATCTCGTCGCCTGCTCGGAAGTCGATCGCCTGGCCGGCATAGTCCCAACTGCGTGGCTTGCGCGTGCGCGGCGGATTGACGACACCGTGCCAGGTGGTGGCCATGCTGCCGACGATGGTCGCACCGACCAGCACCAGCACGAACGGTCCCTTGACCGAATCGAATACGCAGACGACACGTTCGTTGCGCGCAAACAGCCCAGGCACCCCGCGCGCGGTAACCGGGTTGACCGAGAACAGATCACCCGGCACATAGGCCATGCGCACCAGCCGACCGGCGCACGGCATGTGGATGCGGTGATAGTCCCTGGGGCTGAGGTACAGCGTGGCAAACAATCCGTCCTGGAACTGCGCCGCCAATCTGGCATCGCCCGCCAGCAGCGCGGTGGTCGAATAGCGGTGCCCCTTGGCCTGGAAAATCTGGTCGGCTTCGATGGCGCCGAACTGGCTGATCGCGCCGTCCACCGGACAGATCAGTTCGGCCGGTGCAATCGGCCGTGCGCCCTGCGCGAGCGCGCGGGTGAAGAAGTCATTGAAGCTGGCGTAGTTGCGGATGTCCGGATCGGCCGCCTCGGCCATGTTGACGCCGTATTTGCCGACGAACCAGCGGATAATGGCGGTCGTGACCGTTCCCCAACGTCCCGATGCGACAAGGCCGCCGAACTGGGTCATCAGCCGCTTGGGCATGATGTACTGGGGAAAAACTCTGGAGCGGTCGGACACGGCAAATCGGGCGCGGGGGCGCAGGGACAGGCGAAAGGTTGCGGATTATATCGACCGGGTGTGCGGTGCAGGGCTTGGCAACCATGGCCGGGGATCACTCGGCGCGTCTGTCGTGTGACAAAGATTCGTTGGCCCTTTCTCAGCCATTCGCATTTGTTCAGATGACCACTGTTGTTCTCTCGACGCGGATTGGGGGCGACGCCTGCGGTGTCAGTAGGCAGGGGTCGCCAGCCTTCACCGCGCGTCAAGGTCAATACCTTGCCTTCATCTACTACTACAGCAAGATCAATCGACGTGCGCCCGCAGAATCCGACATTCAGAAATTCTTTGGAGTTTCGGCTCCGACTGTTCATCAGATGGTGGTCGCGCTGGAGTCGTGCGGATTGACGCAACGAACGCCTGGCCAGGCTCGATCAATCAAGGTCCTTGTTCATCGATCTGAACTACCTGACCTCGAATGACCAAGGTCAGATCCACGGCGCAAACTGCGCGAAGGCGCCAGCATCGATCGGCGAGTCGGGCGACTCGCGGGCGACAAACACGCGCGACATCGCGCGAAAGAATTCCGGACCGACGGTTCGGTGCACAACGGGGAATGACGCCTTCAAGGTATCGATCAACCCGGTCATGACATTGCTGCGATAGAAGAACGCGAAGCGGCTCTCGGTCGGCTCGCCGTCCGGTCCGAACAGCCCGGGTGGAACCGGCAGCCGGGGATCGAGCGGCAGCGCACAGCCGGTGCGCCGCATCAGCTGGGCACTGAAATCGACCTCTGAATTGAACGCTCATTCGCCGCCGCACGCCCGGACCGTCGTCGCCCCCGCCGCAATCGGCACCCAGTGCGTCAGCCGCCGACACACGCCATCGACACACAACTCATAGTCCGGCACGAACTCGGACCGCGCCAGCACGATCTCGCGCCGCCACGGATCGGCCAGGCGGTAATTCCAGACACCGTCGACCAGCGTGGCACCGTCGGGCGGGTCCATGCCGGCACCCGATCCGCGGATACGCGCCTGCGACAAATGCAACCACGCGCCAACGACTTCGTAATCCTCGGCCCAGATGATTTTTTCAATCGAGTGTTGCCAACGCAAGGTGAACTGGCGCACCGGCAGCTGCACCTGGACGCTGCCCGCCACCAGACACAGGGCCGCCAGCATCGCCATGTGCGACTCCGCCCTCGCGCCGCGCTGTCAGGCGGCCGCTTGCCGCAATCGCCGCACGCGCAACCCATGCCACACGGCGAGCGCCAGCGCCATCGACAACCCGATCTCGTCGGACACCGGCAACGCCGCGACCAGGAACACGGCGGCGACAAATGCCCACACGCGTTCGAACCAGTTCAGCGGCGCGATCCAGAAGCCGATGGCCGTGCCGCCCCACAAAGCGATCGCGATGATGGCCTTCATCACGACATAGCCGGTGTCCCACCAGGTGCCGCCTTGCAGCATCAGTGCCGGCGCATACACCGCCATGTAGGGCACGATGAAACCGGCAATCGCCACCCGCATGGCCTGCACGCCGATTTTCATGCCGCTTTCCTTGGCGATCGGCGCAGCGGCAAAAGCCGCCAGCGCCACCGGCGGCGTCAGGTCGGCCATGATGCCGAAATAGAACACGAACATGTGCGAGACGATCAGCGGCACGCCGAGTTCGAGCAATGCAGGGGCCGCCAGCGAACTGGTGATGATGTAGTTGGGAATGGTCGGGATACCCATGCCCAGCACCAGACAGACCAGCATCGTCAGCACCAGGCTCAGGAACAGGCTGTTCTTGCCGATCTGGATGATGGTGCCGGCAAACAGCGTGGCAACGCCGGTCAGCGTCAGGATGCCGATGATGACACCCACCAGCGCGCAGGCGATGCCGACCGGCAACGCATGGCGCGCGCCATCAGCCAGCGCGTTGAGCGCAACCGTCAGCGTTTCTCTTCCACCCTTGGCGAACCACAACACCGCGGCCATGGCCAGCGCCAGCCCGATGATGGCCTGGATGCCGTACTTGAAAAAGCTGGACGCCGCCAGGCCGATCAAGACCCAGAAGATGACCTGCAATGGTCGGCTGCCGAAGTTCTTTGCCATCGCCGCGCCGAAGATCAGCACCACCGTCAGGGCCAACCCGACCATGCCCGAAAACAACGGGGTGTAGCCGGCAAACAGCAGATAGACCAGAATGGCCAGCGGCAGGATCAGGTACCAGCGCAGCCGCATCGCTGCCCACGGGTCAGGGCATTCCTCTTTCGGGATGCCCAGCAATCCTGCGCGCCCCGCCTCCAGATGCACCATCAGGAACGCCGTGATGAAATACAGCATGGCGGGGATCGCCGCCGCCTTGCAGATCTCCAGATAGGGCACGTCGATGGTCTCGGCCATGATGAAGGCCACCGCCCCCATCACCGGCGGCATGATCTGGCCGCCCATGCTCGAGGTCGCCTCGACGCCACCGGCAAATGCGGCGTTGTAGCCAAACCGTTTCATCAGCGGGATCGTGAACTGACCGGTGGTGACCACATTGGCAACGCCCGACCCATTGATCGTGCCCATCAAGCCGGACGACACCACCGCCACCTTGGCCGGCCCACCCTTGGTATGGCCGAACAGACCGAGCGCGAAGTCGGTGAACAGCGTGATCATGCCCGCCTGTTCCAGGAACGCACCGAACAGGATGAACAGGAAGATGTAGGACGAAGACACATAGGTGGGTGTGCCGTAGATGCCTTCGGTGCCGAAACCGAGCTGCGAGACGATCTGGTCGAGCCCATAGCCACGATGCGCCAGAACGCCCGGCAGATATTGGCCAAACAAGCCGTACAACAGAAACACCAGGCAGATCAGTGGCAACGCGAAACCCATGATGCGCCGGGATGCTTCGAACACCAGCACGATCGTCAGGATGCCCACGACCATGTCGGACGGGGTCATCTCACCGGCACGCTGCACCAGGTCGGCTTCGAACACCCAGTGGTAGAGCCCGGCGGCAAACGCGACCGCAGCCACCATCCATCCGAGCGGCCGTTGACGCAGTGGCGGATGCAACACGAACACCAGCACCAGCAGAAAACCCACGTGCACCGAACGAACGACGGTACTGGACAAAGGGCTGAACGCCGCCGTGATGATCTGGAACGTGGAGAAGACGATCGCAACCCAGAACAAAGCGCCGGCGAATGCCGGCGTGTGGTCCTCGGTTGCGTGCACTGCGGCGGACCCACGGTCCGCCACTCGGGGCACGGTGCTGGCCATGATTGCGACTTGCGGCTACTTCATCAGGCCGACTTCGCGGTAATACTTCTGCGCACCCTCGTGGAACGGCACCGGCGTGCCGGTGGTCGCGCCTTCCTTCCTGATGCCCTTGGCCGCGGCGTGTGCGGCCACCAGCGTATCGAGGTTGTCGAACATCGATTTGGTCATCAGGTAGACCACATCGGCCGGGACACCTTCATGCGAGACCAGGAAATTCTTGATTGCCACGGTCGGCACATCGGCGGTCTGGCCGGTGTAGGTGTTGGCGGGAATCGTCGCGCCCTGGTAGGCCGGGTCACCCACCTTGGCAACGATGTCGGCCGGAATCGGCACCACGACGATCTTCACCGAGGTCGACAGGTCGCGGATCGAGGACACACCCAGGCCGGCGGATTGCAGCGTCACGTCGAGCTGGCGGTTCTTCATCAGCTCGACCGATTCGCCGAAGGCCAGGTATTCGACCTTGGCAAAGTCGCCGTACGTCAACCCGGCCGCCTTCAGGATTGCGCGCGCATTGAGTTCGGTGCCGGACTTCGGTGCGCCGACCGAGATGCGTTTGCCCTTGAGGTCGGCCATCGATCTGATGCCGGAATCGGCACTGGCAACGATCTGGATGTAATTGGCATACACACCGGCGACGGCACGCAGCTTCTTGAGCGGCGCAGCGAAGCCGGCGTCCTTGTCGCCGTTCCAGGCATCGGACAAGGCATCACCGAGCGTCAGCGCGATCTCGCCGCGACCGGCCTGCAGCAGGTTCAGGTTCTCAGCCGATGCCTTGGTGGACTGCACGGTGACTTTCGCATCGGGCAGCACCTTGGCGTAGATCTGGGACAAGGCCACGCCCAATGGGTAGTACACGCCACTTTGACCGCCGGTCAGGATGTTGATGAACTTCTGTTGCGCGCGAGCCAACGGGGTCAAGCTGATGGAAGCGGCGCCAATCGCGCCCATCACGACGGAACGACGAGTGATGGGGGTCTGTGTCTTGAACATCGGGTCTCCTGCAAACCAGTTGAAAGATCGGGCCGCGCGCATTCGCGCGGGCATGTTTTCAAACTCTACCATGTGCCTCGGGCGCACTGAATCAGGACATACCCGCTGCACCAATGCCTGCCAGCGCGAACTCGCAGCCGCACAATGCCGATCACCGCTGCCAGACCCTTGCCTGATCGCCCGGTACCCGGTTCAACCCCGAAATGGCTCACGATGCACTACAGTCCAAGCCAGTGACACAGCCCATGGTTTGACGATGCCTGCCTCCCCCTCCCACGACCCGACACAGACGCATGGTCGCTCTGAACGCCAGGCCGATGTGGTGCGGGCACTGCGTGCGGTACTGCCCGACCACGCGCTGTTGTGGCACAACGAAGACACGACTCCCTACGAATGCGATGGTCTGACAGCCTACCGGCAAAGGCCGTTGGTCGTCGCGTTGCCGGAAACCGAACTGCAGGTCCAGGCCGCTTTGCAGACTTGCCACCGGATGCACGTCCCCGTGGTTGCGCGCGGCGCCGGCACCGGCTTGTCGGGCGGCGCCATGCCACACGCGATGGGCGTCACGCTGAGTCTGGCCAAGTTCAACCGGATCCTGGCAATGGATGCGGCGAGTCGGACCGCCGTGGTGCAAAGCGGCGTGCGCAACCTGGCAATCAGCGAGGCAGCAGCTCCGCTGGGCCTGTATTACGCGCCCGACCCATCGAGCCAGATCGCCTGCACCATCGGCGGCAATGTCGCGGAGAACTCCGGTGGCGTGCATTGCCTGAAATACGGATTGACGCTGCACAACGTGCGCAAGGTGCGGGGCTTCACGATCGCCGGCGAGCCGGTCACGTTTGGATCGGACGCGCTGGACACTCCCGGCTACGACCTGCTGTCGCTCGTGATCGGTTCCGAGGGCATGTTGGCGGTAACCACCGAAGTGACCGTGAAGCTTGTACCCAAGCCGCTGCTGGCGCGCTGCATCATGGCGAGTTTCGACGACGTGCGCAAGGCGGGCGATGCGGTGGCGGCGGTGATCGCGGCAGGCATCATCCCGGCCGGGCTGGAAATGATGGACAAGCCGATGACGGCGGCTGTCGAAGATTTCGTTCGGGCGGGCTATGACCTGGACGCCGAGGCCATCCTGCTGTGCGAGAGCGACGGCACGCCGGAAGAGGTCGAGGAGGAAATCGGCCGCATGTGCGACGTTCTGAATCACCATGGCGCCTCCAGGATCGCGGTCAGCCGCGACGAGGCGGAGCGGTTGCGCTTTTGGAGCGGGCGCAAGAATGCATTCCCCGCCAGCGGCCGGATCAGCCCGGACTACATGTGCATGGACTCGACCATCCCGCGCAAGCGGCTGGCCGACATTTTGCTGGCGATTGCGCAGATGGAGAAGAAGTACCAGTTGCGCTGCGCCAACGTGTTTCACGCTGGTGATGGCAACCTGCATCCACTGATCCTGTTCGACGCCAATGACGCAGACCAGCTGCGCCGCTGCGAACTGTTCGGCGCCGACATTCTGGAGACCAGTGTGGCGATGGGCGGTACCATCACCGGGGAACACGGCGTGGGCGTGGAAAAGCTGAACTCGATGTGCGTGCAATTCAGCGCAGACGAAAACGCAGCCATGCTGGCGCTCAAGCATGCGTTCGATCCCAAGGGCCTGCTCAATCCGGGCAAGGTGATACCGACCCTGCAGCGCTGCGCGGAATACGGGCGCGAACTGGTGCGCAACAACGCGCCCGCGAACCCGGCGTTTGCGGGACTGCCGCGATTCTGATGCCTGCGCCGCATCGGCGCGGCACTGTCCTACACCGCGGGAATGCCGTCGCCGATGGTTTGCCTATGCGGTCTGCGCGAAAGTCTGGCCATCCAACTGAATCAGGAGAGCCGCATGCACGCGCCCAGCTATTTCCGTTCCGACACCGCCATCGCGCTTGCGCCGTGGATCATTGCAACTGCCGCGTGTATTGTGTCGTTCGTCTTGCTCACGCAGTTCATCGACACGCTGCACAGCCAGATGCAACGTGGTCAGGCACTGCGCGCCGGACCATCTGCACCTGCGATCGCCCAGATTGATGTACCTGAGCCGATCACGGATGACGGCCAGAAAGTGGCACGGGTACAACCATGACAGGGCGCACGGACACGGCGCCCGCAACAGCCTCGCTTGCTTACCTTTGCTCACGTGCCGATCGAAAATCCTCCCGACAATGGCCCATGGCGTACAACAATCCTTCTGCTTCATTGTCCGGCGCGGCGCCGACTCGACCCGGCTGTCCACAGTGCGGCGAAACCCTCATCCGTGTTCCGCGTCGCTGGGTCGACCGTTTGCTCAATCTGTTTTCACCGGTGCAACGGTACCGATGTCGCAACCACAGCTGCCAATGGCGAGGAAACATCGCGATTCGCCAAGCGAATGGGCCAGCGACGGAGCCCGGCGCCGGACGCTGATCCGCTGCGCTACAGTCCATGCGCCAGGCTCCGATCCTCGGGGCCCGGTGTGCGCGGCCACCGCGCGCGTCTTCTTCCTGCCAACCCGATGGAGCCTAGCAATGAACCTCACCAAACTCGCCGGAATCGTCCTCGTTGCCGCCGGATGCCTGGGTCTGATCTATGGTGGTTTCAGCTATACGCGCGAATCGACCGGCGTGCAACTGGGCCCCATCGCCCTGAAGGTTGAAGAAAAGCGTTCGGTGAACGTGCCCGTCATCGTCAGCGCAGGCGCAGTGATCCTGGGTGTATTCCTGCTCGCATTCAAACGCAAATAGGGCCTCGATCAGCGCACCCCGCAACGAAGAAGCGGCGCAAGCATCCGAAGATGCTTGCGCCGCCTGCAGCGAACCGCGCCGTGCAACCGGCGCGGTATCGACTTATTTGCTGACTTCGTGGCCGATCACGCCACCGACTGCAGCACCTGCACCGGTGCAGGCAATACCGCCGCACAAGACGTTACCCACCACGCCGCCGATGGCTGCACCGGTAACGGTGCCTTTTTCCTGCGTCGTCATTCCGGCGCAACCTGCCAGACCGAATACCGCTGCCACAACCAGTGTCGGTATCGACAGTGTCTTGAATTGAAATTTTTTCATGATGCTCTCCTTGTCTTGCACGCGCTGCAGGAAATGGCCATTGCCTGCGCGTCGGCGAAGTGCTGCAGACAAGCCACTTCGCCATCGCGCACCGGTCACGGTCGAATCGCGATCTCGTTCTTCACGGAAGTGACCCCTTTGACGCCACGGGCAATCTGTTCCGCCGTATTGCGTTCAAGAGCGCTCTTTGCGAAACCGGACAACATCACCGTGCCGTTGAGGGTCTCAACCGAGATCGACGTGCCCGATACGTTCTTGTCTTCGAGCATGCGGCTCTTGACCAGGGTCGTGATCCCCGCATCGTCGATATAGTTTCCAGCACTCTGCTGGCCGCGCGAAACTGCGCAACCCGCTGCAGTCACCAAGACCGCAGCGGCGATGGCGGCTGCAAAAGTTGATCGGATGGTCATTGAAATCTCCTGAGGTGGGTGGTCGGCACACTATGCGCCGTGTCCATGGGTGCACTGTAGGCCGGCGCAAAACAGCACGACATCGGTTTGCGCCGCCACCTGACGTAGGACGACGCCGCGCCAAGACGACAACGTCGGCTCCAAGGTCGGCATGGCCGTGCGAACACGCACGGTGCGCATCTGCTTTAGCATGCAAGGCAAACCCGGAGGATGCACCATGGCAGGCACACGTACCGAAACGGACAGCTTCGGCAGCATCGAGGTTCCGGCCGCTGCCCTGTGGGGCGCGCAGACGGCGCGTAGCCTGCACTTTTTTGCCATCGGAGACCAGCGCATGCCGCTGGCACAGATTCACGCGATCGCCTGGATCAAATGGGCCGCCGCACAGGTGAACGCGGCGCTGGGACGGCTGCCTCCGGTCAGGGCACAGGTGATTGCCGCGGCAGCGCGCGCTGTGGCCGAAGGGCGCCACGACGACGCGTTTCCGCTGTCGGTCTGGCAAACCGGTTCAGGCACCCAGAGCAACATGAACGTGAATGAGGTCGTGGCCCGTCTCGCGACCCAGACCTTGCAGTCGCAGACTGCTGACCAACAAGCCATCCATCCGAATGACGAGGTCAATCTGGGCCAGTCATCGAATGACGTCTTCCCCAGCGCGATGCATATTGCCGTTGCGCAGCAGGCAACACGGACGCTGTTGCCGGCGATGGGCATCTTGCACGGCGCGCTGGCCGACCAGGCTCGTCGCCTGCATGAAACGATCAAGATCGGGCGCACCCATTTGCAGGACGCCACTCCGGTGCGCATGGGCCAGGAATTTGGTGGTTATGCGGCGCAGCTGGCCTTGTGTGAACACCAGATTCGCCACACGTTGCAGGCTGTCCATGCGTTGGCCATCGGTGGTACCGCCGTGGGTACCGGACTCAATACCCATCCGCAATTCGGTGACCGTGTCGCGCAATGCCTTGCATCGCAGCTCGGGCTGCCACTGGTGCAGTCGGACAACCTGTTTGCCGCGATGGCCGGCCATGAGGCACTGGTGGCCTTTCACGGCGCGCTGAAGATGCTGGCCATCGCGCTGACCAAGATCGGCAACGACATCCGCCTGATGGGAAGCGGTCCACGCGCCGGCCTGGGCGAAGTCCAATTGCCGGAAAACGAACCCGGCAGCTCCATCATGCCCGGCAAGGTGAATCCGACCCAGGTGGAAGCGCTCACGATGGTCTGCGCGCAGGTACTCGGGCACGATGTCGCGATCGGATTCGCCGCCAGCCAGGGGCATTTCGAACTCAACGTCTACAAGCCGCTGATTGTGTTCGACACACTGGACAGCCTGCGGCTGCTGGCCGACGCCATGCGCAGCTTTGCGACCCACTGCGTGGCGGGCATCCGGCCCAACGCAGCGCGGCTGCAGGCATCGCTGCATCACTCGCTGATGCTGGTCACGGCGCTTGCACCCCATATTGGCTATGACCGCGCCGCGCAGATTGCCAAGACCGCCCATCAGGACGACATCAGCTTGCGCGAAGCAGCGCTGTCATTGGGCATGGTGACAGCCGAACAGTTCGACCTATGGGTGGATGCCCGGCGCATGCTGGCGCCGGATGCGGGAGGCTGAGGCTGGTCTGCGCGCAGTCCGTGTATTCATGCCGCAGCAACGGCGGCTTTCGGGATCCGGGCGCTGATCGTGGCACCGTGTCCGGGCTTGGACACCAGTTCGAGCTTGCCGCCAAGGGCCTCGACCCGGTAGCGCATGCCCATCAGTCCATACGCCGATTGGCGCTTGCGCGTTGGGTCGAATCCGACGCCGTCGTCACTGACCGATATGTCGACACAGCCGTCGCTCGTGCGCAGCCGAACTTCGACCTTGCGCGCTCGCGCGTACTTGGCGACATTGGTGATCGCTTCCTGCACCAGGCGGTAGATCGTCAACTCCGCATCCGGCGTCAACGCCACCGGATCCAGCGCGCAGGTCACCTGGACACCGGACTGATCGGTGAACTCCCGCGCGAGGATTTCCAGCGCCGCCACCAGGCCCAGGTTGCCCAGCGCGGACGGGCGCAGGTCCTCGATGATGCGCCGGCCCAGCGCGATACCGCTGTTCAGGGTTTCCACCAGATGCACCAACAGAGGCACGGCCTCGGGCGCCGCGCTGGAAATGCGTGACTTGATGCGGGCCGCGTCGAGCTTGGCCGAGGTCAGCAAGGAGCCCAGGTCGTCATGCAGATTGCGCGCCAGCCGATTGCGTTCGTCTTCGCGCGTGGACTGAATGTGCTGTGCCAGCTCCACCAACTGGGCCGTGCGTTCGCCCACTTCCGTCTCCAGCCGATCGCGCTCGGCCTGCACCAGCCGCTGCTGTTCGATCTGATGTTGCTTGAGTGCGCTCGTCTGGCGCAGGTACAGGAAAAGTGCCAACAGACCGCTGGCGCTCAGTACCATGATGCCGAATCGACTCAGCAGCAGGGTGCGGTAGATCGCAGTGCGGCCGCCACCGATGTTGCGTTCTTCGTCGGCCACCAACCGGTTGCCGATGGTGCGCAATTCGTCCATCTTTTCCTTGCCGATGCCGCTCATCACGATGTCGGCGGTCGCCTTGGTGCGACCTTCCTGAACCAGCCGGATCGTCAACGCCAGCTCGGACAACTTCTCGCGTGTGAGCTCGTGCAGCTGCTTGAGCTGCACTGCAGGCTGCAACGCTGTGCCGTAATAGGCATCGATCTGGCGCATCGAAGCATCGATCTGGCGCAGTGCTGCTTGGTACGGTCCGAGATACTCCTTGCTGCCAGTGAGCAGGAAGCCCCGCGTACCGGTCTCCGCGTCGACGATGCCCTGGATCAGATTCTCGATATTCTTCTGGGCCGCACGATGCACGCTGACCTGATCGAGCTTTTCGACCGAGCCCCAATACGCAGCCTCGCTGACCAGCAAGATGGCGGTCGCCGCCAGACAGGCCAGGAAAAACACCAGGCTGTTGTGTCGCAAACCCGTCAGGATGCCCATTGCAGTTTCCGGCTCCAGTTTGTGGGATCATTCGCGCACACGCAAAAGGGGTGAAGATGATCCGAATAGCCATTGTTGACGACCACGCCATGGTGCGCGCCGGATTGCGTCAATTCTTCTCTGATCAGATCGACTTTTCGGTCGTTGCGGAGGCGTCCAACGGGCGCGAGGCGCTCGACATCGTGCGCAAGGGTGACGTCGACGTGATGCTGATGGATCTTTCCATGCCAGGCAGCGGCGGTGTCGACGCACTGGTGGCGATCCGCGCGCGCGCGCCCGACCTGCCGATACTGATCCTGAGCGGGTTTCCCGAGGAGCACTACGCCACGACCTTGTTGCGGCAGGGCGCCAGCGGATATCTGAACAAGGACTGCGATCCGGAAGAAGTGGTCAAGGCAATCCGTACCGTATACCGTGGCCGCAAATACATCACTGCCGGCGTGGCCGAGCGCCTGGCCGACACGCTCACCGGCGATGCCGACAAGCTGCCGCACGAACACCTCTCCGAACGCGAGCTGCAGGTTTTTCTGCGTCTGGCCAAAGGCGAAACGATCGGTCAACTGGCCGTGGGACTTTCGCTCAGTGTCAAGACGGTCAGCACCTACCGTACCCGGATCATGGAGAAGATGCAGCTTGCATCGAACAGCGACCTGACCTATTACGCGCTCAAGAACGGCTTGATCCAGTAGCGCAATCACGCAATTGCAGCGGGTCCGGTTTCACCGGCCGCGAGTCGATCACAGTACTGCACCAGCGCGTCGATCTCGTTGGATTTGTCGAATACCCGGTCCGCGCCCAGCTTCAGGCAGGTGCGGCGCATGTCAGCCGTTGCGTAATTGCTCAGTACGACCAGGCGTCGGCCGGAAGGCTCGCCCTGCAGTGCCTTGAGCACGCCAAGGCCCGAGCCGCGCTTGAGGAAAATGTCGATGATGACCAGATCATGCTCATTGTCTGCATCGTTCAGCCAACGGATCGCGGATGCCTCGTCTTCCGCAGTGCCCACGACCGTGACCGGTACCATTTCTTCCAGCATCGCTACCAGACTGTCCAGGATGACCGGACTGTCTTCGACGATAAAGGTCTTGATGACTGGCATGGTGCGCGACGCGACCTCAGCTACATCCACCGGCAGCGGTGGATAGGGAACAGGAGGCAGGCGAACGCCGCCTTGTGAAGCAGTGAAAGGTATCATATTTCATGGCCAGGGCCCGAGTCTGACGCGCTTGCTGAGCAACGGGTATCGGGCACGCCCGGGGGTGCTCGTAGGATCATTCCTACAAACGCACCCGCACGCGCAGGCGATCGCCCGCGCCTGCACCTACACTGAGACTCCCTACACTCCATGGCCGCGCATGACTGAACCGGTTCGACTCGCCCGCCGGCTGGCAGACATGCTGGGCTGCTCGCGCCGTCAGGCCGAGTTGTATGTGGAAGGGGGCTGGGTACGGGTCGACGGCGTGATCACCGAGGCGCCCCAGTTCAAGGTGCACGACCAGACGGTCACGCTTGACCCGCAGGCCCGCGCAGAGCCGGTGTTGCCCGTGACCGTGCTGCTGCACAAGCCGGCCGGCCATGACTGGGACCAGGGTCCGCGCCCGGCATCTGCGCTGCTGCTGCCAGGCAGCCGCTGGGACAGGGAGCATCCGATGCAACGACCGCTGCAGCGCCATCTGCAAGGTCAGACCTGCGTCACCCCTCTGGAGTCGGGGGCCAGTGGTTTGCTGGTATTTACGCAGGACTGGCGGGTGCGACGCAAATTGACCGAGGACGCGGCGCGCGTCGAACACGAGGTGATCGTCGACGTGGCCGGTGCCGTCAGCGATGCCGCGCTACGACAACTCAACCGCGCACCCGTCGTCGATGGACGTGCCATGTTGCCGGCCAAGGTCAGCATCAGCCGACAAGTCGCTGGCCTGACCGGCCTGCGCTTTGCCGTCAAGGGCAGCCTGCCGGGGCAGATCGCACAGATGTGCGGTGCGGTGCAGCTGACCGTGGTCGGCATGCGGCGGATCCGGATCGGCCGACTGGCGTTGGCCAACTTGCCTGCGGGTCAATGGCGATACCTGATGCCGTACGAGCGATTCTGATCGCCCATGACCGGCGTTGCCGCGGCAGGCAAGCCGCCGCCGCGCCCTCAAGCGCCGGCCTTGCCGGCATGCGGCCCACGCCTGGGTTTGGTCAAAGCCTCGAAGCCGGCCACCATATCGAACAACTCGGCATCGATGCCACTTTGGCGCTGCCGGTTGTAGCGGCTTTGCAGTTCGTCGAGCAACTCGGAGATGTTCTTGTCGGCACGCTCCATGGCGCTGAGGCGACTGGCGTTTTCGCTGGCCAGAGACTCGGCGCAGGCGCGAAACAGCGAGACGAACAGATACTCGCGGATCAGCAACCTCATGGTCGTACGGCCGGGATGGATGACCTGCGGCAGCTGTTGCGTCGGCCAGCGTACTGCGACCCGCTCGCGACGCCAGTCAGCATCAAGTGGCAGCAGCCGCTGTGACACGGGAGCATGGACCGACCCGGCCTTTGGCCGATGGTGGAAGATGCGCAGATCGAACAGGCCCTGAGCCGACTGCACCGCTTCGGTTTCGAGCAGGATCCGGCCCACCAGCGCCGTGATGCCCTTGACCGACAGCGGAACCGGCAGTGGGCCCCGGACCGGACCCATGTCAGCGTCGCGTAGCCGGGCAAACACCCGCTCACCAACCACCCACACGGTAGCCGGCACGGTCAGGGCCGAGAGTTGCGCAACGGCGAAATCGGCCATGCTCTGATTGAACTGCCCCACCAGACCCTGGTCCGAACCGAACACGACCGCCACCGTGGCGCGCGGTTGCGACCCTGGCGACAGCGGCGCCGATGCGTTGACATCGCCACCCGCGCGCAGGCAGGCGCTCAAGGCCAGCTCGACAGCCCGGTTATAGCCGGCCAGGGCGCGCACCGATTGCTCGTATTGCCCAATGCTGGAGGCCGCCAGCGCCTTCATCGTGCGAACCACCGACTGCAGGTCGCCCGCGCTGGCAAGGGTCCGGCGCAGGCCAACGGCGTCCTCGCTCATGGATCCCGCACCGTCAATGGCGCAGCGGCATGCGCGCTGTCGGCAGGAGAAATGGCTGGCTGTTGCACCGCGTGGGCCCAGGGCGTCAGCGCATCGCGCGCCAGCGCGACCATGGCATCCCGGTCCGATGGCGCCAATGTATCGCCATGCATCAGGCGCTGGCCCAGCTCTGGCGCGATACGTCCGGCGGCATCGCGCACCGCCTGCTCGGCCTGCACCATGGCCTCCAGCGGTATCGGATCAAACAGACCGGCCGTCAGTGCCAGCAGCACGACGATCTGATCGCGCACCGGGATCGGCGCCGATTGCGCCTGCTGCAGGCAGGCCCGGATGCGCCGGCCATGGTCAATCACGCCGCGGGTGTCGTCGTCGAGCCGGGCGCCGAAACGCGCAAAGGCCTCCAGTTCCTCGAATTGCGCATAACCCAGTTTGAGGTCACCCGCCACCGCGCGGTAGGCGGCGCGTTGCGCCTTGCCGCCCACCCGCGAAACCGACATGCCGACATCGACCGCCGGCAACACACCGAGTTCGAACAGATCGGGCGACAGGTAGATCTGCCCGTCGGTGATCGAGATCAGGTTGGTCGGCACATACGCGGCAATGTTCTGGGCTTCGGTCTCGATGATCGGCAGGGCCGTCATGGAGCCACCCCCGCGCTCCGGCGCCAGATGTGTCGAACGCTCCAGCAGCCGCGAATGGATATAGAAAATGTCACCGGGAAAGGCTTCACGGCCCGGCGGCCGACGCAGCAACAACGACAACTCGCGGTACGCGCGCGCATGCTGCGTCAAGTCGTCATAGACGATCAGCACGTCGCGGCCAGCCTCCATGAAATGTTCTGCGATGCTGGTTGCCGCGTAGGGCGCGACAAACGCCAGGCCTGGGGGATCGTTGCCCTGCGCCACCACCACGACGGTGTACGCCATGGCCCCGGCATCGCGCAATGTCGCCACCACCTGCGCCACGGCCGCCGCGCGTTGGCCCACCGCACAGTAGATGCACAACACGTCCTGCCCCTGCTGGTTAAGGATGGTGTCGACGGCCACCGCGGTCTTGCCGGTCTGCCGATCACCCAGGATCAGCTCGCGCTGACCCCGGCCGATCGGGACCAACGCGTCGACGACCTTGAGCCCGGTCTGGACTGGCTCGGTGACCGGCGCGCGATCCATGATGGGTGTGGCCGGTCGTTCGATCGGCAAGCGGATCGTGCTGGCCACGGGCGGCTTGCCATCCAGCGGTCGGCCGAGCGGGTCGATCACGCGCCCGAGCAACGCATCGCCTACCGCGACATCCATCACACGGCCGGTACGGTGCACCGCGTCACCCGCGCGCAGGTGCCAGTGATCACCCAGCAACACGACCCCGACCTCGTCTTCGTCGACGTTGAACGCGATGCCATACACGTCGCCAGGAAAACGCAGCAACTCCTCGGCGCCGACGCCGGGCAGGCCGCTGACGGTGGCGATGCCGGTGGCCACCGCCAGGATCAGGCCGACCTCCTGCGGAGCAAACGGAAATTGAAATTCCTGTCGCACCGCGCGCACCCCGTCCAGGGCATCGGCCAGCAGGTCGTGCAGCGGGCTCTCGCGCAGGTTCATGCTGCCGGCGCCGCTGGTGCAGGGACGCTTCGGGATGGCGTCGCCTCGCGTGCATGGGCCTGCAACAGTTCGACCACCTGTTGCGCCATGGCATCGAGGTACTCGGCAATGCTCCAGCCGATCTTGTGACCACCACAGATCAGCTCGACGCCGCCGATCAGCTCCGGATGGGTCGCGAATTCCAACGCCACCGGTGCATCGAGCATCGCTTGAACCGCGACCCGGATCATGTCGCGCAGGGAGGACGACAAGGCAAACGCGCTGCGCACGCGCACAGGATCGGCGCCCGTTTGCACGGCCGCACGCAGCTGTTCACGCTGCACGGCATCGATTCGCCCGAGCCGATCGACAAATACCTGGCAGATCGACTGCTCGAGTTCGACCGACGCCAGCTCCGACAGGGTCTTTCGGGTGATGGCAAAGACCTCCTGCTGCGCCTGCGCCCGGATCAGCGCATCGACCTGCCGCGCCTGCGCCTGCAGCGTCGCCTGGCGCCGGGCACTCCATTGGCTGACAGACTCGCGCGCCTGTTCCAGCAGGCGCGCGTGCTCCTTCTGCGCAAGGGCCTGCACCTCGGCCAGCTGGCTGGCGCGCTGTCCATCGAATTGGGCGTTCCGGCGCGCAAAGCCGTCGCGCTCGGCCAGGGCCTGCGCTTGTTTGCTTGCCGCGTCGGCCAGTTCCTGTGCGATCCGCTTCTCACGCGCATCGACAGCGGCCAAAACCGGCCCATACAGGAACCGCTTGAGCAACCACAACAGCACGACGAAGTTGAGCACCTGCGCCGCAACGGTGAACCAGTCGATCGGCATGGCCTATTTCCCCGCGGTCAAGGCGATGAAGTGGTTCCAGAACGGGTTGGCAAAGATCAGGATCATCGACACCACAAAGCAGTAGATCGCGGTCGACTCGATCATCGCCAGTCCCACGAACAGCGTTCGGGTGATGGTGGCCGACGCATCGGGTTGCTGTGCCAGCGACGTCAGCGCACTGGCCACCGAACGCCCCTCGGCGAGCGCCGGTGCAACGCAACCCAGGCTGGTGGTGATGCCCGCGATGATGATCGAGGCGACGGCGATGAGGGTCATGCTGTCCATGGGGTTTCCTTTGCAATGCGGATCAGGGGTCAGTGGGCGGATGGGGTATCCAGGGGCGGTGGTCGTTCGCTGTCGCGGGTCGCCGCGGCAATATAGACCGCCGCCAGGATGCTGAAGATGTAGGCCTGCACCACGCCGGTAAGCAGGCCCAGCACCGTCATGACGATGGGAAAGAGAAAGGGCGTGATGGTCAGCAAGATGGCAAGAATCATCGCGCCGCTCATCATGTTGCCGAACAGGCGCACCGCCAGCGCCAGCGTCCGCGAGGCCTCGCTGATGATGTTGAACGGCAGCATCACGACCGTGGGCTCGATATAGAAGCGAAGATAGGCCCGCACACCCTCGCCCCCGATGCCAAAGATCGGCACCGCGACAAAGACGCACAATGCCAGCGCGGCGGTCGTCGACAGCGACCCGGTGGGTGCTTCGTAGCCAGGAATCACGGTACACAACGCGGCGGCCGCAATGAACAGGAACAAGGTGCCCAGAAAGCCGAGATAGCGTCGTGGCTGCTCGAGCCCGACGTCCTCGATCTGGCGCAGGATGCCGAGCACCACGATCTCGAGCAGGTTCTGCCAGCGCGAGCGTTGCACGGCGTGCGACAGTCGGCGTGTGACGAGCCAGCAGCCGACCGCCAGCAGCGCCATCAGCGCCCAGGTGAATACGATGGTCGCGTTGAGCGTGATGAAGCCCCAACGCCAGAAGACAACCTCGTCCGGACTCAGGTGCATCGATTACCCCCGCTCCTGCATCGGAGCCGCCGATGCGGGAGCCATGCGCAGCACCACGATGCGCGCCAGCCAGAAGCCGGCCAGGCACAGCAACAGACGCTGCCACTGGTTGCCGGACACCGCATAGATCCCGCCCAGCGTGACCGCCATGCGTACCAGCAGGCTTGCGGCAAACCAGGCAGCCGGCCGAGACGACGCCAGGCCGCGGCGCACGGTCCACCACAAGCCACCGAAAAAGAAGGCACCCAGCCCCGCGCCCACCAGAGCCACCCCGATCGCGATCCACAGCTCATGCATCGTCGTCTTCCTGTTCGCGCGCAATTGCCCTGTCTTCCTTGGTGATCCAGTGCCAGGCGTTGAGACAACCGACCATCAGGCCTGCGACCAATAGCGCCAGTGTCCAGGAATGCTGTCCCGGATGGTTCTTGTCCAGCCACACACCCAAGGCAGCGCCCAGCAAGGTCGGCACCACGATCGACCAACCCACCAGCCCCATCATGCCCAGACCAAACCAGACGCCGTGCGACCGGTGCCGACGTGCCTTGAGCTTGCGCGCGGCACTGGAGCCGACCTGCTGCGCCAGCGTGGACCGGCGTACCGGCAGCGGATCGTCGTTGTCGTCATCCATGCTGGAAATCCATGAAGCGGCGCAAGAATCCGGTCTCGAGCCGGTCCATCGCCGAGCGCACCGCCTGCTCTTGCTGGTCCAGCGCGAGAAACTCGTCTTCGACTGCCTGGCGCAACACATGCAGGTCGCTGCCGGCAATCGCCCTGCGCACCGACACCATGACGCGCGATCCAGCCTTGACCAGCACCCCCTCATCGACCGCGACATAGTGCTCGACCTGATCCGCACACGCGTAGACCAGGATGCCGGGCGTGAGCGCCGCCACGCAATCGAGCCGGCGCGGCAGCAGGCCGAACGCGCCCTCCAGCGTCTGCACCACCATCCGCTGCACGCCAGACAGACTGGCGTACACCTCGAAGGGCAACAGGATGTCAAGCTGCATCGGCATGGGCGGTCTCTTGCGCGGAGCTGGCCTGGGCCAGCGCTTCGTCGATCTTGCCGATCATGTACAACGCGGACTCGGGCACATCCTTGAACTCGTCGCGCAGGATGCGTTCGCAGCCGTCGAGCGCGTCGTCCAGGCTGACCAACCTGCCCTGGTGCGAAGTGAACTGCCCGGTGGTGAAAAAGGGCTGGGTCAGGAAACGTTCCAGCCGGCGCGCGCGCCCCACCAACTTGCGGTCCGATTGCGACAACTGGTCCAGCCCCAACATGGCGATGATGTCCTTGAGTTCGTTGTACTGCGCCAGCGTGCGGCGGGTCTCCTGAGCCAGCGCGTAATGCCGCTCGCCCACGATGCCCGGTGTAGCCATCTTGGAGGCCGACTGCAGCGGATCGATCGCCGGATACAGTCCCTCGCTGGCACGCTTGCGTGACAACACGATCGAGGCCGACAGATGCGAGAACGTATGCACCGCGGCCGGGTCGGTGAAATCGTCCGCCGGCACGTACACCGCCTCGATCGCGGTGATGGCCCCGTTGTCGGTACTGGCAATGCGTTCCTGCAAGGCCGACAACTCGGTACCCAGCGTGGGCTGATAACCCAGCCGCGAAGGCATCTGTCCCATCAGCGCCGAGACTTCCGAGCCAGCCTGGATGAAGCGAAAGATGTTGTCGATCAGCAGCAGCACATCGCGGTGCGCATCGTCGCGAAAGTATTCCGCCATCGTCAGCGCCGCATGCCCGACGCGCAGCCGGGCACCGGGCAATTCGTTCATCTGGCCAAACACCATCACCATGTTCGGCAGTACCCCGGCCTTTTGCATGTCGCGATACAGCTCTTCACCCTCACGCGAACGTTCGCCGATACCGCAGAAGATGCTGACCCCCTGGTGGTGGCCGATCATGTTGTGGATCAACTCGGTCAGCAGCACGGTCTTGCCCACTCCCGCACCGCCGAACAGGCCCGCCTTGCCGCCGCGCTCAAGCGGCACCAGCACATCGATCGCCTTGATACCGGTCTGGAATATCTCGGAGTTGGTGGAACGGCCGGCCAGCGGCGGCGGATTGTTGTGCACCGAGCGCCATGCCATGTCGGCCAGCGGCGCGCCCCGGTCGATGGTGTTGCCGAACACGTCGAACATGCGCGACAGGATGTCCGGGCCGACCGGCACCATCAAGGGCTCTCCGGTATCGCGCACCGCAGCGCCGCGCGCCAGGCCCTGGGTCGGCGTGAGCGCGATGGCCCGCACATGGCGTGCATCACGATGGGCCTGCACCTCCATCACGATACGGGCCTCGGGTCCGGCGCGCAGCACCGAGCGGATCGGTGGCAAGCCATCGTCAAACCGAACGTCGACCACACTGCCACGCACGGCCACGACCACGCCAGCGCCTGCCGCCGCCATCTGCTTGTCCATCACATCGCCCATGATTCCCGTTCATGCGACGGTCGCCACACCGGCAGGTTGCCTGCGGGCGCGTCGCGACGGTCGCTGGTGGCCATTGTGCGCCGAACGCCGCCGCGACAGGTCCACCGCCGGTCCGGCTGACGCCGCCGATTGCGCCAGGTCAATCCGACCCGTTCGGCCCAAACCGCCCTCCCCGCCGCCCGGTCTCGGCTGGCGGGGCTCAGGGCCACGTGCGCCGCCGGTCCTCGACGCCGTTGCGGCCGTTGTGCAGGTTGGTCAGTACATGCTCCTGGTGCACCAGGCGCCATGACAGCATCTTGTGCGCCATGTCGAGCATCACGCCCTGGTGCGCCGGATCGCCCGACAGATCGTGCATTTCGTGCGGATCGTTCTGCAGGTCGAACAGCAAGGGTGGCAATGCAGCGAAGAAGACATATTTCCAGCGCGTTCCACGAACGATGGCGAGTTGGCACTGATCGGGCAGCAGGTCCAGCGCCTGCTCGGCGGCCAGGCCGCTGTAGGGACCCGAACGGAAATCGAGCTCCATGTGCGCTTCCTGGCGCCAGTGGTCCGGCACCCGCGCCTCCAGGAACGGCAACAACGCCCGACCGTCGCATTGGGCGGGAATCTCCAGTCCCAGCCAGCACAGGATGGTCGGCATGATGTCCACCGACTCGGTGAAGGCGTCGATCTGGCGCCCGCGCCCGGCGTCGGCGGCGCGGCGTGGATCGCGCACGATCAGGGGGATGTGAAAGCTCGGGTCGAAATACAGCTCCTTGCCCCAGGTGTAGTGATCCCCGCCCATTTCGCCGTGGTCGCAGGTGAAGATGATCAGCGTGTGCGCGTATTCGCCCGTGGCCTTGAGGTGCTCCACGATACGCCCGATCGCGTCGTCGACCTCGTTCATCATGCCGTAGTAACAGGCCCGCATCTGGCGCAATTCCAGCTCGGGCATGTCGACCAGATGGTTCGGATTGTGTTCGTCGTAATGGTTCGGGCGCGCCAGGGCGGCGATCCATTGCGCCAGGTGCGGGTGTTGCCGTGCCTCCGCCTGGGCGCTGGCCTTGCGCCGCGGCAACGCCACCTCGGCCGGGTCATACATGGCGTTGTAAGGCTGCGGGGCGATCACCGGAGGATGCGGGCGCAGAAATACGCAATGCATGAACCAGTCGTCATCGCGGTGGTCGCCCAGCCAGGCGAGGACCTGGTTGGTCATGAAGCTGGTGTCGCTGTCCTCGGCCTTGTACAGCGTCGGAATGTAGCGGTGGCCGCGATCGAGCGGCTTGTCGAAGCCCGGTCTCGGCTGGTAGACATCGTGCCGGCCCTCGAACAGATAGCCCTTGGCACGCAGGTCGTTCATCCAGGCGGCCATGTAGTCCGGAAACAGCAAGCCGACATGGTAGCCCGGCAAGGGACCTTCGAAAGTGCGCAGCGCAGGGTCCTTCGGGTCACGACCGCGCGGGTCGGCGCTGGTGTCGGTGTAGCCGAACAGCATCGGGTCCATGCCGGCCTTGCGAACCTCGTGCGCCAGGTTGGCGTGGCGCGCATCGAGCGGCGTGCCATTGCGCCCCGACCGATGGTTCATCAGGTACAGGCCGGTCTGCAAACTGGAGCGCGCCGGCCCGCAAGGCGCGGTGACGCTGAAATGGCGCTTGAACAGAACACCGTCGCGCGCCAAGGCATCGAGGTGCGGCGTGCGGACCACCGGATGCCCGACGGCTGACAGGCATTCGGCCCGCCATTGGTCGGCGGAGATGAACAGGACTTTGCGCGGATGGGCCATTGGCAGATCTCCTGGAGCGGGTCAGTCGCGCAACAGCTCGGCGTACCGGTCGAAGACGCGGTCCGGCTGGCTAGCGGCGATCGGTTGACCCTGGTTATACCCCGCGGCACGTACCCAGACCCGGACGCCGGCATTGCGCGCGGTGGCTACGTCGATCGACGAGTCGCCGATGAACAAGGCCCGTGTGGGCGCCACCCCGAAATGCGCCAGACAGTCCAGAATGCCGTCCGGCGCGGGCTTCTTGCGCGCCAGCGTGTCGCCGGCAATCACCCGATGAAACCAGGGCGCCAGGCCATGGCGCTCGAGCAACAGGTCGGTGAAGACACGATCCTTGTTGGTGACAACCGCCAGTCGGGCGCCTTGCGCGTGCCACTGGCGCAGCACGGCTTGGACCTGCGCGTACGGCCAGCTGTTGCTGCCGCAACGCGCCGCATACAAGGGACCAAACACCTGCACCGCCTGCTGCAGCTGCTCGGACGCGTGCGGCCCATCGGCGGATCGCCCTGGCACACTGTCCAGCGCCTGCGCCAGCATCGCCTGCACGCCGTTGCCAATCCAGTCCCGGACGCGGGCCGGGTCTACCGGTCCGTGCCCCAAAGCCACCAAGGTGTCATTGACCGCGTCGGCCAATTCCGGCGCGGTTTCGAGCAAAGTGCCGTCAAGGTCGAACATGACCAGGTCATAGGGAAAGGCGCGGGCGTGGGACATGGCAGGAACCCAGCGGCGCCCGGCCAACAGGGGCCCGGACACAACCGCTACTGCAAGTGGAGGATGCCGGATTGTCTTCGGTCAGGCCCGATACGCCGATAATCGGGCAACTATTTTCAGGAGAAGCATCATGGCATCCGTCAACAAGGTCATCCTGGTCGGCAACCTCGGCCGCGACCCCGAAGTCCGCTACCTGCCCAGTGGCGACCCGGTGGCCAACATCACGATCGCCACCAGCAGCCGGTACAAGGGCAAGGACGGCAACCAGGTCGAAGAAACCGAATGGCACCGCGTCACCTTTTTCGGCAAGTTGGCCGAGATCGTGGGGCAGTACCTCAAGAAGGGCCGGTCGGTCTATGTCGAAGGCCGTCTGAAAACCCGCAAGTACACCGACAAGGATGGCGTCGAAAAGTACGCCACCGACATCATCGCCAGCGAGATGCAGATGCTGGGCAGCCGGGAAGGCATGGGAGATCCCGGCGGTCATGATGGCGATGGCGAGAGTTACGCCCGCCCGCCCGCCGCATCGGCGCGGCCGGCGCCGCGCCAACAATCACCGGCACCGGCTGCGGCTCCGGCGGCCGCCAAGCCGTCGAGCGGGTTCGACGACATGGACGACGACATTCCGTTCTGACCGGCCCGCGAACGGTGCGCCGCTGCCTGCAACGCATCGTTGCGCCTCAGGCCGATGGCGCGGCCGCGGCGCTCTCTGCGCGCAGCGCCGGTTCCGCGCTGCGAATCACGCCGCCGCCCAGACACACCGCACCGTCATACAGCACGGCCGATTGACCGGGCGTGACAGCCCACTGGGCGGCGGCAAATTCCAGCGTGAATACCGACGCATCGGACTCGCCCTGCAACTGGCACGCAACGTCTGCCTGCCGGTAGCGCGCCTTCGCCGCGAACAGCCCCGGCGGCGGGGCTGTGCCGGCAACCCAGCTTGCATCCTGCGCCACCAGCGAGCGGTATTGCAACCATGCATGGCCGTGCCCCTGCACCACCCACAGCGTGTTGGTCGCACGATCCTTGCGGGCGACGAACCACGGGGCATGGTCACCACCGCCGCGCCGGGCGCCCTTTTCTCGCACGCCGCCGATACCCAGCCCCTGGCGCTGTCCGATGGTGTAGAAGCTAAGTCCCACATGCTGACCCAGCACGCGGCCACGTTCGTCCTTGATCGGGCCCGGCTGCGTGGCGATATAGCGGTTCAGGAATTCGCGAAATGGCCGTTCGCCGATGAAGCAGATGCCGGTCGAATCCTTCTTCTTTGCGTTGGGCAGGCCGATGTCCGCGGCAATGCGGCGCACGTCGGTCTTGAGCAGCTCGCCCAGCGGGAACAGCGTGCGCGCGAGTTGGCCCTGATGCAGCCGGTGCAGGAAATAGCTCTGATCCTTGCTGCCATCGAGGCCCTTGAGCAGTTCGAACAGACCGGTTCGCGGATTGTGTTGCACCCGCGCATAGTGGCCGGTCGCGATCCTGTCGGCGCCAACCTGCATCGCATGGTCCAGGAAGGCCTTGAACTTGATCTCGGCATTGCACAGGATATCGGGGTTGGGGGTGCGGCCCGCCTGGTATTCGCGCAGGAATTCGGCAAACACCCGGTCCTTGTATTGCGCGGCAAAGTTGACATGCTCGATCTCGATGCCGATCACATCGGCCACGGCCGCGGCATCCACGAAATCGACGTTGGACGAACAATATTCATTGTCATCGTCGTCCTCCCAGTTCTTCATGAAGACACCGACAACCTCATGGCCCTGCTGCTTGAGCAGATAGGCGGTGACGGCAGAGTCGACCCCGCCACTGAGCCCCACCACGATACGTTGCCGTTTCGTTGCCAGGCTCATGGATGTCCTCCAGCGCCGAGCACCGGACCCGTCGGCTGCGGCCCGAAGTCGGATTGCAACATCTGCAGCGGGTGACTGACCCCGGCCTGAAAGTCCTCCACGCAGCGCAACACCGCCGGGCTGCGAAGGCGGGCAACACTGGCGCGCAGCTCCGGCAAGGACATCCATACGGTGCGCACGATGCCGTGATCCAGTGCGCGTTGCGGATCATGGTCGCCCAACAAACCCCGGAATGCAAAGCGCAGATAGGTGATGGCGCCTTTGCCAGCAGGCGTCATGCCCGGGCCGCTGGCCTGTGCCGGCCCGCTCAGATAGATGCCGACCAGCGCCTGTGGCTCGAACTGGAACGCGGTTTCTTCCAGTGTTTCACGCACACAGGCCTGGACCAGCGTTTCGCCGGGGTCCAGGTGGCCGGCCGGGTTGTTCAGCCGCAAGCCTTGCGAGGTCTGCTCTTCCACCAGCAGGAACCGACCGTCGCGTTCAATGACGGCGGCCACGGTGACATTGGGTTTCCATCGAATGGGCATGCCGGATTATCGAACGCCGACAATACACAGCGAGGCCTGGGCGACGCTGAACCAATTGCAAACTAATGTAAGCTCCGGGCAAGCTTTTTCACCAACCCCCAACAAGAGGAGCCGCTCCATGCTGATTGGCATACCCGCGGAAACTGCTGCGGGCGAAACCCGTGTCGCATTGACCCCCGAAACCGGCAAGAAGCTCGCAGCCCAGGGCCATGGCGTGCGGGTGCAGTCCGGCGCCGGTGTGGCGGCCAGCGTGACCGATGCCGCCTATGAAGCCGCAGGCGCGCAGATCACCGATGCGGCCGGGGCATTCGGGTGTGATCTGGTGCTCAAGGTGCGCAGCCCGTCCAAGATGGAATTGGGCCTGATGAAGCCGGGCAGCACGCTGGTTGGCATGCTCAACCCGTTCGATGCCGAAGGCCTGCAGCGCCTGGCCGCCGCGGGCCTGACCGCCTTTGCACTGGAAGCGGCGCCGCGTACGACGCGCGCACAGAGCATGGATGTGCTGTCGAGTCAGGCCAACATCGCCGGCTACAAGGCCGTCATGATGGCCGCCGACACCTACCAGCGCTTCTTTCCGATGCTGATGACGGCCGCAGGTACCGTGAAGGCGGCGCGGGTCGTGATTCTGGGTGTCGGTGTGGCCGGTTTGCAGGCGATCGCCACCGCCAAGCGGCTCGGTGCGGTGATCGAGGCTTCCGACGTGCGACCCAGCGTCAAGGAGCAGGTCGAGTCGCTGGGTGGCAAGTTCATCGAGGTGTCGTATGACACCGACGCGGAAAAGGAAGCCGCCGTCGGTGTGGGCGGCTATGCCAAACCCATGCCGCAAAGTTGGCTGGACCGGCAGAAGATCGAGGTGGCCAAGCGGGTCGCGCAGGCCGATGTGGTGATTTCCACCGCGCTGATCCCCGGACGCCCGGCGCCCACGCTGATCACCGAGGAGATGGTCAAGAGCATGAAGCCGGGTTCGGTGATCGTCGACATCGCGGCCGGCAAAGGCCCGGCCGGTGGTGGCAACTGCCCGCTGTCGGAGGCCGACAGGATCGTGGTGCGCCATGGCGTCACCCTCATCGGCGAGACCAATCTGCCGGCCCTGCTGGCTGCCGACGCATCTTCCCTCTATGCACGCAACGTGCTCGATTTCCTCAAACTGATCCTGCCCAAGGACGCAGCGCTGAAGGTGGACATGGAAGACGACATCGTCGCTGCCTGCCTGATGACGCAGGGCGGAGTCGTCAAACGCACCTAGACGCCGCATCAGCGCAATCCGCACCGCCGCAGCCTGGCCGCAACATCCCACCCGGAGAGTACCCCATGGACATCGTTTCCCCCACGATCACCAACCTGATCATCTTTGTATTGGCCATCTACGTGGGTTACCACGTGGTCTGGACCGTGACCCCCGCGCTGCACACGCCGCTGATGGCGGTGACCAACGCGATCTCGGCCATCGTCATCGTCGGCGCGATGCTGGCTGCCGCGCTGACGGAAACCACGTTGGGCAAGAGCATGGGAGTGCTGGCGGTGGCACTGGCGGCGGTGAATATCTTTGGCGGCTTCCTCGTGACACGGCGCATGCTGGAGATGTTCAAGAAGAAAGAGAAGAAGGTCGTTGCCCAGGGGAGTGAAGCCAAATGAGCATGAATCTGGTCACCATCCTGTACCTGATCGCCTCGGTGTGCTTCATCCAGGCGCTCAAGGGGCTGTCGCATCCGACCACCTCGATCCGGGGCAACCTGTTCGGCATGATCGGCATGGGCATTGCCGCCGTCACCACGGTGTTCCTGATCCACAAGCTGGCCGACAACTTCGGCATGGGCATGGTCTGGGTGCTGGTGGGCCTGCTGGCCGGCGGTGCCTATGGTGCCTACCGCGCCAAGACCGTCGAAATGACGCAGATGCCCGAGTTGGTGGCGTTCTTCCACAGCATGATCGGCCTGGCCGCGGTGTTCATCGCGGTCGCGGCGGTAGCCGAGCCGTATGCGTTTGGCATCGTTGCCAAGGGTAGCGCCATTCCGGCCGGCAACCGGCTGGAGCTGTTCCTGGGCGCGGCGATTGGCGCGATCACCTTCAGTGGTTCGGTGATCGCGTTCGGCAAGCTCAGCGGCAAATACAAGTTCCGGCTGTTCCAGGGGGCACCGGTCCAGTTTGCCGGGCAGCACAAGCTCAACCTGGTCCTGGGCCTGGCCACGGTCGGCCTGGGCCTGATGTTCATGGCCACCGAAAGCTGGACCGCCTTCTTTGCCATGCTGGCGCTGGCCTTCGTGATGGGTGTGCTGATCATCATCCCGATCGGCGGCGCCGACATGCCGGTGGTGGTGTCCATGCTCAACAGCTATTCGGGTTGGGCCGCGGCGGGCATCGGCTTCTCGCTCAACAACAGCATGCTGATCATTGCCGGCTCACTGGTGGGCAGTTCGGGTGCGATCCTGTCGTACATCATGTGCAAGGCGATGAACCGCTCGTTCTTCAACGTGATTCTGGGCGGCTTTGGCGGTGAGGCGGTCAGCAGCGGTGGCGCCTCCGCGGTACAGCGCCCGGTCAAGAGTGGCAGTGCCGATGACGCCGCCTTCGTGCTGAGCAATGCCGAAACCGTGGTGATCGTGCCCGGTTATGGCCTGGCCGTGGCGCGGGCCCAGCACGCGGTCAAGGAACTGGCCGCCAAGCTGACCGACAAGGGCATTTCCGTCAAGTATGCGATCCACCCGGTGGCCGGTCGCATGCCGGGTCACATGAACGTGTTGCTGGCCGAGGCCGAGGTTCCTTACGACCAGGTGTTCGAGATGGATGACATCAATGGAGAATTCGGTCAGGTCGACGTGGCGATCATCCTGGGCGCCAACGATGTGGTCAACCCGGCTGCGCTGCAAAAAGGCAGCCCGATCTACGGCATGCCGATCCTGGAGGCCTACAAGGCCAAGACCGTCATCGTCAACAAGCGCTCGATGGCGGCCGGTTACGCCGGCCTGGACAACGAGCTGTTCTACATGGACAAGACCATGATGGTGTTCGGTGATGCCAAGAAGGTGGTCGAGGATATGGGCAAGGCGATCGAGTAGACATGCCAGACTGCATCGGCCCATCGGGGCGGATGCAGGGTGCGCGAGCGCGCAAGGCAGCACAGGCACCACGCATCAGTCGACACCGAGCCGGCGCAGGACCAGCCGCCCGTCTCGGCTGAAAGGGAGGCACCACACAATGACCGATCGCATCTGGCTCGCGAGTTACCCGCCCGCAGTCCCGGCCGACATCGACGTGGCGCAATACGGCTCCCTGGTCGAACTGATGGAAGCCAGTTTTCGCGCGCACGCCGATCGGGTGGCCTACAGCTTCATGGGCCGCGACATCCGCTTCAAGCAGACCGACAGCCTGAGCCAGGCCCTTGGCGTCTACCTGCAGTCTCTGGGTCTGGCCCAGGGTGATCGGGTCGCGGTGATGCTGCCCAATGTGCCGCAATACCCGGTCGTGGTGGCGGCTGTGTTGCGCGCCGGGCTGGTGCTGGTCAACGTGAATCCGCTATACACCGCGCGTGAGCTGGAACACCAGCTCAAGGACTCCGGCGCCAAGGCGATCGTGATCCTGGAGAACTTCGCCGCCACGCTGGAAAAGTGCCTGGCAGCCACGGCGATCAAACAGGTGGTGTTGTGCGCGATGGGCGATCTGCTCGGCCTGTTCAAGGGTACCCTGGTCAACTATGCCGTGCGCCACGCAAAGAAGATGGTGCCACCCTTCAACCTGCCCACGGCGATCCGATTCAACGACGCTGTCGCGCGCGGCACGCCCGGAACACTTGCCCGGCCATCGGTCAGCGGCGACGACATGGCCGTACTGCAATATACCGGCGGCACCACCGGATTGGCCAAGGGCGCGGTGTTGCTGCATCGCAACCTGGTAGCCAACGTGCTGCAGAACACCGTCTGGGCCCAACCCCTGCTCGATACGATACCCCAGGGCGAGCAGCCGACCATCGTCTGCGCGTTGCCGCTCTACCATATCTTCGCCTTCACCTATTGCATGATGATGGCGATGCAGGTGGGAGGCAAGCTGATCCTGATCGCCAATCCGCGCGACATGACCGGCATGCTCAAAGAGTTGTCCCGGCACACGATTCACATCATGCCGGCGGTCAACACCTTGTTCAATGGCATGGTCAACCACCCCGACTTCGGCACGGTGGACTGGAGCCACCTGGTTGCCGCGACCGGCGGCGGCGCCGCCGTGCACGGTGCGGTGGCCAGGCTGTGGCAGGAGAAGACCGGCAAGCCGATCCTGGAAGGCTATGGCCTGAGCGAGACCTCACCCACCGTCACTGGCAACCCGGCCAACACCACCGAATTCAGTGGTTCGATCGGCGTACCCATGCCCAACACCTGGATGAAGCTGATCGGCGACGACGGGCACGATGCCGCGCCCGGTGCGCCGGGCGAAATCGCCGTCAAGGGACCCCAGGTGATGGCCGGTTACTGGCAACGCCCCGACGAAACCGCCAAGGCGATGACGCCCGACGGCTACTTCAAGACCGGCGACATCGGCGTGATGGACAGCCGCGGCTTTTTCAGGATCGTCGATCGCAAGAAGGACATGGTGCTGGTCAGCGGCTTCAACGTCTATCCGAGCGAGATCGAGGAGGTGGTATCGCAACTGAGCGGCGTGATGGAATGCGCCTGCATCGGCGTGCCGGATGCCAGGACAGGCGAAGCGGTCAAACTCTTCATCGTCAAGAAGGACCCCGCGCTCACCGAGACCATGGTGCGGGCCTATTGCAAGGACAACCTGACTGGCTACAAGCAACCCAAGGCGATCGAGTTCCGGGCCGAGTTGCCCAAGACCCCGGTGGGCAAGATACTGCGCCGCGAGTTGCGCGACAAATGAGCATCCGCCTGCGACGGCGCCTGCGCTCTGCGCAAGCGGGCAACCCGCCGGCAGGGGCTACTTGAGCCAGCCACGCTGGCGGAAATACCACATCGGCGCAATCGCGCTGGCCGCCATCAGGACGAGCGCGAACGGGTATCCCCACGCCCACTGCAGCTCGGGCATGAAGCGAAAGTTCATGCCGTAGGCACTGGCAACCAGCGTCGGAGGCAACATGGCCACGGCCGCAACCGAAAACAGCTTGATGATCTTGTTCTGGTTGATATTGATGAAACCCACCGTGGCGTCCATCAGGAAGTTGATCTTGTCGAACAGGAAGGTGGTGTGCGAATCGAGTGAGTCGATGTCGCGCAGAATCTGGCGCGCCTCTTCGAACTGCTCGGCGTTGAGCATCTTGGAACGCATCATGAAACTGACCGCGCGCCGCGTGTCCATGGCGTTGCGCCGGATGCGGCCGTTCATGTCCTCCTGGCGTGCGATCGCACCGAGCACCTCGCCGGCCAGTTCGTCGGTCATGTCGCCCGAAAGCACCTTGACGCTGGCCAGCTCCAGTTCGTCGTATATGCCTTCGAGCGTGTCGGCCGAGTATTCTGCGTCCGCATCGAACAACTTGAGCAACACTTCCTTGCCGTCCTCCACCAATCCGGGTGCGCGGCGGGCACGCATGCGCAACAGACGGAACACCGGCACGTCTTCTTCGTGGATCGAAAACAGGATGCCCTTGCTGCGTACCGTGTCGTTGGCCAGGTTCAGGATGAACGCCACACGCACCGTACGCGACTCGCCGCCGCTGGCCAGCAGGAAGTCGCTGCGTATGTTCAGGTCGCCGTTTTCTTCCGAGTAGAACCGGGCCGACTCCTCGATGTTTTCATCCATCGCATTGGCCGGGATCGCCAGGCCGTAATAGGCCTCGATCCATTGCAGTTCCTGGGCACTCGGCGATTCAAGATCGACCCATACCGGCGTGAAACGGGACAAGGCCTCGAGCGAGGCAATTTCTTCCTGGTACAGACGACCGTTGACGAGTAAGAAAACGTTGAGCATGGTCCATCCCGTTGGTCTGCTGCGTCCGGGAAATTGGCGATAGCACGATGAGCCGGCGGGCCCGCACAGCCCGAAACACGCACCGTGGACCGGCCAGCGCGATTATCGCACCGGGCTGCGTCACTGCGCCAGAACCAGCTCCAGCAATTCTTCCTTCTGGGCCATGGCGTCATGTTCACCCAGAGCCATCAACGACTGGACGAAGCGCGGCTCGAACAACAGGTAGCTGGCCAGCGTACCGCCACTACCCTTGAGTACACCCAGCGCACCCATGGCATGGCGAATTGCAGCGGGCAGTTCACCGGTGAATTTCTGTGCCAGTGCATCGAGCGACTGCGAAGGCGCAATCGCCAGCACCTCGATGGCCTTGTACGGCATCGCATTGGCGGCTTCGCGCGGCAACCGGTGCATGGTCTGCGTGACCCGTTGTGTCTGCTCGACATCGGCCTGCAGGGTATCGTGGAATACGCTGGCCATGACATGGCCCGCCATGCTCCCCAGGGTCGGCCCGCGCGCAGGAGCGCCCGCCCCGACACCGCCGAGGCTTGAGCGTTCGGGCTGTCCCACACCCACCACCAGGATCCGGCTGGCGCCCAGGTGCATGGCCGGCGACAGCGGTGTCACCTGGCGCATCGAGCCGTCACCGAAAAACTCGCGTCGCCCATCGATCGGCAGCGATGTAGCCGGAAACAGGAACGGAATCGCGCTGGACGCCATCAGATGGTCAATCGTCAGCGGCTGGTACTCGGCGCGCCGACCCGGCCGGCTCCAACCTTCGAAATCTTCACGGCTGGCGGTTTGGCAAAACGTCCAGTGCACGCCGCTGGTGTAGCTCGAGCCGGTCACGGCCAATGCATCGATGGTGTTCGAATGCAAGGCGCTTGTGATGCCCTCCAGCGAGATGCCCTTGCGCAGCGTTTCGCGCAGCGGTGCGTTGTCCATCATCGCACCGTTGGCCTGCGCATGCCGCGACAGGCTGAGCGCAACCGCAATACGGCTGAAACGGACCCAGGTTGGCACATTGAGGTCGAACACATCCGACGAGCGCAGTCGACGCCAGAACTGCGCCAGCTGCTCGAAAGCGTACAGGCCCTGCATCGCCCGGCTGGCCAGGAACGCCGCATTGATGGCGCCGGCGGACGTGCCGACCAGAATCTGGAACGGAAATGTCGCAGCCGCGTCGCAATGGCTCGCCAGCAGGGCAGCAAGCGCGCGCAGTACACCCACCTGGTAGGCTGTTCGCGCACCACCGCCCATCAATACCAGGCCGACCGAGGCGCGGCCATATTGACGCAATCCGGAGTGGATGATCGTGTCCAGGCTCATGTGTACATTTGGTAACCAGGGTCCAGTCTATTGCATGCGCAGGCGTACCCCGTGCAACAAGCCCGGCACCGGGCCCGCGGACTTGCTTTTACCCTCCATCGCGGGCATAGTGAATCGACTGGCAGGGAACAACAGGAACCATGCCCTGCCTTCCGTCGTGGCCTGACACTGGGTCATGGCCATTCATCAGTGAGCGATACAGGAGGAAATCCATGAACTTGACGATCAGCGGTCACCATCTCGAAGTCACACCAGCCTTGCGCAACTATGTAGAGACCAAGCTCGATCGAATCACCCGCCATTTTGACCAGGTGGTGGACGTCAAAGTACTGCTGACCGTGGAGAAACTCAAGGAAAAGGAACGAAGGCAACGCGCCGAGTGCAATATCCATGTCAAAGGCAACGACATGTTCGCGGAAAGCTCCCACGAAGACCTGTATGCCGCCGTGGATGAGCTGGTGGACAAGCTCGATCGCCAGGTGGCCCGCCACAAGGGCCGTCTGCAGGACCACCACCACGAGTCGTCCAAGCGACTGATGTAACACCGTCATCGGCGTGACGACAATAGCCGCCCGGCCAATGGGCGGTTTTTTTGTGTGCATAATCTGCAACCCACCATGAATCGACTTGCGTCCATCCTGCCTCCCGCACAAGTCCTTGTGCGCGTTGATGCCACAAGCAAGAAACGGGTTTTCGAAGAAGCCGGTTTGTTGTTCGAGAGCCTGCACGGCCTGAGTCGCGCACTGGTCACCGACAGCCTGTTCTCGCGTGAACGCCTGGGCTCCACCGGACTGGGCCATGGTGTTGCGATCCCCCATGGCCGGATCAAGGGCCTCAAGGCGCCGATGGCCGCGGTATTCCAGATGGAAAACGCGATCGGCTTCGATGCACCGGACGACCAGGCGGTCAAACTGCTGATCTTCCTGCTGGTGCCCGAAGCTGCCACGCAGAAGCACCTGGAAATCCTGTCCGAGATCGCGGAATTGCTCAGCGCAGCCGACTTGCGCGAAAAGATGATCCACTGCACCGATGCCGCGCAATTGCACGACATGATCTCGCAGTGGCAATCGGCACAGCTGGCCTGACCGGCCGGCTCGCCTGATCCGACGTGAAACCCACCGTCGTCAGTGCCGATGTCCTGTTCGAGGAATTTCGTACTTACCTGAAATGGCAATGGATTGCCGGCCTCGGTGCGTCCGAGCGGCGATTCGACGAAGTGGCGGTGCAGGCGGCCAGTTCGGGCGCCGACCTGGTCGGCTACCTCAATTACATCCATCCCTACCGGGTCCAGATCCTGGGGGAACGCGAAGTCACGTACCTGACCAACGCGACGCAGGAAGACTGCGCGCGGCGCATCTCCCGCATCGTCACGCTGGAGCCGCCGGCACTGGTGCTGGCCGACGGCCAGGAGCCGCCCGAAGCCTTGTTGTCGCTGTGCGAACGCGCGCAGATCCCGATGTTCGCGACCCACGCATCCTCGGCCTTCGTGATCGATGTGTTGCGGGCCTATCTGTCCAAACATTTTGCCGAACGCACCTCGGTGCACGGCGTGCTGATGGACATCCTGGGCCTGGGCGTGCTGATCACCGGCGAGTCCGGCCTGGGCAAGAGTGAGCTGGGCCTGGAGCTGATATCGCGCGGCAATGGCCTGGTGGCCGACGATGCGGTCGACCTGTACCGCATCAACCAGACCACGATCGAAGGACGCTGCCCGGACTTGCTGCAAAACCTGCTCGAAGTGCGCGGAATCGGTCTGCTCGACATTCGCGCCATCTTCGGCGAGACCGCCGTGCGGCGCAAGATCCGCCTCAAGCTGATCGTGCACCTGGTGCGCCGCGAGACGCTGGAGCGTGAGTACGAGCGCATTCCCTATGAGCCACTGACGCAAGACATCCTGGGCATTCCGGTGCTCAAGGTGGTGGTGCAGGTGGTGGCCGGACGCAACATCGCGGTGCTGGTCGAAGCTGCCGTGCGCAGCACCATCCTCAAACTACGGGGAATCGATACCTACCAGGAGTTCGTTGATCGCCATCGCAAGGCAATGGACGTCAAGCAGCCTGCCGGATCGGGCATCTGAGCGCCGACTGTCGTGTCGCTCAGCTGTTGCCTCGGCCGCCTGATTCACGGTTGGGGCACGGGTCCTTGCTGCAGTGCGCGTACAGGCTCAAGGCGTGGTCCGCGATGACGAATCCCTTGGTCTTGGCGACCGCCTGCTGTCGCTTTTCGATCTCTGCGTCGTAGAACTCCTCGACACGGCCACAGTCCAGACACACCAGGTGGTCGTGGTGCTTGCCGTCGTCCAGCTCGTAGACCGCCTTGCCGCTCTCGAAGTGGCTGCGGCTCAGGATGCCGGCTTGTTCGAACTGCGTGAGCACGCGGTACACGGTTGCCAGGCCCACGTCGGAGTTCTCGTCGATCAAGGCGCGGTAAACGTCTTCCGCCGTCATGTGGCGTTGCTCGCCCTTCTGGAAAATCTCGAGAATCTTCAGGCGCGGCACCGTGGCCTTGAGCCCGGTACTCTTGAGTTCTTCGATGTTGGCCATGGGCATGTTCGACCTCCGGGGATGGCACGCTGGTGCGGGCGCAGCGGCTACAATGAACCGATCATATCGCCCTCATCCGTCATGCCCGCAACCCGCATCCTCAAGCCCCTGCTGTTGGCATTGTGCGCCACCCTGGCGGCGTGCTCGGGATTCAACGGGGCGAGCAACCGGTTGGCCAGTATCGTCACGCCGTACCAGATCGACGTCGTGCAAGGCAACGTGATCACCCGCGAACAGGTCGATCAGCTGCACGATGGACTGCCACGGCAAGCGGTGCGCGACCTGCTGGGTACACCCTTGCTGCAAAGCGTGTTCCATTCCGACCGCTGGGACTACGTGTTCAGCTTCCGGCGCAAGGGCGAAGAGCCGCAACTGCGCAAGCTGACGGTATTTTTCAAAGGCGACGTGCTCGATCGTTTCGACGCCGATCCGATGCCCACCGAGGCCGAGTTCGTCGCTTCGCTGGACAACAGTCGCAAGGCCGCCAAGGTGCCGGAGCTCGTTGCCAGCGAAGAATCGCTCAAGGCGTTCCAGCAGGCCAGCAAGGAGCCCGCCAAACCAGAGGCTCCGCAACGTGTCGCACCGCCCTTGCCGGCCCGTTATCCGCCGCTCGAACCGGCAAAACCCTGAGTCGGTCCATCCGGATGGCCAGCGAGCGTAAACGCAGGGTCTGCATTGCCGGCGCATCCGGCCGCATGGGCCAGATGCTGATCCAGGCGGTGCGCGCGAGCTCCGACTGCGTGCTGACCGGAGCGCTCGATGTCGCTGGCAGCCCATCCGTCGGCACCGATGCAGCAGCCTTCTCTGGCCAGCCCTGCGGGGTAGCGGTCACCGACGACATCCACGGCGGCCTCACCGGTTGTGACGTCTTGATCGATTTCACCCGACCCGAGGGCACACTCAACCACCTGGCCGCCTGCCGCGCGCTGGGTGTGCAGGCGGTGATCGGCACCACCGGCTTCACCGACGCGCAAAAGGCACGGATCGCCGACTGCGCACGCGACATCGCGATCATGATGGCGCCCAACATGAGCGTGGGCGTGAACGTCACGCTCAAGCTGCTCGAACTCGCCGCACGCGCATTGGCGACCGGCTACGACATCGAGATCATCGAAGCCCATCATCGCCACAAGATCGATGCCCCCTCGGGCACCGCGCTCAAGATGGGCGAAGTCATCGCCCAGGCCACCGGGCGCACGCTGGGCGACTGCGCGGTCTACACACGCCACGGCGTCACCGGCGAACGCGACCCCTCGTCGATCGGTTTTGCCACCATTCGGGGCGGCGACATCGTCGGTGACCATACCGTGCTGTTTGCCGGAACCGGCGAACGCATCGAGATTGCCCACAAGGCATCGAGCCGCGAAACCTATGCGCAGGGCAGCTTGCGCGCGGTGCGTTTCCTGGCCGGACAGACCAGCGGCTTGTTCGACATGTTCGACGTGTTGGGGCTGACGGCGTGAGATCCGGGCCGATCGCAGCGTATCGGGCCGCCGCCATCGGGGCTGGAGAGCGCCCATGGGACTGATCCAGCTGATTGCCCAGGGCGACATCGTCAGCAACCTGGTGGTCATCGTGTTGTTGCTGATGTCGATCAGCAGCTGGTTCCTGATCTTCTGGAAATCCTGGCTGCTGCGACGGGCCAGTCGTGACGTCGGCCGCAGCACGCTGGCTTTCTGGCAATCGGCCGATCTGCAGCAAGGCCGGCACAAGGCACAGGCGTTCGACCGCGATGCGTTGGTCGTGTCGCTGATCGCCGCAACCCAGGTCCAGGGCAGCGGCACGCTGGCCCATGCCGGCGATCGCTCCCAGCAGCTGACCCGCGTGCTGCGCCAGCAACTGCATGCGGTGCTGAACCGGCTGCAGTTCGGCCAGGTCTTGCTGGCCACCGTCGGCGCAACCGCGCCGTTTGTCGGTTTGCTGGGCACGGTCTGGGGTATCTACCATGCGCTGTTGTCCATCTCCAATGCCGGCCAGATGACGATCGACCGGATCGCCGGGCCGGTCGGCGAGGCGCTCATCATGACCGCCGCCGGCCTGGCGGTCGCCATTCCTGCCGTGCTGGCCTACAACGTGCTGGGCCGCCAGATCGGCCGCATCGAGGCCGATCTGGAAGGCTTCGCGCGCGACCTGCGCGAGCTGCTGCTGCACCCGGGCGCGCCAGCGCCGGACCAGGCCTGAACCCCGCCATGGCATTCGGCCGCCTGGAACGCAGCGCCGGCAATGCGCCGATGAGCGACATCAACATGACGCCACTGATCGACGTCATGCTGGTGCTGCTGGTGATCTTCATCATCACCGCACCGCTGTTGGCCAGCGCGATCCGGCTCGACTTGCCGCGCAGCGATGCAGCCATGGCGGCCAACCCACCCACATCGGTGATGCTGACGGTGGACAAGTCCGGCCAGGTTTTCCTGAACGACAAGCCGCTGACGCTGGAACAACTGGCGCAACAGCTGGCACGGCTCGCCGCGGCCGACCCGGACACCGAACTGCAGCTGCGCGCCGACACGACCGTGCCCTATGGGCGCGTCGTCGCGATCATGGGTGTGGCGCAGCAGGCCGGCCTGGGACGCATCGGATTCGTCGCGGAGCCGGAAAAAGCGGCCCGCTGACAGACATCGCGCGCGAGGAACCCCGCTCCACAGCGCGTGCATCGCCGACGGTTCCGCGGCCCGGCGGATGCGGCCGAACACCTAGAATCGACCCGACAGCGGCACTGGCGCCGCCAACCGATCCCCATGCACGACAAATACGACCACCACGCCGTCGAGGCGGCTTCCCAGGCGCACTGGAACAGCCGGGACGCCTACCGCGTCACCGAAGACGCCAGCCGCAAGAAGTTCTACGCCTGCTCGATGCTGCCCTACCCCAGCGGCAAGCTGCACATGGGCCATGTGCGCAACTACACCATCAACGACATGCTCACCCGCCAGTTGCGCATGCAGGGCTACAACGTCCTGATGCCGATGGGCTGGGACGCGTTCGGTCTGCCAGCCGAAAACGCGGCGATGAAAAACGGCGTGCCCCCCGCCAAATGGACCTACGACAACATCGCCTACATGAAGCAGCAGATGCAGGCGCTGGGACTGGCGATCGACTGGAGCCGCGAGGTCGCGACCTGCGACGCCAGTTACTACAAGTGGAACCAGTGGTTGTTCCTGAAGATGCTCGACAAGGGCATTGCCTACCGCAAGACCCAGGTCGTGAACTGGGACCCGGTCGACAAGACCGTGCTGGCCAATGAGCAGGTGATCGACGGCAAGGGATGGCG